>NZ_JBXAPW010000013.1:9061-126186 GCF_058806635.1 Sediminibacterium sp. GW821-FHT12F12 | reverse complement strand
TACCGCCTCTATGTTGTCTAATCGCTTAAAGAGTTCTGATACTACTTCTATGCTGGGTGGTTATGCGAGAACCGGCAGATCAGTGCAGTATGCTGATACTTCATCGATGCTGAATGGTTATGCGAAATCCGGCCAGTCGGTAAAATATGCTGATACATCCTCCATGTTGGCTAACCGGTTGAAAAGTTCTGATACCACTTCTATGCTGAGCGGGTATGCTAAAACCGGCAAATCAGTTCAATACGCTGATACATCATCGATGCTGAGTGGTTATGCAAAATCCGGCCAGTCGGTAAAATATGCGGATACCGCTACCATGCTGGTAAACCGCTTGAAGATCTCCGATACGGCCACTATGTTACGTGTGAAAGCGCCACTGTTATCTCCGGTTTTTACCGGAATACCTACCGCACCTACGGCAGCAGCCAAAACTAACAATACCCAACTGGCTACCACCGCTTATGCAGATGCCGCTGTTCTGGCCGCTACACCGGCCGGCACTTCCTTAACCGGTTCAACACTGGCATCCAATATCACAAATTCTTCCCTCACTTCTCTCGGGGTACTTGCTAACCTGTCGGTTACCGGTGAAATAACTGCCAATACCGTAAACGCTACATTGTCCAAAGCCGATCAGCCCAATGTAACCTCTCTCGGTACCTTAACCAGCCTGTCTGTTGCGGGTGATGTTTCTGTTACCGGTTCTGTTACCGCTACAGACGGTGTAAACGCCTCCGCAGCAAGTACGGCGGGCGGTATCGGTTACAATAGCAACGGTGGTTCCGTTACACAGACCAATAATAAATCAAGGTCTGTTACCATCAATGCTTTCTCAGGACAGATTACTACCCATAATGCCAGGTTGAGCGGCGATTCGGATGCGTCTTTTGTTGTGAATAATTCAGTGGTGAAAAGTACCGATGTTCCCTTTATCGTTATCGCTTCCGGTGGTTCTACAGGCCGTTACCGGATACAGGTAGATGCGGTTACCAACGGATCTTTTACCATCACGGTTCATAATATTACCGGTAATTCCTACAATGATAATATCGTGATCAACTTTGTGATCTTTAAAGGAAATTAAGACAATGGCTCTCTGCTCACGGATCGGCGAAATGGTAAGGTTACGATTATGATCCCCCAATGAGAAAAGACCCTTTTTTACTGAGGGGTCTTTTTTTCATATTGTCTGTCTGTCTCTTTCTGAAATTACTTCACGCTTATTTCCCCATGTTTTGTTAGCTTATTCTTCACTCTGCGGCCGCTCTAAGAGTGAACAGGAAGTGAACAGGAAGTGGATAGGAACAGAGCAGGAACTGAATGGAAACTGAATGGGAACTGAATGGGAACTGAACAAGAAACGGACTTGAAGGGCACTTGAAGGGCACTTGAAGGGCATTTGAAGGGCACTTGAGCCCTTGCCTGAGTCAGACAAGATAATGGCCTGAGTCAGGTGTATTACGGGTAAACGGCAAATAGGTGGGTACACAGTAGTGGTTGCAGAACCCGGCTTATCCCATTTATTTTTTAAAAACTACCTTCGCCGCCATCCGTGGGGTAGTAGTGGCTTTTCTGTAAGGTATACAGGGTAGGTAACTGATCGCACAGATCATTAATCAGGATTTATTTTATGCGTAGAATTCTCAATTACAGGAAATTACTGGGTGTTACCGAAGCTGCCGAACTGAAAGAACTGAAAACCGTATACCGGAACCTGATGAAAGACTGGCACCCGGATAAATTCCAGGATACACCCGAAGCCAGACTGGAAGCAGAAGAAAAAAGTAAAAAGATCATCGAAGCCTACCATTTTCTGGTAAGTATTGCCCCGGAAACCCGTACCAGTACCCTCGATGCTTATACTACCACTACTACTGAATCTGGTATCATCGATTTTGAATACAAGTCGGAACTGCTTTCCATCAGTTTTTCCGATGGGTCGGTATATGAATATTATGGTGTTCCCAAAGCCATTTATGTAAAACTGATCAATGCCGAAACCCCCGCCCGTTTTGCGAGAAGACATATCTATCACGCTTATATTTACCGCAGCACAACCAGGCAGATAGCAGCGGTGTAAAAGCCCGTCGCTCTGTTTAGCCGCGATTGCATAGAGATAGGGTTTTCCTAACGGAAATCGACTTCCCGGGTAGCTGTTTTTGCGCATTGTACTGAAATGCCTATTTTTAACGAGGAATCAGAACGGCCGACAACTACTATGCGTCCATTACAAGATTATGAAGAGCATTGCTTGATCCCCCTTGTTTGTAAGGGTAACAGAGACGCGTTCGAAGAAGTCTACCACCGCTACCATACAGCCCTTTACCGGAATATTCTCCGTTTTACCAAAGACAATACCGCCACAGAAGACCTTGTGCAGGATACTTTTATCCGTTTCTGGCAAAAAAGAAGCAGTATCCGTGCAGATAAATCGCTGGCAGGCTGGCTGTTTGTGATCAGCTATCACCTTTCTGTAAACTGGCTGAAACACAAGCTGGTTGATGCAAAAGCGAAACAGCAACTGGTGCTGCTACCGGTTGAATCCGATTCCTTATCCCTGTACGACCAACAGATGGCATTACTCGAGCAGGCTATTCTGCAGTTGCCTCCTCAGAAAAGAAGGGTGCTCGAATTGTGCAAACTTCAGGGCCGTTCTTATAAAGAAGCCGCCCAGGAAATGAATATTTCTACCCATACCGTAAAAGAGTACCTGTCTGGTGCCATGAAAGTAGTGCGTGATTATGCGGTAACACATCCGGAATACAAATCGCTTGCGCCGCTGCTGCTGGTGCTGTTTTCCTGAAAATATTTTCAGACCGATCCCCCCGTTTTAACGAACAAGCTGTATTTACCTATACAAATGCTTGCCAGGTGGATCTGAACCGCTTTCAACCCGAAGAATTGCTCAATAAGTCTTCTCTTACCGAAGAGGAGGCCCAATGGTTATTTGAATACCTGCAGCAAACCGATACTTCTGAACTCAGAACTGTATTACTCGAAAGATTCGCAGATGAGCTTTCACTCCCCAACCCGGTTACACTGCCGCAGGATATCTCTCAAAAAATGCTGGCAGAAATCAGGCAGGCTACCAGTGCCGCTGAAACACCTGTTACAAAACCTTCCACTGCTTTTACCAGGATAGCTGCTGCGGCTATTATACTGATGATAATATCTGCTGCATTCTGGTGGTACTATCCGGCAAAATCTCCAGAACAACCCCTGGCAAAAGGCAAGCCTCCAGCAACGGATGTTGCTGCTCCGGCCGATAGCCGTGCCACTATTACACTCGCAAACGGCGAACAGATCATACTAGACAGTAACCGCAATGGTTTACTGGCCAGCGAAGGTGCCGTAAGCATTGAACGTGCTGCTGATGGCGCCATTACCTATAAAGGGGCAGTTTCGGAAACAGTATATAATACCTTATTTAATCCCCGGGGCAGCAAACCGGTATCGCTTACACTCAGCGATGGCAGCCGGGTATGGCTGAACAGCGAAAGTTCGCTCCGGTATCCGGTTGCTTTCAGTGGCAAACAACGGTTGGTAGAGATTACCGGCGAAGCCTATTTTGAAGTAACCAAAAAACCCGCCATGCCTTTCCGGGTATCTATCGCAGGCAAGGGCACGGTGGAAGTACTCGGTACCCATTTTAATGTGAACAGTTATCCGGATGAATCCAATACCTGCATCACCCTGCTGGAAGGTAGTGTGCGTGTAGCAGTTCTGGCCGGTAGCCCAACCGTGATTCAATCCGGTCAGCAAGCGGTATATAATAATGCACAGCTATCCGGTACTGTTACGGTAAAGAACGGGGTAAATACGGAAGCGGTGATGGCCTGGAAAAATGGTTTTTTCCATTTCGACCAGGCAGATTTGTATGCGGTGATGCGCCAATTAGCGAGATGGTACAATATAGAAGTGAAATATGAAGGTAAAATACCGGCAAGGACTTTCGGGGGAGAAATGCAGCGAGACCTGAACCTGTCTGAAGTATTGAAATTACTTGAGAAAAACAAAGTGCATTTCCAGATAGAAAATAACCAGCTTTTGGTAAGACCGTAACGAACTAAATCTATGATATGACATAAGAACAAACAATGGTAAAAAAAAGCCGCCCCGACTGCAATCGGAACGGCAGAATGAGATTACCGGCCAATTCACCTCCAGGTAAATTTTTCAATAACCCAAACATTGCTAATGTATGAAAATTAACGCGGAAAACCGGTGCTTAGAACCGGTAACAAGGGCCTCAGGCGCCTTTGTATCTGCCCGGCAGGGAGTTCCTGATTCCCCGGCCAGCAAACCATCTAAAATGTTACTCGCCATGAAACTGACAACCCTGCTGCTCTTCGCAGCTTTTCTGCAGGTTTCGGCTAACACAAATGCCCAAAAGGTTTCTATTTCCGGAAAGGAAATGCCTTTGGTAAAAGTGTTTGAAACGATTAAATCGCAAACAGGTTTTGTGTTTTTCTATGATGCGGTTTTACTTCAGCAGGGAAAACCGGTGAACCTGAAAGTGAAGAACCAACCACTGGTAGAAGTACTGCAGCAGGTATTCAGCGATCAGCCATTGTCATGGAGCATTGTCAATAAAACCATTACCATTACACCCAAGCCCGCACAGCCGGTGCCGGTAGAAAAACCTGTTGTGGCTGTATTGGCCAATCTGGTAAAAGGAAAAGTAGTGGATGAAAACGGGCAACCACTGGCCGGTGCGAGTATCCTGATTAAAGGAACCAATACCGGGGTGAAAGCAGATAATGACGGAAGTTTTTCCATTGAGGTAAATCCGGATGCCAGACTCGTTATCTCTTATATAGGTTATGAAACCACTGAAGTATTGGTGGGCAGCCAGCAGAATATCACGGTACGTTTAAAACAGGCCGTATTGCTGATCGACCAGGCCGTGGTGGTGATCGGATATGGTACCCAGCGTAAAAAAGATCTTACCGGAACCATTTCTACTATCAAAGGAGAATCTGTTGCCAAAATGCCCGGTACCAATCCTGTTTCTTCTTTACAGGGTAAAGTGGCCGGTCTAACCGTTGCCAATACGGGAAGGGCAGGAGCCAGTCCCGTGGTTCGGATCCGGGGTGTCAACAGTACCAACAGTGCCAACCCGGTGTATGTAGTGGATGGAATTCTGCACGA
Source organism: Sediminibacterium sp. GW821-FHT12F12 (assembly GCF_058806635.1). Taxonomy (NCBI): domain Bacteria; kingdom Pseudomonadati; phylum Bacteroidota; class Chitinophagia; order Chitinophagales; family Chitinophagaceae; genus Sediminibacterium; species Sediminibacterium sp. GW821-FHT12F12. Next base: position 121,035 of record NZ_JBXAPW010000013.1, on the reverse strand, counting down.
CAATATCGATTTCCTGAATCCTTCCGATATCGAAACCATCGATGTATTGCGTGATCCTTCATCGATTGCCATTTATGGTTTGCGCGGTGCCAACGGGGTGATCGCTATCACTTCTAAAAAAGCAGGTAAGGGCGAAACCCGTATCAATTTCCAGAGTTCCGTAGGGATCCAGAAAGTGAACGACCGGATCAAAGTGGCAGACGCCGCCGGCTTTAAAAAATTATACGATGCACAGCTGGCCAACCTGCGCGCCACTCCGTTTGATTATACCAACTATACCGCCAATACCGACTGGCAAAGCCTGGTGCTGCGCGATGCGGTGATCACTTCCAATAACCTCAGCATTGCCAACAGCGGCGAAAAAAGCACCACCTACCTGAATGTGGGTTATACCAACCAGGATGGTGTGGTACGTAATGATAATTACAAACGTTATCTCGCGCGTTTAAACGAGGAGATCCGTTTTTCAGATAAAATCAAAGTAGGGGCCGAAGTAACCGGATACCACTGGATCAGTAATCCACCCGCAGCTTCTATCTCCAATGCCCTTTGGGCCGCACCTATTGTAGGCATACAGCAGGATGCGAATACTTATTATAGTATGCCTTCTTTCCAGCGTGCACAGGTAGGTAACCCGGTAGCCGCACTGAACAAGGGAGATGGTACCAGCCTGGATAAAGGTTTCCGTTTGGTAGGAAGTATTTATGGTGAGATCAAATTTGCCAAATACTTTACCTGGCGCTCTACGTTTTATACCGACCTGGCGTTTAATACCAACAGGGGCTTCAGCCGGCTGCCTTACACTTTCATCAACCTGGGCGAAGGGGCCGCACCTACTACCACTACTTTTGATAATTCAGTAAGAACGTCTGTATCTCAAAGCCAGAGCGAATCCAAACGCTACCAGCAGGATCATACCCTGAATTTCACCAGGAACTTCGGTGGTAAACATGCGGTAACCGCATTGGCTGGTTTTACTTCTATCTACAGTTACAGTTCTTACCTGAACGCAAACAGGAGAGATACTTCTGTGAATATCAACAACAGTCCTGAATTCTGGTATATCGGTGTGTCTAACGCCAACAACCCAGGCAATTATGATGGCGGCGGCGGCGAAAGTGCCATTGAAGGTTATTTCGGAAGGGTGAGTTATTCTTACCTCGGTAAATACCTGCTCAATGCTACCATCAGAAGAGATGGAAGTTCCAAATTTGCGCCGCAGAACCGCTGGGGTACTTTTGGTAGTGTGGGACTGGGCTGGATCGCCAGCGAAGAAAATTTCTTCCGTAAGATCAAAGGCATCGATTTCCTCAAATTCCGTGGCGCCTGGGGTTTCACCGGTAATGCCAATGGTTTTGGAGATAATCTCTACAAGCCAGGCATATCCAATGCGTCAACAGCTGTTTTCGGCGATAATGTGTACAGCTCTATACAGGCAGCTTATATCCCAGATCCTAACCTGCATTGGGAAACCGTAAAAGGGATCGATCTCGGATTTGACCTGCGTACATTCAACAACAAAATGAACCTGGAGTTTACCTGGTATAACAGAACCACTTCCGATATCCTTACGGCAGTGGCCCTGCCCAATGATAGCAGAAGTTATTTCACCAATCTCGGACAGATCACCAACAAAGGAATTGAGGTATCACTGGGCTGGAACGACAAAGTAGGAAGAGACCTGGTATATGGTGCATCGCTCAACTTCAGCTACAATAAAAATGTAGTGAACTCCATCGGTAATAATTTCAATTTCTCCATCATTGGTAATGGCGGTACTAACCTTACCACTACCGGACAATCCATTGGTTATTTCTACGGGTACACGCAAACCGGTATTTATCAGTCATCTGCAGACATGGCTAAAATGGCCACTTTCTCCAACTCATTACCAGGCGATATCGCTTATGCGGATGTGAACGGAGATGGGGTGATCTCACCTGCCGACCGCGGTTATATCGGTACGCCATTCCCTCCATACAGCTTTGGCGGAAATTTCACCCTTGGTTATAAAGGCTTTGATGTGGAACTGGATCTGCAGGGTATGGCCGGACATAAAATTTATGTACAGCGCCGTACTTCCACTTTTGCTGTGTTGAATTATGAAGTGAACCGTTTGAATGCGTATACTACACCGGGTTCTTCCAATGTAGAACCTATTCTGGATAACACAAGAGGTAATAACTTTTTAATGAGTACCCATTATCTCGAACCCGGCGATTATTTCCGGATCCGCAATTTCCAGATCGGGTACACATTCAACCAGGGTTTCCTGGCCAAAGCTGGTATCAAAAAAGCAAGGGTATTTGTGAACGGACAGAACCTGAAAACATGGAGTAAGGTTACCGGTTATTCTCCGGAGCCCATCATTAGCAGTATCCTGGGTGGCGGTGCCGACAATGGCGCGTACCCAGTTCCTGCCGTGTATTCATTCGGTCTTAACCTGACTTTTTAAACCTGTCAAAACATGTATACAATGAAAAAGATAAATATATCCTTACCTGCGGTGATGCTGCTGGCCTTTGTGTCTGTGCTGTTCACGCTGACAGGTTGTAAAAAAGACTTCTTGGATACACAACGCCAGGGAGCATACGATGCGGATAACTATCCTTATCCGGGTGGTTCGGGTCCGTACGACCAGTTCATCTTTGGTGCCTATAATGAACTCAGAAGTTTTAACGTACATAGCCAGGCATTCATCACGGCCACGAGTATCCGCAGCGATGATGCCGATAAGGGAAGTACGCCTGCTGATGGTGGTGCCAATGCCATTGACATGGATAATTTTCCTGTTACCCCCAGCAACGGTTTCGGTAATGCTTTGTGGTTAGGTTATTACAGCCTGATTAACAAGTGTAATACCACTATCAAAGAAGTGAATACCAATACCACTATTACCGCAACTGACGCCATCAAAGTACAAACCATTGGCGAGGCACGTTTTCTGAGAGGTTATGCCTATTTTATGATGGTGCGTTTGTTTGGTAGTGTGCCCCTCATTGATACCGTATTTGATAACCCGGCTTTGCAGAACAATATTCCGCAGAGCAGTGCCGCACAGGTATATGCTTTTGTAGAGAAAGACCTGATATATGCTGCAGGTAGTTTGCCACTGGTGTGGGACAGTAAATTTGTTGGTCGTGCCACCAGTGGTGCCGCCAATGGATTACTAACCAAAGTGTATCTGTACCAGCAGAAATGGGCATTGGCCATGAGTACGGCTAACCTGGTGATCAGTTCGGGTCAGTATAACCTGTCAACCCCATTTGATAAGATCTTCCGCGAAGAAGGAGAGAACAGTGCTGAATCTGTATTTGAAGTACAGGCAACGGCCAATGCTTCTTTTCCTACCAGTAATGGTGTACAGTATGCGCAGATCCAGGGTATAAGAGGATCGGGTGTGTTTGATCTGGGCTGGGGATGGAATTCGCCCAGCACACAGCTGGAAGCCTCTTTCGAAGCCAATGATCCGCGTAAGAACCGTACTATCCTGTACACGAGTACAGCCACTACCACTTACCAGACTTTATATAATGAAGTGCTGCCGGTGGGTTTACCCAATCCGCGTTACAATAACAAAGTGTATACCAACCCTGCACAGCGTGCCACTATCGGCAACCGTTTTGGTTACTGGATGAATGTTCGTGTACTGCGTTATGCGGATGTGGTACTCATGTTTGCCGAAGCGGCGAATGAGGTAGGAGGTGCGGCTAATATCACTGCTGCCAGAACAGCGCTCAATAGCGTAAGGCAGCGTGCCAGGGGCGGAGTGGCAGGTATACTGCCTGATGTGACCACAACCGACCAGGCTACACTGCGCGATGCCATCCGCCGCGAACGCCGGGCAGAACTGGCCATGGAGCATGAACGCTTTTTTGATATTGTTCGCTGGGGTATTGCACAAACCGTGCTGAATGCAGCCGGTAAAAACAATTTCATCAACAGCAGGGATGTGTTACTGCCTATACCGCAACCTCAGATAGATCTGAGTGCAGGTGTGCTGAAACAAAATCCAGGGTATTAATTTCTGACCTTTAATCTACCAACATGAAATACGTTCCTACTAATATACAACTCCGGAAAAGCGGCATAGCCCTGTTTTTCCTGGTAGTACTGGCTGCCTCCTGCACCAAGGATGGCAATCCCAATAACCTGCCCTCTGTCAGCACCGCTGCTTACGAAGGCAAGATAGATGGCTACAGCAGTTCCAACGATGTGTTCCCGGAAAGCCTCATCGCTTACTGGAGTTTTGATGATACCAAAAATGAACTGGTGAGTGGAACAGCTCCCGGTACATCGGCCAACGACAGCTACGTAGCCGGCGGTGTAAGAGGGAAAGCCCTGAGCCTGGCAGCAGGTTACCTGTATTTTCCAACACAGTTCCAACGTTTCAAAACCGATTCGCTGAAAAGTTTTACCATCAGTGCCTGGATCAAAATGCAGAATAATGGTTCTAAAAGGACGATGCTGTTTCAACTGGCTCGTCCGGGTATTTTTACAGGTAATATCAACTTTGTTCTGAACACCAATGCCAACCAGCCGAGTAATACCAACCTGGTTATTCAACCTACCTTTACAACGGTAGGTGGTGGTACGCAGGATAACCTGAATACCGCACTGTATCCTACCATCGGCACCGCTAAATGGACGCATGTATTGCTTACCTATGATGGCAGCAGCGGTGTATTCAATATCTGGGGCGATGGTGTAAAAGTGGGTGCTTTCCCTAACCGGGGTACAGGTAATAACCTGTTCAAATCCTATGAGCCCAGCGAGATCATTATCGGATCCAACTATAACGGGATCCCCGGTAAATCGGTTAACTCGGACGTGAATTTTGCACCCATGACCGGACAGATCGATGAAATAAGGATCTATAACAAAAGCCTCGGCGATGCCTATATCAAAGCATTGTATAACCTGGGCCTGGCCAATAAATAAACACAGGGAGGGGCATACCTGAAAAAGGCCTGCCCCTCTCTTTTACTTCCATTTCAGATCATGTTAACAGTAGTATTTATGCGATTCAAATCCTGTGTACTGGTAGCGTTGGCTCTATGCTGTGCATCCTTTCATTCCTATGCACAAAAAATAGCATTGCCCGCTGCCGATGATAAGATCTTTACCGATGTACAACGCGCCACTTTCCAGTATTTCTGGGAGGGAGCCGAACCTACGAGTGGATTGGCAAGAGAAAGGTTTCATACAGATAACCTGTATCCGCAAAACGATAAAAACACCGTTACCAGTGGCGGCGGAGGTTTTGGGGTGATGGCCATACTGGTAGGCATAGAACGCAAATTCATTACCCGTAAAGAAGGCGTGGAGCGACTCGAGAAAATTGTCCGTTTTCTCGAAACAGCCGATCGTTTTCATGGTGCCTGGCCGCATTGGTGGAACGGCGAAACCGGTAGAGTAAAACCCTTCAGTAAAAAAGACAATGGGGGCGACCTGGTAGAAACTTCTTTTATGTTACAGGGATTACTCTGCGTTCGCCAGTACCTGCAAAACGGAAACGCCACGGAAAAAGCACTGGCCGCCAGGATTGATACACTATGGAAACAAGTTGATTTTAACTGGTACACACAGGGGAAAAATGTATTGTACTGGCATTGGAGCCCCAACTATAACTGGGACATGAATTTTGCCGTTACCGGTTACAATGAATGCCTGATCATGTATGTACTGGCCGCTTCTTCGCCTACGCATGCGGTAGATGCGAAAGTGTATCATGAGGGATGGGCGCAGAACGGTAAGATCCGTTTGAGCAAGGGTACTGCTGCCGATGCTTTGCAATTAAGGCACCATGGCGATACGGTGAATGGTGGACCTTTGTTCTGGTCGCATTATTCCTATCTGGGGCTGGATCCGCGGGGTTTGAAAGACAGGTATGCCGATTACTGGAAAGAAAATACGAATCACGCCCTGCGTAACTACAGGTGGTGCGTAGAGAATCCCAATCATTTCAAAGGATATGGACCCGATAGCTGGGGACTCACTTCGAGTTATTCTGTAAAAGGCTATGCGGGACATGCACCTTCGGCCAAAAACGATATCGGTGTAATCTCACCTACTGCGGCACTATCATCTTTCCCCTACACACCCAAAGAATCCATGCAGGCCATGAAACATTGGTACAAGGATCGAAAAGACAAACTCTTTGGTGTTTACGGGTTCTACGATGCCTTCAGCGAAACAGAAAATTGGTACACGCCCCGTTATCTCGCCATTGACCAGGGGCCGATTGTAGTGATGATGGAAAATTACCGGACCGGCCTGCTCTGGAAATTATTCATGAGCTGCCCGGAAGTAAAAAGCGGATTAACAAGATTAGGATTTAGCAGTCCTTACCTTTCTAAATAATATTTCGTTTTTATGTTTACCAAACTATCCTTTTTTTCTGTCGTAGTAGTTGTATTGCTTACTGCTGCCTGTAATACACACACCGCTTACCAGCAAAAGATCGCTCACCCGGCCAACCCGGTAGTGGCGCACAGAGGGGCATTCAAGAAAAATAATTTGCCCGAAAATTCCATCGCATCCCTGCGCGAAGCCATCCGGCTGGGATGCGCCGGTTCTGAGTTTGATGTACGAATGACGGCAGATGATTCTCTCGTCATCAACCATGATCCCAACTATCACCAATTGCCGATAGAAAAACATAACTACGCGGAGTTATTGGCATTCCCCCTCGCCAACGACGAAAAAATACCTACGCTGCGCGAGTACCTGCTGGCCGGTAAAACAAATAACAAAACCACTACGCTGGTTGTAGAGATCAAACCTTCTGAAACAAGCAAGGAAAGAGGTAAACGGATCGCTGAAAAAGTACTGGACCTGGTAAGTGCCTTACACATGCGGAAGAAAGTGATCTATATCAGTTTTGATTATGAGATGTTGAAACATATTCACCAGCTGGACGCTGGTGCACATACCCAATACCTGAACGGCGACAAATCGCCGCTGCAGTTGAAACAGGATGGCATTAATGGTGCCGACTATCATTACTCCGTGTTTCAGAAAAATCCTGACTGGATACAGTTAGCCAAAGACAATGGCATACTGCTGAATGCCTGGACCGTAAACGACAAAGCCATAATGGACTGGTTATTAAGCGCCGGTTTTCATTATATCACAACGAATGAACCGGAAGGGTTGTTTGAAAAGGTATAGCAATCTGAAAAGCAGACCTAAGGACATTCGCCAGGCGCCCCGAAAGGGGCGTCTTTTTTGTATATGGAATAAGTTATGATTAGAAAACGCTAATTGACCCTTGCACTAAAATAAGGGGAGCCAACACAAAATGTAAAATAGCCAAATTCTGAATTAGTCTATTGAGAAGGGGCGAAATTTCATTTTTAATATTTTCTGAACTCTTTTAGTTATTTTGTATTTCCAACCCATTCTTTTACCGGAGGCCTCTGTCCCAAATCAAATGATTTTTTACACCTGAAAATCACCCATCAGCTGTATCAAAAAAATCATTCTCACGGGACAGGTCTGAAAGTTCTTAAACCGCCTCGTTATTATAGTTTAGAGTGCTACGAAATATGGGAGGAGGTCAATTGACTAAAAGGTAGTTATAATATATATGCTTGCGTACTTATTTTACATCAAATGCTTTCGCATAAGAAAAAGGATGACCATAATACTTGATTTTATTTTTTTTACTATCATCTTTACTTGGTTTACTTTTTTTCGTCAATCCAGATAGTTTTTTCCCAAGCTTATTTAAAAATCTATTTCGACTTCTGTCTAATTTTTTTAGTTGGCAAATTGATGATGAATTCTTAGTTAACTCGCTAAATCCATTTAGCCAACAGAAATTCTGATTCTTTTTATCATAAGCGTCATATAATGAACATTTACCAACACTCATAGCATTTAAGCGCCCGTTAAATGAATAAATCAATTCAAACTTGCTCTTGTTACAATTTGTATTTAACCTTGATGGTTCATTTGCGTTAATTATTCGTAAGGTCTGAGAATAAACCTTTTTTTGTTTTTTCAATTCTTTTTCAAGCGAGCTTTTCCGTACTCGAATGTTTCCATTGAATTTTATTTGATAACCGACAAAACCAATCCATGGAATATTTGATTTATTTTGAACATTAGAATCCCAGCAATATGATTCTTTCGATTTGAAATCCCAAAATAATGTTGCACTTCGATTGTTTTTATCATGAGTCGTGTAATCTGTTATTTTTGCTGGTGCATGTACAAGTAATTGCATTTTTCGTAATGTCTGTCTATATTTTAAAAGGGCATAATCGCATTCATGTTTAAAGGGAGATATTATCATCATATCGTCACAGTATCGACAATAGAATAAATCTTCATTCTTTTTTTGTATTTTTTGAATTTCTTTATCAGCCTCATGCAATAGGAGATTAGCGATAAAGCATGATATAGCACCTCCTTGTGGGATGCCAATAAAATCTTTTAACCTTTTATGGCGTGGATAAAACTTATTAACCATTCTTTTCAAAGGAATTTCAAACTTTCCTTTTTGAATATAGAAATCGTCAAAATACTTTTGATTTGAATTCAACGGCATTATTGTTGATTTAAATGAATAGCATTTTAGATATTCTTTTAATATTTTTCTAACTCGATCATCAACTTGATATCCCTGATTTTGCAGCATCATTAAGCCATTCTCGAAAATTGAGAATGTTAGCTTATGATTTACAGTATCAAAAAATTTGTTAATATCACATTCGGATACCCAAATCTTTTTATTGTAGTGAGCTATTCGATATCGTAAAATATCTTTTATAGCATGATGATGTTTTATCACATCTACACCAGTACTAGTAAATTTTATTGGCTTAAATGCATATGAGTATGGAAGAAAAATTTTGTCAAAAAGGGCTATTAGATATTTAGTGGTTATGCCAATAATAATTCTATCATCTAAATTGAATACAGAAATTGGTCGACAGATAGTTTCTTTTATACCTTTTTTATCCTTGCTGTAAATTCTTTTTTTAACTTCAGGAATAATACTTGGAGTTTCGAATGATAAACTTTCAATATTCTGAACTTTATTTTGAATTTTGAGTATATAATCTTGTAGTTTATTATACCATTCTGGAGCTTCTTCTCCTTTGATAGCGACATTATAATGCGTTACTTTAATCCGTCGTCGGATCGACTCTATGGCTATTTGATTTGAATCTTTATCTTTTCGATCTATAAACCTCGGTCTTAACCATTGAGATCTAGTAGGGAGAAGGGTTTTTATATTTTCAAAAAATGGGTCAGTATAGTGTAATTTTTCTTTTATTTCAGGTATAGAAGTAATATCCCTTAAAACTTGTTTTTTTCTACCTTTAGTTGCACATTTAATTCTATACTTACATAAAAGATTAATAATTGCCGAAGATGAAAAATATGAATTCAAATTTTTTGTACTCATAAAAAAGCGAGTGGCGGAATTGAAAATACCAAATAAACAGTGTACAGCATATACTTTGCGGAGGCTGCCGCAACCATCATAATCCGCTTAAACTTACTTTATGTATTTCAACACAAAGCCTTCGCCACTCATTGTGAATATATTATAATTATCACTTATGAAAAAAAATAATTTGAAAGAAATAGTAATAAGTAGATTTACTGACTTTGCTCACCCTTCTTCCAGGACGTCTATATTTGAAGAGCTTATGCTTATTAAAGACGGAACTTATTCTGATAAGATAAATGCTGCACGGTTTTATTACCATAAGGATAATCATAAATATCAAATTTTAAAAAAGCAGCTTCCAGCGGTGACTTTTAGTGGTTTATTTAACCGAAAAAGGATATTAGATGATTTAGAAAGATATTCAGGCTATCTTATTCTGGATATAGACAAGGTTTCTGACAAACAAGCCTTGAATAATTTGAAGAATGACATTTTTTTAAAAGATTTTGTTATAGCCATTTGGATTTCTCCGTCAGGTATAGGGTTAAAAGTTTTAATCAAGCTTGATACTTTACAAGAATATCATACGTTAGCGTTTCACTCTTTAGTATTATTTTTTAAAAAAAAATTCAATATTGATATTGATATTAGCGGGTCTGATATAACTCGCTTGTGCTTTTCTTCATTCGATCCTGAGTTGTTACTTAAAGATTCTTTTATTGGTTTTTCTGAAACTCAAATCATAGAAGATAATGAAGCGATGCCTATTTTTTCATCCTCTAATTCTCAGCAAAAAAAAATTGATTTAATTCAACTTAATAAATCAAATAAGTTTTTATTGTTTTCACCTGAGGGGAGAAATCAACAAGAAAATCGAAATACAATTCAATCTATTATTAAATATTTAAAGTTTCGAAAGATTTCTATTACTACTACTTATGAACAATGGTATAAAATTGCCTTAGCTATTGCTAATACATTTACTTTTGACTTAGGCAAAAAATATTATTTAGAGTTATGTCGTCTCGATTTAGATAATCACAATGAAGAAGCTAGTATTAATATATTGTATTACTGTTATTTACATCGGAGAATTAATGCAATAACATTTGCTACAATTGTACATTTCGCACAAGAAAAAGGATATCAAATTAATTATCTAACCTCTGTAAAGTGACATTAGATAATTCTTTATTAAATTTTTATTTATTTTGACACTGTAAAAATATTGTTATAGTAACATTTCTTTATAACTGACACCACTTTTGACACCTCTCAAAAACAAAAAACCGCTTAAACATTGAGTTTAAACGGTTTATAAAAGCTTTTTTGTTGCTTTTGTGCCCAGAACAGGAATCGAACCTGCACTACCTTGCGATAACCAGATTTTGAGTCTAGCGCGTCTACCAGTTCCGCCATCTGGGCTTTTCTGCGTTCTGCGTTCTGCGTTCTGCGTTCTGCGTTCTGCGTTCTGCGTTCTGCGTTCTGCGTTCTGCGTTCTGCGTTCTGCAATAAGCGAGGTGCAATATTACTGTATCGGAGAATATTGGCCAAATATTTAGGGTGCTCCCCCAACAGTATCTAAACCGCGCCTTTGCGCCTTGGCGAGCCCATTTTCACGCAAAGGCGCAAAGGCGCGGTGGGGAGGGGTTATTTGAGGCCCGCCAAAAGCCGGTCAAGGTATTTTTTGCGGAAATAGTACTCTTTTACTTGCAGCAGTTCTTCTTTGGTAGTAACACCTTCCTGATAATCTGCCATAATTTTTGCCACAGGTTCATAAATTGCTTGTTGAAATTGGTGAATGGTTTGGGTAAGCCTGTCTATATCCACCTGTTCCGATACATCGAGAGCCTGTTCGTTCAGGTCCATCACTTCCATCAGGAACTCGGGCGATAGTTGGTATTTTTCCTCTTCTTCCAGCAAACCCTTCAGTTGTAATACATATTTCAGGGTTTCATCCGGGTGCTGAAAAACTTTCCAGGCCATATTCACCTGCGAGGCTTTCTCCAGCGCTTCGGCCTGTTCTTCCTCCGTTCCCTGTCCATGAAAATCCGGATGATATAAGCGGCTCAGCTCATAAAATTTCGCCTTCACCGCAGCAGGATCTGGTTGGAGGGAGAGGGGGAGGTTGTAGAGTTCGAAATAATTCATGATGGTGAATGGTGAATGGGCAATGGTGAATGAGTTAAGATAATTTTTATAGAATAAGTGATAGCGTGTGTGAGTTTGTTTTCGTTGCATTGCCCATTGCCAATTGACGCCTCACGACTCACGACTCACGACTCACGACTCACGCCTCACGACTCACGACTCACGCCTCACGACTCACGACTCACGACTCACGACTCACGACTCACGACTCACGACTCACGACTCACGACTCACGACTATGCCTTATCTTGCACAAAATTACTACAATGCTTGTCATCGGGCTTATTAGAGAGGGAAAAGTTCCGGCAGATAACCGGGTAGCGCTTACGCCGGCGCAGTGTAAATGGCTGCTGAAACACTATCCGGAAGTAAGGATCCTCGTACAAAGCTCGCCCAACCGTTGTTTTACCGATGCAGAATATGCTCATGCGGGGATAGAAGTGGTAGAAGACCTCTCGGCCTGTAACCTCTTACTCGGTATCAAGGAAGTGCCTGTGAATCAGCTGCTGGCGAATAAAACCTACCTGTTTTTCTCTCACACCAAGAAAAAACAGGCCTATAACCAGGGATTGATGCATGCTATGATGGATAAAAACATCACGCTCATTGATTATGAATGTCTGGAGCATTCAGATGGACAACGCATCATTGGTTTTGGTTTTTTTGCAGGCATTGTGGGCGCGCATAATGGCATTATGGCCTATGGTAACCGCACAGGTGCATTTCATCTCGGCAGGGTGGGAGAAGTGAAGGATTACCGCGAACTGATCCATACCTATTTCGGCTTAAAATTACCCAGGGTAAAGATCGCGATCACCGGCAGCGGCCGTGTGGCGCATGGCATACTGGAGATCATGACTTTGATGGATGTGCAGGATGTAGAACCGGGCGAATACCTTTCCCGCAATTTTGACTACCCTGTGTACGTGCATCTCAAAGGGGCGGATCTATACCGTCACAAAGAAAACGGTACTTACAACCGCGAGCATTTTCATACCCATGCGGCTGAATACGATTGTTTGTTTGAGCAATACTGTGCCCACACTGATATTTTAATGAATGGCATTTACTGGGAGCCCAGTATGCCCCGCCTGTTTTCGATGGAAACCTTGCGGCGGCAGGATTTCCGCATACAGAGTATTGCCGATATTACCGATGATAAAAATGGAAGTGTGCCCTGTAACCTCGGCGATGCCACGATCGATGTGCCGATATATGGCGTGAATAAACTTACGGGTGAAAAAACGGAACCTTATCTGCCCGGCAGTATCGATATCATGGCCGTTGGCAACCTGCCCAACGAATTACCCCGCGATGCCAGCCGGTATTTTGGGGAACAACTGATCAAATACGTACTCGAAGACCTCTATAAAGGCAGCAGCGATGCCATTGAAAGAGCCAAAATACTGGAGGAGGGGAAACTGACTGCTGCATTTGACTATCTCTCAGACTATGCGGCTCACTAACTAAGAATCTCTCTCTGCGAAAACTCCCTGTTCTCTGCGGCTCTGCGGTTGGTGCAAGCTACATCCAACCGCAGAGCCGCAGAGTTTTTAGAGGTTTCGCAGAGAGTTTTTTACCAGGGTAATAGTTACTAATCATTCAGATAATACTCCCTCAACAGATCGCTAAAATCCGCACTGTATATTTCTCCTTCCCGGATCGTGAGTGATCTTTGTAACGGCGTAACGGCTGTTCTCCCCAACCATAACATTGCCCTGAAATAAGCATGTTTGGGCGTTTGTCTCACCGCTAATTCTTCTTCCAGAAAAAATCCCGCCTGCAAAGCCTGCTGCACAAAAGCTTCTTTGCGGTGATAGGGTAGCAGCACCGCCAGTTTTCCATCCTCCAGGAGATGTTGTACACAGGCCGCTAATAATTCCGCAAAAGAAAGTGCCTCACTATGTAATGCGAGGTTGCGCTGGTTATCCGGACTTTTCAGGTCGTTCTCAAAAAATGGCGGATTGGTAATAATACAATCATATTTTTTGCCGAGGTGTAGTTTGGTAATATTGCCGGTAATTACCTGCAATCTGATGCGCCAGGGCGAAGCCTCAAAATTTTCTGCTGCCTGTTCGGCGGCTTTTTCGTCCAGCTCCACCGCATCTATCCGATGGTTTCCCTGCTGGGCCAGCATCAGGCTTAGTAAACCGGTGCCGGTTCCAATATCCAGTACGCTGCCATCCGTTAAGGGCGGCTGAGCGGCTTTCCGGCCTGCCCAGGCACCAAACAGGCAGGCGTCTGTGCATACTTTCATGGCACATCGCTCCTGGTGTACGGTAAACTGTTTGAACCGGAAATAGCTGTTGGACATACCACAAAGTTAATCATGTTTGCCTCGTTTGATGGTCATTTGGCGGCAGACGTTTATCTTAGTAAGCAACTTACCACCGCTGCATGGACCTTTTCAGAAAGTATAAAACAGTATGGCTTTACGGGGCTTCGCTGGCCATCTTGCTCTTATTGCTGAAATGGCTGGAGCTGAAATTTGTGATCTACGACCATGCTTTTGAACTCTATGCCGGTTCCATCGCCGTCCTGTTCACCGGCCTCGGTATCTGGCTGTCGAAAAAACTAAGCAAACCACAGATAGAAAAACTGGTGGTGGAAAAAACGGTGTTCCGTGATCCTTCTCTTCCTTTTGTGATGAATGAAAAAGAACTGACGAGGCTCGGTATCAGCCAACGCGAAAGGGAGGTACTGCAGTTAATGGCCGAGGGACTCAGTAACCAGGAAATTGCAGACAGGTTATTTGTATCGCTCAACACTGTAAAAACACATGCGGCCCGCTTATTCGAAAAACTGGATGTGCAAAGACGTACGCAGGCGGTGGAGAGAGGAAAACAGGCGGGATTGATTCCCTGATAGTCATTCTTTCGGATGAAAAGGAAGGTGGTTGTTTAAAATCACCCGAAAGTATGAACCGGAAAAGCAGGCGATGCCCGATTTTCGTTCTATTCTTTACCTAAAACCACACACATGAAAAAAGTCGTGATTGTAAACGGGGTCATCAGTGGCCTCATCGTAAGTGCACTGATGGTCTGTTCAACCCTTTATTTCATCAACAAAGGGGATTTTGACAACGGGATGATCTATGGATACGCTTCCATGCTTCTCGCATTCTCTTTTGTATTCGTAGGTATCAAAACCTACCGTGATAAGTACAACGAGGGACTGATCAGTTTCGGAAAAGCATTTACCATTGGTCTGCTGATTACCCTGATCGCTGCTACTTTTTATGTAGTTACCTGGCAGATCGAAGGACACTTTGTATTTCCGGATTTTGCTGACAGGTACAGTGCTGCCATGCTCGAAAAAGCAAAAGCCAGTGGTGCCAGTGCTGCCGAAATAGCCAAACAAACCGCTGAGATGAAAGAATTTGCAGAGATGTACAAAAATCCAATTGTCAATATCCTGTTCACCTACTTCGAGATCGTACCCGTTGGGTTGGTTGTTAGTCTGATCTGTGCACTTTTACTCAAAAGAAATAAACGCACTGTTTAGGTGAATGGGCAATGGGCAATTGTCAATTGTCAATGGGCAAGATTTAGAGCAAAAGAAAAGCCTGTTTCTTGGTTGAAACAGGCTTTTATCTATATCCAATCCCTTTGCAGGGCGATGATTATTCTGCTGTAATACCAGCCGCGAGGTATTCTTTGTTGAGGCGGGCAATATTGGTGATAGATATTTCTTTCGGACAGGTAGCTTCGCAGGCACCGGTATTGGTACAGGCACCAAAACCTTCTTTGTCCATCTGCGCCACCATATTCATTACGCGGCTTTTTCTTTCAGGGGCACCTTGTGGTAAGAGAGCCAGGTGTGAAACCTTGGCACTGAGGAATAACATGGCGCTGCTGTTTTTACAGGCGGCCACGCAGGCACCACAACCGATACACATGGCTGCTGCAAAAGACGCATCTGCATCGTCTTTCGGGATAGGAATGGCGTTACCATCTACCGCGTTACCGGTATTTACGCTGATATAACCTCCGGCCTGAATGATGCGGTCAAAAGCAGTACGGTCTACCATCAGATCTTTGATCACCGGGAAGGCATCGGCTCTCCAGGGTTCTACAACAATGGTATCTCCATCCTGGAAGGCGCGCATGTGTAACTGACAGGTAGTATTGGCCTGCCAGGGTCCGTGTGGTTTACCATTGATATACATGGAACAGGCACCACAAATTCCTTCACGGCAGTCATGGTCAAAAGTGATCGGATCGTCACCATCGCGGATCAGTTGCTCGTTCAGCACATCAAACATTTCCAGAAAACTCATTTCGGAAGAAATGTTCTCTACCCGGTACAGTTTGAACTCACCTTTGGATTTGCAGTTCTTTTGTCTCCAGACTTTCAGGTTCAGATTCATGTTATAATGTTCCATATAGAAATTTGAGAATTTGAAAATTTGAGAATTTGAAAATGCTAACGGTTTATCCTTTTGAGGTGGCGATGATCCTGGAGAGGATTCGGATGATCTCTGCGAGATTATCCGGTAAAGCCGGGTCAAAGGGATAGGACTCGCTTTTTTCACAGAGCATCAGCCAGTAAACGGTTTCACTTGCTTCTTTGGCCGCTACTTTCATCTTGTGAATAAAGTCTGCCCTGCTTTCTGCATTCTGGGCCTCAAATATGGTTGCACCTATTGAGGTTCCGGAACGGAGGAGCTGGTTGGCAATGACAAATTTTCTGTTATGTTCAAGAACTTCTGTAAACCGTATGATCGCCAGAGAAAACGCAACCGATTTCTCCACAATCACATTCCGCCTATCATCGCGCATAATTTGAATTTGTACACTAATCTGATTTTCAAATTAGCACACTCTCAAATTTTCAAATTGACCTGCGGATAATACCTAGTACTACTACTTATAATTACGCTGTGTCGGTTTAATCACTTCGTAATTCAATGGTTCCTTATGCAGGTTCCATTTGTGTTCTCCGGCATATTCCCATGCTGATACATACATATAGTTGGCATCATCACGCAAAGCTTCACCATCGGGTGTTTGATATTCTTCACGGAAATGTCCGCCGCAGCTTTCATTTCTGTCCAAGGCATCTTTACACATCAGTTCACCTAACTCAATAAAATCTGCTACGCGATTGGCTTTGTCCAGTTCCGGATTCATTTCGTTGATCTCACCCGGTATTTTTACATCACTCCAGAATTCTTTTTTCAGCGCCTGTATCTCAGTGATGGCTTCCTGTAATCCTTTTGCATTACGGGCCATACCGCATTTTTCCCACATGATCTTTCCTAAACGCTTGTGGAAACTTTCCACGGATTGCTTTCCTTTAATGTTCATCAGGGTGTTAATCCTGTCGCTCACTTCTTTTTCGGCTTCTTCAAAAGCAGGGTGAGTGGTTTCTATTGCTTTAGCATAGATCTCATCCGCCAGACTGTTACCTAATGTATAAGGAATCACAAAATATCCATCCGCTAATCCCTGCATTAAGGCCGACGCACCCAAACGGTTGGCACCATGGTCAGAGAAGTTAGCTTCTCCCAAAGCATATAAGCCTGGAACATTGGTCTGCAATTCATAATCCACCCATAAACCGCCCATGGTATAGTGTACGGCAGGGTAGATGCGCATTGGCACTTCATACGGGTTCTCGCCGGTGATCTTTTCATACATATCGAAAAGGTTGCCGTATTTCTCTTTCACCACTTCTTTACCCATGGCAATGATCTCAGCTTCCGCTACATTATCTCTGCCTTCTTTACCGGCTTCAATTTTTCCGTAACGGATAATGGCTGCTCCAAAATCAAGGTAAACTGCCTGTTTGCTCGTTCCCACACCATAGCCTTCATCACATCTTTCTTTGGCAGCTCTTGATGCCACATCGCGTGGTACCAGGTTACCAAAAGCTGGGTATCTTCTTTCGAGGTAATAGTCTCTTTCTTCTTCGGGGATCTCACTCGCTTTGCGGTTATCGCCTTTGGCCTTGGGCACCCAGATACGCCCGTCGTTACGCAGTGATTCTGACATCAGGGTCAGTTTCGACTGGTGATCGCCACTTACCGGGATACAGGTAGGGTGGATCTGTGTAAAACAAGGGTTCGCAAATGCGGCCCCTTTCTTATGCGCTTTCCATGCCGCGGTAACATTACTTCCCATGGCATTGGTTGATAAATAGAATACATTTCCATAACCACCGGAACATAACAGAACTGCATGACCAAAATGTCTTTCCAATTTACCACTCACTAAGTCACGGGCAATAATACCGCGTGCCTTGCCTTCAATCTTTACCACTTCGAGCATTTCGTGGCGACTATACATTTTTACATTACCCAATGCCACCTGGCGCTCCAGTGCCTGGTAAGCGCCTATCAATAATTGCTGGCCGGTTTGTCCGGCAGCATAAAAAGTTCTTTGTACCTGTGTACCACCGAAAGAGCGGTTACTCAGTAATCCACCATATTCGCGGGCAAAGGGTACACCCTGTGCCACACACTGGTCTATGATATTGGCACTCACTTCTGCCAGGCGGTGAACATTGGCTTCGCGTGCGCGGTAATCGCCACCTTTGATGGTGTCGTAAAATAAACGGAATACGCTGTCGCCATCGTTCTGGTAGTTTTTGGCGGCATTGATACCACCCTGCGCGGCAATGGAGTGTGCCCGGCGCGGAGAATCCTGGAAGCAGAAAGCTTTTACTTTATACCCCAACTCACCCAGCGAAGCAGCCGCCGAAGCACCGGCCAGACCAGTACCCACGATGATGACTTCCAGCTTACGTTTGTTGGCCGGGTTCACCAGTTTGCAATGCCCCTTATAATCGGTCCACTTATCATCTAAAAGCCCGGCAGGAATTTTTGCATCTAACATATTTCGATGGTTTGAAGCCTGCCATTCGGCAGACAGGTTTTTGTTTTTTTGATTGGCGGATTTCGGATTGCGAATTAGCGGATTAACATTCACTCATTCTATCATCCACTCATTCACTCATTGTTTCCCTACACCCAGCCCATATAAAAGCTCACCGGCATCATGGCAAAAATCAGTGCAATGATGATGGAGAACGCGTATCCGAGACTGATCAGCATGGTATTGTAACGTTTGTTATGTACGCCAATGGTTCTGAATGCGCTCTGAAAACCGTGTGCGAGGTGGTATCCCAGCGAGATACAGCCCAGTACATATACGATCACTACCCAGAGTTCGCTGAACTCCAGTCTCATTTTTTCGAAAAGATTAATTTCCTCGCCCAGTAAAAAACCCTGGTTGGAACGGTTGGGTAACCAGAAATGGTAGAGGTGAAGGATCAGGAATAACAAGATCAGGGTACCGAGCAGGCCCATACTTCTGCTGTACCATTTGCTTCCTTCGCTGTAGCTTACGGCATAACCTACAGAACGTTTGCTGCGGTTGGCCAGTTCCAGCATAAGGCCCTGTACAATGTGCAGGATCAATCCGGCAAACAAACCCAGCTCCAGGATACGGGGAACCCAGTTGGAACCCATGAAGTGGGCGCCTTTGGTAAACATCTCTCCATTATCACCGGCCCAGATACAGGCGTTGAGTCCAGCATGAACGATCAGGAAAAGGATGAGGAAAATGCCGGTAAAGCCCATAACCAATTTCTTTCCTACCGACGAAGTGAAGACTTGTTTCCAGGTCATATTGCAAGTTTAGGTTTGTAAATCGCTGCAAAAATAGGATAGTATACAATGCTATCCGTTGTGTAGTAACAACTTTTTTGCACCGATGGTTCATAAGTTAACCGGCTGATATTCCTGAATTTACCATGGAACAGAGGCTGTATAAGGTCTGCCGCAAATCAGGCCGGGAAGATTGTTCAGCCAGGCCTGTCCGATTCCGGAATACCACTAAACACCGCTCACATAAAAATACTTCTCACAAAGCCTTTCCTCACTTACATTTGGTATATGTTAAAGTTACTGAGCATTTTATGGAATAGTTTCCGGATGGCCCTGCAGGAATTACGGGTTAACAAGCTGCGTACCTTCCTCTCTCTTTTCGGAATCACTATCGGTATCTTCTGTATCATCGGTGTACTGGCTACGGTTGACAGCCTGGAGCGGAAAGTGCAGAACGATATCAAATCGTTTGGTAATAACACCATTTATGTTGACAAGTGGAATTACGGCGGCGGTAACGATTATCCCTGGTGGAAATACATGAAACGTCCGCCGATGCGCATTGAGGAGATGAAATTCATCAAAACCAAAAGCCAGCTGGCGGCCAATTCGGCCATGTTTGTATCCAGCAGGGTGAATCTCAGTTACAAAGACAATATTCTCAGCAATATCAATATTTACGGTGTATCGGAAGAGTTTAATATCATCCAGACCATTGATATAGAAAATGGCCGTTACCTCAATGAATCCGAATTTCTGCGGGGAACCACTACCGGCATTATTGGGTATACCGTTGCCGATGAATTGTTTGGCGGGCCACAAAAAGCGGTGGGCAAAGAAGTTTCTTATAACGGACGGCGAGTAACGGTTGTTGGAGTCATCAAAAAACAGGGACAGAGTTTTGTAGGTGGTTTTGATTACGACGAGAGCCTGATCGTTTCTTACCGGTATTTTGCAAGCGTCTATAATCCAGATAACAGCAGCCCCTTCATTATGGTGCAGGGTAAACCCAATATTGCCTCCAAAGCCTTACAGGATGAGTTAACCGGTATTATGCGCCAGACAAGGCGTTTGAGTCCCACAGATGAAGACAATTTTTCCTGTAATGATGTGGCCATGTTCAGCGAACAGGTAAGTGGTTTCTTTGGCCAGGTAAGTGCCGGCGGATGGGCCATTGCGGGCCTGAGCCTGATTGTGGGTGCTTTTGGTGTAGCCAATATCATGTTTGTAACCGTAAGGGAAAGAACCAGCCAGATCGGCCTCAAAAAAGCATTGGGCGCCAAACGTAGCACCATCCTTACCGAATTCCTGATCGAGAGCGCCTTCCTGTGTATTATTGGCGGACTGGTAGGACTGGGGCTGGTAGAGGTATTATCGCTCGTATTAAGTACCGTGTTGCCTTTCCCGATATTCATTGCGCCTAATATTATTATCCTCGCCTTAAGTATCTGTATCATTCTCGGCATCATTTCCGGTATCATCCCGGCCTCAATCGCCGCTAAGATGGACCCCGTAGTAGCTATCAGGACGAAGTAATTTGTTGGTTTATTCGTTTACTTGTTTATTAGTTTATTGGGGTAAGTCTGGGCTTGTTATGTGGTCTTCTAATTGGTTTATGGTTGGGCATGTGTAAATTTGCTCGCTTTGTGACAAGGAACTGCTTCCCGAACAACAAAAGCTGATCGACCAGAAACCAGTAAACGAGTAAATCAATAAACTAAATGCCCACCATCCTCGCCATAGAATCTTCCTGCGACGAAACTTCCGCTGCTGTGTGTGTGGATGGGAAGATCTTATCCAATTTCATTGCTAACCAGACCGTACATGAACAATATGGGGGCGTGGTACCCGAACTGGCCAGCCGGGCGCATATGCAGCATATTGTACCGGTAATTGATGCGGCACTCACCCAGGCATTTCCCCAACTCCCGACTCCTAACTCCCGACTCCAGACTTTAGACGCCATTGCTTTCACACAGGCCCCCGGTCTGATCGGAAGTCTGCTGGTAGGAACCCAGTTTGCCAAATCGCTGGCTTTATCGCTGAACAAACCTTTGATTGCGGTACACCATATGCAGGCCCATGTACTGGCGAACCTGATAGGGGAAGAGCAGCCCGATTTCCCGTTTCTCTGTTTAACGGTGAGTGGTGGACATACACAGATCGTATTAGCCCGTTCGCCACTGGATCTGGAAGTGATCGGTGAAACCATTGATGATGCTGCCGGAGAAGCGTTTGATAAGAGTGCGAAATTATTGGGACTACCTTATCCCGGTGGGCCTTTGATAGATAAATATGCGAAAGAGGGCGATCCGCTCAAATTCAAATTTGCGGAACCACAGATCCCGGAACTGAACTTTTCTTTCAGTGGTTTAAAGACCTCTGTTCTGTATTTTCTGCAAAAGCAGGAGCCCGGTTTTATAGAACAGCACCTGGCAGATCTCTGTGCTTCCATCCAATACACCATCATCAACATCCTGCTGAAGAAAGTGAAAAAAGCGATACAGCAAACAGGTGTGAAAAGAATTTGTATTGCCGGCGGAGTAAGTGCCAACAGCGGCTTACGCAAAGCCCTGCAGGAAGCAGGCACCAGACATGGCTGGAAAACCTATATCCCCGCATTCGAATACTGCACCGATAATGCCGCCATGATTGCCATTACGGCCTACTATAAATATCTTGCTAACGAATTCAGTACACTGGATGTTGGGCCGAGCGCGAGAGCGGAGTGGGGTAATTAGGGATTAAAAATTAAAAATTAGCAATTAAAAATTGTTGGTTTTCGTTTTCACTCCAAACTCCAAACTCCAAACTCCAAACTCCAAACTCCTACCTATACTCCATCTCATTCATCTTCTCCACCGGATTCATCATATACGTAACCAGGCTGCCATCATCCATCAGTTCTACTACGCGGAAGCCTTTGTAAGCTGTTCCCCAGCTGCCGCCGATATGGGAGTCGAAGAAGAAAGGAATATTACCGCTCATCTTCACCCCATCCTGGTCGTGTTCATGACCGTGGAACACGGCTTTGAGGTTGGGATATTGTTTGATCAGCTCAAAAAATGCGGGTGTATCAATTCCGTTGGCCGTCCATTTGGCCTGGGGGATATGCAGGAATAGAAAGACCTGTTTGTGTTGCTGGTGTTTATCTAATGTCTGTTTCAGCCAAACCAGGTCGGGGGAGAGGTATTTGCCTTCTTCATTGGATGTGTCTCCGAGAATAATGCCTTTCTTTTTGATCACCACATCGTGGTTAACGGGTGTGCCCCATACTTCTTTCCAGTAATCGGTGCTAACCATATCGTGGTTGCCCCTTGTTACATACCAGGGCATGGTAAGTTTTTCGATCTGCTTTTTGGCCAGCGGCATCAGTGGTTTTTCGTTGTGTATGATATCGCCGTTGATGACGCAGAAATCGAGCGGGTTGTTGTTGTGAAAACTGTTTACCTGGCCAATGATCTTTTCGATCATGCCATCAAAATCGGTCTTGGGTTGTCCGTAGTGCGAATCGGATGCCACTACAAACCGCAGGGTTACTTTTTTGCGCAGCCCATACACTTCGGCGGCAGACAAATTTCTGATACCGCCCCCCAGTAAAAAAACAGAAGCGAATGACATATTCCGGAGAAAGGACCGGCGCGAACGGGAATGTGATTGTTGGTCAGACATAAGCAGTATTGAAAATTAAATGTATAGATTTTCCATGGTACAGATATGATGAAACAGATCGTTCATATAAAATTCATATGGCAGGGTCAGTCATTTACATCCGTCAGCAAAAATCCTTTCAGCGTATAGGTTGAGATCACGGTTTTGGCAGAATAAGCCAGTCGGATACCAGGTAACAGATGTTCTTTTTCTATATCCAGAAATTTCATGGCCTGTCCGCAGCCCGAAAAACGAACACCTGCCTCCTGCAATTCTTTTACCAGTTTGGCATTGGGATTATTGATATGGAATTTTTTCTGGTAATATTCATCATTCAGCAGAGAAAATAAGCCCGATCCATGTGCGATCACCATGACATCGATATGGTTTTTGTGAACCCCCGCTGCCACATGCAGGTTAATGATCCGGGCCACTTCGGCCAGTGCGCCATTGATCGTTTTGGCTTTGGCAGGGGTAGTGGCGGGCTGTACAAAATTCATCAGCAGTTTGTATTTCATTTTCGGGTCGGGCTTTTCATCAGGGTTTGGGATCTCGACTACCCCGCCCATGGGCGCTTCTTTGATCAACGGGTAAATAGCCGATCCAAACATTTTGGCCATTCGTAAACTGTCTCTTCGGGCCAATGCGGCAGAATCTTTGGGCGATTGGGAGAATGAAGAAAAGAAAGTGATCAGACAAATGCAAAACAGCAGGATCTTTCTCATAACATGGTTTTAGGCAGAGAAGATAAATAAAGCGTTTGATATATGTACTATGCAAGTGCATGGCGCATGCTGCGCCGCAGTCGCAGTCGCCCGGCTCCGACGGGTGACGCCTATCCTCCAGGCTTCCAGCCAGCCCCTTTCAGCCTGTCAACCGAAATAGCATCTACCATCAAATCACCGTTACCTACAGTCAGCCATGGCCCCTGAATAAGAGTTAGGAGTGATAACACTACCCACTACTTTACAAATACCATTGCGCCGCAGTCGCAGTCGCCCGGCTCCGACGGGTGACGCCTATCCTCCAGGCTTCCAGCCTGCCCGCTTCCGGTCTCCTCAACCGAAATATCATTCAAAATCCTCGTTAAGCCTTACTTTTGCCGCCGAAAACAGCGTTAGCAACATGATCAGTGCAAGAAATATCACCCTCGCCTACGGCAAAAGAGTATTGTTTGATGAGGTAAATATCAATTTTACCAAAGGAAATTGTTATGGAGTAATCGGTGCCAATGGTGCCGGTAAATCCACTTTTCTAAAGATTCTCAGCGGTGAGATTGAACCCAATAAAGGCACCATCGAAATCACCCCCGGCGAGCGCATGGCCGTTCTGAAACAGAACCAGTTCGAATTCGATAATGCCACTGTGCTGAATACCGTATTAATGGGCCACAAACGCCTCTGGGATGTGATGCACGAGCGGGATGCGATTTATGCCAAAGCCGATTTTACCGAAGAAGACGGAATGAAAGCCGGAGAATTGGAAGGCGAGTTTGGAGAAATGGGCGGATATGAAGCTGAGAGTAACGCCGGTAGTCTGCTGAGCAGCCTCGGTGTAAAAGAAGAAATGCACCAGACCCTGATGCGTGATCTTCCGAGCACGTTTAAAGTGCGGGTATTGCTGGCACAGGCCTTGTTTGGTAACCCTGATATCTTATTACTGGATGAGCCTACCAACGGTCTGGATATAGAAACCATTGGCTGGCTGGAGAACTTCCTGGCCGATTATGAGAATATTGTTTTGGTGGTGAGTCACGACCGGCACTTCCTCGATACCATCTGTACCCATGTGGCCGATGTGGATCGTTCCAAGATCAAAGTATTTACCGGTAACTATACTTTCTGGTATGAATCTTCGCAGTTGATTGCACGCCAGATCACTGATAAGAATAAAAAGAATGAAGAGAAGCGGAAAGACCTGCTCGACTTCATTGCCCGTTTCTCGGCCAATGCCTCTAAGAGTAAGCAGGCTACTTCGCGTAAGAAAGCCCTGGAGAAACTGGTGATTGAGGAGATCGAACCCTCTAACCGTAAATATCCCGGCATTATTTTCCAGCCCCTGCGCGAAGTGGGTAACCAGATCCTGAATGTAGAGAACCTGAGCAAGAGCGTGGATGGCAGGAAACTCTTTGATAAAGTATCTTTTTCGATCAATAAAGGCGAAAAGATCGCATTCCTGAGCCGTGATCCGTTGGCCGTGACTGATTTCTTCGAGATCATCAATGATAAAATGCAGGCCGATACCGGTAAGTTTGAGTGGGGAACCACCATTACCAAAGCTTACCTGCCGCAGGAGAACCATGAATTCTTTACCGAAGGATTGAGCCTGATGGATTGGCTGCGCCAGTATGTGCCGCCGCATGTAACCGATGCGGATGAGCCCTTTATCCGCGGATTCCTGGGAAAAATGCTGTTCAGTGGCGATGATATTCAGAAAAAAACAAATGTATTAAGCGGGGGAGAGAAAGTACGTTGTATGGTAAGCCGTATGATGTTACAGAACCCGAACCTGGTGATACTGGATCAGCCCACCAACCACCTTGACCTGGAAAGTATCCAGAGCTTCAATGAAGGCTGTCAGACCTTCCCGGGTGTGGTACTGATTACTTCGCATGACCATACCTTTATGCAGACCGTGGCCAACCGCATTATTGAACTAACGCCGAAGGGCATCATTGACAGGTTAATGACTTTTGATGAATACATGGAAGACAGTAGGGTTAAGGAATTACGCGAGGAAATGTATAAGTAATTAGCAATTAGAAATTAACAATTAAAAATTGCTGATTTAATACCTACCTACTCACTACTGACTACTCACAACAAGTACTTTCTACCCGTATTTAACGCAGGCCGGTTTTTGACCGGCTTTGTTTTGTAATTTGGGTTCAAATGAGGAATATGTCAGTTATCAAACTTCCGCTTTTGTATGTAGGCTCCAGGGGAGAACAAAGATTGTACAGTCTTTTTGATACGGGAGCCAATCTGTCTTGTATTAATCCTGAGTTTGTAGAGAAACTGGGCAATGCGGAAGGTTTGGGCATAACGAGAAGAATCGCAACAGCCAGTGAAGGTCATTATATTGAAATTAATCAGGTAATGCGGCTGGATTTTTACATCAACGATGTTTTATTGAGTGATGAGTTTCTGGTAGTGCCCGGATTAAGCGAAGAAGCGATTATTGGGGCGGCCACTATGCAGAAATGGCGGATAAAGCTTGATTTTGAACATGATACGGTGCATGTGGACCCGAAAGTGGCGAAAATGCAGTTGATTTAGTCTGCCTGATAACCGGAAACGGGAGATGGGTTCCTGAAAATGTGGATAAAACCGGCCAAATCGGGATTCGAAGGCCGATTTTCTACCAGATTGTGAAGAAAATAATTAAAAAAAGGGATTGGGAACTTGGTTTTTTGTTGCATTTCCTTACCTTTGCCTCCCGAAAAAAATCGGAAAAAAATTAAGCGTCATGGCAAGAGTATGTCAGGTTACAGGTAAAAAACCCATTGTAGGAAACAGTGTTTCTCACTCAAACATCAAAACCAAACGTCGTTTCTTACCTAATTTACAGAAGAAGCGTTTCTTTTTTGCTGAGGAAGACCGTTGGGTTTCCATCAAAGTATCTACTGATGCATTAAGAACTATTAACAAAAACGGATTGGCATCTGTTATCAAAGGAATGAGAGCAGAAGGCGTTAAAATCTAATTGATTCACTAAGCAAACCACGCAATACAATGGCAAGGAAAGGTAACAGGGTGCAGGTGATTTTGGAATGTACAGAGCATAAGACCAGTGGTCAGGCCGGTACAAGCCGTTATATCACTACCAAAAACAAGAAAAACACACCTGAGCGTGTGGAGTTAAAGAAGTACAATCCGATTCTGAAAAAAGTAACTGTTCATAAAGAAATCAAATAATCATGGCTAAAGTAGCTTCTAAAAACGCGAAAGTAAAAGATTTGAAGGCAGCGGCCGAGGCAAAAAACTGGACCAAAGTGATCAAAGCTGTACGCAGCCCTAAATCCGGTGCCTATACTTTCAAAGAGCAAATCATCCACAAGGATAAGATCAAGGATTTCCTGACAGAGAAATAATTGACCCTATTGTATAAGATATTCAGAAAGCTTTCCCCTTTGTGCGGAAGGCTTTTTGTATTTAGGCAGGAAGAATAATTTGAAAATGACTCAATTTGAAAATTTGAAAATGGATTTCAGGTTTTTAAATGGGTTGCATTTCCAAATTGTCAGCTATTCAAATTTTCAAATTCACCTATGAGTTTTCTCGGAAAATTATTCGGTAAGCAGGAGAAAGAAAGTCTTGATCAGGGACTGGAAAAGACGAAAGAAGGCTTTTTTGCAAAGATCACCAAAGCCATTGCAGGTAAAAGCACGGTGGATGAAGAAGTGCTGGACAACCTGGAGGAGGCCCTGGTAAGCGCTGATGTGGGCATCGAAACCACGATCCGTATCATTGAACAGATCGAAAAGCGGGTGAAGCAGGATAAATATGTGAGTACGGACGAGTTGAACAAAATTCTGCAGGAAGAGATCGCCGCCATGCTGGTAGATGCGGCGGAACAATCCTACAAAAACTTTGGCATCCCCGAAGGGAAAAAGCCATATGTGATATTGGTAGTGGGCGTAAATGGTGTAGGTAAAACCACCACCATTGGTAAACTCGCGCATAACTATAAAAAAGCAGGTAAATCAGTGGTGCTGGGTGCGGCAGATACCTTCCGCGCTGCAGCCGTTGACCAGTTAACCATCTGGAGCGAAAGGGTAGGTGTACCCATTGTAAAACAGGCCATGGGCTCAGACCCCAGTGCCGTTGCTTATGATACGGTGGCCAGTGCCGTAGCCAAAGGGGCAGACGTGGCCATTATTGATACAGCCGGGCGTTTGCATAACAAAACCCACCTGATGGAAGAGCTGGGTAAGATCAAAAGAGCGATCCAGAAAATTGTTCCCGGTGCCCCGCACGAAGTAATGCTGGTGCTGGACGGATCTACCGGGCAAAACGCGCTGGAACAGGCCAAACAGTTCACTGCCACCACAGAAGTATCGGCCATCTCCATCACCAAACTGGATGGCACCGCCAAAGGTGGTGTGGTACTGGCCATTGCCAATCAGTTTAAGATTCCCGTAAAATACATTGGCGTAGGCGAGAAGATTGAGGATCTTATTATTTTTGATAAATCAGAGTTTGTAGACAGCTTGTTTAGCCTCAAAAAATAAGGAACAGATGAACAAGGAACAGACGAATGGTTTATGGAATAACTCCGTTCGTCTGTTCATCGGTTCCTTGTTCATCTGTTCTTCTGTTTAAAAAGTGTATCGCACTGCCAATCCGCCCCAACCGCCTTCAAAGTAATTGTAGCCGATGATGTTGAAGGATGGCTGCCAGTCGAAACTAAGGTTCAGCGGGGCGCCTTTGATCTTGTAATCCAGTCCCAACACACCATCTACGCCGATAGCGAGTCCACCCTCACGTGTGGGATAACGGTTTTTCCAGGAATCGCTCCAGATACCTACGTGACCGCCACCACCTACATACCATTTCAATCCTTCTACATTACCCAACTGGTTGTGGATCTCGTATAAGCCGGTTACACGGAAACCATCTGAAGAGATATATCCCAATCCTTCTACGGCATCCTTTCCGATAAAATGTTTCACACTGATGGCGCCCGGGTACACTTTTACACCCAAAGCGGTTTTGTAATCGCTGCCCATGTTCTGTTGTGCCTGCGCCTGTACAAAAGCGGTTAAGATTAATCCAAGTACTAATAATCGTTTCATAAGCGTATTTTTCTACCCTATAATACAAAACCGTGCCAAACCGCTCCGGCCCGGTTCAAAGAATAGTTAAGGTTGGGATGCGGCTGCTTTTACTTTTATAATTAGGTTTGTAACATGCATACATTCAAAGAACTGGTAGCCGATTTTGGAGAGCGTTTTGGGGTGCGTCATTTTCCGCAAACACCCGCCAGCCTCTACGAACCGGGCGAATACTTTTTATCATGGGGTGGAAAGCGGATCCGTCCGGTGATGTGTCTGATGGGTAATGAACTCTTTGCCGAGATCAGTAAAGACACCTGGCAGGTTGCTACTGCTGTTGAGCTGTTTCACAATTTTACCCTCATACACGATGATATCATGGATGAAGCCCCTTTACGCAGGGGTATGGAAACCGTACACATGAAATATGGCGTAAATACGGCATTGCTGACGGGCGATGTAATGATGATCCGCGCCTATGAATACCTGAACCGGATCAGTCCGCAATACCTGCCCCGGATCATGGAACTGTTTAACCGCACGGCGAGGGAGGTTTGCGAAGGACAACAACTGGATATTGATTTTGAGAAAATGGGCGATGTATCGCTGGATGCGTATATCCACATGATCAGTTTGAAAACTTCCGTATTACTGGCCGCTACGCTTGAGATGGGCGCCATACTGGGCGGTGCCAGCGAAGGTAACTGCCGTCATATCTATGAGTTCGGCAAAAACCTCGGCATTGCTTTTCAGGTGCAGGATGATTACCTGGATGCGTTTGGTGACCCGGAAAAATTTGGTAAGGAAGTGGGGGGGGATATCCGCCAGAATAAAAAGACTTTTTTATTGATACATGCGCTGGAAGTAGCTACTGCTGAGCAACGCCGGGCGTTGGAAACCCTCATGCAGCAAAACCCGGCTGATAAAGTAGAGCAGGTGCTGGCCATCTTCCGCCAATGCGGAGTAGATGCCTGGGCGATGGAACTCAAAGAAAAATATCTGCAGACCGCCTTACAGCACCTCGAAGATATTGCTGTGGTTTCTTCACGAAAAAAGCCACTGGAAGAGCTGGCTGCTTTTTTAATTCAGCGCGAATATTAGTGCAGTAGTTTACCTATCTTAACCAACCAAAACAAAACCAACTACATGGCTGATTCTCTTTTCAGAAAAAAATCGATCGATAAAATTGTAGCTGATTCTGCTGCCGGATTAAGTGATGGTCATGGTGGGGGTGGTTTGCGCAAAGTGCTGGGGGTAAAAGACCTGACTTTTATGGGTATTGCTGCCGTCATTGGTGCAGGCATTTTCTCCACCATTGGTTCTGCCGCATTTAATGGTGGTCCGGGTATCGTTTTCCTCTTTATGATCACGGCCGTTACCTGCGGATTCAGTGCCCTGTGTTATGCAGAGTTTGCGAGCAGGGTGCCTATTGCGGGAAGTGCGTATACCTATGCCTATGTTTCGTTTGGAGAACTGGTTGCCTGGATCATTGGCTGGGCACTGATACTGGAATATGCGATCGGTAATATTGTAGTGGCCATCAGCTGGAGCGGCTATTTTAATAATCTGCTCGAAGGATTTCATATCGGGTTACCCGGCTGGCTGGCTACCAATGCCGGCAATGCCCAGGTAGGGTATGAAGAAGCGATGAAGGGATTGGCCAGCGGACAGGCACTGGAAAGCCTGAGTAAAAATGCAAAAATGGGTTATGACGCCATCATGCACGCGCCGGTGATCGCGGGCTGGAAATTCATTATTAATCTGCCTGCACTGATCATCGTGTTCCTGATCACCATATTAGCTTACATAGGTATTAAAGAAAGTAAGAAGAGCACCAACCTGATGGTGATCTTCAAAGTGTGTGTGATCATTTTTGTGATAGTAGTGGGATTCTTTTATGTGGATACGAGTAACTGGGATCCCTTTCTGCCCAATGGATTTGGCGGGGTATTGGCAGGTGTGTCTGCTGTGTTCTATGCTTATATTGGTTTTGATGCTATTTCTACTACCGCAGAAGAGTGTAAGAACCCGCAGCGTGATCTGCCTCGTGGTATGATCTATTCCTTATTGATCTGTACGGTGCTGTACATTCTCATTGCGCTGGTATTAACCGGTATGGTGCATTACAGCGAATTGAAAGTAGATGATCCGCTGGCGTATGTATTTGAAAAATTACACCTCAATAAAATAGGCTACCTCATTTCTGTTAGTGCGGTAGTGGCTACCACCAGCGTATTACTGGTATTTCAACTTGGACAGCCAAGGATCTGGATGAGTATGAGTCGCGATGGATTATTACCCAAACGTTTTGCCAAAGTGCATCCCCGGTTTCATACCCCCTCTTTTGCCACCATTGTAACCGGTTTTATGGTGGGGATTCCGGCCATGTTCCTCTCCAGCAGCACTGTAACCGATCTTACGAGCATTGGTACCCTGTTTGCCTTTGTACTGGTGTGTTTCGGGGTACTGGTTTTGCCCAAACTGACAGACACAAAAGCAGCAGGCGCTTTCCGTTTACCTTATATCAATGGTAAGTACCTGATTCCTTTACTGGTGGCACTGATAGCCGTATTGTTTCGCGGCCGCATCAGCGATGCGTTTGTCAATATGGGTTCTGAAGGTTATCAGGAGATCCTGTTCCTGGTTTTTATGCTGATTGCCCTTGTTACGGCCATCAAGAGTTTTATAGGAAGTTATTCCGTAATACCCGTTGTGGGCGCCCTTAGCTGTTTATACCTCATGATCGAGATCCCCGCCATCAGCTGGCTCTGGTTTTTTGCCTGGATGGGATTGGGGCTGCTGATTTACTTTTTGTATGGAAGGAAGCGGAGTAAGCTGGCGGAGTAGGGAGTTGGGAATATCGAATATCGAACAAGGAATGTCGAATTTCGAAATAAGGTATTCCTGCGTTGCCTGTCTGGTGTTTGATTATAAAAAACCGAGTAAATTGATAGAAGGAAACTTCGACATTCTCTGTTCGGTGTTCGATATTCGATATTCAATATCCCCGCTTCTCCGTAATTTTGCCACATGAAATACCAGGTGGGTGATGAAATTTTGGTGCTGCTGAGTAATGAAGAGGGCAGGGTGGTGGAGATCATGAACGATCAGATGGTCATGATTGAAGTAAGGGGCGTGAAGTTCCCGGCTTATATGGACCAGATCGATTTTCCCTATTTTAAACGGTTTACGGATAAGAAACAGGCTGCAGCAAAGAAACCGGAGCCCAAACTGTATATTGATCAGTTACCCAAGGAAAAACCACAACCCAACCAGATTAAAGTAGCAGATGGGGTTTGGCTATCCTTTATTCCCAAATTTTCCCTCGACGATTTTAATGATGAAATAGTGGATTTACTGAAGATTCACCTGGTAAACAAGACCGCTACGGCTTATCATTTTGTATATACCCAGCAATTCCTGGGCGAAACCGATTTTGAACTGCAGGCCGATATTGCCCCTTTCCACGATTTTTACCTGCATGATATCGCTTTTGAAAAAGTGAATGACAGTCCATCTTTTGCCTTTGATTTCTCTCTCTCTGTACCCGATAAAAAGAAGGCCCCTCATTTTGAAGCCTCGCTGAAACTAAAACCCAAACAGGTGTTTAAGCGAATTGAGGAGATGAAGGACAACAATGAACCCACACTCTCTTACCAGTTGTTTACCGAATATCCCGATAAAACTGAAGAACCTTATTTTGAACTGGGTTCGCTGGCAGCCAAAGGGTTTAAGATCTATGAGGCTTCCAAAGCCCGACAGCACCTGCCCCCGGCCCGTTCGGTAGTGGACCTTCATATCGAAAAGCTCTCGGATAACTGGGAGCGGATGACGAATTTTGAAATGCTCACCCTGCAGTTGGATGAATTTCAAAAATGGTTCGATCTCGCCATCGCCCACCATCAGCCCTCCCTGATCGTGATACACGGTGTGGGTACAGGCAAGCTAAAAGACGAGATCCACGACATTCTCAAAACCAAACGCGAGGTAAAAACCTTTATCAACCAGTACGATCCCCGTTTTGGGTATGGGGCTACCGAGATCTTCTTTCAATATTGAATTAGCGGATGACGGATTAGCGGATTTGGGTGAGATTTTTTTATTGATTCCATTTTTTCAACACAGAGCTACGGAGGTACGGAGTAACACAGAGGTTTTATGTAGAAGAAATCCGCTAATCCGCCAATTCCCGCAAAGCGGGAGAATCGTATATTTGTATTTGCTACAAACCCGAGCTATCGTGGCGCCTTTGGCGCCAAGGAAAGTCCGGACAGCGCAGAGCAACCCACCGGTTAAGCGCCGGCTTCCCGCGGAAACGCGGGAAAGAGAAAGTGCCACAGAAAATAACTACCCCCGAGCAATCGGGAGAAAAGGTGAAAATGTGAGGTAAAAGCTCACGGTCTTCCGTGGTAACACGGAACACGGGTAAACCTTGGGTGCTGTAATGCCACGTATAGGATGCTTTGAGGGTGGCTCGCCCGATCCTGCTTTCAGCGGGAGGCATCCAGGGTAGGCAGCAAGATCACGGCAGTAATGCCGGGGCCAGATAAATGATAGTTTAGAAACAGAATCCGGCTTATGAGGTTTGTAGCTCTTTTATGAATGGGCAATGGTGAATAATCAATATTCACCATTGCCCATTCACCATTCACAAATAGCCCAAGCGCGTGAAGGCGTACAAGTGTGCGACGCAAGGATGCCGCCACCTGCACTGCCGCTGGGCACATCTCCATCTTTCCCTTACATTTGCAGCTATGACACAGGAACAGATCAAGATTATGAGGGACCGCGTTTTGGTTCTGAGGAGGTTTCTTTGACGTTGAGAACCGCACATACAAAGTAGAAACCGACAGACAACTCTCGCTCTCGCCGGGCTTCTGGGACGATAATGTCCGGGCCACGGCCATCATGAAAGAGATCAAGGTAAATGAGTACTGGTTGAAGTTGTACAAACAGCTGGATACGGCTGTGGAAGACTTTGCCGTATTATTTGATTTCTGGAAGGGAGGTGATGCCACGGAAGAGGAAGTGAAAGCCGCTTATGAACTGGCTTTGCAGCATATCGAAGATGCTGAGTTCAAGAGCACCCTTAACAAACCCGAAGACGAATTACCCGCTGTATTGCAGATCAATCCCGGCGCCGGTGGTACCGAGAGCCAGGACTGGGCCGAAATGCTGTTACGCATGTACCGCATGTACGGAGAAAAACAGGGCTGGAAAGTGACGGAGATCGATTACCAGGAAGGGGATGGCGCCGGCATTAAAAGTGCAACCATACAGTTTGATGGTGATTTTGCTTATGGCTTTTTAAAAGCGGAGAGTGGGGTACACCGTTTGGTGAGAATTTCTCCCTTCGACAGCAATGCACGCCGGCATACTTCTTTTGCATCGGTGTATGTGTATCCGCTGATCGATGACAGCATAGAGATTAATGTGAACCCCAGCGATCTGGAATGGGCCTTTTACCGCAGTGGTGGTAGTGGCGGACAAAACGTAAACAAAGTAGAAACAGCTGTACGCCTGAAACATATACCCAGTGGTTTTATTGTAGAATGCCAGCAGGCAAGAACCCAGGGCGAGAACCGGGAGCTGGCATTAAAAATGCTGAAGAGCCGTTTGTACGAAGAAGAACTGCGCAAACGACAGGAAGCGATGAATGCCACCAATGCCAACAAAAAGAAAATTGAGTGGGGCAGCCAGATCCGCAGTTATGTGTTCCATCCCTACAAAATGATCAAAGACCACCGCACCGATTATGAAGTAGGTAATGTAGGCCCGGTAATGGATGGGGAGTTGGATGGATTTATTAAGGCGTATCTGATGATGGAGAAAGAGAATACCAATAATTAGGAATTAAAAATTAAAAATTGAGCCGCGGATTTGCAGGAGATGAGTTATCCTACGAATCCGCGGGTTTTTTATACTGCATTCAATTGCTAATTGTTAATTTTTAATTGCTAATTCGCTTTAGTACTGATATATCTCACCAGACTCCGCTTCGCAATCGGCAATAAGGTTTCTTCCATGGGTAAACTCAATTCTGTCTCCAGTGAGTATACTGCGGGGTTGGGCAGGTCTGAGCGGTTTTTGATGAGTTCGGATTTGATGTTCTGATAAGAGTTGACGATGTTACGCTGCCATACGTCTACAAACTCGGTTTTAATACTGCGGTATTTTTCATCGTGTTTTTCGAAAATACTGAGCCGGTACTGGTATACCCAGGTATTGCGGCACTGGCCCTCACAAAGCATGAAATAACCCTCTGTGTGATCGAGTGGCACCAGTCCAACCGGTTCGATGGTAATCTTATTCTCTACAAATTCATAGATCTCAGAGCCACTGGTGATAGTTCTTTTCATGGTGGAAGAGGCGAAGTTGATAATATCTTCCAGTTCCTGCATCAGTTCATCATCTTCTACCAGTGATTGGTAGAGTAACTGTAATTTTTCGATCTGTATGCCGGTAAGGCGTTTGGGAAACTGTTCCTGCAGGTATTTTTTGTTTTCTTTAAAGGCTACCAGGTTATTGTAATGAAAGATAAGATCGGCAAACTGGGGATACAGTTTGTTCTCGCAAAAATAACGGTTGATCTCCTGCAGGTAGGCCAGTAATGTGTACTTTTTCAGTTCAAAATCGATGTACCCATCTGCAAACCAGGTCTGTGATAAGGTTTTCATATTGATCTGTTTTGATGATTAATTTACAATAGGGATGGTAAAAAAACAGCGTTTGTTTACTAACAGTATGTGAAAAACCCGTGTTATTTACCCTGGCACCATTTTTTTTATCAGATATTTTACTGAATACCATTATTTTTGATTCTCACCTGAAGATGTTCATGCACCCCCGTAAGAACAAAATGCCATGGTTAAGTAAGCTGCCGGTACTATTTGTGTACCTGCTTTTTTTTGCTGTCCAGCTTTTTTTTAATTTCGGAGTAGCTCAACCTTCCGTATCCTCTACTTATCACAAGCAGCAGTCAGCGAGGGTAACCCATGCACATGCCAGGGTCATTTCTTCCAAAAGTATTGGCAGGAACAAGATTCGTTTGAACAAACGTTTTGAACCTTCTGTTATACCCGGTATTGCAGTTCCTACGATCATCATCACGGTGGTACATGTATCGCCTAAAACAATGGGGCATTATATATGCCAGTATTATCCGGAAGTATTCCTCTCTGATTATTCTCTCCGCGGTCCGCCGATTGTTGCCTGATTTTTCAGTTAACAATTTTCTTTCATTGTAAATTATTTGTGTATGACAGCTTTCTATCTGGGAAAGCGTGTATGGCTATTGGGCATCTGTATGTCCCTTTTTTCCTGTACACTATTCGCTCAAAAAAAATATGGATTAGCCGAACTGGTGGACGCCTCACATAAATATCTGCCCCTGTTATTACAAAAACAGGCGCAGGTAAAAAGTGCACAGGCTTCTGTAACGGATATCAAACAGTCTTTTCTGCCACAGGTAAGGTTCAGCGAGCAGCTGAATCTTGGATCCGATAATTCGCTGGCAGGCAGTTTTTTTGCTTTTGGAATGACCCCTTCTACTTCGGCGGGTGTTCGTTCGCAAAATACACTTCAGGCTGCTACCGGAAATGTAGCCGTGCTGTACAGTGAGTATGAGCTGTTTAATTTTGGTTTGAACCGTGCCAGGACAGATTTTGCGGAATCGCTGGTGGGTTTGCAGATGGCAGACCAGCAGCGGGAACAATTTCTGGCAGACTGGCAGGTAGCCAAACTGTATTTCGCCATCCTGAAATCGCAGTACCGTCTGGATGCAGACCGGCAGAATGTGAACCGGTACGATAGTATTTTTACGGTTATCCAGGCACTCACCAACAGTGGCTTGAAAGCGGGTGCTGATTCTTCTTTGGCCAAGGCCGAATTATCCAAAACCAAAATCATCTATAACCAGACTTTGGGATTGGTGAACCAGTTAAAAGAGCAATTACATTTTTATACCGGTATTGCCATCACAGAGCTGGCAGTGGATAGTTTGGCCAACCGGTTCCTGATTCATACCCCTATGCCGATGCCGGTTACGCAGGCGCCCGGTAATCCGCTACTGGATTTTTACATTCAGAAACGGAATCTGTATATGTCTAAAGACCAGCTGATCCATAAAACGTTCTTACCTAAAATCATGTTGGCGGGTAGTGTATGGGGGCGTGGGTCGAGTATACAGTATAATGATAAATTTACCGCTCTCTCAAATGGGTTGGGTTATCAGCGGTTTAATTATGCATTGGGTGTTGCTTTCACTTATAACCTGTTTAATGGCATGTATCGAAAAACAAAACTGACCATTAATAAGTTTGATACAGAAGCCAGTAATTACGAATTACAGCAACAGCAAAATTCATTGTTGTCTGCATCGCGGCAAACAGAATCTGTTTTACAAACCATACAGGCAAACCTGTCGGAGTATCCGGTGCAGTTACAATCGGCCCTGACTACCTACCGGCAAAAGCTGGCACAGTATCGCGCCGGTCTGATATCGCTGATCGATCTTACCAATGCTTCTTTTGTGTTATACCGTTCGCAAACGGATTATATAGAAGCGGTGAGCGACTGGTACCTGGCGCAGTTAAACAAAGCCGCCTTAAACGGTAACCTGAATCAATTCATTCAAACCCTAAACTAATTTATTATGGTACGTGCAGCTTTAAAAAGGCCAATTACCATATTGGTACTTTTTACAGGGTTGTTGTTGTTTTCCTTTATGGCTATCCGAACGATTCCCATTGATATATTTCCTAAACTGAATCTTCCCACGATTTATGTGATAGAATCTTACGGTGGTATGTCGCCGCAGCAGATGGAAGGTTTTTTTGCCACGCGTATGCAGGATCAGTTCCTGTATGTGAATGGTATCCGGAATATGGAAAGTAAGAATATACAGGGGCTAACCCTGATCAAACTTACCTTTTATGAGAATACCGATATGGCAGAAGCTTCGGCGCAGGTGGCGCTGCAGGTGAACAGGGCATCTAAATTTTTTCCGCCCGGCGCTTTACCGCCACAGGTGATCAGGTTTGACGCTTCTTCATTACCGGTAGGACAGCTGGTATTCAGCAGCCAGACAAAATCGCTGAAAGAGATTTATGACCTGGCAGTAACAAGGGTAAGGCCCATGTTCTCAACAGTAGCCGGTTTGTCGGCACCACCACCATTTGGTGCCAACTCAAGATCGATTGTGGTGAGCGTAGATCCGGAAAAACTCAGGCGTTTTAATATTTCCCCTGATCAGGTAGTGGAGTCGATTACTAAAAATAATGCGATTACGCCATCGGGTAACCTGCGGGTAGACAGCCTGATGTATGTAACCACGGTAAACTCGCTCGAAGAAAGGGTACAGCATTTTGAAGACATCCCCATTACCACCAATGGATCTGCATCTGTATTCATTCATGATATTGCCACTGTTGCCGATGCGGCAGATGTTACCGTGGATTATGCATTGGTTAACGGCAAACGATCTGTGTATATTCCTGTTGTAAAAACAGCAGATGCTTCTACCTGGGGAGTGGTGCAATCGCTGAAAGCCAAAATTCCGGAGATGCAGAACCTGTTACCGGAAGATGTTAACCTTAGTTATGAGTTTGACCAGTCCGTATTTGTGATCAACGCGGTAAAAAGCCTGATGACAGAAGGTATCCTGGGTGCGATACTTACCGGACTGATGGTATTGTTGTTTCTGAAGGATTGGCGCAGCAGTCTGGTGGTTGTGATAACCATACCGGTATCGGTGATCAGTTGTGTATTGTTTCTGCAACTATTCGGGCAAACGATCAATATCATGACGCTGAGTGGACTGGCGCTCGCCATTGGTGTGCTGGTAGACCAGGCAACGGTAACGATAGAAAATATACACCAGCACCTGGAAATGGGAAAGAATAAACGGCAGGCCATTCTGGATGCCTGTGAAGAGATTTCCTTCCCTTTATTGCTGATTCTTCTGTGTATCCTGGCGGTATTTGCACCCTCTTTTGTGATGACAGGTGTGCCGAGGGCGATGTTTCTGCCGCTTTCTTTATCCATCGGTTTTGCGATGATCATTTCTTTTCTGGCGGCACAAACACTGGTACCGGTAATCTCGAACTGGTTATTGAAGGAAGAAATGTTCCGGTACCATCATAACAAAGATCATGCACATGCAGGATTGGCACTGGATGCGAATGAAGTGGATGAAATAAACCTGCATACCGAAGAAGACCGGAAACATCCGGAAGAGAATAATTTATTTCAACGAATGAAAATGCAGCTGGCAACCAGGTTAGAGAAGTGGATGCCACACCGCAAAACCATCGTTATCGTTTACCTGTTAACTGCGCTTGCGGCTGCGGGCATCTGTTTTGTTACGATCGGGAAAGACCTGCTTCCTAAAACCAATAATGGGCAGTTGCAGATCCGGGTTAAACAACCGGATGGTACCAGGCTGGAGAATACAGAGCGGACAGTGAAAGGGATACTGACATTGATAGATAGTACGGTGCATGGCAACCTGTCTATCAGTTCTGCTTATGTGGGCCTGATTCCCAGTAGTTATGGCTCGAGTAATCTGTACATTTTCAACAGTGGTACCCATGAAGCCATTATTCAGGTGAACCTGGCCGAAGGGTATAAGGAGAATCTGGATGAACTGAAAGACAGGATACGGGCCAATATTACCCGGGCCTATCCAACAACAAGGATCTCATTTGAACCGATTGAACTTACCGAGAAGATCATGGCACAGGGCGCTGCCACACCGATTGAGGTAAGAGTAGCCGGTAAAAACTATGACGAGATCAAAATGTATGCAGAAAAGCTGACAGATAGTTTACGGAAGATTCCCTATCTGCGGGATGTTCAGATTGCGCAACCCCTGCATTTTCCTACGGTACAGATCACACTCGACAGATTCCGGTTGGCACAGATGGGTCTGAACCTGACGGAAGTGGCCCGGAGTATTACCGATGCCACTTCTTCGAGCCGTTTTACTGAGAAAATACAGTGGCTGGATCCGAAAGTATCGTACACCTACCAGGTACAGGTACAGGTTCCGGAGTACCTGATGAACTCTGTTGAACAACTTCGTTCTATTCCACTGGTGAAAGGGAAAGTAAGGCCGATATTGGCTGATATATCACAAATCCGTATCGATACAGTACCGGGTGAGTATGACCGGGCCGGGCCGAGAAGATTTTTAACTGTGAGTGCCAATATCTATAAAAAAGATCTGGGTACGGCCACCACAGCTGTGCAGAAAGCCATTACATCTCTTGGTGAAGCTCCGCGTGGATTGATACCCGAAGTAAAGGGTATGTCATCACTGCTTACCGAAACCCTCAGCTCTCTGCAAACCGGTTTGATCATGGCCATTGTGGTAATTTTATTATTACTGGCCGCCAATTATCAATCGTTTGGTGTATCACTCGCGGTACTCTCTACCGTACCGGCCGTATTACTGGGTGCGATGATTCTTTTGCTGGCTACAGGCTCCACGCTGAACCTGCAATCGTATATGGGCATCATTATGAGTACCGGTGTATCTGTAGCCAATGCTATTCTGATTGTGACCAATGCAGAAGCTTTGCGATTGGAGTATAAAGATCCGTTCAAAGCAGCTACAGTGGCAGCCAGTATCCGTTTACGCCCCATCCTGATGACGAGTCTTGCCATGATAGCAGGCATGTTGCCCATGGCCAGTGGTCTGGGTGAAGCGGGCGATCAGTCGGCACCATTGGGTCGCGCAGTGATAGGAGGTTTGATTGCCTCAACCCTGGCAGCTTTGTTCATCGTTCCATTGGTGTACGGTTGGATCAGACAGCGTGCATCGTATCAATCAGTTTCCTTATTACCTGAAGAAGCTCATCAATAAACCAATGATTATGAAATATTATTTTGTAACGATAGTTAGTGCATCCATCCTGTTGGGGTGTGCAGAAAAGAAAAAAGAAACAACTGCAAAAGCAGCAGAAAAAACTACTCACACAGCTTACGAAACGGCTGTTGTAGAAACCGGGGGGGTAGCTACCCAGATCAAATTACCTGCCCAGCTGGCGGCCTGGCAGGAAGTCAGTATTTTCCCCAAAGTGAACGGGTATGTAAAAACGGTATCAGTGGATGTGGGTTCGCTGGTAGGGGCGGGACAAAATCTGATGAGCCTCGAAGCACCCGAACTGGAACAGGCAGCCACACAGGCGAAGGAAAAATATGCCAGGACCAAAGCAGATTATGCCATTGATCGGGAGCACTACCAGCGTTTACTGGAAGCGGCCAAAACAGCCGGAGCTGTTTCTACATTGGATATTTCTACCTATAAAGCCAAGATGGAAGCAGACAGTGCTGTAAGCAATGCAGAGAAAGCCAACTGGCAGATGCAGCAAACCATGCTGGGTTATTTACGGGTAACGGCTCCTTTTGCCGGCGTTATTACAGAACGCAATGTGCATCCGGGAGCGTTGGTAAGTACAGCCGGGAAAGATAAACCCATGCTGGAACTGAAACAGGTAGATCACTTACGTTTACAGGTAGATGTACCGGAAGCAGTAGCTGCGGCTATTCAGAAACAGGATACGGTTTCTTTTTATGTAAGTGCCTTGCAGGGAGAGCGGTTATCAGGGCTTATCAGCAGACGATCCAAAAATATCAATGCACAATACCGTAGCGAAAGGATGGAGATTGATGTACCGAACCCCAAAGGCAAACTGGCTCCGGGAATGTATGCAGATGTAGTATTGCATTCCAAAGGGAATGCGGCTGCATTACTGGTACCAGCTACTGCCGTAGTTACTTCTACCGAAAGAAAATATATATTGGTGATCAGAGATGGGAAAATCAGTAAAGTAGATGTAAGTACCGGCAACCAGACCGCCAGTAAAACGGAAATATTCGGCAACCTGAAAGCTGGCGAAAAAGTGGTGTTAAAAGCCACGGATGAGATCCGGGAGACATTATAAGCTTAACTCATGAAAGATGTTTGATCAATATTTCAGTATTAAGGAATTGTTTTGCTTCTTAATACCGGCATATTTTGGTCAAACATCTTTTTATTTCTGCTAAATTGTTATATGATTGAACTAACGTAACAGGTCCATTTTATATGAAAGAGGATATTATCATACAGATCAGCAACCGGCTCCGCGATCTTCGGAAAGAAAAAAATATCACCCTGCAGGAGTTATCAGAAGCGGCGGGTGTTTCCAAAGGGATGCTTAGCCAGGTTGAGAACAGCCGTGCCATTCCTTCTTTACCGGTGTTACTGAACCTGATCAGTTCTTTACAAGTGGATTTCAATGATTTTTTCAAGGATATTAACCTGCTTACGCCCGATAGTAAAGTGATTTTCCGTAAAAAAGAGCAATACCAGTTCTTTGAAAAAGAAAACGCCGAGGGTTTTTCCTATCGCCGTTTGTTTTCAACCACTGTACATGATTATCATGTGGATTTTGTGTTATTACACCTCGCTCAAAACGCACAACGTCCACCGGTAAGTACCGATGCTTTTGAATTCAAATACCTGTTACAAGGGAAAGTCAGGTACCAGATCGGGGAAGAATTTTTTGATATGGACGAAGGCGACTCCCTTTTTTTCGATGCCACAGAACTCCACAACCCCGTGAATACAGGAGATACCGAAGCGGTACTGCTGGTGATTTATCTATTTAAAGAGCGTGCTTTATAGCCAGACCTGCATTAACAATTTGATCACAAATGTTTAATATTGGTTAATATAATCCTGTTTTAATTCTGGAAAGTTTAGTGTGACTTTACTTTTACTTAACATTAACAACATTTTCCCTTAACACTGTCCGGATAGTTTTGCCTTCACCAAACAACTAAAACCTTGTTTATGAAGTTGAAACAAATCCATTACCTGAAACGTGTATTGCCGCTTGTGGTGATATTGTTTCTTTCCGGCATGCTGCATGCCCAATCTCTCCAGATAAAAGGGAGAGTAACCGATGCGCTTAGCAAAAAACCTATTGAAGGT
Source organism: Sediminibacterium sp. GW821-FHT12F12 (assembly GCF_058806635.1). Lineage (NCBI taxonomy): Bacteria > Pseudomonadati > Bacteroidota > Chitinophagia > Chitinophagales > Chitinophagaceae > Sediminibacterium > Sediminibacterium sp. GW821-FHT12F12. The sequence continues at coordinate 78,455 of NZ_JBXAPW010000013.1, read as the reverse complement.
GTGAGCATCAGCGTAAAAAATGCCAAAACCAACACCAGTACGGATGCCGATGGGCAGTTCACCATCGCTGCAGCGAGAAACAGTCAATTGCTGATCAGTTCAGTTGGTTTTCAGACAAAACAGGTAACGGTATCAGGCGATAACCTTACCATCAGCCTGGAAGCATCTGTAAAACAATTAGACGAAGTGGTGATCACCGCTTTGGGCATTAAAAAAGAGAAAAAACTGGTAAGTTATGCTACCCAGGAGGTAAAAGGTGCTGATCTGATTAAAGCAAGAGAGCCCAATCCCATCAATTCACTGGTGGGTAAAGTGGCAGGCTTGTCTGTTGGTGCTTCTGCCGAAATGCTGGGCCGTCCGCAGGTATTACTCCGCGGTTCCAATATCGACCTGTATGTAATTGACGGGATCCCTATTAACTCAGATACATGGAACGTGTCTCCGGATGATATCGAGAACATTACCGTTTTAAAAGGACCCGTGGCTTCTGCCTTGTACGGTTACCGCGGTCAGCGCGGTGCCATCATCATCACCACCAAAAAAGGTTCCAAAGACAAACGTGGATATGCGATTGAGTTCAACAGCAGCACCATGATTGATAAAGGATTTATTGCCCTGCCCAAAACACAGGACCTGTATGGCCCCGGTGATCATGGTAAATATTCTTTTGTAGATGGTAAAGGAGGTGGATTGAATGATGGAGATTATGATATATGGGGACCTAAATTTGAAGGTCAGTTGATTGCTCAGTACGATAGTCCGGTAGATCCTGTTACCGGCGTACGCAAAGGGACTCCCTGGACGGCAAGAGGAAAAGACAACCTGAAAAGATATATCCAGGCTGGATTACTGACTACCAATAACCTGTCAGTGTCGTCCAGTAACGATAAATATGATATCCGTTTTTCCTTGTCGCATTCGTACCAGAAAGGAATTGTACCTAACACACAGCTGAACATTACCAATTTTAATATCAATACCGGTTACCGTTTTAATGATAAACTGAAACTGGATGCACAGTTGAATTACAACCGCCAGTACACACCCAATTTCCCGGATGTGAACTATGGCCCTAACAGTATGATTTATAATATCACTATCTGGGGTGGTGCCGACTGGAATATTGATGATATGCGCAATTACTGGCAACCTGGTAAAGAGGGTGTTCAGAGTGTGTATGCCGAGTACCAGCGCTACCACAATCCTTATTTCATGGCGTATGAGTGGCTGCGTGGTCATTACAAAACAGATGTATACGGGTATGTTTCTCTTACACAGAAAATCGGTAATCATACAGAACTGCTTGCAAGAACTGCCGTTACTACTTATGATATTCTGCGTACCGAAAAAATGCCTTTCTCGGCTCACCCTTACGGAAGAGAAGAGGGCAGGGGCGATTACCGCGAAGACAAACGTAATCTCTTTGAAAACAATACAGAGTTGATGGCCAAATACAATAACCGCTTTGGTGCTATCAGCGTAAATGGATTTGTGGGTGGTAACGTTCGGAATTTTGCGTATAAATCAAGTTTTGTTACCACCGATTACCTGAATGTGCCCGGTGTATATTCATTTGCCAACAGTCGTAACCCTGTAAAGGCGTATAATTTTGGAAGTGATATGCGGGTAATGAGTGCTTACTACTCTTTCGATGTAGCACTGAGTAAATACTTCAATCTGAATACAACCGGCAGGGTAGATAGGCTGTCTACACTGAATGAGTCTTATTTCTATCCATCTGTTTCAGGTAACACGATCCTGTCTGATTACCTGGTGCTGCCAAAAGCAGTTTCTTTCCTGAAAGCAAGGGCTTCTTATGCCAATGTAAAAAGTGGCGGATCCAGTGTAACATCTTATATCGGTGCTACCCCTAACGCCAGTTACCCGCTGGGTTATGGCAGTGAGTATAGCTCTTCCTATGACGGACCTACGTATGGTCTGGCTACGCCATATAACACTGCTTTGGGTTATAATAACCAGCCTTATGCCACTTATCCTAATAACCTGATCGATCCTGCTATCAGTCCGGATAGCCGTACCACCCTGGAACTGGGGCTGGATATGAAGTTTCTGAAGAACCGTATTGGACTGGATATTGCTTATTATACCAATATCGACGGACCGCAGATCTATAATAAACCTTTGTCTCAGACAACCGGGTATAATTCTTTTATCACCAATGCGGTGAAGAATAAAACAACCGGTATTGAAATTTCTATCAGCGGGCAGGCAATCAAGAACAAAGATTTCTCATGGGATGTATTGCTGAACCTGAGTAAATACCGCAGAACTCTGGCTGAATTACCTGAAGGGGTAGATGTGCTGAATACATTCTATCGTAAGGGCGACAGGCTGGATAAAGTGTACGGAAGTTCATTTGTAAGAACACCGGATGGACAAATCATCAACGATGCAGGTGGAAGACCGATTGTAGCACCGGTAGCACAGTTTCGTGGATATGCCGATCCGGACCTGGTATGGGGCTTGAACAACCGTTTTAACTACAAGAATTTCACCTTCTCTTTCCAGTTTGATGGCCGTATTGGTGGTGTGATGGAAGATTATGTACGTAAACAGACTTTCCGTGGTGGACGACATATTGAAACTACTGAAGGAGCCATGGGTGAAGCCCGTTACCAGGATTACCTTGGCGTAAAATCTTATGTAGGTGAAGGAGCCACGGTATCAAACGGTGTGGCGATTAAATATGATCCGGTTACAGGAGCTGTTACGAATTATGGTGATCTGAAATTTGGTGCCAACACTACCAAGACCTTCCTGCAGGATTATATCAGTCGCTATTACAATACTTCAGAAGGAAATATGATCAGCAAAACCTACCTGAAACTGCGCGAAGTAGTGCTGACCTATAATATCCCTGCTGATATTTTTGGTAAGAAAGGCTTTTTCAAATCAGCCACCGTATCGGTTGTGGGACGTAACCTGCTTTATTTCATGAAAGATGGTAACCGTTTCAAAGATGTGGACATTGACCAGTATGCAGGCGGGCAGACATCTTCAAACCTGCAAACACCTACTACGCGTCGATATGGCTTTAATCTAAACTTTACTTTCTGATCAACCCAAACTTACATTGTATGAAAAAGATATTGATCTGTTCATTACTGGCGGCAACAGCTTTTACTACGGGCTGTACCAAAAAATTTGATGAACTGAAAATAGATACCAACCGCCCGGAAAGTGTACCTCCTTCACTGGTACTCAGTGGCATAGAGAATGATTTTACACAGGGAGCCTGGTCTCAGGCCCACCGCTGGAACCAGTTCAGCAACTGTAATTACAATTATTATGGTAACCAGGAGTACAACTGGACCAACGTTTCGTTCAACCCCTATAATACGCTGAAGAATATCCAGAAAATGGAACAGGAAGCAACCAAGATCGGTGCTGCTGCACAGAATCCGTATGCGGCGCTGGGTAAGTTCTTCCGTGCATTTTTCTATTATGATCTCACCATGCGTGTGGGTGACCTTCCCTTAACCGATGCCGTGAAAGGCCTGGAAGTAGGAGCGCCTAAATATAATACACAGAAGGAAATCTTTATTCAGGTATTGAAATGGCTGGATGATGCCAATACTGATCTGGCACAGCTGATTACCAAAGGAGATAATACACTGGCTGGTGATTACTATTACAGCAATGATCTTAAAAAATGGCAGAAAGCGGTAAATGCTTTTAAACTTCGGGTACTGATTGCGTTAAGTAAAAAAGAAGCCGATACCGATCTTGCCATCAAACAGAAATTTGCCGCAACGCTGGCAGATCCTGTTAAGTATCCATTGTTTACCGGTTTGGCAGATAACCTGCAGTATGTGTACAACAGCACTTTCAATAAGTATCCAACCAACCCGGATAATTTCGGTTTTGATGCTACCCGTTATAACACGAGTGCCACTTACCTGAATAACCTGGTTGCTTTGCAGGATCCACGCACATTTGTAACGGCTGAGCCCGCTGCCAAAAGAGTGGCCGGTGGTGCAGCACCCACATCGTTCAACGCTTTTCTCGGAGCCAGCAGTGGCGAGGACCTGGCGGATATGAGTACAAAAGCGGGTAATGGTGAATATTCTTTCATCAACCGCAAACGATACTATAGTACCTACGTGGCAGAGCCAAACGTTCAGATCGGGTATACCGAAATGTGTTTCAACATCGCCGAAGCCATTAACCGTGGCTGGATGGCAGGTGATGCAGAAAGCTGGTATAAAAAGGGGATCACTACTTCCATCTCCTTCTATGGGATCGTAAATGGTAATAATACTGTTTACTTTCAGAAACCGGGTGGAACCCTGAATGATTACAATACCTACGTAATCAATTACGATGAGAATGCCTATTACAACCAGGCAACTGTAAAATATGCCGGTAATACTGCTGCGGGACTGAACCAGATTCTGTTACAGAAATACCTGGCTTATTTCCAGAACAGTGGATGGGAAGCCTATTATAACTGGAGAAGAACCGGTGTGCCTACTTTTCTCACAGGCCCGGGTACCGGTAATAGCCAGCGGGTGGCTAAACGGTTCCTGTATCCTACATCTGAGATCGCTACCAATAAAACCAATCTGCAGGAAGCACTGCAAAGACAGTTCACTGGTGGCGTAGATGATATTAATGCCGATCTGTGGATCATTAAATAGTTGGATAAAATAGCATAGGTGCAGTTTTCAAAAGCGGAGTCCTTCGGGGCTTCGCTTACCTATTTACTCTTATAAAATAAAAAAATGAAAAGGATTTTATTGACAGGTATATTGGCTACAGTAATCTGTATGAAGGTTGTTCCTGTTATGGCACAGAAAACCAAAACAGAAAATATTGTGGTTGTTACCCTGGATGGAATGCGCTGGCAGGAAATTTTTGGTGGTGCCGATATTCAGCTGCTGAACAATAAGAAATATACAAAAGACAGTGCTGGTACTTCCAGCCGTTTCTGGAATGATACGCTGGAACAGCGGAGGAAGAAACTATTTCCTTTTTTCTGGTCTGAGATTGCAGTAAAGGGCCAATTATATGGCAACAGGCAATACAACAATAAAGTAAACAATGCGAATCCCTATAAATTTTCTTATCCGGGCTACAATGAAATTTTTACGGGTTTCCCGGATATAACGGTTAACTCAAACGATAAAATTGCCAATAAGAATACACATGTACTCGAATTTATCGGGAAACAGCCGGGTTTTAAAGGAAAAGTAGCCGCTTTTGCTACCTGGGATGCTTTCCCCTATATACTGAACAAACAGCGTAGCGGTATCTATGTGAATGCGGATACTGACTCCCTATTGTTCCCCTCAGAGAAGTTGAGACTGATCAATGACCTGCAATACCTCACCACGAGGCCTATTGGGGTGAGGCCGGATGTAATTACCTATCTTGCCGCGAGGGAGTATCTGAAGGAATATAAGCCGCGGGCTTTGTATATTGCTTTTGATGAGACTGATGATTATGCGCATGGTGGCGAGTATGACCAGTACCTGAAAGCGGCACATGCACAGGATAAAATGATAGCTGATCTGTGGCATTATCTGCAATCAGATCCGAACTATGCCAACAAAACCACATTGCTGATTACAACCGATCATGGACGTGGAGACAAAGTGAAAGATGAATGGCGACACCATGGCCAGAAAGTGGAAGATGCCGGCCAGATCTGGATCGCCGCTATCGGTCCGGATACCAGGGCCATCGGGGAAGTAACAACAGCAGGGCAATTGTATCAGCAACAGATAGCCGCTACGCTGGCTTCTTTGCTGGGCTTCCGGTTTACTGCAGAACATCCTGTAGCAGATCCGATACCATCGATTTATACAAAATAATAATAAGCGTATGTGTTACAAGAGATTATTTTCTTTTTTGCTGCTGCCCGTTTGGTCTTTCGGACAGGATATTGGCGGAGCCAAAAAAGATACCAGTGCTTTTCTTGATCCGGTGGTGGTAACAGCAACGCGTAAATCAACGGAGGGGTATTTGTTGCCCTATTCGTATACAACTATTGACTCACAAAAAATACAGCAATCCGGTGCACGTACCACGCCGGAATTGCTGATGGGTTCTGCCGGCATATTTGTGCAGAAAACCAATCATGGCGGCGGGTCTGCATTTGTGCGCGGGCTTACCGGTAACCAGGCACTGATTATGCTGGATGGGATCCGTTTCAATAATGCCACTTTCCGGTATGGCCCCAATCAATATCTGAATACCATTGATCTGTACACGATCGATAAAGTGGAAATAATCAAAGGTGCCGGTTCGGTACAATATGGTTCTGATGCGTTGGGTGGAGTGATCCATTTATTCAGCCGCGATCTTGATTTTGGTGCCCGCGCTTTTAAAGCAAAAGCGATTGCTAAAGCTGTTTCATCTGATATGGAATATACCGGACGGGGAGAAATATCTTACCAGTCATCCGGTTTTGTTTTTTCGGGTGGTTATACCAATCGGAAATTCGGCGACCTGATAGGTGGAGATACAACGGGCCGTCAATCACCTTCCGGTTATACGGAACAGTCTTTTGATGCAAAGATGAAATTCAGACTGGGTGGTAACACAACTGTATCCTTATCTCACCAATATACGCGACAGGAAAATGTGCCCCTGTATCACAGAGTGAAACTGGAGAATTATGCCTATTATTTTTTTGCACCGCAGGAGCGCTCGTTGAGTTACCTGAAGCTGGAGTCTCAAACAGGTAAACCCTGGATGCAATCGGTCAGTCTCATTCTCTCACTGCAACAGAGTTTTGAAAGGAGAGATTACCTCCGCAATGGAAATGCCAACCGTTTCGAGGAAAAGGATCGGGTAAAGACCGCCGGTGCTACGGTAGATATTTATTCAAGTTGGGGTAAAAACTGGAACAGTAATTCGGGTATTGAATATTATTACGATAAAGTAAACAGTGCCAAGTACCAATACCCCGTAAATGGAACGGCTATGCAATCGCTCAGAGGATTATATCCCGACGGGGCTTCCAATCAGAATTTTTCCTTGTATACACTTCATCACCTGCAGGCCGGTAAGTTCAACATAGAAGGAGGTGTTCGATATAACCTGCTGGATATTCAGATCACCGACACCAGCAAAGCACCCGGAAGCCTGGGGAAAGTCAACGTCAGACCTTCTTCACTCGTAACCAACGCGGCCCTCGGATACCAGCTGAATCAACGGTCTGGATTGTTTATTTCATTCAGCACGGGTTACCGTGCGCCCAATATTGATGATATGGGAAGTCTGGGTTTGGTTGATTTCCGGTATGAAGTGCCTGCTTATGGATTGAAACCGGAGAAGAGTTATCATACAGAGTTAGGGTATCGCTTCCGGAACCAGCAGGTAAGTACATCGGTAGCTGTTTTTTATATGCATTTATCCAATCTCATTACACGGGTACAAGTGCCCGGACAGCAGGTAAACGGGTACAATGTATATACCAAGCAGAATAGCCAGGAATCTTACCTGCGGGGGGCAGAGTTCGAATGGAAACATCGGGTATCTGCCAGCTTCAGTTTTGATTTGAGTGCTACTTATTTGTTTGGACAGAATTTGTCTGCCCATGAGCCCATGCGCCGGATTCCGCCATTGAATGGCAGAGCGCAGATAAAATACCAGCATCAGCAATGGTATGTTGCCATTGAGAATATGGCTGCAGCTACGCAGAACCGGTTGGCGCAGGGTGATAAGGATGATAACAGGATTCCCACGGGAGGTACTCCCGGATGGTATCTTGTGAATATGCATGCCGGACATACCGGAAAATTCCTTTCCATTCGCGGGGGTATGCAGAATATCGGAAACATCGATTACCGAACACATGGAAGCGGTATCAATGGAGCTGGCAGAAATGTATGGCTCTCTTTACAGTATAGCTTATAAAAATAAAGTCATGAATACAGATGCTTACCGGATCAACCTGGTGGTAAACGAAGTGATTTCGTTATACGAGCAGTTTGGCGGCGAAGATTATATTGGCGAACCCGTTTCGCAGATCGAACATATGTGCCAGTGTGCACAGTTGGCAGAAAAAGAAGGATATGATACAGAAGTGATCCTGGCAGCTTTTTTTCACGACATCGGCCATTTGTGTGAACATATCACCGAAGTAAAACTGATGGATGGGTATGGGGTAGTGGATCATGAAAAACTGGGAGCCGATTATCTGCGGCAAAAAGGATTTTCTGAAAAGATAGCCAAACTGGTGACCTCGCATGTAGATGCCAAACGATATCTTACCTGTCGTTATCCGGATTATTACGAACAGTTATCTCCTGCGAGTAAAGAGACGCTGGTTTTCCAGGGCGGGGTGATGACAGAAGAAGAAGCGAAAAACTTCGAAACAGATCCCCTGGCCGATCTGTATATCCGTTTACGCCGTTGGGATGAGCAGGCCAAAGAAGAACAGGTTCCGCTGCCGTCGCTCGATCATTACAGGGTATTGATGCAAGAACATTTAACCGAACAAAGTAAAACAAACGCATAGATGAAAACAGCACTGGTGGTATTTGATATGGCAGGAACTACTGTATCTGATAAAGGCAATGTAAACAAGGCTTTCCGGGATGCATTGGCCGAAGAAAATATAACAGTAGGTATCGAAGAAGTGAATACACTGATGGGGTACCGGAAAATAGAAGCGATTACCCGTATGGTAGTAAAACAGGCTCCGGCAATTGCACCCCCGGAACAAACTGCACTGATTGAAAAGATTCACGACCGGTTTAACAGCATCATGGTTGAATTCTATCATACAGATACGGATCTGCAACCTTTGCCTTTTGCAGAAGAAATTTTCGGGATGTTGCAGAACAAGGGTATTAAAGTAGCACTGAACACCGGTTTTACCAGGGTAATCACAGATGCCATCCTGCAAAAACTGGGTTGGGATCAGTCTCCGCTCATTAACGCCGTCATTTGCAGTGATGAAGTACCGGAAGGAAGACCCCATCCTTATATGATCCAATCCATCATGCAGAAGCTCGGCATTGCAGATGCCAAAGAAGTAGTAAAAGTAGGAGATACGGAAGTGGACGTGAACGAAGGCAGAAACGCCGGATGCGGTTTTGTGGCTGCTGTTACCACCGGCGCTTATACCCGTGAGCAGTTATCGGACTATCATCCCGATGCGATCATTGATTCATTGCAGGAATTACCTGCATTCATTCTGTAAACATGCATTTTTTTTCCCTAAGGGCCGATGCTGGAAAATACAGGGATACCCGTGTGGCCATATATGCCGCGGTGGTAACTTTTCTTACTTATGCAACGGTATACGCTTTCCGTAAACCTTTTACCGTTGGGAGTTTTGAACAGGAACCGCTTGTGTTGGGGATCCACTATAAAGATGCGCTGGTCATCAGTCAGGTATTAGGCTATATGATGAGCAAGTTTTATGGAATCCGTTTTATTTCAGAATTAAAAAAAATGGGCAGGGGCAGGGTGATCCTTACGCTGGTATCCATTTCATGGGTGGCCCTGCTTTTGTTTGCCTGGGTGCCCGCACCCTGGAATGTGCTGTTTCTTTTTGTGAACGGCTTCCCATTGGGTATGATCTGGGGGGTGATCTTTTCTTATGTAGAAGGGAGAAAAGCCACTGATTTTATCGGCGCCGCACTCGCTGTCAGTTTTATCTTTTCATCCGGTTTTGTTAAATCGGTGGCTAAATGGCTCGTGATCGATTTTCAGGTTACCGACCAATGGCTGCCTTTTGCTACCGGACTGGTATTCCTCTTCCCATTACTTCTCTTTGTTTTTTTACTGGAACGCATACCACCTCCTTCCGCATCAGATATACAGTCACGGGTACCACGCGAACCCATGAACCGGCAGGAAAGGAGACAGTTTTTCCGGCAGTTCAGCACGGGTATTGTGTTACTGATCGTGATTTATGTTTTTCTCACCCTTTTCCGGGATATCCGCGATAATTATGCGGCAGATATCTGGCAGGAACTCGGTTTTGGCAGTCAACCTTCTGTATTTACCGCTACTGAAATACCCATTACCATATTGGTGCTTGCCCTGATCAGTTGTATGATGCTGATTAAAAATAACCGGCAGGCATTTATGATCACCCACTGGATCATTGTAGCAGGGTTTCTGATTGCGGGTATCAGTTCTTTGTTATTTGTTTTGCATCTGCTGCCGCCCTTTCAGTGGATGACATGCGTGGGTTTGGGATTGTATATCGGGTATATTCCCTTTAACTGTATTCTTTTCGACCGGATGATCGCAACTTTCCGGCAAACCGGTAATGTGGGTTTCCTGATGTATCTCGCTGATTCTTTCGGTTATCTCGCCAGCGTGGCAGTAATCGTTTCCAAAACTATTTTTAATCCCAGTCTATCCTGGACAACCGTTTACAGCAATGGTGTGATTCTTCTTTCAGTAGCGGGAATCGCTGCAACGGTTTTTGCGCTGGGATACTTCCATAAAAAATATAATCTCTTATTTAATTGATCCTATATGAATAAGCCATCAGCTATTGTTATTGGTGCGGGTATTGTTGGACTGGCCACTGCCAGGGCGCTTTCCTTAAAAGGTTACCAGGTTACGGTGATTGAAAGAAGTGAAAAAGCAGTAGGTGCTTCCATCCGCAATTTCGGGATGGTATGGCCAATAGGACAGCCCGATGGGAAACTCTATAACCGTGCTGTAAGAAGCAGGGAGATCTGGAAAGAGATCGCAGATAGTATTGGCCTGTGGTACCATGAAGCGGGTAGTTTACATGTAGCTAACGAGCCAGATGAATGGCAGGTGCTACAGGAGCTGCATGATAAGTTCTCTGCCAATGGCAGGAATACAAAACTTTTGTCAGCAGCGCAGATCGGCCGGCAGTTCTCTGGTGTAAATACGCCATCTCTGCTGGGCGGATTGTACAGTGATACGGAACTGATCGTTGACCCGCGTGAAGCGATTGCTGCCATTCCTTCTTACCTGACAGAATATTTAGATATCAGCTTTCTCTGGCAAACGCAGGTAAACAGCGTAGAAGCAGGGCAGGTATATATCGGTAACCGGATAATGCAGGCGGATCTGATCTGTATCTGCAGTGGCGCTGATTTTGAAACATTATACCCTGAACAGTTTACAGCAGCCGGGATCACACGCTGTAAACTGCAGATGCTGCGGTATACAACCGGCAATAAGGATTGGCGGATCGGCACTTCGGTATGTGGTGGTTTGTCGCTGATCCACTATCACAGTTTTAAAGCGGCTCCTTCTTTACCGGACCTGAAAAAACGGTATGAAGCTGAAATGGCCGAATACCTCCAGTGGGGAATCCACGTGATGGTTTCGCAGAATAACAGCGGAGAATTAACGGTAGGCGATTCGCATGAATATGGTCATACGTTTGATCCATTCGACCGGGCATATATCAACCAACTGATCACTGGTTACCTTGAACGGTTCATGGTAACCAAAGACTGGCAACTGGTGCAATCATGGAACGGCATTTATCCAAAGATGAAAAATGGCGAAACAGAAGTAATATTGAACCCTGAACCGGGTGTATATATCCTGAACGGATTGGGTGGCGCCGGAATGACACTTTCTTTCGGACTGGCAGAAGAGTTTGCTGCGGGTATTTGATCACTGAGTTTTATACAAACACGCTATATGAAAAAGATTAGTTTACTCATAATGGTTTGTGCACTGGCTTTGTCTGATCTGTCTGCACAAACATTGACTGCACTCGAAGCCAAAAGAATCGGCCTGCCCAATGGCTGGAGTTTAACTCCCGTGGGTAAGTCATTGCCGCTGGGCGACCTGCCGCTGAATATCGCTGTTGCCCATTCAAAAAAATGGATGGCAATCACCAATAACGGACAAAGCAAGCACAGCCTGCAGCTGATTGATGTGGTAACTGAAAAGATGCTGGATCATATCGAAGTACCCAAAGCCTGGTTGGGACTTGCTTTTAGCGCAGACGATCAATACCTCTATGTATCGGGTGGAAATGATAACCGCATCTTGAAATATGCAGTTAAGAACCAGAAACTGACATTGGCAGATAGTATTCTGTTGGGCAAACCATGGCCCAATAAAATATCGCCTGCCGGACTGGCCATTGATCACAACAAACAGCTCTTGTACGTGGTTACCAAGGATAACAACCGTTTATATATAATTGATCTTATTACCAAACAGATCAAAAAGGAATTGGCATTGCCGGGTGAAGCGTATACCTGCCGTCTTTCACCCGATCAGAAAGAATTGTATATCTCCTGCTGGGGTGCTGCCCGCTTACTGGTATACGGTGTAAAAGAACATGCGTTACTGGCCGAGATAGCCGTAGGCAGTAACCCGAATGATTTCTGTCTTACGGCCAACGGTCGCTGGTTATATGTTGCCAACGCCAATGATAATTCGGTATCAGTGATCGATACCAGACAGCGGAAAGTAGTGGAAACCCTGAATGCCGCTCTTTATCCTGATGCACCCGCCGGCTCTACCACCAATGGGGTAGCATTAAGTTTGGACGAAAAAACCGTGTACATAGCCAATGCAGATAATAATTGCTTATCAGTATTTGATGTGAGTATCAAAGGAAGCAGTAAGGCAAAAGGATTTATCCCTGTGGGCTGGTATCCAACTGCTGTTAAAACGATTGGTTCCAAAATTTATGTAACCAACGGAAAAGGATTTACCTCGCAGGCCAATCCCTATGGGCCTAATCCCATCAATAAAAAAGTACAACTGGGTTACCAGAAAGGTGATATGAATAAACCACAGGAAGTACAGTATATCGGTGGACTTTTCAAAGGAACACTGAGCATCATTACGGCACCTGCCGATAAACAATTGGGTGTGTACTCGCAGGCTGTATACCGGAACTCTCCCTATAGCAAAGCAAAAGAACTGGTATCACATACCGAAGCAGGTAATCCCATACCGCGTAAGGTAGGCGATTCTTCTCCTATCAAATATGTGTTTTATATTATCAAGGAAAACCGCACCTACGACCAGGTGCTGGGCGATGTGACGGAAGGGAATGGCGATACTTCTCTTTGTTTGTTCGGTAAAAAAGTAACCCCTAACCAGCATGCACTGGCCAAAGAATTTGTGTTGCTCGATAATTTTTATGTAGATGGTGAAGTAAGCGCCGATGGACATAACTGGAGTATGGGAGCTTATGCTACCGATTATCTCGAAAAAACCTGGGTAACCAGTTATGGTGGCCGGGGAGGAGATTATGACGCGGAAGGCAACCGCAAGATTGCCAACAATAAAAATGGGTTTATCTGGGATCATAGCCAACGTGCCGGCGTGAGTTACAGAACCTATGGCGAGTTTGCGGATGATTATAAACCGAATATTCCGGTACTGAAAGATCATTTCTGCCCCTATTACACCAGTTGGGATGAAAGCGTTCGGGATACAACACGTGTGGGACAATGGAAACGTGACTTCGATTCATTGCTGTCAAAAAATGCTTTGCCCAGATTAAGCACATTGCGTTTGATCAATGACCATACAGAAGGGTTGCGTTTGGGTAAACCCACACCCTTTGCGCATGTAGCCGATAACGATCTCGCGGTAGGCATGTTTGTAGAATACCTGAGTAAAAGTCCGATCTGGAAAGAGAGCGTGGTATTTATACTGGAAGATGATGCACAGGATGGCCCCGACCATGTAGATGCACACAGGAGTCCGGCGTATGTGGCCGGTGGCCTCGTAAAAAGAGGATTGGTGGATCATACCATGTATTCCACCTCTTCTATGCTGCGAACTATGGAACTGATACTGGGCATTCCGCCGATGAGCCAGTACGATGCAGCAGCCACCCCGATGTGGCGTTGTTTTACCAATCAGGTTAACCTCACACCGTTTATAGCCAGACCAGCTGAAGTAGATCTTACTGAAAAAAACACAGGCATGAACGAATGGCAGCGGAAAAGTGAAGCCTTTGATTTTTCAAAAGAAGACAGGATCCCCGATCGTGCTTTTACCGAAGTGATCTGGAAAGCGGTTAAAGGACTGGATGCCACCGTGCCCGCTCCTAAAAGGGCGGCATTTGTAAAACTGACTAAAAAAGATAAGGACGGGGACTAGCCCGTTTTTATCTTTCCTGAAGGCGTTTAACGGGGGTGACTGTTTTCTGTAGTAGTGACCAATATATTCTTACGCCATACGAGGTTCCAGAAACTGTCCTGGTATTTTTTGTTTACCTCCCAGAAACCATTGGCCTTATACCTGCGGGAAGAGGATGGTTGCACCAGGCCAGGTATATACGCTACATGGCCAAACTGCGACAGTTGTTTACCCAGTTCAATATCATCTCCATAAAAGGTAAATGCGGTATTATAGCCTCCGGCTTTTTCCAGTATTTCCGAACGAATAAACGTGTTCCCTCCAATCAGGATGGCACCTCTTCCGGAAACCTGTACCAGATCACTGATGAAAGGATAAAAGATTCTTTGCGATAACAGAGAAAAAAAGCGCATCCGGCTATTACCATCAAAATAATCATAGGGTCCTGTAACGGCTACCCGTTGCCGGTTTTTTATGAGTGCTGTTACGCCTCTGCGAAGCCAGTTGGAAGCGGGTACGCAATCTGCATCCATCTGCGCAATAATATGCCCGCCTGCCTGTTGCCGGGCCGATTCACGTGCATAGTTGGTTCCTTTCCGGCTTTCATGTATCAGTGTAATCTGCACACCAGTAACCGGCTGCTGGTTAATGAATGTCTGTACTACCAATGCCGTACCGTCGCTGGAAGCATTGTCTGTTACAATAATCTCGTAATCGGGATAGTCCTGCGTTACCAATGCAGCTAATGTACGGTGGATGTATTTTTCTTCGTTGTAAGCCGGTACCAGTACCGATACACGGGGTAAAGAAGTTGTTTTCATAAATGGTGAATGGTGGTATGAAATAACCAATCTCATATGAACTGATAGTATCGCGCCGTTGAATTCACAATAGCATCATGATTCAGTAACCTTAACTTAACCGGTTGTTGATGTTGCAGATACATACACAGGATTCCTTTGTAAAACCTTTTGAATGAAAACCATCATCGCTTTTTTCTTTTGTTGTTTTTCGCTGATACTTACTGCACAAACACCCGCAACACCGGGAAATGTATTTATCATAACAACTGATGGGTTCCGTTGGCAGGAGGTGTTTAACGGGGCAGATTCCCTGCTGATGCGTGATACTGCTTATGTACGGGATACGGCATTGATCTGCCAGCAATTCTGGAGCCCTGATCGGGAAGAACGAAAACGCAGACTGCTCCCTTTTTTCTGGGATGTGATCGCAAAAAAAGGAAGGTTATCCGGTAACCGCAATTACAACAGCGAAGTAAACGTCTCTAACCTGTATAAGATATCCTACCCGGGCTACAATGAAATCCTAACGGGTTTTGCAGATACCCGTTTTATTCCTAATCTTTCTGTACGCAACCGTAATACTAATATTCTGGAATACCTGAATGCCACAGAAGCCTATGCCGGCAAGGTAGCTGCCTTCAGTTCCTGGGATGTAATGCCCTATATCATTAATGAAAACAGAAGTCAGCTGCCTGTAAACAGTGGTTACGAAATGCTGGCGGAAGGAGATGATACACTGAATATACTCATCAACGAGGTACAGAAAAATATAATGCACAAAAGCAGCACCCGGCAGGATCTGCTCACGTATGCCAGTGCCCTGAATTATATTGAACAGCAACATCCGAAAGTGCTGTTCCTCGGACTGGGCGAAACAGATGAATTTGCACATCTTGGACGCTATGATCAATACCTGCAGAAAGCGCACCAGGTAGACAGAATGCTGGCTGAACTTTGGTATTATGTGCAAACCGATCCATTTTATAAAGACAACACGGCTTTTATCATTACTACCGATCATGGAAGAGGTAGTAAAAGAAACAAATGGTCGCAGCATGGTTTTTGGGTAAAAGGTTCGGGCGAGGCATGGATGGCAATGATTGGAGCCGGTATTGCGGCGGATGGAGAAAGAAAAACAAAAGAACGTTTGTACCAGAAACAGATTGCTTCTACCGTTTCGGCGTTACTGAATGAAAAATTCCGTGCCGATGATCACAGAGTAGCAGCACCTATGCAGGTAGCACCCGTACTGGTTGCCGCAGGTAACAGAAACGGAAAAATAGCTGCCTCAAACAAATAAGCATGCAGGAAATACTCGTCAATTATTTTGTGCTATATGGTTACTTCGCCATTTTTTCTATGGTATTGCTACAGGAGCTGGGAATGCCGGGACTACCCAATGAATTGGTGTTGTTCTATTTTGGATACCTGAGCCGGCAGGCGGCACTCTCTTTCCCGCTGGTAATTGCACTGGTAGTTGTAGCGGATATGCTGGGTTCAGTGATCCTTTATCTGTTATTCTATTATGGCCGTGTGTGGCTGATGCGTATCAAGCCCAGATGGATCAGACTGCCGGTTAAAAGAGTGAACTCGATCAAACAAAAAATAGCTTCACAGAATGGGAAACATATTTTTATCGCCAAACTAACGCCTTTTGTGCGCAGTTATATTCCCGTAGTAGCTGGTTTGTTACAGGTAGAGCCGGTTTTATATGGCCGTATCATTATTCTCACCGCCATTATCTGGAGTGGGGGGTGGGTTACAGCAGGCTGGCTGCTGCATGGGTAAACCTCAAAAAAAATACCATCTGATGAGATGGTATTGGGTTAACATTTTTTGGTTGATTACAGATAATGGAACCATTGTTTGTTCACATCCCAGTTCTCGAATTCTTTAGCTACTTCTGATAAGAATTTGGCACCAATACTTCCATCTACAATCCGGTGATCGTAACTCATGGAGAGATACATCATGTGTCGGATGCCGATCGTATCGCCTTCCGCCGATTCCATTACCATCGGGCGTTTTTTGATGGCACCCACGGCCATGATGGCCACCTGTGGCTGGTTAATGATGGGCGTTCCCATCAGGCTGCCGAAAGTGCCTACATTGGTCAGGGTAAAAGTACCACCCTGCGTGTCTTCCGGTTTCAGTTTGTTGTTGCGGGCCGCATCGGCCATATTGTTTACCGCTTTGCTTAGCCCCACGATATTCAATTGATCGGCACCTTTAATGACGGGAACTATCAGGTTACCGGTTGGCAAAGCTGTGGCCATGCCGATATTAATATCTTTTTTGATGATGATATTATCTCCATCCAGCGAACAGTTGATCAGCGGGAAACGTTTGATCACCGTTGCAATACATTCCAGGAACATGGGCGTGAACGTGAGTTTAGTGCCCTCGCGGCGCTCAAATTCATCTTTCACTTTCTGACGCCATAATACCATATGCGTAACATCGGCTTCGGCAAAACTGGTTACGTGCGGACTGGTTTGTTTGCTGCCCACCATGTGTTTGGCAATAAGCTTGCGCATTCTGTCCATCTCAACAATCTCCGTGGCACCGGATAAAACAACGGTAGCCGGATCGGATGATTTACCCGAATAGGAGGCAGGCGTATAACTGCTCGTGATCACCGCCGGAGCTGTTGCGATCTGAACAGCCGGAGTGGTATTGATTTTGGTGGCAGGCGAACTCGGAACGATATTTTCAGAAACAGTAGCCGGTGTATAAACCGGAACGGTACCTGCTTTTTTATCGGCCACATATTGCAGAATGTCTTTTTTGGAAACCCTTCCATCATTACCTGTTCCGGGAATCCTTTCCAGCTCACTCAATGGAATATTTTCACTGTTGGCGATATTGAGAACGAGCGGAGAATAAAAACGGTTAGCGGCAGGTTTGGCAGCAGGTATAGAAGCTTCAACCGGCGCCGGTGTATACGGAACTTCAGGTGTTTCCGGTTGGGCGTAATAGGCTTCTGCCATGGCAGGAGCCGCCTGTACGGGTTCTGCTGCTTCAATAACGGGTGCTACTGCCGGTTGTGCCGGTTCGGGACTGTCAGCAGCTTCCTGTCCGGTACGGATGCGGGCAATCACGGTACCGATAGGTACCACATCGTTGATGTTAAATAAGATCTCGGTAATCACACCCTCTGCGGTAGAAGGTACTTCGCTGTCTACCTTATCGGTAGCAATATCCAATACGGTCTCGTCCTGTTTTACAGTGTCGCCAACCTGTTTGTGCCATTTCAGGATCGTGGCTTCCATGATACTCTCGCCCAGTTTGGGCATTACCAGTTCAGCAATTGCCATACTATCGTGCTGTTTTAATTCGGATATGGTTCTATTCTCTGTTTACCGCTTTCTTTCCTGCCGCACAGTAAAATACACACAGAAAACGAAAGTGCAAATGTATCGGTTGCTATGCAAAAACGAACATCTGTTAGGGCTTTTCCTTGATAAAGATACGCAAAAGGTTCAGCGCATTAGTGGCAGTTAATTCAATATTCCTTCTGCGGTCAAACCGGAAATTGAACAGCTGGGTTACCACCCTGTCCTGATCAGCCACGGCCACCCATACCATACCCACCGGTTTTTCGGCGGTGGCGCCATCCGGCCCCATGATACCGCTCACGGCAATGGCATAATCTGTCTGCATCAGTTCCCTGACAGATCTGGCCATTTGTTTTACCGTGTCTTCGCTGACCGCACCCACGGTTTGCAGGGTTTCTGCCGGTACATGCAGCATACTTTCCTTGATGCGGTTGGCATAACTAACCACACTACCCGTGAAATACACAGATGATCCGGGGTGCGAGGTCATGATATGCGCAATATACCCACCGGTACAACTTTCGGCCGTAGAAAGGGTCTTTCCGCTCTCTTTCAACAATCTGGCCACTACCTGTTCCATAGGCAGGTCTTCATCAATCACGAGGTAGTTTTTCACTTTTTCCTTGAACCCCTCAAAATGCCGGTCGATTTCTGTGATCAGTGCTGCCTTATCAAATCCAAAAGCGGTTAACCGTAATCTTACCATGCCATAATTGGGCAGGTAAGCCAGTTTGATATGGGCAGGTAAGGCCTCCTCAATCTCCTGCACCAGGTTGGCCAGATATGATTCGCCGATACCGGCAGTGAGCAGGGTACGGTGTTCAATAAAACCTGTCTGAAACAGTTCCGGAATTTTCGGTAGCACTTCATTTGTCATCAGCCATTTCATCTCATGCGGTACGCCCGGCAGGGAAACAAAAATGGTTCCATCCTTTTTAAATAACATACCCGGTGCTGTACCCCGCTGGTTCAGCAAAACAGTGCATGTATCCGGCACTTCGGCCTGTTTCGCATTGCGCTCAATCATGGGGCGCTTGAGGATATGCTCGAAAATATGGGTGATATGCTTCAGGGTAGGTTGGTGTACCACCATCTTACCCCCAAAATAATCGCAGAGCAGGGGTTTGGTAATATCGTCGGCGGTAGGGCCCAGTCCGCCGGTAATGATCACCAGCGATACTTCCTTACTCTCTGCATCCAGCGCCTGCCAGATATCTTCCCGCACATCGCCCACGGCCACACGGTGTTTCAGCGAAATGCCCACTTTATTCAGTTCCTGGGCAATCCAGGCACTGTTGGTATCAATCACTTGTCCGATCAATAATTCATCTCCAATGGTGATGATGGATGCAAAAACTTTTTCCATAGTCTGCTTAAGCTTAATTTTAGTGCAAGGTAAAGGGCAATTATGAAAACAGGCTATTGGGTTATTTGTTTATGTATCTATTCGTTTTCCCTGGCGGCGCAACCCGTGAAAGAAAGGTTGGCAAAAGCAGTGGATATACTGCAGTCAGACCCGCAAATGAAACATGCCCTGCTGGGTTTACAGGTCATCAATGCACAAACAGGCGATAAAGTATTTGAAGTAAATGCGCAAACAGGCTTAGCACCAGCCAGTTGTCAAAAAATCATTACCAGTGTGGCAGCGTTGGAATTACTGGGCCCGGCTTACCGGTATGAGACTTTGCTGGGGTATACCGGCAAGATTTCTAGGAATACTTTACAGGGAGATCTGTACCTGCTGGGCAGTGGCGATCCCAGTCTGGGCAGCTGGCGCTATGATTCTACCAAAGAAGACCGGCAGATGCTGGAGTTGACAAAAATGCTTACACAGAGCGGCATCCGTAAAATAACAGGAAACCTGGTGGGTTATAGTGGTAAATGGGAGCAGGAAACCTTACCCGGTGGCTGGATCTGGGATGATATCGGTAATTATTATGGTGCCGGTACTTCGGCACTGAACTGGCATGAGAACCAGTACGACCTGATTCTCCGTTCAGGAAAAAACATAGGCGATACGGTGGATATCATCGAAACCCGCCCGGCACTTACCGGAACAAACCTGCAAAGCCAGTTACTGGCCGCCGCCAAGGGTACGGGCGATAATGCCTATATCTATCTGCCCCCATTCGCCAGCCAGGGTTTTGTAAGAGGTACCATACCGGTAGAAGAAAAAGCGTTTGTGATTTCCGGATCCTTTCCTGATCCTGCTTTACAAACAACCAGTACGCTGAAGCAATCGCTTGAACTGGCCGGGATCCGTTTGCAAGGAGTAAATGTTTCTTACGATAAGACTGTGCCGCAGGTACAAAACCTCGGGAAACTCATTTCTCCCAGGCTCGATAGCCTGAATTACTGGTTTATGCGCAAAAGTATTAACCTGTATGGAGAAGCTTTTCTGAAGACGATTGCCTTCGAGAAAACAGGAAAGGGTAGTACTGATAAAGGAGTGGGACTGGTTAAAAAATTCTGGAAGGAGCAGGGCATTGGTTCAGCAGCTTTGCAGATCATTGATGGCAGTGGTTTATCTCCCCAGAACCGGGTCACGCCCGATGCACTGGTGCAGGCACTGCAATACGCCCGCAGCAGAAGCTGGTACCCTGCTTTTTATGAATCCTTGCCTTTTTTTAACCAGATGAAACTGAAAAGCGGCACCATTGGCGGCACCAAGAGTTTTGCGGGTTACCATACTTCCAAAGAGGGCGTAACGTATACAGTAGCCATCATCATCAATAACTATGATGGTTCTGCAGGGGAGATAGTAAAGAAAATGTTCCGGGTGCTGGATGAGCTCAAATAAAACCAACTTTGTTCCTTGCGCGCATAACCTCTGCGCTATAGTGGGGAAGAGGCGATAAAAAGAATATCTTCAACCAAACAATGCCTTCATGAAAGAACAAAACTACAGTAATCATACCCAGTATGTTCCCGGGTATCATTATCTCACAGCCATCGGTATTCTGGCTTTACTGATCGGTTCTTTTATCAATCTGTCGCATTCTGCCAAAGAGAACCTGTATTCCGCTTCGCTGATCTGCCTGGTCAGCCTGATCCTCTGTTTATTTTTCTGGTATATGCGGGCTTTTGCCTTAAAAGCGCAGGACCGTGCCATCCGTGCAGAAGAGAATTTCAGGTATTTTGTGCTTACCGGTAAACCTTTGCCAAAATCGCTCCGCATGAGCCAGATCATCGCGCTGCGCTTTGCGAGTGATGAGGAACTGGTGGAACTGGCTGCCCGGGCTGTGAATGAAAACTTAAAAAGTAACGAGATCAAACAGGCCATCCGGAACTGGCGTCCCGACCATCACAGGGCCTGATCTGTGAAAAAAGGTGTTAATTTTTCCTTCAGTTCTGCCGGTAATCCGATCCATTTGCCGGTATGGCTATCGATAAAGAAAAGAACTACTTTCCCCGTGGTCAGTAGTTTTTTTCTTTCATTATATACCTCATGGTGAAACTCGATCTGGTGTTTGGCCGGTAGTTCTTTCAGGATGGTTTTAATAGTAATCAGATCATCATAGTGGGCAGGCCGCAGAAACCTCGCTTCCATTGATACCACTGGCATCCGTACGCCCATCTCCTCCATTTTTTTATAGGTAAACCCCAACTCGCGGATGCATTCTGCGCGACCCACTTCAAAGTACTGGGCATAGTTGCCGTAGTACACGATATCCATCTGGTCTGTTTCGGCATAACGCACCCGAACGGTGGTGATATGTTCGTACATGGGATCTTAATTTGTTGACAAACTTACGCCCCTTATCTGTTTTTCCACAAATGATGGAATGATGTTTGCTTACAAACCCCGAATACTACCTTTAAAACAGGTTTTCGCTTTTCATTAAGAAACAAAGGGAAATCTTTGCCGCGTTGCTTCGTTTATATAGAGGATCCAAAACAAGCGTTACACCCGGGACTAAAGTCCCGGAGCCTTTACAAATCTGAGATCCTGGCCCACGCTCTGAAGAGCGCGGCAAAAAAGAAAGTGGCATTGCCACGCTCTTCAGAGCGTGGGTAAAAGGTTGGAAAGGATATTGTACAGGGACTTTAGTCCCGGGTTGATAAACGACAAGACCCGTCTGTTTCTGAAATGGGCTATCAATACCTGAAGTATAAACAGTTGTAAACCGTTCCTTGCACTATGAAGAAAACATTTCGCATATTCCTTTTTGTATGGTTGGCTGCAGGCGGTACCACACTGCAGGCCCAGCTTACCAAAATACACCTGGATCCGGATGCGGCTTTCAAAAGGGCCAAAGACCTGTACCAGAAAGAACAGTTCAGCCTGGCCTATCCTGTATTCAAACAGGTTTACAACGATGAAGCAGGACAGGGGCAGACCACCGATTTCATCAAACTGGAAAGCCGCTATTATTATATCATCTGCGGACTACAGCTAAACGATAGTACGGCGGTACCCCTTGCTACGCGTTTCATTGAACAGGAGAATACACCTGCCCGTATACAGATGATGCGTTTTCATCTGGGCGAGTACTTTTACCGCCAGCAGGATTTCACCCATGCACAGGAACAATATGCGGCTACAGGCATCGCCAACCTGAGCAACCGTGAGATCGCTGACATGAAATTTCATCAGGCCTATGGTTATTTTCTGACACAGGATTTTGAGAAAGCCAAACCTTTGTTCAATGCCATCCGCCAACTGCCAACCGATCCCAATTACCTTGATGCGAATTATTATTTCGGTTTTATCTGCTTCAATGATAAAAATTACCAGCTGGCACTGGAAAGTTTCCAGATAGCGGAGAAACTGCCTGCCTACCAGCCGGTGATCCCTTTTTATATAGCAGAGATCTATTATTTCAGTGGCGATAAACAAAAAGCACTCCAGTACGGAGAAGCGGCTTTACAGAAAAGCGGTTTGTTTTATGAATTGCAACTGAAACAGCTGGTGGGGCACCTGCTGTTTGAAAAACGCGAATTTGCCAAAGCCCTGCCTTACCTGCAGCAATATGTATCTGCCAACCAGAAAGTGCGGAGGGAAGATCTCTATGAACTTTCCTTTTGTTATTACGAAGCCAAAGACTGGTCTCGTTCCATCGAAGGATTTAAACAACTGGGTGGTGCCCAGGACTCGCTGGCCCAGAACAGTATGTACCTGCTGGCCGATGCATATCTCAAAACCAACGATAAAGCCAATGCCCGCACGGCCTTCCAGTTCTGTGCCGCCAATAACAGCAATGCGGTACAGAAAGAAGTGTCAGCCTATCACTATGGTAAACTTTCGTATGAATTGGGTTATATGGATGCAGCCTTGAAATCTTTTCAATCATTTCTCGATGTTTACCCTAAATCAGCTTATACGCAGGAAGCCAGGGAACTTTTGGTGAACACACTCGCTAATACCAGTAATTACAAAGAGGCATTGAAATTATATGAGAGTCTGGGTGTGAAAAGTGACCTGGTGATCAAACTATATCCAAGACTGTTATACGGAAGTGCGGTGGAACTGATCAACGACCAGCAGATTGACCAGGCAGATCTCTTACTCACCAAACTGCTGCAAGTACCTTATAATACGGCTCAGTTGCCGTTGGCTTATTTCTGGAAGGGAGAGATCGCTTACCGCAAAGGAGAAACAGAGGCTTCCGTTGCTTTTTTCCTCAATTACCTGAAAAACCCGGTTACCAATGGGGAAGTGAATCCCGTGAATGCGAAATACAGCCTGGCTTATGGTTACCTGAAGAGTGAGCAGTATCCGCTGGCTAAAAATTATTTTGAACAGATCACCAGAACCGTGTCTGCAACTTCTACCCAGATTGAACAGGATGCTTACCTGCGCGCGGCTGATTGTTATTTTATGAGTAAGGATTTTAAACAGTCGCTGAGAATGTACGAAACGGTACAATCCCTCCAACTGGCATCGGCTGATTATGCGTTGTACCAGAAAGGCATTATTGCCGGCGCAATGAATAAGAATCCGGAAAAGATCAGCCTCTTACAATCCATCGAAAAAATATATCCTTCTTCTGCACTGGTGCCCGATGCCCAACTTGAGGTAGCCAATACTTATCTGGCGGATGAAAATTACCAGGCAGCCATTGCCCCCTTGCAGAAGCTGGTGGGTAATCCACAGGCTGCTGCCATGGGGCCGCAAGTGTACCTGAAACTGGGGGTGGCCTATTTTAATCTCGACCGGAACGATGAATCGTTGAAAAACTTTCAGAAACTGGTAACCACGCATCCCAATACACAGGAGAGTACTGATGCGATCGATTATATCCGCAACATTTTTGTAGAGAACCAACAGCCCGGCGATTTTGCGGTTTTCATGAAACAGAATGGCAAACCCATTACGGATACAGAAGAGGATTCGCTTACATTCCGATCGTATATGCTGCGCTATGAGGCCAAAGACCTGACCGCAGCCAAAACGGGTTTCGGATCTTACCTGGCAAAATTTCCCGAAGGAAGGTATTCGCTCGAAGCCAATTATCTATTGGCAGAAATGCTGATCAACAACAAAGCCAACACAGAAGCCCTGCCTTTTTACAAAGCGGTGGCCGATCGTTCGCAGAACAGATATGCAGAGCGAAGTACGTTGCAGGCAGCCAGGATCTATTATTTTGATCTGAAAGACTATCCCAATGCCACTAAATATTTTGCACAGTTAAAATCCCTCGCTACCCAGCAGGAGAACCGGCTGGAAGCCATGCGAGGCCTGTTACGCTGCCAGTTTAAAGCGCAGGCATGGAAGGAAGCAGCCACCAATGCAGCAGAGTTATTGCTCGAGAAAGGAATCGCTACAGACGACCGTATGATGGCCAGTATGGTGGTGGCCAAGAACCACCAGTTGGGTAATGAAGCAGAACCCGCTATTGGCGCTTACAAACAGGTAATCGCTGCCGGTAAATCGGAATATGCGGCAGAGGCACAGTATCGGATAGCAGAGATCCTGTTGCAACAGAACAAACTGGCAGAAGCGGAAAAAGCAGCTTTTGAAGTGATCAAAAAAATGGGTTCGTACGATCATTGGGTAACCCGTAGTTATATTCTGCTGGGCGATGTATTTGTACAGCAGAAAGACTGGTTTAATGCAGAAGCCACTTTTAAAAGTATTGTAGAGAATGCCACGATAGCCGAACTGAAAACAGAAGCACAACAGAAACTGGATAAAGTATTGGCGGAGAAAGTAAAAACCAACCAAGTTGAACAACAGTAAAGCAGACCCCTACATGAAATATATCATCAGAACGATAGTGATCTTTTTGCTGGCAGTTTTTGCAGTGGGTTCTGTGCAGGCACAGAAAAAGAAGACCCGCAAAAAAGTCCGTACGCAGAAAACGGTCCCTAAAAAGAAAAAGACCAGCCGCAAAACGGCAACAGTAAAACCTGTAGTCAAAAAAACGGTGAAAAATACAGAAGAACTGTCTTCGCAGTTGTCTAAAGAGGGTATGGGCGATACCTCTTCACCCAAAGTAGTTACCATTACCTCGGCTTTTAAACCCTATCTGAAAAATGCGGCCAAAGTGAATTTTACGGCGGCCACACCAGTCATAGATTCTTCCCGCATGCCGGTGAGTTATACTATCCCTTCGCAAAACCTGTTTTTTTCCTACCAGCCGGTTCCTATCAAACCATTGGCACTGGGGATTGATTCAGGCTACGAATGGGAAAACCACCAGTATATCAAAGTAGGGGCCGGTAATTTCAGTACCTACCTGGCAGAAGCAGGTTTCTCCTTTGGTGATGGTCAACGCTCCATTACACAGGTACGGGCCGATTTTCTTACGTCTACCGGTCACCTTTATGCACAACAGGCAGCTAAATGGGGACTGGAAGTGATCTCTGTATTCAATACCGCTACGGAACACGAATGGACGGCCAATCCGTATTATCGCAGCACCACGCAATACCATTACGGATTTGAACCGAGCACGCTCAGTTTTCCGAAAGACCAGTTACTGGAAAGATATTCCACCATTGGTGTAGACCTGGGTATGCAGAATAAAAAAGCCAATGCTTTCGGCATCACCTATCATCCGCAACTGAAAGTGTCCCGTTTCTTTAATAATTCGGAGGCGCACGAAAACAGTATACAACTGAAAGCGCCCATCAACAAAGCTTTTGGTGAAAAATTTGCTTTTGACCTGGGACTCACGGCCGATATGTCAACCGCCCGTTTCCCCATGATCCCGAATGAGCTGGTA
Organism: Sediminibacterium sp. GW821-FHT12F12; assembly: GCF_058806635.1. NCBI lineage: Bacteria > Pseudomonadati > Bacteroidota > Chitinophagia > Chitinophagales > Chitinophagaceae > Sediminibacterium > Sediminibacterium sp. GW821-FHT12F12. The sequence continues at coordinate 52,103 of NZ_JBXAPW010000013.1, read as the reverse complement.
TTGAAGAATAATCTCTATTATGTCAATCCTTCCATACAGGTTAATACGCCGAATTTGAAACTGAACCTGGGTGTACAACCTTCCTGGGATAACAAACAGTTTGCAGCCTTACCCAATCTGACGGTGCAGGCCAAGATGACGGAGATTAACCTGGTGCTCGAAGCCGGATGGGTGGGTTATTTCCAGAAAAATACTTTCCGTTCTCTGGCCGGGTTTAATCCCTGGATTGGATCGCTTACCGGTTTACAGAATACCAGGATTACCGAACAGTATGCCGGTATCAGGGGCGCAGGGGGAGATCATTTTACCTATCAGGTAAAAGCTTCTTTACTGCGGTTCCGTAACCAGCCGTTATTCCTCAATAATACTACCGATGGCAAAAGTTTTGATGTGGTATACGAACCCGACATGAAAGCTGTTCGTTTACATGGTGAAATGAGTTATACGGTGCAGGAAAATATTTCTTTTACAGCAGGAGCGAGTTTTACCGATTACAGCTCGCTGACAGTTAATAAAAAAGCCTGGGGTTTATTGCCGCTGGAAGCCAATGGCTCAGTAAAATGGAAACTACTGAAAGACCTGCAGCTGAAAGCCGATCTGTATCTCTGGGACGGCAATGCTTACCGGACCAAAATCATGGAAGAAAAAAAGGCGGCAGCGGTGGCAGATATCAACCTGGGAGCCGAATTTACGGTCATGCCACGCCTGAATCTCTGGTTACAGATGAACAATGTACTGAACAACACTTACCAGCGCTGGAATCAATATAGTGTGCTGGGCTTTACTGTTTTGGGAGGAGTTGTATATTCGTTCCGGTAATCAACCGTCATCATGTTTCAGATCCTGCATAAATACCTTGTTTTACATCACCAGCTGGTAGTGCCGCAGGTAGGTCTTTTTTATGTGGAGAAAGAGCCCGCCACTTACCAGGATGATATTAGCCTCTTATCGGCACCCCGTTCGCTGATTCATTTTACACAGAAACACCAGTCGGGTACCGATAAACTTTTTTTTGAATTTCTTACCCGTGAAACGGGACAGGAAGAACCGGCAGCCATTCATGAATATCTCGAATTTGCCAATGGTTTGCAGGCAGAACTGAAGGCGAAAAAAACGGCGGTCTGGGAGGGTGTAGGCACATTGTTTCTGACAGATAATGATGAGATCCGGTTCGAAAGAGCCACTGACCTGCAGGAACTGTTGCCGCCGGTGGCTATCGCAGGTATTGCGGCCGTTGATACAGCTGCTTTGACGGATGACGAAGAGGCAGCAGCCCCAAAAGATTACTGGTGGTATTATGCTATTATTTTGCTGATTCTGGGCCTGGGTGCACTTGCCTATTATTATATCTGATCCCCCCAAATTCTTATGTCTGAACTGATCAATTATTCTCATTGCCCCATTTGCGGTTCTGCCGCGGTTTATCCGGCCTTGTCGGCCAAAGACTATACGGTTTCCGGCGAGCAGTTCGAGATCTGGCATTGCGATGATTGTACGGGCCGTTTTACCCAGCGGGTACCGGTACTCGCAGACATCGGTCCTTATTACCAATCGGCCAGTTATGTGTCGCATTCAGATACAGAGAAGGGATTGGTGAACCGCCTCTATCACCTTGTCAGAAATTATACACTCAAAAGCAAACGCAGACTGGTGCAGGAAGTGACAGGTAAAGAAACCGGTGTTCTGCTTGATGTGGGTGCCGGAACAGGCGCTTTCTCTCACACCATGTTGCTGGCAGGCTGGCAGCTAACGGCACTGGAGCCGGATGATACCGCCAGGCAGAACGCAAAGAATAAATATGGGCTTGATCTCTCATCGCCCGACCAGTTATTTTCTCTTCCCGCTCAAGGGTTTGACGCCATCACTATGTGGCATGTACTGGAGCATGTGCATGATCTGCAGGGATACCTGAAACAGTTCCACACTATTCTTGCCCCCGGTGGCCGTTTATTGATTGCCGTGCCCAATTATACCAGTTATGATGCCAAGGTATATGGCGAGTACTGGGCGGCTTATGATGTGCCGCGGCATCTGTATCATTTCGCTCCCAAAAGCATGGACATACTGGGCCAGGCCCATGGGTTTCAGCTGGTAGATATCAAACCCATGTGGTTCGACAGCTTTTATGTATCCATGCTGAGCGAGCAGTACCGTAACGGCAGTGCCAATATCTTCGGTGCTGTCTGGAATGGGATGCTCTCGAACCTGAAAGCCCTGTTCAACCGGAAAAAATGCAGTTCGGTGATCTATGTGTTCGCTAAGAAATAAAAAGTACGCCGTCATTTCGAACAGAGCAGAGCATAGTGAGAAATCGCCGGCTGGTTGTGCTGGAGTAATGAGTAGTGAGCAGTGAATGCGGGTGCTTCCTATAATATACTAACGTCTTGTGCTATTGGATAATTCAAAATTTGTTTGGTTAGTAAAATAAAAAATGCTACTTCAGGGTGTTGGATGAAAGATTTCTAATCAGTCCCTGTGTACGGGCCTCTTTTTGTTCGGTGCCGAGCGAAGGCGAGGGTAGACAAAATGATGCGTAGCATCCCGCTAAAAGCGGGAGCAGAAGAAAAAGCAGTCCCGCCACCGGCGGGATAACAGGGACGGGGCCCAGCGGCCGTGAGCGACAAAAAATCCTGACTATCAGGGTGATTTTTAATAGTACAATACGTAATATACTACTCAATAAACAAGTGCAGATTACACTTAACACATCATTAGTATAGCTTTCCATGATGTCTTCTTTCGCGCCAAAGGAGGCTAACCTGATTAGTTAGGGTGTTTACTATTGGAATTTCACTTCAAACAGCTTGGGCCAGTGTTTGCCCGTGATAAAAAACCGTTTGCCAACACTGTCGTAAGCAATGCCGTTCAACACTTCATCCGTAACCTGTTTTTCATCAGATATAGCACCCGGGGCATATTTGTTCAGCACATAAGAGAAATCAGCCTGCGCCACCACTTTACCGGTGGCAGGATCAATCTTCACGATCTTGTTGGTGAGCCATACATTGGCATAGATGAATCCATCCACATATTCCAGTTCGTTGATATTTACCAGCGGACCATTATTATCCGTTACAGGTACTGTTTTTACCACCTGGAAAGTCTCCGGATCGCGGTAATAGAGATTATTGCTGCGGTTATCGTTGATGAGGTATTTGCCATCGTTGGTCATGCCCCAGCCTTCTCCCTCATAACTAAATTCTTTGATCTTTTTAAAGGTTTTGAAATCGTACACAAAACATTTACCATGCTCATAGGTAAGCTGGTAAATTCTGTTGTTAAATACGGTAATGCCTTCACCAAAATATTCTTTGGGCAGATCAATTTTCTGGATGTCTTTGCCCGTTGTTAATGAAACCCTCGCCAGTTTACTTACGCCGTAATTGCCGGTACTTTCATATAACGTAGAATCATGCCATTCCAGTCCTTCGGTATACGAACCGGTATTGTGCGGATATACATTGGTGATGGTGTAGTTCATCACCGCCGGTACATCATTACCAGCTGGTAAACTGGAGCCGTTTTCTGTTGCTGCATTCTGGCAGCCTGCCAGTAAACCCAATAAAATAAAACTGGTAAAGACTTGTTTCATACAGGGAAGTTGCGATAAAAATAAATAAGTTGGGTGTACGGTTCGTTAAAAATAATCCAACAAGCTAACGCTGAGTTGTTCGGCTACCACCGGGGTTAAAGCTACCCCCATTCCGTTACAGGCAATGGCAGCAGTAACACCTTCACGCACAAGCCTGGTATACGGACGTTTATCGGTGGTAAAACCCATTACCCCGCTCCAATGGTGTTCAATAGTAAAGCGAAGGGAGGGATGCAGATGTTCTGTCAGGAAATGTTCCAATGCCTGACGCACGATAGCGGAACCTGATAAGTCGGTGGTGGCTTCTGCTTCAAAAGCGCTGTTACGGGCACCACCCAGTAAAATCCGGTTGCCAAGATTTCGCCAGTAATAAAACCCCTCATCAAAATGGAAAGTGCCTTTCATTGGCAGACCCGGAATAGGGGAGGTTACAATTACCTGCCCCCGGGCAGGTTCTATTCTTGCCTCCGGGGCCAGTTCGCTCGTAAAGGCATTGGTGCAGAGTAATACATGAGCTGCCGTAAGAACCCGTTTTTGCAGGGTATTGATCTGTATATTACCTGGCTGTTTCTCTATACTGCTCACCTGTATTCCGTACAAAATGCTTACACCGGCTGCCTGCACTTTCTGTGTCAGCGCCTGTACCAGTTTGCCGCTGTGTAAAGCGGCTTCGGTTACATTTTCTACCAGTGCATCAAATCCCTGCATACCCATTTCTGCCAGCTTGTGATCGGTCTGCTGAAATATGGCTTTACTGCCAGTAATTTCTTTCAGCAAACTGTTCAGCCAGTTGAGCTTATCCGGCAGTAATGCCCAGTTTTTATAATCGCGGTTAATACATTCGTATCCCCCACAGGCATCAAACCCTATCTGTTCATCTGTAAAATGTGTGCGTATCTTCTGAATACCCTTATAACGCATTTCTGCTACGGCCAGCATGGCATCAGGCCCCAGGGTATCTGCATCGTGTATCAATTCCGTCGGACTCCCAAAGCAGGCAAAACCGGCATTACGGGTAGAAGCACCCAAGGGCGTTGTATTTCTTTCCAGTATCGTAATGCGTAGGGAAGAGCGTTGTTTCTTCAGCTCAAGTGCCGTCCATAAACCCATGAGTCCTGCACCCACAATTACGAGGTCTTGTGGAGCGTAATAGCTCTCTTTTTCCCATATAGACAGGTTCGCAATCATCATTTGTAGGTCCCGTCGGAACGCTGAAGCGGACTGACGGGTATAAAAAACGCTAAAGTGGTCTGATGGGAGTAAAAACCCTCATGCCGCTTTAGCGTCACGAGGGTTTTTTTATACATTAAAACGGAAGTGCATCACATCCCCATCCTTCACCACGTATTCTTTTCCTTCAATGCGTAAGCGGCCATTCTCGCGGCAGGCGGCTTCACTTCCGTATTTCACAAAATCTTCGTAAGCGATCACTTCGGCTTTGATAAAGCCTTTTTCAAAATCGGTATGAATCACACCGGCGGCCTGAGGGGCTTTCCAGCCTTTGTGAATGGTCCATGCTCTTACTTCCTGTACTCCGGCCGTAAAATAAGTATCCAGGTTCAGCAGTTTATAGGCAGAAGTAATCAAACGGTTCAGCGCCGGTTCGGTCATTTTATATTCTTCCATGAACATCTGCTTGTCTTCCGCGCTATCCATCTCGGCAATCTGTGCTTCAATATTATTACACATCACAATCACTTCTGCCCCTTCTTCTTTGGCAGCAGCAGCAAGTGCTTCTGAGTATTTGTTGCCTGTGTGCATACTGGCTTCGTCTACATTGGCCACATACAAAACGGGTTTGTCGGTCAGCAGAAACAGATCTGCTACCACGGCTTTTTCTTCCTTATCCAGTCCCAGCGTGTGAATATTTTTGCCCTTTTCCAGGTGCTCTTTGCAACGGTTCAGGATCTCAAACTCGGCTTTGGCCTTGGTATCGGTACCTACACGCGCCATTTTTTCTACGCGTTGCCATTTTCTTTCAACACTGTCCAGGTCTTTCAGCTGTAATTCTGTTTCAATGATCTCCTTATCGCTGATGGGGTTAATGGCGCCTTCCTCGCGCAGCACATTCTCATCTTCAAAACAACGGATCACATGGATGATGGCATCCACTTCGCGGATATTTCCGAGAAACTTGTTACCCAAACCTTCGCCCTTGCTGGCACCCTTTACCAGGCCTGCAATATCCACGATTTCCATCTGGGTAGGCAGGATCCGTTGTGGCAGCACCAGCTCGGCCAGTTTGTTCAGGCGCGCATCGGGCACTTCTACCAGTCCCACATTGGGCTCAATGGTACAGAAACGGTAATTGCTGGCCTGTGCTTTGGCACTATTGCTCACCGCATTAAATAAGGTTGATTTACCAACATTCGGTAATCCCACGATCCCTGCTTGTAAAGCCATCTAAGTACAATTTTATAGGTTCCGACGGTGAAGCATGGGCCCGGCAGCAATTCTTATATCAGCTGCTGTTGCGTCGCACACTTGTGGGTTCGGTACCCTGCTCATCAAAAATTTGAGCCGCAAATATAGCCCGATTTAGGGGTAATCCGGCTACAATTTGTCAGCCTAAGTTCGGCCTGCAGTTAGCCCTGCAACCTATAGCAAGCAATCATTAGCTTCCGGTTTTACATTTCCTTTATTTCCCTCTTACCAAATCCCCGATTTGCCTGCCGAATTCATTATTTTCACCCTTTAAACTACCCCTATGGCACTGAACTATGTCTGGATCGTTTTTTTTGTGGTGGGTCTGGTGATTGCGCTGTTCCGGCTGATCGTTTTTCATGACTATGAGATCTTTAAAAAACTGGTAGAAGGTATTTTTGATGCCTCCAAATCCTCTGTGATGGACATAGGTCTTCCTTTAACCGGTGCCATGGTATTTTTCATGGGGTTGATGAATATTGGCGAAAAAGCCGGCGCCGTTAATTTCCTGGCGCGGATCCTGAATCCTTTTATGAAAAGGCTGTTTCCTGAAGTACCGGATAAACATCCTGCCATGGGACAGATGGTGATGAATTTTAGTGCCAATATGCTCGGACTCGATAATGCGGCCACCCCCTTTGGGTTAAAAGCCATGGAAAGCCTGCAAACACTGAATCCAACCAAAGAAACGGCGAGTAATGCACAGATCATGTTCCTGGTGCTGCATACCAGCGGACTCACCCTCATACCGCTCTCCATCATAGCTTACCGCGCCAGTGGGGGCAGTACCAATCCTACCAGCGTATTTGTGCCGTTAATGCTGGCAACCACCGTGGCAACCATTGCCAGTATCATTATTACGGGTATCTACCAGCGTTTACGATTCGATAAAGTGTTGATCCTATGGCTTGGGGGTATTATTCTCAGTATAGGTTTGTTTGCGATGTTCATTTACAGCCTGCCTTCGCAGAAAAATGTGCCGGTACCGAGTCTGTTTACCAAAGAGACCTTTAGTAATGTGTTGGGTAACTGTATTCTGTTTTTTATCATTTCCGCTTTCATCATTGGCGGTTTCGTTAAGAAGATCAATGTGTTTGATGCTTTTATTGAAGGCGCCAAACAGGGTTGGGATGTGATCATCAAAGTAATTCCTTACCTCGTAGGCTTACTCGTGGCCATCCGCGTATTCCGCGACAGTGGGGCACTGGAAGCCATTATCAATGGGATCAGCTGGTGTTTTATACAGGTAGGCATTACCAGTGATTTTGTTCCGGCTTTACCGGTAGCCATCATGCGTCCGTTCAGTGGGGGAGGTGCCAGAGGCTTGATGCTGGATATTTTTAAAGTACATGGTGCCGATAGTTTTATCGGTCAGCTGGCGTCTACTTTCCAGGGTAGTGCCGATACCACTTTTTATATCATCGCGTTGTATTTCGGTAGTGTTGGTATCAAAAAAGTACGATATGCGATCTGGGCAGGAATGCTGGCAGATCTGTTGGGCGTAATTGCTGCGATTGGGATTGCTTATATCTTTTTTAGATAACTTACTAACTTTTGGAAAGTTTTCAACTTTCCAAAAGTTTCGCGCCGATGTTGGTGGTCGGACCAACATTGCCAATTATATCTGTTAAATGTTATTACCGCCATTAGGATTGCTTATACCTTCTTTAAATAACTTTCCAAAAGTTTCAGCAGCCGCTCTGTAAGCACTTGCACCCCCACTGTTGCCGCTGCTTCAATAGCTGAAAGATTGGCGATAGAACCTGTTTGCGGGATCGATTTGTCAACAATGAATTTGGGAATGGATGCCGGTGCATATCTCAGCAATCCTGCGGCAGGGTACACGGCCAGGGATGTGCCTATCACTACAAAAATATCCGCCGTGGAACTGATATCCGCTGCCAGTTCGATCATCGGAACGGGTTCTTCAAACCAGACGATATGGGGGCGTAACTGTCCGCCATCTGGTGCCAGATCACCAAGATGGATATCATCCCTGATCTCATATACTTCCGAATCAAACCCAAGCTGCAGGTCATTCCCCGTTCGGAAACTGCTTCGCATTTTAAAGATCTCCCCATGCAGGTGTACTACGTTTGTACTGCCGGCTCTTTCATGCAGATCGTCGATATTCTGCGTAATAATGGTTACATCAAAATGCTTTTCCAGTTCAGCCAGTCTTATATGCGCGGCATTGGGTATTGCGTTGGCCACATCCTTTCTCCGCATATTATAAAAGTCGAGCACCAACTGTGGATCTTTGGCCCAGCCCCGTGGAGAAGCTACTTCGTATACATCATATCCTTCCCACAAACCATCGCTATCGCGGAAAGTACGCAGGCCGCTTTCTGCGCTGATACCTGCGCCGGTGAGTACTACCAGTTTCTTTTTTTGCATGGGGGCAAATTTGATAGTGGGATAATGGGGTAGGGCTGTTTGAAAAATGGCAGAGGAACTGAGAAATATTTCAGATAGCCACCACTAACGGTCAGGCCGCTCCAGCGCCCCGACCGTTAGTGGGACATCTCCATAATGATATTCCATTCTTCTTCACGCACGGCGCCAACAGATAATCGGCCCAACCGCACCAGGTCCATATTGGCCAGGCGTTTATCGGCTTTGATCTGTGTCAGTCCTACCGGTTTTTTCAGTTTCTTAAAGGGTTTAAAATCCACCACCAGCCAGGCGGGGTCTTCGGTAGTTGGGTCCTGGTAGGCTTCTTTCACCACTTTGGCAATGCCCACGATCTCCATGCCTTCATTACTATGGTACCAGAATGCAAGGTCTCCCTTCTTCATGGCCCGTAAATTATTTCTGGCTGCATAATTGCGAACGCCATCCCAGAAAGTCTGTCCCTCTTTTTCAAACTGCTCCCAACTGTATTTGAATGGCTCGGATTTGATTAACCAATAGTTCATGGGAATTAAAAATTAGCAATTAAAAATTAAAAATTTGAAGAGTTTAATCAAAGCCCCCTATACTTCGAAATATAGCGGCCTGTAGCAAAACAGCGGTGTTTGGCAACTGAAGCAATTATTAATTGTTAATTTCTAATTGCTAATTACAACTACCATCCGCTGGCGAGTACATCTGCCAGGTGCATCACCTGTAGTCCAGAGCCTTTGTGTTTGGCGCAGCCATCTATGTGCATCAGGCAGCTCATATCTGTACTAACAATGTATTCAGCGCCGGTAGCAGCGGCATTCGTTGTTTTCTGATCGCCCATGGCAATACTGATGGGTTCAAATTTTACGGCAAAAGTTCCGCCAAAACCACAACAGGTTTCTACATCGTTCATCTCTACCAGTTCCAGTCCTTTTACTTTGCTCAATAACTGGCGCGGCTCTGTTTTGATCCTGCATTCGCGCAGGCCGGCGCAGCTGTCGTGGTAAGTTACTTTGGCCGGAAAACTCGCACCAAGGTCATCCACTTTTAAAATATGTACCAGGAACTCTGATAATTCAAAAGTTCTTTCCGCCGTTTTTTTGGCCAGGGCACTTTCTGGCGAATTCTCAAACAGTTTGGTATAATAATTCCGCACAAAACCCACGCAGCTGGCGCTGGGGGCAACAATATAATCGGACCCGGAAAAATCGTTCAGAAATTTGCTGCATACTTCCTTTGCCTCGCCCCAGAAACCTGCATTAAAGGCCGGCTGTCCGCAACAGGTCTGTGAAGTGTTGTAAGCTACCGTACAACCTGCTTTCTCCAGTATTTTCACCATATTAAAACCAACAGTGGGGTATAACTGGTCTATAAAACAGGGGATGAATAACTGAACATGCATGTGCGGAAGTAAATGGGTTATTGTTTTAGTTTCCTGTTCAAAGCTATCATTTTTATGGCGGTAACAGCTGCTTCTTCGCCCTTATGACCGTGTTTGCCGCCAATCCGCTCCAGTGCCTGCTGTTCCGTATCAACTGTTAACACTCCGAATATAACAGGTGTATCCAGCGATAGGTTCAGTTGTACCACACCATCGGTAACGGCTTTGCATACATAATCAAAATGCGGGGTATCGCCACGGATCACAGTGCCCAATGTTATGTATGCATCGGGCAGTTTGTTGGCATAGGTATAGTGGTTTTTAACGGCAAACGGGATCTCGAATGCACCGGGTACCACCAGGGTTTTGCAGCCAACATTCTGCGCCTTCAGCACTTTTTTTACACCCGCTTCCAGTTTGTTAATGATATGCGCGTTCCACTCGGTTTTCACGATAACAACAAAGGCATCCTTGATTACGGGGATGCCTTTGTTAACGGATGTATTACCTTTTGTAGCCATCGGTAGTATCTGTTAGTTTTTTTCTATACTCAAACGATAGATATATTTATCTGCCTGAAATCCTTTTTCTGTTCTGGGGAATTTCTCTTTGATCTCTTTGTAGAGTTCGAGTGCTTCATTGTTCTTTCCCATGGTTTCCTGTAACAGAGCGGCACGGAAAAGATATTCAGCTGAGTTGCTCTCATCTTTATCGAAAGTATGACCGGCTTTTTTATAGTTTTCTACCGCTTCGTCTTTTTTATTCAGCTCAGCATACGCATCGCCCAGACAACCATAGGCCATCAGTTGAATCTGTTTGGCTTCTGTAGAGAAATCTTTCAGGTATTTAACGGCATTATTGAAATCGCCCAGTTTCAGGTAACTAACGCCTGCATAATAGTTACACAGGTTGGCCGCTTTGGTGCCACTGAAGTTCTTCAATACATATAAAACACCTCTGCTTTGTCCATCTCCGTTCAATACCAGGTTAGATGAGTCCATCGCAAAATGCTGTTGTGCTTTGAATAAAGCATCAGCCGCTTTTTCTTCTTTGGGTTTCAGGATATATTCATTGTATCCATACCAGCCACCCACAACCAATACCACGGCGGTTACTATTATCAGAACAGGTTTTTGAAATTTCTGCCAGAATCCCTGCGCTCTTTCAAGGGCCTGGTTCGTTTCTTCGTGCTTCTCAGTCATACTGTATTTTTAGATTTGTAGTTGAAAATTGAAATATCCGATCGGTTAGTCCTGCTCAAACACATAGTTCTCATCCAGGTAAACATCTTTCAGCAGTTCGCTGTCATCCGGCCAGGGACTTTCTTCTGCAAACTTCACACTCTCATCCACCACCAGACCAATCCGGTCATCAATGGCTTTCAGGTCGGCTTCAGATGCAAATTTGTTGGTCAGGATGGTGGTACGAACCTTACTGATCGGATCCTGGTCCTTATACTCATCCACTTCTTCCTTGGAGCGGTATTTCTGCGGATCAGAGATAGAGTGGCCCTTGTAACGGTAGGTCTTTAATTCCAGCAGGGTAGGACCATCACCGGAACGGGCTCTTTTTACGGCACGTGATACGCTTTCGTGTACTGTTTCCGGCGTCATACCATCCACCATATCAGCAGGCATATCGTAGGCGTCGGCCAGTTTATAGATATCCACTACATTACTGGTACGTTCAATAGAAGTACCCATGGCGTAGTTATTGTTCTCACAAATGAAGATTACTGGTAATTTCCAGAGCATGGCCAGGTTAAAAGTTTCATGCAGGATACCCTGGCGGGCAGCACCATCACCAAAGAAACAAAGTACCACATTCTGGGTTCCTTTGTATTTCTCGGCAAAAGCCAGTCCGGCACCGGTTCCTATCTGGGCACCCACAATACCATGCCCACCAAAAAAGCGATGTTCGAGGCTGAAGAAGTGCATACTGCCTCCCTTACCTTTTGAACAACCGGTAGCTTTACCATACAGTTCGGCCATACAGGCGTTGGCAGACATACCTTTTGCCAGTCCCAGACCATGGTCGCGGTAGGCAGTGATAAAGGGATCATCGGCACCTGTGGCGGTCATACAACCCGCTGCAATGGCTTCCTGGCCTACATAAGCGTGGAAGAAACCACGGATCTTGCCGGCCATTTTATACATTTCTTCGGCCTTTAACTCGAACTGACGGATTAACTGCATCAGTTCATACCAATAGAGATAAGTTTCTTTCGAGAATTTGGTTGCCACGTAAGCTGAATTTTAGAGGGGCAAATATAGGTGAAAAGTTAGAAGTTAGGAGTCTGGACTTAGGAGTTTTGGCTTGAAAAGAAGGGGATTTGGACTGTTATCCACAGGTCTGGACAGAATATTGAACAGAAGAACAGATGAACAAGGAACAGACGAGCAGGGATTAGTCAATTTTTGATGGTAGCATTCTTCCACTTTTTATTCATCTGTTCCTTGCTCGTCTGTTCGTCTGTTCATCTGTTCATCTGTTCCTATGCTTCTTGCAGGAAAGGATATTTATAGTCTACCGGCGGATTATAGGTTTCCTTGATGGTTCTCGCGCTTAACCACCGGTACAGGTTCAGCATGCTACCGGCCTTATCATTGGTTCCGGAAGCCCGGGCACCGCCAAAGGGCTGCTGGCCTACAACGGCACCGGTGGGTTTATCGTTGATATAGAAATTACCCGCTGCATTCCGGAGTTTATCGGTAGCCAGTTCAACAGCGGTTCTGTCCTGGGCAAGAATAGCACCGGTTAGGGCATAGGGCGATGTGCTGTCTACCAGTTTCAGGGTTTCTTCAAATTTATCTGCCGGGTAAACATAGAGGGTCAGTACCGGCCCGAAAATCTCTTCGCACATGGTCACATATTTGGGGTCTTTGGCTTCGATCACGGTAGGCTCAATAAAAAAGCCCTTGGTTTTGTTGTAGTTTCCGCCAACTAAAATTTTCGCTTTTTTGTCTTTTTTGGCGGCATCAATGTATTTAGCGATACTGGTGAACGACTTCTCATCAATCACGGCATTCACAAAATTGCTGAAATCTTCTACCGTTCCCATTTTCATGGATTTGATGGCGGCCACCAGTTTGGTCTTTACTTCTTCGGCCATATTGCTGGGGATATACGCCCTTGAGGCAGCCGAACATTTCTGTCCCTGGAACTCAAAAGCTCCCCTGGCCAGTGCGGTAACCACGGCATCTACATTAGCACTCTTGTGTGCTACTACAAAATCTTTACCGCCTGTTTCACCTACTATTCTTGGGTAAGAGCGGTATTTAGCCACGTTTTCGCCGATCACTTTCCACATATTGTTGAATACACCTGTTGAACCGGTAAAATGAACCCCGGCAAACTCGCGGTGCGAGAAACATACTTTACCCAATGTAGGACCATCTACGTACACCAGGTTAATAACCCCATCCGGTAAACCCGCTTCTTTCAGGATACGCATGAACATCTGTGCAGAATAGATCTGCGTATTGGCGGGTTTCCATACCACTACGTTGCCACACATGGCGGCTGAAGTAGGCAGGTTGCCACCGATGGCAGTGAAATTGAAGGGCGTAATGGCCAGTACAAATCCTTCCAGCGGACGCCATTCCATCCGGTTATGCATACCAGGAGAGGATACCGGTTGTTGCTTGTATATCTCACTCAGAAAATGCACGTTGAACCGCAGGAAATCGATGAGTTCGCAGGCACTGTCGATCTCTGCCTGAAAAGCATTTTTGCTCTGGCCCAGCATAGTGGTACCATTGATGTGATAGCGGTACTTGGTGGCCAGCAGGTCGGCGGCTTTTAAAAAGATATGCGCCCTGTTCTCCCAGCTCATGGCAGCCCAGGCCTCTTTGGCTTTTAAAGCTGCATCGATGGCCTGGTGAATATGTTTTTCTTCTCCTGCATGAAAATAACCCAGTGTAAAATCCTTTTCATGTGGTGGATGGATAGCTACTTTCTTTCCGGTTTTCACGGCTTTACCACCGATGTACATCGGAATATCCAGCTCCTTTTTTTTCAACTCGGCAAGGGTCTTTTTTAAGGCCGCTCTTTCCGGACTTCCGGGTGCGTATTGTAAAACGGGCTCATTGGCCGGTAAGGGATAAGAAAAGTATCCAAGACTCATACGTATGGTTTTATCAGTTTGAGTGTGCAAGGTAAGAAAGTTTTGGGGAGCGTACCAGTTACCGGTTACAGGTTTCATGTTTCACGTTAGAGGTAGTAGGTTCTGGGTTCTTGGTTCAGGGGGCAGGGGGACTATTTCAATTTATCAGTTACTTTGCAGCATGGCCATTATACTGTTCGATAACCATTACCGGAGGGGATTGTATCCTTTTACCTTAACCCGGGCGGTGGCAGACCTGCGCTTCGGGATCTTGTCTGCTAGGGAGAGATGGGAGCGGCTATCCGGGCAGCCGGTGTTTGTGGTAACGGAGCCGTATCTGCAGGCTTTGTATCCAGCGATTCCGGAAGGTGAACATACCTGGGTAGACGCATCGGTGATAGGTAATGCAGAATTATACAAGAGGATCTTTTCATTGGAAAAAGATAGCTGTATCGCTGATGAACAAGGATTGATAGCCGGTAAAACGGAGCAATCTTTACAAACAGCCCATGCGAATCTTCTCAGCGCTTTTACGCATGTGGGTAATCAGGCAACTGTTCAGCGTCTAAGACATCCCTGGCAACTGATGCAGTGGAATGATGTGCAGATCAGGGCTGACTTTACATTGATAGCCCACAACAGAACCTCACAACCGATTCCTGCAAGCGTACAAACGGTTCAGCCGGATCAGATTTTTATAGAAGAAGGGGCCCGGCTTTCTTTCTGCATCCTGAATGCTGCCACGGGGCCCATCTATATCGGGAAAAATGCAGAGATCATGGAAGGATCGGCGGTACGTGGCCCTTTTGTGCTGGGCGACAATGCTGTTCTGAAAATGAATAGCCGTGTGTATGGCGCTACTACACTGGGACCATCCTGTTTGGGTGGAGGAGAGATCAAGAATACCGTGATGATGGGTTACAGCAACAAAGCCCATGACGGTTACCTGGGCGATGCAGTAATAGGCGAGTGGTGTAATTTTGGGGCTGGCAGTACCAATAGCAATATCAAGAATACAGCCGGTGAAGTGAAAGTGTGGGATATGGGAGCAGAAAAATATGTAGGAGTTGGACAGAAATGCGGCGTGATTATGGGCGATTATACGCGGGTGGCCATTAACGCATCCATCAATACCGGTTCCATGATCGGCGTTAGCTGTAATGTGTTTGGTGCGGGTTTACTGCCTACCATTATTCCCAATTTTGCGTGGGGAGTGAATGGCACCCGGTATGAACTGCCAAAAGCCTTTGCTGCCATCGATAACTGGAAACGTTTAAAAGGAGCTAACCTCAGTCATTCGGAAATAGCCGTCTTACAATATATCTTTGATCATTATTAAACAAACAAGCAAGCAACCACTCAATTCATTTCAAGCATGAGAAAACAAATCGCAGCAGCCAACTGGAAGATGAACCTTACCCTGCAACAGGGAGAAACCTTACTGGATACCATCATGGCCACCCCTCATTCATTAACCGATAACCAGCAGGCGGTATTTGCGGTTCCTTTCCCATACCTGGCCATGGCACAACAGAAACTGGCGGGCAAAAAAAATGTGTTTGTAGCTGCACAGAACTGTTACAGCAAAAAGAACGGTGCGTATACCGGAGAAACCTCTGTTGAAATGCTGCAATCGCTCGGCATCCGTTACGTGGTACTGGGCCACTCTGAGCGCCGCGAATATTTTAATGAAAGCAACCAGTTACTGGCAGAGAAAGTGAATATCTGTCTCGAATACCAGATCCAGCCTATTTTCTGTTGTGGTGAGCCACTGGCTATCCGCGAAGCCAATACGCAGAATACCTATGTAGCCAAACAACTGGAAGAATCTTTATACCACCTGACCGCTGAGCAGTTACAGCAGATCGTTATCGCCTATGAACCCATCTGGGCCATTGGTACCGGTAAAACGGCCAGCAGTGCACAGGCGCAGGAAATGCATGCCTTCATCCGCGCACAACTGGCTGCCAAATATGGGGCAGCTGTTGCCAACAATATTTCCATCCTGTATGGTGGTAGCGTAAAAGCGGCCAATGCGGTGGAAATTTTTGGACAGGCAGATGTGGATGGCGGACTGGTAGGTGGCGCTTCGCTCATTGCAGATGAGTTTGTGGCCATCATTAATGCGCTGAAAAAATAATTATTTAAATACGGCCTGCGCCCGGCTCAGCCGATCGTTAATGGCCCTGCCGATTCCCTGGTCGGGGAAATCTTCGGCCAGTATTACATCAATATCCATGGTGTCGATCTTTCGCATGGTGGCAAATAATTGCCTGGCCGCTTCATGTATATCGCCGGCCGGTGAAAGTACAAACAGGGAAGAACCTGCTGCCACCGGATAGAATTTTGTAAAACTGATCACCGCCATTTTTTTATACTTGAATTGTTCCATCAGCTCATGCATATTCCCTTTATACAAGGGGATATGCGTGGCATAATGGCTTTTTAATTGTCCGGGTGTGGAAGGGGTGTTTGCGTGAGCATTTGTAACAACCGGCAAACCTGTCACATGTTTAATCATTTCAGCCGTTACACCACCTGCCCGGTGCAGAATTACTTCGTTCCCGTTCACTTCTGCAATGCTGGATTCTACACCCACCTGGCAGGGACCTCCATCCAGTATATAGGGGATCTTGCCATTCAGTCCTTGTAAAACATGTTCGGCAGTAGTGGGACTCACATACCCGAAAGGATTGGCACTGGGTGCTGCCAGTGGAAATCCAACAATGCTCAATAAAGTTCCTGTCAGTGAATGATCGGGGATACGGATGGCTACTTTATCACTGCCGGCGGTTACCATTTCGGGTACGATCTCTTTTTTAGGAAGTAACAAAGTGAAAGGGCCGGGCATAAATGCTTCAGCCAGTTGTTTGCTTACAGGATCCATCACAGCATACTTTTCGATACTGTTTATATCCGGCACATGCAGGATGAGCGGATTGAACCTGGGTCGGTTTTTGGCCTCGTAGATCCGGATCACGGCTGTTTCGCTAAGGGCATTGCCCGCCAAACCATACACCGTTTCTGTAGGAATAGCTACCAGTTCCTCCCTGCGGAGATAAGTGGCAGCGGCTTCAATATCTTGTCCAATGATCGTCTGCATCAGGCTGAATAGGCGGGAAGGTCAACAAGGGAATATTCATCCAGCTTGTCGATGTGTAAAATGGTGGTGCTGTTGGTAGCATCTGGATGAAACATGGGCGCAAATTTAGCACCATAAACGAAATCTTCGTAGCGGTAAGATGTGCGCGACACCACTGTATTGGAAAAACTCTCATCAAATCCCTGTACAAACACCAGCAATTCTGCTTCTGCATCGGCTATATCTTTTCTGGTAAAACCGAAAAGCGGACTCTCGTCATTGATCATGTGTACCAATGTCCAGTTGGAAGTCATGGTAGTGGCTTTGGCAATATCCAGCGGTACATTGAAAAATTTATTTTTGAGTTGTCCGCCTTCTTCAATCCTCAGTGCCAGCGTCACTTTCACTTCCACATTCAGCAGGTAATTTTTGGTATACGGCACCATCCGGAACATCAGTGCCACGCCCTCTCTGAATGGCACAAATAAGGCATTTTTACTATAGCGGATATAGGCCCGGGGCCTGGCAAAACGGCCATAGAGCAAACCGGTAACCAGCGCAAAACTCATCAGCCCGATCAATGCTTCCAGCGAAGCGGTTAAACTGGCCATGAACCCGATCGGGTTAATACGGCCATATCCAACGGTGGTAAATGTTTGCGCACTGAAGAAAAAAGCCTCGCCAAATTTTTCCCCGTCGCTGGTGGCTACCATACCGCCGAGGTGGTCTATACCTATCCACAGGTAAATAGCGGCAAAAAACAGGTTCACCGTTACAAAAAAAAGGATGATGGCACAGAGGAATTTCCATCGGGGCATCGACAGAAGCGAATGGTAGATGTTCAGCCTTCTCCAAAGCGGCAAACCATGCACTTCAATATTGGGTGCGCCGTTTTTGTTGAAGAAACGTCCCCCGTTCAGGGCCGTATTGGTACCCAGGCCGGTTTCATTGTTTACCTGGGCATTCCGGTTGGTTTTTTTCAACAGCATGCTTAAAACTACGAACTAAGCGGTAAAAACCGACTACTGTACCAATCCACCCCTCCGGATGTGGAAAATCGTACCCCATACTTCGTAGCGGGCACTTATCTTTGCAGCCTTATGAAGAATATCAGGAATTTTTGCATCATTGCCCATATTGATCATGGTAAGAGTACCCTGGCCGACAGGCTGTTGGAACATACCAAGACCATTGGCGACCGGGACATGATGAACCAGGTACTGGATGATATGGACCTGGAACGTGAAAAAGGGATCACTATCAAGAGTCACGCGATTCAGATCAACTATCCGTATAAAGGGGAGGAATATATTTTAAACCTGATAGATACACCCGGTCACGTAGATTTCAGTTATGAGGTAAGCCGTGCCCTGGCCGCCTGTGAGGGAGCACTGCTGCTGGTAGATGCTTCGCAGGGCATTCAGGCGCAGACAATCAGCAACTTGTACCTGGCAATTGACAATGATCTTGAGATCATTCCGGTGATCAATAAGATTGATATGGATGGGGCCAAGATTCCTGAAGTAACCGACCAGATCATTGATCTGATCGGCTGCAAACAGGAAGATATCCTGCTGGCCAGCGGTAAGTCGGGTATTGGTATCGAAGAGATCCTGCATGCCATTATTGAGCGGATCCCTGCGCCGGAAGGACGTTATGACGCGCCTTTACAGGCTTTGATCTTCGATAGTGTATTTAATAGTTTCAGAGGCATTATCGTTTATTATCGCATCCTGAATGGGGTATTGAAAAAAGGAGACAAGATCCGTTTTGTGGCATCCGGCTCTGACTATTTTGCGGATGAAGTAGGGGTACTGAAGCTCAGTATGACCCCTAAGGAAGAAGTGAAAGCTGGCGATGTGGGTTATATCATTACGGGCATCAAGAACGCCAAGGAAGTAAAAGTGGGAGATACCATTACCCTCGCCAATAACCCCGGCGAAATGATCCATGGTTTTGAGGAAGTAAAACCGATGGTATTTGCGGGCATTTTCCCGGTGAATACAGACGATTTTGAAGTGCTGCGCGATTGCATGGGTAAACTGCAGTTAAACGATGCTTCGCTGGTATTTGAACTGGAAACTTCGCAGGCATTGGGTTTTGGTTTCCGATGCGGATTCCTGGGCCTGCTGCATATGGAGATCATACAGGAACGACTGGAACGCGAGTTTAACCAGACAGTAATCACCACCGTACCCAACGTAAGTTTTACGGCCTATACCACCCGTGGTGAGAAGATCAATGTGAACAACCCGATCGAAATGCCGGATCCGGTAAAAGTGGCCAAGATCGAAGAGCCCTATATCAAGGCGCAGATCATTACCCAGCCGGACTATATAGGTAATATCATGACCCTTTGCCTCGGCAAAAGAGGAATCCTGATTAACCAGAGTTATCTTACCCCCACCCGTGTAGAGTTGATATTTGAAATGCCGCTTACTGAGATCGTATTCGATTTCTACGATAAACTAAAGAGTTCTACCCGTGGATATGCTTCATTCGATTATACGCCGATCGATTACCGCGAAGCGGATATCGTAAAAATGGATATCCTGCTGAATGGTGAGAAAGTGGATGCACTGAGCGCGCTCATTCACCGTGGCCGGGCGGAAGATTTCGGAAGAAAGCTCTGTGAGAAGTTAAAAGAATTATTACCCAAACAACAATTCCAGATCGCGATACAGGCCGCCATCGGCGCTAAAGTAATAGCGAGAGAAAATATCAGCGCCATGCGGAAAGACGTAACTGCCAAATGTTATGGTGGTGATATCAGTCGTAAACGGAAATTGCTGGAAAAACAGAAAGAAGGTAAAAAACGTATGCGCCAGATTGGTAATGTGGAAATTCCGCAGGAAGCGTTTTTGGCAGTACTGAAACTGGATTAAAATCGATAAGTCAAAAGTCAAAATTCAAAAGTCAAAAGGTTCATTTTTTTGACTTTTGAATTTTGACTTTTGAATTTTAGCCTTTCCCTTTTTTTCCTCCCGGAAAAACCGTTCCTCCTCTCGGGGCTCCGGGCTGTGGTGGGTTAATATTATTCCTGGGATCAGCTTCTTTTACAACGGGTACATGCACCCATTTCCCGTTTACCCATCTAAATCCTTCGTAACTGCCCAGCGGCACCAGGGTATAGCGGTTCTCAGGTTCGCCTGTTTCGCTGGTGAGATGGGCAAAAGTGATCATATCCAGTTCTTCATCAAAATTCAAACGGGCATTGGCCTGTTTCTTAAACTCAAGGCAAAAACGGTAGGCCGGTTGGGCCGGTTTTAAAGCATCATTGGCATAGCTGAAATAACGGCCGCCGAAGAGGGGGCGATTTCTTTCGTCGAAAGTCAATACTTCCAGCCATTTTTTGGTGCTGCGTGCGTCGTTCTCATCATAACCGATGAGTGTATAATAATTTTTATTGTTGTAGGTCTTCTGTATGATGTTATAGTAAACGGCACCGATCCATTGTTCGTTGGTTCGCACAGAATCTACCGGGTTTTCTGTAAAAGGAGAGTTATCGTATAACGGAATCAGTTTCAAAGAACCGTCAGCCGTACGGAACTGGATGGCTCCTTTCTGACGGTAATAAGAAAAGTCTTTCATCACCTGCCAGGTAAATATGCGGAAACTGCTGTCGGGGGCGTATAGATGGGAGATGGTTTTCAGAGAATCAAAAGGGTAGGAGAAAGAATAGGGCACTTTTAAAGCCTGCACCAGGGCTTTGGTAAAGATGCTGTCGGCTGTGGTTCGGTCGCCCACTTCTTCGCCATTCACAATGTCATTGGCATAATTGCGCATGTTTTCTTCCAGTTGCGTCAACAACTGTACAGAAGCAGGGATCTTTTGTTGCGCGTTCGCTGAGAACAGGATACAAAACAAAAACAGAAATACAAATACTTGCTTCATACCTCAATATTACGCCCTATCTGCGAGCAGAAAGAAGCCCAGGTTAGGGTTCGGCCAATTTTAAGGTTTTCTTAGACCCTTACGGCCCTGGCAAAATCTAACAGGTTATCAAAACGCAGGTCTATCCGCGGATCGGGAAAGGGTGTTTCGGGGTGTGTGGATGCCACAAATACGGTATACAGACCGGCATTACGGCCAAATTCCATATCACTGGTGCGGTTGCCTGCCACAATACTTTTGCTGAAATCGATCTCCGGGAAGTCGGCCTTTGCCTGAAAAGCCATACCGGGGTTGGGTTTGCGGTTGGGGGAATCATTATCGAGATCAGCGCAGAAATAGATCCTGTCAATTCTTCCGCCGGCTTTGTTAATCTCTTCCTGCATATGCTGATGGATCCGTTGCAGGTCAGCCAGGGTCATCAATTCTCTCCCAACACCCTTCTGGTTGGTTACGATCACAATTCTGCTGAACCTTTGCGCCAGCAAGGCCATTGCTTCCAGTGTGGTATCATAAAAACGGAATTCTTCCCAGTTGCGGATATAATCATTGTCCTTATCGTGATTGATCACGCCATCGCGGTCAAGGAATAAGGTCCAGTCTTTGTTGATCTGTGTCAGGTCCAGCATACTAATACGTTAATTCTGTTTGTGCCCTCTGGTAATCTTCGGGGATGCCGATATCTATAAAATAGCCTTCCAGTTCTATGCCATAGATATTTCCCTCTGTATAAAACCGTTGCAGAAAATCTGTTTCAAAAGAAAATTTCTCAGGTAGCCCTTTACTAAGTAAGCAGGCTTTGTTGATCAGGTATACGCCACCGTTGATCAATCCCTTTTCAAAGAATTGTTTTTCCCTGAAATGACAAACACTTCCTTCCGCGGTAAGTTCTACAGTACCGTAGCGGCTAACATTCTGCATGGCTTTCAGTGCCAGTGTACAACAGCTTTTCCGTGCAAAATGGAAAGCGGCCTGTTCCTGAATATCCGTTTGGAAAATACTATCGCCGTTCACCACTACAAA
Organism: Sediminibacterium sp. GW821-FHT12F12; assembly: GCF_058806635.1. Taxonomy (NCBI): domain Bacteria; kingdom Pseudomonadati; phylum Bacteroidota; class Chitinophagia; order Chitinophagales; family Chitinophagaceae; genus Sediminibacterium; species Sediminibacterium sp. GW821-FHT12F12. The sequence goes on along the minus strand of NZ_JBXAPW010000013.1, from coordinate 30,220 downwards.
ATTATCCTGTTCTGCTATTTGAGCAGCATATTGAATGGCACCACCAGTACCCAAAGGTGTATCTTCTACCACTACTTCATAGGTGCCTGCGGGTAATGTTTCGGATAGAAAACCGAGAAATGTTTCTGATTTATATCCGAGCGAAAAAATAAAACGGGTGATACCCTGTTGTGAAAGATGACGGATTACATAGGCGATAAAAGGTCTGCCATTAACAGGTGCCATACACTTGGGCAGATCTGGCACGGCTTCCCGTAAACGGGTACCCAGACCACCTGCCAGAATGATCGCTTCGGTAACCCGCATTACCCGAAAATTTTGGCTTCCACCAGTTCGCAGATGATATGGCCAACCATGATATGGCTCTCCTGTATTCTCGGTGTATCGGCAGAGGGAACATTGAGCAGGTAATCGCCCGCTTCCTTCATCTTGCCACCGCTGGCGCCGGTAAATCCAACCGTGATCACTTTCTTATCCCGCGCAGCGGCAAAAGCGTTCAGGATATTCTTTGAATTACCTGAAGTGCTTAATCCGATCAAAACATCTCCTTCTTCGCAGATGCCTTCTACCAGGCGCGAATAGATCACATCATAACTGTAATCATTGGCTACAGCAGTGAGATAAGAGGAATTGCAGTGAAGGGCTTCGGAAGGAAGCGCTTTTCTGTCTTTATAAAATCTCCCTGAAAACTCGGCTGCCAGGTGTTGGGCATCTGCTGCACTGCCGCCATTACCGCAAAACAATACTTTTTTACCACTCTGAAAGGCGTATGTTACAACTTCTACTATTTTTTCTATGTTTTGGAGAAAAGCGGCATCGGCCAGGATCTGCTGCTTCACATCGATAGAGGCACTGATAATACTTTGAATCTTTGCGTTCATTTGCATGTTATGTTTTGCCGGATCATTGTGCTGTCCAGCTGGTTAAACCATGTTGTGTAAACTGATAAGGATTGATCCTTCCGCCAAAGGTATTCAATGTCTCAATAACCTTGTAACGCGAATTACCCGGACAATAAAAGATCATAAATCCACCTCCGCCCGCTCCGCTGATCTTACCGCCTGTGGCACCGGCCTTAATAGCCGAATCATAGATGGCATCTATGGAGCTGTTACTGATATTGGCCGCCATATTTTTTTTCTGCCTAAAACCATAATCCAGGATCTCGCCGATGGCTCCGAGTTTACCTACCAGCAGGGCTTCTTTCATCATCCTTGCCTGTTCTTTTAACTGGTGCATGGCATCAATGCTTTTGGTATTGTTCTCTTTCACATTCCGCTGTTGTTCTGTAATGATGGACGCTGATTCACGTGTGGTAGCGGTGAAATACAATACCAGGTTATTCTCCAGTTCATTCAGGTATTCCTGTTTGATCCGCAAGGGGTTTACGATCACTTTATCGTTGCCATAGAACTCCATGAAATTAAAACCACCAAAAGTGGCCGCATACTGATCCTGCCTGCCACCGGCCAGTTGCAGGTCGTTTCGTTCTATCTCGTAGGCATAATGCGCCATATCGTATTCACCCAAAGGCAGTTTCAGCATTTCTGCAAAAGCACCGATAATGGCTACTACCAGGGTAGAGGAAGTGCCCAGTCCGCTGCCGGCAGGTGCATCTACAAAAGTAGAAAGACGTATACCCGGCTGTGTGAAGGGATAGTCTTTCTGAATCCGGTTATAAACACCTTTCAGCAGATCCAGCTCCCCGGTAATGGGTAAGTGTGTATTCCAGTCAAAACTATGTTCCTGTTGTTTGTCTACCGAATACAGATGAATTTTCCCATCATCCGTCGTCTCAATAGTGGCATGTGCATGCAGGGATAATGTGGCATTCAGAATGGCACCACCAAACTGGTCGCAGTAAGGACTCACATCCGTTCCGCCACCAGCTAAACCGATCCGTAAAGGAGCTTTGCTGCGATAGATCATGGGTTGTTTGCATTAACCGTTTGCCGCACCGGCCAACCGGTAAGTTTCCGCAGGGGAAATACTACGATCAGGCGCTTTCTTTTGCCATCTGTTCAATGGCCATAGCGAGCTGGTGCCAGCTGTATTTTTTCTTCTCTTCACGAAGATGGGGCAAAAAATAATCTTCACCTAATTCATACAGGTGTAGGATGCCTTCGGCGATAGCAGTTGGCTCAGGTTCCGTCACAATCCCCACTTTCCCATCCGGTACCAGATCGGGTAAACCGCCTACATTGGTCACCAGCATGGGTTTCTCAAAATGATAGGCGAGAGGGGTAACACCGCTTTGGGTGGCATTACGGTAAGGTTGTATTACAAAATCGGCAGCACTGAGGTAATAACGTACTTCGCTGTCGGCAATAAAATCGGTGCGTAAGATCAATTGCCCGGCGATGCCCAGTTTTTCGATCAACGCATCATATTCTTCTCTTTTCTCGTAGAACTCACCCGCCACCAGCAGTTTAATGCCAGCTGCCAGTATTCTTACATCCTGCATGGCTTCCAGCAAAAGATCCAATCCTTTGTATTTGCGGATGAAACCAAAAAACAGGATGATCTTTTCACCTGTAGGCAGCGATAAATGTGCACGGGCTTCTGTTTTATCGAGGGCATCTCCGAAATTATCATACAAGGGATGCACCACCTGCCTTGCTGGTTTATGGGTAAAAAGAAGCAGATCCTCCTTCACTTTTTCGCTCATGGTAATGAACGCATGGATGGGCTTAACAAAATATTTCGTGAACGCCGTATCGCCCGGTCTGTGTTCGTGCGGAATCACATTATCGGCAATGCAGACCACACGGGTAAAACCGTTTTTCCGCACTTTCCGCAGAATGGTTCCTAAACAAGGCCCCATTAAAGGCAGCCAGTAACGTACGATGATCAGATCAGGTTTTAACCTGGCCAATTCATTACCTACCCGTAACCAGTTAAGCGGGTTGATGGAATTGATACAAACCTTGATCGACAGATCTGCCGGTGCAGGTTCGGTTGAATATTGTGTAGTTCCCGGAAACAAAAAATCCGGGTATTGCAAAGAGAAAGTATAGATCATTGACTCATATCCCTGCATTTTAAATTCACGCGCGAGCCGTTCATCAAATGAAGCCAATCCACCACGTAGGGGCCAGGCGGGACCGATGATGATGGCTTTTGGGGACATGGGTTTGGGGTTTGGGGTTTGGGGTTTGGGGTTTGGAGTACTTTATCTTAGCATTAACTCCAAACTCCAAACCCCAAACTATTTAATCAATTCCTAAAGTGGTTTCAATCAGATAACTGTTTCTTTCCGGTGCATTTCTGGCAATCAGTTCTGCAATAAAACCGGTGAGGAATAATTGCATACCAATGATCATGGTAGTAAGGGCGATGTAAAAAGACGGGCGGTTGGTAAGGCTGAAATCTTCCGTCATGAATTTTGCTGCAATCAGATAGATACTGGAGCCAAGTCCAATGAGAAAAAAGAGGGTTCCCAGTAATCCGAAGAACTGCATGGGCCTTTTGCCGAATTTTCCGAGGAACATAATAGTAGCCAGATCAAGGAAGCCGTTTACAAACCGTTGCCAGCCAAATTTGGTGACGCCGTATTTACGCGGGCGGTGTTCTACTACTTTCTCACCAATCTTCCGGAAGCCGCTCCATTTGGCCAGGATGGGGATATAACGGTGCATCTCTCCATATACTTCAATGCTCTTGATCACTTTCCGTTTATAAGCTTTTAAACCGCAGTTAAAATCATGCAGCCGGATGCCTGAACTGAAGCGGGCAGTAGCATTAAACAGTTTTGAGGGGATATTTTTGGTAAGGGTATTATCGTAACGCTTTTTTTTCCAGCCACTCACCATATCAAACCCGCCATGGATGATCATATTCCTCAGTTCAGGAATTTCATCGGGAGAGTCCTGCATATCTGCATCCATGGTAATAACCACATCGCCCTGGGCGGCTTTAAAACCTTCATTCAGGGCCGCAGATTTGCCATAATTACGCTGGAATTTGATGCCTTTGAAATGCGGGTTTTCTGTCGATTTTCTTTCGATGAAAGCCCAGCTATCATCCGTACTTCCGTCATCCACCAGGATCACTTCATAGGAAAGTTGGTGTTGCGTTACAACCGATTCTATCCAGCTGCACAATTCCGGTAAAGATTCATCCTCGTTGATTAAAGGAATTACGATTGATACGTCCATGTTGCTTGATTAGTCGGCAAATTTTTCTTCTTTTCTGATCACCAGAGAGATCAGCAGACTTTTTACAAAATCCCAGATCAGAAATAATCCGGTACCCATAAAGATCTTACCTATTCCGGTTCCTTTCGCACCTTCTTCCATGCCGGATTTCATGGCTTTGTCGATATCTTCTTCTGAAGCACCGAATTTCTCCATCATGGCCCTCGTTTTTTCCAGACCTACCTGTACTGATTTTTGTGTCAGTTCTTTATCAATCAGGTTATACAGCACATAAGTGGCAATGGCAGTTATCAGTGCAACTATTACATAACTCAGGAAAGTAAATTTTAATGCCTGCGAGAAAGGCAGTAACCCATCATTCTGTTTTTTGATCTGAATGCCTGAAAAAATCAGGATTACAATCATGAAGGGAATGAAATTAGCCCAGAACTGCACGCTGACAAATGTATTTAACCCGGCTGCCCAGGATCCGTACATCAGTAATACAGCAATCAATCCATTGATACAACCCCATTTGAGACCTTCATTAACGATGTTTACTTTCATAAAAATCAGTTTTGGTTTAAAGTTAGTTTTCCTTTGTGAACGATACCCATTATTTTTCCGGTCAGCTCTCTGTCGAGGAACGGTGTATTGGGCGATTTGGTTTGTAAGCGGGTGCGGGTAAGCAAAGTCACGGCTTTTCTGTTGAAGATCGTTAATTCTGCCACAGCACCTTCGCTGATATGTGTCGCAGGTAAGTGAAAAATCTTACGTGCTTCCAAGGAAAACAATTGAACCAGTCTTTCTGCACTCAGTTCCGGCAGCAAATGGTTCACCACAGCAAAACTGCTTTCCAGTCCGGTCATGCCGTTTTTGGCATATTCAAATTCGCAGGTTTTATTGTCCCAGTCCTGCGGTAAATGATGAGAAGCAATACAATCCACCACACCATTGATCACGCCTTCCCGCAATGCCAGCATATCTGCTTTGGTGCGGAGGGGAGGATTCACTTTCAGGTTGGTATCATAGCTCTGCATGTCTTCATCGCAGAAGAACAGGTGATAAGGCGTAACACTGCAACTGATCTGAAGTCCTTCTTTTTTAGCCGCAGCAATAAAGTCCAACCCGTTTTTGGTAGAAATGCCGGTGATATGCAGGCGTGATTGGGTATATCTCAACAGGTCAATATCTCTTTTAATGATCACTTCCTCCGCCAGTGCCGGGATGCCGGGCAGACCAAGACGGGTAGAAATAATGCCTTCGTTGATGAGTCCACCGGCACCAATACTCTTATCCAGCGGCACTTGTACCAAAGTGCCATCAAACGCTTTTATATATTGCAGGGCTTTTACAAACAGGCCGGGCGATTGAACGGGTAAAATACCATCGGAAAAAGCTACTGCACCGCTCTGTTTCATATCGTACATCTCGGCCAGGTCTTTTCCTTCGGTTCCGCGGGTAATGGCCCCCAGTGGATAAATGGTTACGGGCAGCGATTTGGATTGCTGGCAGATATATTCCACCTGCGATTTACTGTCTACCACCGGTAAAGTGTTCGGCAGCACAAATACACGGGTAAAACCACCCGCTGCCGCAGCCGCCGCACCGGTTTCCAGGGTTTCTTTGTATTCGTAACCGGGGTCGCAGAAATGGGAAAAAGTATCTACCCATCCCGGAGATACGAAGGCACCGGAGGCATCTATGACCTCATCGGCCGCAACCTTGATGCCGGGTGCAATTTGTATAATACGTTCTCCATCGATTAAAATATCAGTAACCTGGCCATGGTGAGGGGAATCCGGATCGGCTATAACCGCCTGCTTTACAAGTATCTTCATGTAGCGGTGGTAAAATTTTCTGCAATATAACCTGAATTTTTCTTTTCCCCCTATATTTGCAACCCATTTAGTGGTTACCAGTTACAGGTTGCTGGTTACAGGTATGTTTCAGTTATTCTGATACTTGTACAAAGATGGATTTTTTCGGGACGTAGCGCAGCCCGGTAGCGCATCCCGCCAATAGGCGGGAGGGGCAGGGGTTCATTGAAAGAAGACAAAAAATAATATGGATTTTGTGGTTTACATATTATTTAGTGATAATCTGCAAAAGTATTATGTAGGTCAGACCAGCGATTTGGAAAAGAGAATACAGAATCACAATTTTGGGAAATCTGCTTTTACATCAAAAGGTATTCCTTGGAAACTTGTTCATATTTTCGCTTGCAGTAATAGATCTGAAGCGATCAGATTGGAAACTTCGATTAAAAGAAGAGGAATAAAACGGTACTTACAGGATAAGAGTATTCTGTAGTTTTTCGGGACGTAGCGCAGCCCGGTAGCGCACACGTCTGGGGGGCGTGGGGTCGCAAGTTCAAATCTTGTCGTCCCGACAAGCAAAGCCTCGTGAAGAGATTCACGGGGCTTTTTTATATCATCGATTCAATCTAAATGATTTGGCAGCCCGATAGCGCATCCCGCCGAAAGGCGGGAGGGTCGCAAGTTCAAATCTTGTCGTCCCGACAAGTAAAGCCCTGTGAAGTTATTCACGGGGCTTTTTTATGCACTTTCAGCTGCAACAACACTGATCAATAGTCAACCTGTTCATCGTTATAGTTTTCTGTATTATCTTGTACACATCATCAATCAGTAAATGTATATCAGCTTTTATGGCAGAAAAGGGATCAAAAGAACCATCGGCTGCATGGCCGCTTGTAAAATTTACATTCTCCGTCACAATCGGAAATGACGAATTGGTTTTTCAGGAAGTAACAGGCCTGTCTTCAGAAACACAGGTATTAGAATACCGCGCAGGAAACAATGCCGCATTCTCAACCATAAAAATGCCGGGTATCAAAAAGTACGGTAACGTGACGCTGAAGAAAGGTATTTTCAAGAGTGACAAAAGCATGTGGGCCATGTATAACGCAATGAAGATGAATACGATTGCGAGAAAAACAATTACTATCTGTTTATTGGATGAGTCTAACGTACCGGCTATGACATGGAAGCTTGCTAATGCATTCCCGGTTAAAATGACGTTGACTGACATGAAATCAGACTCGAACGAAGCGGCAGTAGAGACCATGGAGCTGGCTTACGAAGGATTAACCATCGTTTAAACGTATAAAAGGATAGTTTTCTTTTTGTGGAACCCCACAATAAAAAAACCGTCAAATGACGGTTTTTTTATAATTTATTAATCAATATTAGTTACTCCACAATCAATTGCTGTGAATACACCGTACGGTTAAATACATCCGCAATCTGTACAAAATAAACACCCTTGGCATGTTGCGCCGGGAAGGTGAAAGAATGGGTACTGGTTTTGGTGCCGATATTCATTTTTCCTTCGAGGATCGGTTTACCGGTTAGATCCAGCAGAATCATTTTATATTCTCCTTTTTCTTTCAGGTTGCTGACTTTGATCTGGAACCTGCTCCGGTTGGTGATGGGATTGGGGAAGAGGCTGATAGCAGGCAGGTTATTCTCATCCGCTTCCACCGTTTGTATAAAGTTGACAGTATTTGGTTTTGCTTTTTCCTTCTCTTTCTGCGAAGCGGCTGGCTGGAACAAGAGGTTACTGCTGGCCATATCAGCAATATTGCCCAATGAATTACCACGGATATCAATAGGGGTTGCTTCCAGTGAAGGCCATTTGATTTTTTGTACCGGGGAGAAATTTTTACCAAAGCTGGTTCCGCAACTTACCAGCAGGCTGCCATCCGCATCAACCGAAGCACCATTGGAGGTAAATTCGGCCGGCAGGTTTTTGATCTGGCCGATGTAATCCGCTTTTTTACTGGGCAAACTGATACGGAATACATGGTTGTATAAAGTGATCAGGTACAGACTTCCATCCGCCGCACCCACCATATCGCCACCCCAGGAAGTACAACTGGAGCGGACGAGTACCGTATTCTGCGGGTTATCTATCAAAACGCCCAGGTCCTGGATCACCGGCGTACCCTGGGTAGAAAATTTGATCAGGTGTTCACCATCATTGGATAAAGCATAGCCGAATCCATCAGCGCCCATGGCCATCCGGGTTACCTGGTTGGCAACATCTTCTTTGTTATGCAGGAGGTTAATGGACTGGTTCTCCAGGCAGGTAAAGGAAGCATCGGACTCTTTCAGGTCCAGATAACGTAATTCGGATAACTGCAGGGGAATATAGAACAGGCGGTTACTTTTGGCATCGTAGGCAAGACTGGCTACCGATCCGCCCAGTGGCGATTGGGTGCCTTTTTCGTCCTTCCGGTTGTTTAACTGGTAAGAGCTATAACCGTTATTCCTGACCGAGTATTTCTGACCGGGTTCAAACAGTGCTTCCGATGCCTTACCAGATCCCAGTTCAAGGGTGCTGAAACGGTCGTACACAAAGGGTGTACCTGGCTTGGCTGTAATCATAAAGGTTTTATAACCCGTCTGCTGCGAAAAAGACAGGTAGCTGAGCGAGCATAAAAGGGCAGTAGTAAGTATTCTCATCACAAGTAGTGTTTGGAAATGGTGAAACAGTTATTGTTTCCCGCAGGAATTGGTAGTTAAAAATATTATTTTATCTGATAATACCATCGGGAAAAATGGCAGGTGGCAAATTAAAATTACCTTAGTGTAGAGCTTTCACCTTACACAAGTAGATATGAAAAGAATTGTTTTAGTATGTTCCCTGTTTTTGCTGGTACAGCAGTTGGCTGCCCAAACCCAGGTTACTGTGGTTACAGATATTGATAAATTGCTCAGTTTCACCAACGCCGATTATGATATGGGCAAAATTCCTTCCGGTAAGCCACTGGAGTATAATGTGGTCATCAAAAATATCAGTAAGGATACGGTGGTATTGAAAGAAGTAACGGCCGGTTGTGGTTGTACCACACCTAAGTACCGGGCCAATGAAAAGATCGCACCGGGTAAATCCACTTTTATCACACTGGGTTTTAATGGGGGAGCCAGCGGACCTTTTTCCAAAACAGCGGTTATTTCCTTTACCAATGGACTGAATAAACCCGTACAGTTTAAAGGAGTGGCCGTGGCAGACAGTACGGTGGCCAAACCGGTAAGCATCAACTAAGAAAACCAACTGACCAGATATAAAAAAGCCATCCTTGTTTAACGGGATGGCTTTTTTCATCAGTATAGTTTGTCAGTTAGAACCTTTCCAGCTTAGAGAAGAAGAAATCTCCTTCAATAGCGGCATTCTCATCACTGTCGCTTCCGTGAACGGCATTCTCGCCTACAGAAGCTGCATATAATTTACGGATGGTTCCTTCTTCTGCCTGTGCAGGGTTGGTGGCACCGATCAGTTTGCGGAAATCAGCCACGGCATTCTCTTTTTCCAGGATAGCGGCTACAATCGGGCCACTGCTCATGAATTCAACCAGTTCGCCGTAAAAAGGTCTTTCTTTATGTACTTCATAAAACAAACCAGCCTGCGCTTCGGTTAAACGGGTCCATTTCATGGCTTTCACGGTAAAACCCGCTTTGATGATCTGGTCTAAAATAGCACCGGTATATCCCTTCTGGGTAGCATCCGGCTTGATCATGGTAAATGTTCTGTTGCTCATATAGTTTGTAAAATTTCGGCCGCAAAAGTAAGCATTCGCTACCCGTTTCAGGGAGAATTGGGTGTTATTTTTGTTAAAGCCGTACAAATTGATTTGATAGAATAGGCCGGATACCGCAATTTTGCCGCCACTATATGCTCCCGATCGATCAATTCTACCCCCAACTCAGTACCCCTGCCAAAATAGTGGTAACCATGCATCAGAAGCCTGATGGCGATGCCATGGGCTCCGCTTTGGGCCTGTACCATTTCCTGATAGCCATGGGGCACGAGGTAACCGTGATCTCACCCACCAACTGGGCCGGTTTTCTGGATTGGATGCCCGGGATTGACACGGTGATCGATTTTGAACAGCAAAAAGAGAAATCACTGGGCATCATCAATAGCGCCCATGTCATTTTCTGCCTCGATTTCAATATCCTGCACCGCACCAAACACATGGAACAGCCCTTGCTTTCAGCCGGCTGCACCAAGATACTGATCGATCACCACCAGCAACCCCAGGAAGAAGCGTTTACCTATGGTATCAGCGATACCCGCAAAAGCTCAACCTGCGAAATGGTCTATGATTTTATCGTTGATTCTGGTAATCTGGACAAACTCACCATCCATACAGCAGAATGTCTATATACAGGTGTTATGACCGATACCGGTTCTTTCCGTTTCCCGGCTACCACGGCTTCTGTACATCGGATGGTGGCAACGTTGAAAGAGATCGGTCTGCATCATACCAAAGTGCACGATAATATTTACGATAATTTCCTCGAGAACCGTCTCCGTTTTATCGGGTATGCCTTGGTAAACCGGATGGAAGTTCTCTATGAATATAACACCGCTTTGATGTATATTACCCGGGCTGATCTGCAACGCTACAATATCAAAACCGGCGATACGGAAGGATTGGTGAACTACCTGCTAACCATACAGGGTATTAAATTCGGAGCCCTGGTGATAGACCGTGACGGGGAGCGAAAATGGAGCTTCCGCAGTAAAGGGGCATTTGATGTAAATGCATTTGCGAGGAAACATTTTAACGGCGGCGGGCACGTAAATGCAGCAGGTGGGGGCAGTTACGACAGCCTGGATGCCAATGTGGCCAATTTTAAAGAAGTGATCAAAGAATATCAAAATCAACTACAATAAAAACAAATGATGAGAACAACCACCACGCTGTTACTAGCGATCGTATTGCTTGCAAGCTGCAATCAATTCCAGAAAACCCCCTCCGGTCTTTCTTACAAGATCACCAGTGGCGGCAGTAAAGAAAAACTGAAACATGGACAGTTCGTTAAATTCAATATTGAATATAAGGTTCCACCAAAAGATTCCGTACTGACCTCTTCTTACGGTCATGTACCTGCTTACCTCGTGATTGATACCTCACGCCCCAACAAACACAGTTTTCTGGAGATCATCACCAAGTGTGGTGTAGGTGATAAAGTTGAGTTCAGCATGAGCGTAGATACCCTGAAAAAACTGGGGATGCTTGAGTACAACAATATCTTCCGTGCCAGGGACATGATCAAAGGCCGTGTGGAGATCATTAAAGTATTCGACAACCAGGAACTGGCTTCTACCGACCTGACCAAAGAGCAAGGGCTGGAAAAAGACAGGGAAGTAAAAGACCTGCAGGCGTTGGTGGCTAAAAAAGGTATCAAAACCGTATCTACTCCTTCCGGCGTACTGGTTGAAGTGCTTTCTGCCGGCGATGCTACCCTGAAAGCCGATACCGGCAAACAGGCTTCTGTTTTATACAGGGGAACATTCATGGATGGAAAGGAATTTGATTCCAACATGGATAAAAACAAACCCGGAGCACAACCCCTGAGCGTGATCTTCGGTGGCCAGAGTGTGATCCCCGGTCTGGAAGAAGGTCTGCGTTTATTTGGTAAAGGTGGTAAAGGAAAGATCTATATCCCCGCTATGCTGGCTTACGGCCAGAACGGACAGCCGCCGGTTATTCCACAGTATGCGAATATGATATTTGAGATAGAGGTCCTGGATATCACCACAGCTGCTGCCAAACCTGCACAACCGCAGATGCCGGGTATGCCACAACACTAAAATAATTTTGCAGGAGATATGACAAAGGTTCCGCCATGCGGGACCTTTGCTTTTTTTGCAGGAGGGAGAACTGCAGTGACGCTTTTATCGGAGATGCTGAGTCAGTTTCACTGCTTCCACGGCTTCTTTCACATCGTGTACCCGCAGGATAGAAGCGCCCTTTAATAATCCCGCAGTATGTAAAACGGTGGTACCATTCAGGGCTTCCTCAGGTGTAATACCAAGGGTTTTATAAATGCTGGACTTCCTGGAAACGCCCAGCAGTATAGGTTTATGAAGGATGGAAAATACTTCCAGGTTCTTCAGTATCTCAAAATTCTGGGCAATGGTTTTACTGAAACCAAAACCAGGGTCAATGATCAGATCAACAATACCTGCCTCTTGGCATTCCCGTTTTTTGGCAATGAAATAATCCAGTACTTCCTGAGTTATATCAATCCCTGCATGGGTCTTATGCATCGTATCAGCCGTTCCTTTCACATGCATACATACATAAGGCACCCGTAAACCGGCAACGGTAGCCAGCATACTGGCATCAAAACTGCCACCGCTGATATCATTGATGATGTCTGCACCCGTTTCTGCCGCAGCACGGGCAACAGCTGAAAAATAAGTGTCCACCGAAATAAAACTCTCCGGAAACCGGCTGCGCATCGCTTCAATCACTGGTAATACCCGTTCTATCTCTTCCTCCGCCGTTAGCTGTTTGCTGCCCGGTCGGGTGCTTTGTCCGCCAATATCCAGCATCGTGGCGCCTTCATTTAGCATCAACTCGGCCATCAGCAGGGCACTGTCTACCGTAAATTGCCTGCTCCCGCTATAAAAAGAATCGGGTGTGATGTTGATAATACCCATCACCACCGGTTGTGCTATTTTCAGTAATCTTCCTTTACAATTCAGTGTGTACATACAGGGATTCAATTATCTTGCAGTCAGTCAAAGGTATTACCAAAGCCACGATAAACAGTGCAATAAAAAATGAGCCGGACCAATATACAATACGACGAGGCCGTGGGCCAGTGTAAGGAGATCTTCCTCAAAAAGACCAAGGATTATGGTACTGCCTGGCGGGTATTGCGTACCATTTCAGTGGTGGACCAGATCTTTATCAAAGCCCTGCGCATCCGCACCATACAGGACCTGCAGAAGCAGAAAGTGGGCGATGATATTCCTTCCGAATTCAAGGGCATCCTGAACTATGCCGTTATCGGGCTGATGCAGCTGGAACTGGGCCAACCGCAGGTAGAGGAACTGCCGGTAGAAAAAGTAGATGAGCTGTACCGCAAATACATTGGTTTTGCGAAGAATACCATGCTCGATAAAAACCATGATTATGGGGAAGCCTGGCGCGAAATGAGCCAGCAGAGTTTTGCCGATCTGATACTGATGAAGCTGATGCGCATTAAACAGATTCTGGCGAATGATGGTAAAACACTTATCAGCGAAGGCATAGATGCCAATTATGTAGACATTATCAATTATTCCGTTTTTGCATTAATCTTAATTGCCGAAGGCAAACACTAACCGTATGAAAACATTTCTGCTCATTGTACGATGGACCGTAGGCCTGTTGTTTATTTTTTCCGGGCTGGTAAAAGCCAACGACCCGCTGGGTTTAAGCTATAAGATGCAGGAGTTTTTTGAAGTGTGGAACATGCATTTCCTGAATGATTATACCCTGGCTTTTGCACTGGTGATGAATGTGTTCGAGATCGTGGCCGGTGTGGCAGTGATCATCGGATGGCGCATGAAACTGTTCAGCTGGTTATTATTGCTGCTGATCATTTTCTTTACCTTCCTCACCGGTTACGCACTGTTTTCCGGCAAGATCAAAACCTGTGGTTGCTTTGGCGATTGTTTGCCCTTAACGCCTGCCCAGTCTTTTGGAAAAGATATCTTCCTGCTGGTACTGATCTTGGTCTTGTTTTTTGCGGCCAACAAAATCAAATCTGCCGTAAAACCGGCCGGTGCCATGGTATTGTTATTACTGGCAACGGTAGGAACCAGTTATGGACAGTATTATGTATTACAGCATCTTCCTTTTGTAGATTGTCTGCCCTATAAAAAAGGCAACGACCTGCTGGAGCAGATGAAAACCCCGGTCAATGCTATTCCGGATAGTTTTTCCATTGTATTTACTTACAAACGTCAGGGTAAACAACTGGAATTTGACCAGGCCAATTTTCCGGCTGATTTTGATTCTACTTATGAATACGTAGATAGGAAGGATCAACTGGTCAGAAAAGGGAATGGACTGACCGCAAAGATCACCGACTTTTCCCTGCAAACCATTTCCGGCGTAGATACTACTGCGGCGGTATTGGCTACTCCTGGTAAATATCTTCTCTTATTGGTCAAAGATTTTGATCATACCGAGGCATGGTTATCCGGTTTTGATAAAGTGAAAGAAGCCGCTGCCCAACAAAACCTGCCCATACTGGTAGTAACCGCAGATGCCGATAAGGCTCAATCTGTACTTCCCGGCCTTGCCATACTCAAATGCGATGCTACGGTTTTAAAAACAGCCGCACGCGTTACACCTACGTATGTGATGATGCAGGCTGCTACCGTCTTATCCAAAACAAGCTATGTAGACGCCGAAAAACTCCTGCAACAAATCAAAACCCAATAAAACCATTCACTCATTCACTCACCCACTCATTCACTCATTAATCCATGTCTTACCTCGCCAAAAAATTACTCTACGGATTACTGGTATTGGTAGGAGTGGTGGTTGTGGTTTTTTTCCTGTTCCAGGGTTTTGGCGATCCGGCCAGATTGGTACTGGGGCAGGCGGGTGATAGTACCACGATCAAAAATATCCGTAAAGAGCTGGCATTGGATCAGCCCAAATGGAAGCAGTTTGTTTTGTATCTGAATGATGTGTCGCCAGTGGCAGTGCATACCGCAGCAGACATCGAAAAGAAACAACTGAAAGGATTTTTCGTCGGAGGTGAACAAAAGCTGGGGATAAAACTGCCCTACCTGCGCCGTTCCTATCAAACCAAAAAAGACGTAGGCGAACTGTTGATGGAAGCCCTGCCGGGAACGCTGGTGCTAGCCTTCGCCGCCATGTGTATTGCTACGCTGATCGGAATTCTGCTGGGCATACTGGCCGCCGTAAAACAAAATACCTGGATGGATACCTCCGCCATTTTTGCGAGTGTACTGGGCATTTCTGCGCCTTCTTTTTTTATGGGCATTGTGCTGGCCTATCTGTTCGGATTTGTGTTGAGCCAGTACACCGGTCTGCACATGACGGGCAGCCTGTTCCAGATCGATCCCTTTACCGGCAAGGAGCTGCAACTGAAGAACCTGATTCTGCCGGCTATTACCCTGGGTATCCGCCCACTAGCCATCATTACCCAGCTCACGCGAAGTTCTATGCTGGATGTGCTTGACCAGGATTATATCCGCACGGCTTATGCCAAAGGACTGTCTAAAAAAATAGTCATCTTTCGCCATGCTTTGCGTAATGCATTAAATCCTGTTATTACTGCCATTACGGGTTGGTTTGCCGAATTGCTGGCAGGTGCTTTTTTTGTGGAATATATTTTTGGCTGGAAAGGGATCGGTAAAGTAACGGTAGATGCGCTGGAGAAATTAGACTTCCCGGTAGTGATGGGCAGTGTACTGATCACCGCTACTTTTTTTATCCTTGTGAATATCCTTGCTGATCTGTTATACGGAGTGGTAGACCCGCGTGTACGGGTAAAATAAAGGGGCAACTGCTTACTGTATGATCACTTCATTGATCACTTTCTCTCCAAAGGCTTCATTTACCCGGTCAATGATCTGCTGTTTCTGGTAAAGCAATTCATTCTTCAAAGGCCCTACAGCAGTATGGATAAATAATTTC
Organism: Sediminibacterium sp. GW821-FHT12F12; assembly: GCF_058806635.1. Taxonomy (NCBI): domain Bacteria; kingdom Pseudomonadati; phylum Bacteroidota; class Chitinophagia; order Chitinophagales; family Chitinophagaceae; genus Sediminibacterium; species Sediminibacterium sp. GW821-FHT12F12. The sequence goes on along the minus strand of NZ_JBXAPW010000013.1, from coordinate 14,599 downwards.
TGGTTAATGATCTGGATCTTGTCCGTGTATTTTGCAATGGTTTTACCCATCAGCTGCTCCCAGATCTCTTCGATCTGTATCGCACGGATCCCATTGCGCAAATGACTCTTGTGCAGAAAACCCTTGATCGCATCGCCGATATGAAACTCAGACATGAAGTAAAGTTAGGAGTTAGAAGTTAGAAGTTTGGAGTCACGGTTAACATTATTTCTAACTCCCAACTCCTAACTCCAAACTCCAGACCATTTCTAATCCAGTTCAATTAATTGAAAGGGAATACGAATGCCGGATAATTGTAATTGCAAGCGATCCGCATGTGTATCCGTAATAAACACCTGCCCGTCGCTTTCGGTGCAAACCCAGTTCAGTAACTGGAACATGCGTTGCTCGTCTAATTTTTCAAATACATCATCCAGTAAAAGGATAGGGGTGAAGCCTTTTTTTTCTTTCAGCACCTGCCACTCGGCGAGCTTCAATGCAAAGAGGAGACTTTTCCGTTGACCCTGTGAGGCTTCGGTTTTGAAAGGGGCCGACCCCATATAAAACAACAGGTCATCGCGGTGAGTACCGGCGGTGGTTCTTTGCAGGACCAGGTCTTTTGAACGGCTCAGGTTCAGTAGTGTGGCAAAATCATCTTTCAGTAACTGGCTGTCGTATACCAGCGAAAGTCCATCATCCTTGCCGGCAATACGCTGGTAAATAGATGCCGCCAGCGGAAGGAAACCTTCGAGGAATGTTTTTCTTTCCTTGAAAATATAATTTCCCTTTTTGCATAGCTGTTCGTCCAGAATCTGGAGCAGGGTATCATCCATCGATCCTGTTTCGGCAGATTGCTTCAATAAACTGTTGCGTTGCTGTAAGAGTTTCTGGTAGTTGATCAGGCAAAGCAGGTATTCTTTACTGATCTGCGAAAGCAGGGTGTCAATAAAAGTTCTTCTTTCTTCGCTACCGCCGGTTACCAGCACCACATCATCCGGTGCAATCATCACACAGGGGATTTTGCCGATATGATCGGAGAATTTTTTATAGGCTTCCTCATTCAGCTGCAGTTCTTTCCGGTTGTTCTCGCGCAGAATGCAGACCAGCTCCTGTGGCTCTCCCTGTAAATCATAAGTGGCCTGTAAGCGTAAACCTGCCAGTCCGTGGTGCACATTCTGTGAATCGGGCCGCGAAAAATAACTGCGGGTAAAACTCAGGTAATACACAGCATCCAGCAGGTTGGTTTTGCCGGAACCATTCAGGCCACAGATCCCCACAATTCTTTCTGTAAAAGAAAACTGCTGTTGCAGGTAATTACGGAACTGAACCAATGATATGGAATGAAGCCTGAGCATTTGCGGGCAAATTAAACCAGACGCAGGGAATAATTCCTATCGGGTATGCGAGAAAGCATTTATTTTTATGAAAAATTCGGTTTTGAAGACGATATTATCCGAGCAACAACTGGCATTAACCGTTAAACGACTGGCACACCAGATCCTGGAGAACAATCTCCAGCTGGCTGATACGGTCATTATTGGCCTGCAGCCAAGGGGGATATTCCTCAGCGATAGGATTGTGCAGGAACTGAAAGCCATTGTATCTCCCGAACTGGTGCAATACGGCAAACTGGATATCACTTTTTACCGTGATGATGTGCGTAAAAGCCTGCACATTGCCAACCACACAGATATTCCCTTCAGTATTTCCAATAAAAAAGTAGTGCTGATCGATGATGTGTTGTACACCGGCCGCACCATCCGTGCGGCGCTGGATGCCCTGCTGGATTTTGGACGCCCTTCCAAAGTGTCGCTTTGCGTACTGGTAGACCGCAGGTTCAACCGGGAATTACCCATACAGCCCGATTATGCCGGAAAAGTGATCGATACCATCATTTCGCAGAAAGTAAAAGTGTACTGGAAAGAGAAAGACGGTGGCGATGAAGTGGTGCTAATTTAACTGACGCAGGGAAACTGCACAGAACAAAACCAGCCTATCCGGCAACTTGTAACCCGCAACCGGTATCCAGTAACAAGTAACCCACTTGTTTCTTGTTCCCGAAACCATTACCTTTGATTTTTAATGAAACTATCTACCAAACATCTCCTTGGTATCAAAGATCTCAACAGAGAAGATATTGAGTTAATTCTCTCCACTGCACAGCAATTCAAAGAAGTTTTACAAAGGCCGGTAAAGAAAGTTCCCTCACTGCGTGATGTAACCATCGTAAACCTGTTTTACGAGAATTCTACCCGTACCCGTATGTCTTTTGAACTGGCAGAACGCAGGCTCTCAGCAGATGTACTCAATTTTGCAGCCAGCAGTTCATCCTCCGCCAAAGGCGAAACCCTGCTGGATACCGTGAACAATATTCTCAGCATGAAAGTGGATATGGTGGTGATGCGTCACAGCGCTTCCGGCGCCCCGCATTTTCTGGCCAAACATATTCCTGCTGCCATTGTGAATGCCGGCGACGGAATCAATGAACACCCCACCCAGGCTTTGCTCGATGCCTATTCCATGCAGGAAAAGCTGGGCAAACTGGAAGGACTGAAAGTGGCCATCATTGGCGATATCATGCATAGCCGGGTGGCCCTGAGTAATATGTACCTGCTGAAAAAAATGGGGGCAGAGATCATGGTGGCAGGTCCACCTACCCTCATTCCCAAATACATTGCCGAAGCCCTTGGCGTAAGGGTGGAATATAACCTCAAAAAAGCCCTGCAATGGTGCGATGTGGCCAATGTGCTGCGCATACAGCTGGAGCGCCAGAACCAGCCTTTATTCTCTTCGCTGCGCGAGTATAACCTGGCCTATGGTATCAAACGGAAAGTACTGGAAAGCCTGGGCAAAGACATTGTGATCATGCACCCCGGACCCATTAACCGCGGTGTGGAGCTGGACAGCGATGTGGCCGACGGGCCTTATTCCATCATCCTGAACCAGGTAGAGAACGGGGTGGCGGTGAGAATGGCCGTGCTGTACCTGCTGGTTGACAGAGAAAGCTGATCTCCGTAACAAACTGCTGAACTGGGAATGTTTAGCGGCCTTCGTGGTTTGTACTGTCTACTTCGTATTTTCACCTCCTCAAACCTGCTATATGGAGCGAATCTGCTTGTTTCCCGGAACCTTTGACCCTGTAACACTGGGCCATGTGGATATCATCAACCGGGCTTTACCCCTGTTCGATAAGATCTATGTGGGTATCGGTATCAATTCCTCCAAAAGTCCCATGTTCAGCGCCGAACAGCGGATGCACTGGTTCAGCGAAATCTATAAGGATGAGCCGCGGGTACAGAGTGTGGTGTATGACGGACTGACCGTGAACTACTGCCGTATCATCCATGCCGGTTTTATTTTACGGGGCATCCGGTACGTGAGCGATTTTGAGTACGAAAAAACCATCGCCGATGCCAACCGTACACTTGATAAAAACATCGAAACCATTTTCCTTACCGGCGAGCCAAAATATACATCGGTGGCGTCTACCATTGTACGCGACATCATCCGCAACGGGGGAGATGCTTCTCCCTTTCTGCCGGAAGCCGTGAATATTACATTACGTTCATTGAATACAAATAAATAATCCACATGCGCATCTGGTTCAACAAAGACCTTACTCTGGAAGATTTTCAGGCACTGGGTAAAGACACCATGGGCGATTTTATCGGGATCCGTTTTTCGGAACTGGGCGATACCCATCTCTCAGCTACCATGCCGGTAGACCACCGCACCAAACAACCTTATGGTTTATTGCATGGAGGAGCTTCTGTTACGCTGGCAGAAACTTTGGGCAGCGTAGGTTCAGCGCTGGTGATAGATCCGGAGAATTTTATTTGTGTAGGACAGGAGATCAATGCCAACCATATCCGCAGTGCCCAAAGCGGACAGGTAACCGGAACGGCTACGCCGATACACCTGGGTGCCACCTCACATGTATGGGAGATCAAAATCCACGATGAGCAGGGAAAACTGGTTTGTGTGAGCCGGTTAACCGTGGCGATCCTGAAAAAACGGTAAGCCTATTTTTATGGTGAGTAACACAGTCAGATCAGTCCAGCCTTTTTAATGATATCGATTACCGTATCATAACTGTTTTCAAGGCAGGTGGCCAATGTTTCACCCTTTACCCATCGGATCTCCAGGATATCTTCTTCTGTTTGCGGAACCAGGTTTTGCACGCCGCTGGCCTGCATGGCAAACCAATGGGTTTCCTTGATCACATCCTGGTTGATAAATGTGTCAAAGTATTCGTGGTAGCTGATGCCGATCAGTTTTCCGAGGGTTAATCCAGTGATGCCGGTTTCTTCCATCACTTCCCTGGCGGCGCATTGGGCAATGGTTTCGCCTTCATCCAGTTTGCCTTTGGGAAGATCCCATTTACCCCTGCGGAAGATCAGCAGCAGTTCGCCCGCTTCGTTCAGCACCAGGCCGCCTCCCGCAATAATTTTCATTTTTTCCATGATGCATCAAATGTGAATACAATTTCTCAATTTCCCAATTCCCCTTTCTAAAATGGCCTTACTTTCGCGCTATGACAAACGAAAAAGCCGTTGCTGAAAAACTGCTGCAGGTAGCAGCTGTAAAACTGAGTCCGGAGAAACCTTTTACCTGGGCCAGTGGCTGGAAAAGCCCTATTTATTGCGATAACCGCCGGGTATTATCCTTTCCTTTTGTACGTGATTTTGTGAAGAGCGAAATGTGTAATGTGATCTTCGAACATTTTCCGCAGGCCGAAGTACTGGCGGGTGTGGCCACGGCAGGCATTCCCTGGGGAGCCATGGCTGCCGACCAGTTAAAGCTGCCTTATATCTATGTGCGCCCAAAACCCAAGGAACATGGCCTGGGCAACCAGATCGAAGGGTTTTATACCCCAGGGCAGCGCGTATTGGTGATCGAGGATCTGATCTCTACCGGTAAAAGCAGTTTGCAGGTGGTGGATGTGCTGCGTAATGCCGGCGTGGAAGTGGTAGGCATGGTCTCCATTTTTACCTACGGGTTTTCTGTGGCAGATAAAGCTTTCGAAGAGGCCAAAGTGCCTTACCGCTCGCTCACCAATTATGCCAACCTGATCAGCCTGGCGGTGGACAAAGGGCAGGTGTCTGCCGATACCGAACAATTACTGCTTTCCTGGCGTAACGACCCGGCTAACTGGCAGGGTATTTGACCTAGTAACTGAAATTTGTACCCATGAAAAAAATACTGTTCTTAACCGGTTGTTTACTGGCCGGTGTCAATGCCTTACAGGCGCAGCAACCCAAACCGGAATGGGTAACCATTAAATCGGCCAACCTGCGTTGCTGGGAGTGTAAAGAAAAGCTGGACAAATACCTGTTGATGGAGAACAAGGCCAATATGGAAAGTGGTATGATGACCTGGAAGATCAACCTGCTGCAGGGCGAGATCAAAGTACAGTTTTTGCCCGACCGTACCAGTGCTTCTGCCATTAAAGCGGCCCTGAACAATGCCGGTTTTGATGCCGATGCCGATAAAGCCGAACCGGAAGCCTATAAATTATTACCTCCCATCTGTAAACGCGCCGAAGACGGCGGCGGCCCG
>NZ_JBXAPW010000013.1:0-8964 GCF_058806635.1 Sediminibacterium sp. GW821-FHT12F12 | reverse complement strand
AAAACCCTGTCATGTGCAGCCGTATAATTGAATGTCGAATATCGAATAAAGAATATCGAACGCCGAAATTGATCTATTTGGCGTTTTTCTTGCCCATAATGGAACTACTTCGAAATTCGACATTCCCTGCTCGATATTCGATATTCAAAAGAGCTTCAACCGATGCCTCGCTTCATAATTAAACGGCACATTGGTATAGAGCCCTGCCTTACCCACCCGGGTGGTTCCTTTTACATTAATCAGCACTTCCTGGCTGAACAGCATATTGAGGCTGTTTTTCAGCACTGTTTTCATATCTATGGCAATACGGGAGGGTAAGTTGAACTCAGCCCGCCGGGGAATATGCATCAGGGTATCGAGCTGGTATTTGCCGAGATAGCTGTTGTCCACATATACATCGCAGTCCACTTTTTTCAGATCCACCCCAAAACCGTTGGGGTTGTAATACACCAGGTCCATCGACAGGAGGGTTTTGTCGAACCCCATATTTTCAATCTTCACATTTTTGATATCCCGGTAATCAAAGCCCTGGGGCTTTTGGCAGCCTGCCAGTAAAAGGGCAAATAAGGCGAATAGGAGGGCTTGTTTCAACAGCTAAGTATTTGCCTGCAAAATAGGAGAGACTCACCGATTTTCAAGATTTACTCTTTTTAATTAACTTACATTTGACGCTAAATATATTAGCGTTTTTGGCAAAAAGCGATTGGTTTTTGAATACTAAAAATAGTAGTTTGCATTATTTTATTACAAATAATTAATAATCAAATAGTTATTTAATAATAGCTAAATTAAAAATAGCATTTAATATTGCCAAATTTCAAGGATTTTGCTGATTTGAAACAATGATTAAACAGAGTGAAAATATATTATTTTTAGTAGTTGATAGTCAATATTTTGGAAGCATTAATTACTTTAAAATTTTAAATAATTTTTCAAATATTGAAATTGAACAATATGAAACCTACCAGAAAATGAGTTTTCGCAACCGTTGTATGGTAGCGGGCAGCAATGGTGTGGTAGGTTTATCAGTTCCGTTGGAAAAAGGCAGGGGCCAGCGGGAGCTGATGAAGGATGTCAGAATCAGCTATTCAGACAACTGGCAGGTGCAGCATTGGCGAACCATCGAGTCCTGTTACAGCCGGGCACCCTTCTTTGAATTTTACCGGGATGGGGTCTGGCAACTCCTCCAACAGAAAGAAACCTACCTGCTGGACCTGAACATGGCCACGCTGCACTGGCTGAAAAAAGTACTGAAAATCCCGGGAGATATTTCACTGACCCAGCAGTACCTGAAAACCTATCCGGAGGGTGTAACGGACAGGCGGAGCACCATCCTCCCCAAAAATTACCAACAGGCAGAAACCTGCTCCCGGTACACCCAGGTGTTCGAAGACAGAATCGGGTTTCAGCCCAACCTTTCTATATTGGATCTGCTATTCTGCTGCGGACCTGAAACCAGCTCTTTGTTGCAGACAACATTTTAACGTTTTAATGAGTCTTTAAACCGGCTGATAGGCTGATATGCCTTAATTTTAAACATGGCGTTTCTATCAAACAGAAATGCTGCGAAATATTGACCGCCCCCTGATGAAGAAGTATCGATTTCTGCTGTTTTGTATCTGCACCCTTGGTCATTTGATGGTAAATGGACAGGACTTCTCGAATAAAGGAAAGGAATTCTGGATCGCCTATCCCGCACATATTGATGGAACAACATCAGTAATGGGCTTATATATTACCAGTTCTGCAAATACCTCCGGAACCATACAGTTGGGAACTGCCGCCCCCATAACGTTTTCTGTTCAGGCGAATGTAGTAACCCGGATATTTCTAAACGCAACGGGTACAGGAACAACTACAGGAACAACTCCCCTGTATTATGGATTGAATACGGACGTATATCTGAATATGACAGATGGAATTAAAACAAATGCTGCTATCAGGATCACAGCCCAGGATCCGGTTGTCGTGTATTCGCATATCATACGTTCAGCCAGAAGCGGGGCTACTTTAGCCATTCCAACAACGGTGCTCGGTAACGATTATATTGTTCCGAGTATGAATTCCAATTCTACAGCCGGTCCTACCAGTAACGGTACCAGAGGGGGGACAGGTGAGTTAGTTGTAGTGGCAACACAGGATAATACGACTATTGAAATTACCCCTACCGCAGCTGGCAGGGGCGGAAAACCCGCTGGTACAAAATTCTCAGTAGTACTGGCCAATGCCGGTGATTGTTACCAGTTTCAGACGAATGATTTTGGAGATCTCTCTGGTACTAAAGTCAGTTCAAAATCTTCCGGAACATCTGGCTGTAAACCTATTGCCGTTTTTTCAGCCAGTACCTGGAGCTCGTTTGATTGTGCAGGGGCCAGTGGGGGAGATAATCTTTATCAACAGTTATTTCCCACCCGTTCCTGGGGAAAGACTTTTGTTACGGCGCCTTTTATTGACAGACCGGAAGACATTTTCAGAATTTTTGTACAAAATAGCACCACTACCGTTCAGGTGCAGGAAAATGGTGTTACCACAACATTGGGCGCTGCTGCCTTTAACAGTACAGGTAACTTTTATACCTACAGAACCAGTAAACCTATTGTCATTACAGGCAGTGAACCCATTTCAGTAGTGCAATACATCACTTCTCAAACCTGTAAAACAGGGTGCTCTACCGGAACCAATGCACCAAAGTCCTGTTATTCCGATCCTGAAATGGTTCTGCTGAATCCGGTAGAACAAACGCTGAGAGACATTACTTTTTTTTCGGCACACGCTGCCTATGTTCCACAGGGGCAAACCCAGATTGCCTTACATTATGTAAATATCATTGTCAGCAAAAATTTTAAAAACACACTTAAAATCGATAATGCAGCCCCCACGGGAACATTTGTAGATATACCGGGAAGCAATTATTCTTACCTGCAGGAAGACTTAACCGTAAGCTCTGCTACAAATCCTGTGCATAGGGTAACGGCAGATACTAATTTTGCAGCCATTGTGTATGGTTATGGCAATGTTGAATCCTACGGTTATAATGGAGGAACCAATGTCCGTGATTTTACCCCCTCTGCTACCTTTCAGAACCCTTACAGCCGCATTGATTCTGCCGTTACCTGTGTGAATACGCCACTGCAGTTATCCGTTCCTTTGGCTTTTGTTCCGGCCAGTATCAAATGGGATTTTTCGGCGGCACCCAATATCTCGCCGGCTGCCGGTATCGGTCCGCTTACTTCTTTTACTGCTGATAGCACCAGATCCCTGAACGGGCAAACACTTACTTATTACAGTCCCGGAAAAACCTTCACTTTCACCAGTGCCAATACCGCCGCTATTCGTGATACAATTAAACTGTATACCACTTCCTCCACTCCCGATGGCTGTGGAAGTACCGACCAGGTATTTACCCTGCCCGTAACGGTAAAAGAACTTCCTGTGGCTAAGTTTTCAGTAGCTGCAGGCGGTTGTGCCAATGATCCCGTTACATTCACTGATCAAAGCAATACCTCGCAGGGAGCCATCAAACGCTGGTTCTGGGATTTTGGAGATGGCACCAATGCCGACCTTACCACAGCAACCTTATCTCCTAAAATATATAACAGTCCGGCCAGTTATACCATCAAACTCAAAGTAGCTTCCGATATCGGTTGTTTATCTACTGAATACAGCCAAACGGTACAACAATCAGCCAAACCGGTGGCAGGGTTTACGGCTACTTCAATTAAGTGTGTAAACAGGGATATCACTTTCACTGATGCTTCTACCACAACCACAGGAACCCTTGCCAAATGGATCTGGAACCTGGATAATGGAGCCAGTATTATCACCAACACCACAAATGCACCGGTAACCGCCCAATATACCACTGATGGTACCAAAGCCGTGAGCCTGAAAGTGGCCACTGCCACGGGTTGTGAGAGTGATCCGTATGCACCTGCTTTTACCATCAATCCAAGCCCGCAACCCGGGTTTATTTTACCGGAAGTGTGTTTGAGCGATGCATTTGCCCTGTTTACAGATACCAGTAAAATCAGCGATGGTTCCCAGGCGCAATTCAAATACCTGTGGAATTTTAACGCAGGTACACCGCCTGTTAGTCCCGGCCCTTCTGCTGCATCCAGCACTTTACAAAATCCGCAGATCAAGTATGCAGATAAAGGGAATTACAAAGTATCGCTTACGGTTACCTCAAAAGACGGTTGTGTAGCAAACCTGGTCCAGGACTTCACCGTCAACGGAAGTATCCCCAAAGCTGCTTTTGAATTTGCCGATGCGGCTCCGTATTGTGGGATAAAACCGGTGAGGCTGAAAAATAATTCAACCGTTGATTTTGGATTTGTAACCAAACTGGAGATCTATTGGGACTATAGCAACAATCCTACTGTAAAAGAAACGGATGAAAATCCTGCACCGGGAAAAATTTATCCTCACGCCTATGCTGATCCAAGCTCTCCCAAAACCTATACCATCAGGATGGTAGCTTATTCGGGTGGTACGGCCTGTTCTGATGTTACGTCACAAACGATTACGGTATATCCACAACCCAAAGCATCGTTCACCGTATCTGCCAGCCAGCTTTGTTACGGCGATATCATCAACTTTACCGATAAAAGCTACAGTGGATCCAGTGCTGTTGCCAACTGGGCATGGAACCTGGCGGGCGGCGATATATCCACCCAGCAGAATCCGAATAAACAGTTCAATGATTCGGGGCTGTTTACGGTAAGCCTTTATTTTCTGAATGCCGATGGTTGTATCAGCGATACGGCTACCCAGTCGCTCACCGTTTATCCCAACCCCAAACTGGTATTGCCGCATAAGATCACGGTATTGATAGGAGGGCAGGTTATACTGACTCCTACCTATGTATATGGCAATGAACTGGCCTATCTCTGGACACCATCCACTTATCTCAGCAGTGATACGGCCGCAACCCCCAAAGCCATTCCGGAAGAGGATATCACGTATCGATTAAAACTGACCGCAAAAGGCGGATGTTCGGTTACAGATACTATTTTTATACGGGTATTAAAAGGTCCGGAAGTGCCCAATGCTTTTTCGCCCAATGGCGATGGTATCAATGATACGTGGCGGATCAAGTACCTGGATGGGTATCCCGGTGCTACCATTGATGTATATAATCGCTACGGACAGATAGTTTTTCGATCTTTGGGGTATGATGTGGAGTGGAATGGCACCCGGAATGGCAACCCATTACCGATAGGAACGTATTATTATATTATCAACCCTAAAAACGGACGACAGATTATCACAGGATCGGTCACTATTATAAAGTAAGGATATGCGTGTAAAACAGGTCATGCTAGGAATCGCTTTATGTATCTGCACGGCAGTTGCGGCCCAGCAGCGGCCTTATTATACGCAGTATATCATGAACAATTATATCATCAATCCGGCCGTAGCGGGGATTGAGAATTACTGGGATGTGAAAGCCAGTCACCGCATGCAATGGGTGGGTTTACAGGATGCGCCGGTAACTACTTATCTCACCATGCACGGCCCCCTGAAGAAAAGTGATTACGACGACAGGGGCTCTGCCACCAGTTTCCGTGCCGGGGGTAGTAACCCAAGGGGAGAAGCATATTGGAGGGATTATACGGCACCCGATCCGCACCACGGTGTAGGGTTTACCATACTGAACGATAAAACCGGTCCGCTGAATCGTTTCGCAGTTTACGGCACCTATTCTTATCACTTAAGTTTATCACCCCGCACTTCACTGGCGGCGGGTACTTCTATCGGGTTTACCAATGTGAGCCTGGATGCAAGTAAACTGAATTTCGGAGGCACTACCGTAGATCCGGCTGTGGCAGGTAGTGGGGTCATTAACCGGATTAAACCGGATATCAGTGCAGGGCTCTGGTTATATTCAAGGGATTATTTTGTAGGCCTGGCCGCACAGCAGATCATTCCGCAGCAGATCGCTTTCTCTGATAATACGGTGTACTTACAAAACGGGAAATTAATACCGCATTTATTCCTCAGTGCGGGATACCGGATGCAGTTAACGGATGATGTAAGCCTGTTACCTTCTATGCTGGTACGTTATATCAGTCCGCTACCATTGGGCTTTGATGTGAATGCCAAACTACAATACCAGGACCTGGTCTGGGCCGGTGCTTCTTACCGTTACCAGGATGGTTTTGCGGCGATGGTGGGACTGAATCTTAACCGCAATATCAATATCGGTTATTCCTACGATGTACAGACTTCTACCCTGAATACGGTGAGTAAGGGTACGCATGAAATACTGATCGGGTTCCTGCTCGGTAATAAATGGGGCGATTGGTGTCCGCGTAATCTCTGGTAACAGCCTTATTGCTGCAGTAGTATTACCTGTTTTTCTTCTTCTGCACGAACCCTTTTTTTGAGCACGAGTGGCAGTTTTTCTATTTTCTTCGCATCTATCAGTTTTGCAAAAGCCAGTTTCATTTGCCGGAGGGAAGACAATTCCGCCAGTCTGGAGAGCAGGACTAATTTTTGTAAGTTAATCTCATTCATTACTACCGGTTCTGGTACGGGCGTAACAAGTGTTTCCAGAGGGGTTTCTACCACAATGATCTCTTTTGTTTCGGTCTCTTCCGGTATCATCCGTTCTGGTAATTCTTTCTTCCCGAGCTTATTCCGATTCCGGGGTATTTTTTTCTGAAGGGGCTGTTGTTCTTCTCTGAACAGCGGTTCTACACTCCGCAGTGATTGGAGGATGAGTTTGTCCAGTCCCATTTTATCCAGGTCTGTTACTACATCCATGGCCTGCTGGATATCGTGCGTAATTTTTGTCTTGTCAATATTCACATTCACACTGAAAGCTTTCTGCATCTCCGCTTTGGCTTTCTCTATATCGGCCGATACTTTCTTCATTCCGTTGCTGATCTCCTGTTTAAACTGCTTACGCATATTCGCAGTAAAGAGGGCCGAATCGGCAGACAATACCCTGGCCAGTTCCTGTTTGGCTTTTTCCATTTCGGCCAACTCTTTCTGCCAATCATGCTTTTGCTGTTTTTCCATTTCAAGAGAAGCCTGTTGCAAAGCATCAGCGATCAGGGGTGTGAAGGAATTGACGATACCGGCAGGAGAAGCTTTCTCAACATCCGTTAATTCTTTTTCAGCCTCCACCACATTTTTTTTCACTTCCGCCTGTAAAGGTTTGGATAAAAAGAAAACCGGATTGAACAAGGGATTATCTACACGGATAGCCATCGGTTCCACGGTATAAGGCTGTGCTCTTTTCGTAGGGGTGGCCAGTTTTATTTTTTTTGATTGAGAAGCAATGGGCTGTTCGTTGCGGCTGGATTTGATCGGACTTAACCAGGCCACAGAACTCAGAATACCGGTTACAATAAAAAAAGCCAGTAACTGTTTGCGGTAGCTGAAGCGGTTTTCTTTTTGTTCAATCATCCGCTTTACACGGTATAACAGGTCATTCTTTTTTCCGGTAGCGGTCATGGCCAGTGCCGGTGCCTGTTGCAGGTAAGCTATACGTAGCAAAGCTTCAGCATATACCGGTGCCTCGTATTGAAATTGCAACACCCAGTCATCACAACTGTTCTCCCTTTCTTTGCGGATAGATTTACTGATCAGCTGCGTGAAGGGGTTAAAGAACAGACCGATCTCTGCAATGGATAAAAGGATATTGACGAGATAATCGTAGCGTTTGATATGTGCCATTTCATGCAGCAAAACAGCTTCCATCTGCTGGGTGCTGAGATGGTTAATGCTGGCCATCGGCACAAGGATAATCGGTTTTAAAAAACCAATCGTGAGTGGTGTACTTACCTGCTCAGATAAAAACACCCGTACGTTTTTTTTGATATTGAGCTGGGCCGCAATTTTCTGCACAAATAAACGCCATTCGGCTGGCATCTTATGCAGTCCCTGGTAGCGGATCAGCTGTGTTTGGCGATAGCCCATGAACCAGCGTACACAGAGAAAGACCATCAATAACAGGTATGCCATGGATATATAGGGCAAGAGTCTTTCTCCTTTCAGCATCCATTGCAGTACACCGGACAGTACTCCCGTTCCGGTAGCAGTTATAGGTTGCATATTTTCTGCAGCCGTTTGTACAGGCTGCCATGCCTGGTGGTATTGCTGGTAATAGAATTGAAAAGTAAACAGGAACCAGACAAAACCGATGGTTTGCGCGGCCACGCCCAACCGGTATTTGGCTGCAGCACCCATGGGCAGTAAACCGGTGATACTGATATAGATCAGCCATACAAGCGCTGTTTGCCATACGCTATGGGCAATGGCATATCCCAGCGACTGTAAAAAAACGGATTGAAACAGGTGCTGCATACACTTACTGTTTTTTCAGGTTGTCCAATAGTTTCTGGATCTCATCCAGCTCTTCCTTGTTAGGTACCGTATTACCTAAAGCCTGCATCACCAGCTGGGTAGAAGAGCCTCCAAAAAGGGAATTGATCATTTTACCCACGATCTGCTGCTGTGTATTCTCGCGGGTAATATTGGCCCGGTAAATATGGGTTTTACTGCTGTCATCCCGCTTTACGATGCCTTTCTCAAACATGATCTGCATCAGTTTAAGGGTAGTGGTATACCCGGCGTCTTTGTGCTCGCTCAGGATCTCGTGTACCTCTCTTACGGTGGCGGTACCTTTGTCCCAAAGCACCCGTAAAATCTCCAGTTCACTCTCTGTTGGTTTGATATTCTTGGAAACGGCCATTGCTACGATTTTATTCGTAAGCAATTTACGAATCCGGTCGTATGAAGCCAAATAAAAAAATGTTAAACGGCAAACGGAAAGGATGAGATAATTAAAAATTAACGTCTTGTGCTATTGGATAATTCAAAGTTTATTTGATTAGTTGAATAAAATTGTCTTCACAGGGTGTTCGATGAAAAATTTCTAATCAGTCCCTGTGGACGGGCCTCATTGGGGTCGGTGTCAAGCGAAGCGAAGACAGATCAGATCATGCGAAGCAG
>NZ_JBXAPW010000012.1:0-128001 GCF_058806635.1 Sediminibacterium sp. GW821-FHT12F12 | reverse complement strand
GATCAGAGGCCAATGCAGTCCCGCCATCGGCGGGATAACAGGGACGGGGCCCAGCGGCCGTGAGCGACAAGGGTTTTCGAATTACAGGGTGTTTGATTTATAATAGCACGACAAGTTATATTTGATTATCAACTGTTACTTCAACATGATCAGAGGAACACTATACTTTATATTGCTTTCCACTCTCTTCCTTAGTTGTCATAAGGATACAACACCCGAAACACCCAAAGGATGCGGGTTTGTCGGTTACAGATATTATCGTGGCGTAAAAGATACATTGGGAGAAATGTCGAATAACTATCTTTTTGTAGCATTTGACACCACTTACAGCGAAACTGATATACGGAAATTTATTTCCGCCAACAAAGATTTTGACCAACAGTACCGTTATACATTTTATGGCAGCAAAATAACGGCTTTAAAATTCAATACTCCGAAGACCTGCGAAGAAATTACGAATATCATTTTCAACCTGCAACAGCAGCCGATCGTTAGATATGCGCACTATACCATCAAAACATATGACTGTCAAAGTCCGATTATGGTACCCATGGGGAAACTTTGTGTGCTCGTTTACAACAGCCTTTTTAACGTAAAAGTTTATAATGAAAAAGATCTGACTGATTTATATAAAATGATAGCAGCCACCAATACCGAATTCGTAAGCCAAGATCAATACATGAAAAGTTGGTTTACCCTTAGAGCCACCAAATATTCTAAGGGAGATGCCCTGCACATGGTCAACTTTTTTTACGAATCAAAGCTGTTTGCCGAAACAGAGCCAGAACTTGGCAAGATTCCCGTTGAATAAAAATGACTCTCTATCCTTTATCCGCCCAGATTAGCATTTTCCGAAAACAGGTGTTTGTCTTGCGGCCAACATCGACGTAAGATACTGGCATTTTATAGCCGGCATCTTACGTATTTCTCAACAGTCCATTTTATAAAGACATCCCACCTGAAGCTTCAATCCGCTGCCCTGTAATCCATTTGGCATCATCGGTGCATAAAAAGGCTACAATGCCGCCAATATCATCTGCCTGCCCAATCCGTGGAATGGCAGTAATAGAAGTTAGATAAGCCTGTACCTGAGGATTATCCCGTGTATTACCACCACCAAAATCGGTGGCAATGGCGCCTGGTGCCACTACATTGGCTTTAATATTCCTGGCACCCAATTCTTTGGCCAAATATTTAGTAAGTGTTTCTATGGCCGATTTCATACTGGCGTAAGCTCCTCTACCGGCAAAGCTAACGCGGGTTAAACCCGAGGAAATATTAACGATACCACCTCCGTCATGTAAAAGGGGCAGCATTTTTTGCGTAAAAAAGAAAACACCTTTAAAATGAACATTCAGCAATTGATCAAATTGTTCTTCCGTGGTTTCGGCAAACGAGGGGCTATTGATGCCAAAGCCACCATTGTTAATCAGAAAATCAATCTTCTCCACACCAAACGCTGATTGTACTGTTTTTGGCAGTTCTGCCACAAAGCCATCCAGGCTGCTGATATTGGCCACATCAAGTTTCAGGGCGATGGCTTTCTGTCCGAGAGCCTGAATTTCTTTAACAACTTCTTCTGCGGCGGTTTGGTTGCTATGGTAAGTTACTACCAGATCAAGCCCTTTTGCAGCAATCCGTAAAGCCATATCCCTACCAAGGCCGCGACCACCACCCGTCACTAATGCAATTTTATTGTTTTTCATTTGATTTATTTTTTGTGTATGACAAAACTATACACCGGATAGTATACTTTTAATACCGATATACAAAAGGATACCTATGACACAAAAACAACTGGAAGAGAAGATCAAGTATCTACAAGACTTTCATACCGCCATCAACGGAAAATGGAAATTGCAGATCCTGATCCTCATCAATCATGGTAAAAACAGGTTTAAAGATATCCAGGCCCATATTCCTAAAATCACCAACCGGGTGTTATCCAAGGAATTAAAAGACCTGGAAGCTAACCAAATGATTACCAGAACCGTGTACGATACCATTCCGGTAACTATTGAATATAAGGCAACTGACTATGCCTTAACCATTAGACCGGTAATTGAAATGATGACAGACTGGGGCAAAAAACACAGGAAGAAGATATCAGGAAAATCCAGCTAACCAATGGCAGAACCGGACAACAAGCCGGTTACCAATGCCTGCGTGTAGAACAACCCATTTTTTGTACGTTGGTTAGAAGTTTGTTAGTGTGCGCAAAAGAGGAAAAGGCACAATCACTGCCTACTTATCTATATATCTATGAAAACCAGGATCCTCTCCATATTCGCATTACACCTGATCATCCTTGCCAGCTACATGGGCGTAACCAGCTGGCTGTTTGTTAGTTACCCCGTACCGGACCCCATTGCAACCGGCTTACAGCAATGGTTGTGTATACTCGTTCATATCAGTATAACGGTGTTGATCTGCCTGATAAAACGAAGAACTGCTATTGATAAAAAAAAAGCAACTACCACACTTTTGTTACACGTTATAGCTATCGTATGCTGGATAATAGTTTACCTGTTTTTGTCTGCCCCTATAGCTGATTATTTGTGGAAACTGCGTTCAAAATAACCAACTATAAACAGGCGTCCTGTCTCATTCCAGGGTTGCTTACCCCAAAGTGCCCTTCAAATGCCCTTCAAATGCCCTTCAAGTGCCCTTCTGGTTCAGTTCTGGTTCTATTCTGGTTCGGTTTCTGTTCAGTTCTTGCTCAGTTCCTATCCAGTTCTTGTTCAGTTCCTATCCAATTCCTGTTCGCTCTTACAGCGTCTGTGGAGTTAAGAAAAGACGAGCAAGAAGCGGGAATGACAAAAACAAAGGCAAAGGAAAGGGAAAGGAACACTAATCCTCTCTGAAAAAGATGATTTACTCAGATTAGACAACCTATGATTTACCAGATATAAAAATCAGGCTTCGGCCTGCTTTTTATATAACAACCGGCAGACTATTTCTTTTCATCCATAGTTTGTCTTTGTACAGTCATCGTTTGTATTGGCCGGATGTTCTCCTGTCGCAAATAACCTTCAGGCTGTCGCGACCGGCCCTTGCATGCGTTAACAAGGCACTGTAACTTGTTCCCCATAATCATTTACTCACTTTAACTGATATCGTATGCATAACCCGATTTTTCCTTGTTTATGGTTTGATGGCAAAGCCAAAGAAGCGGCTGACTTTTATTGCTCGGTATTTACCAACTCACGCATCCTGCAGGAAACACCGATGGTGGTGATCTTTGAAATGAACGGCAGTAAATTCATGGGACTGAATGGTGGTCCGCAGTTTCCTTTTACAGAAGCCGTTTCGCTGGTGGTGAATTGTGATACGCAGGATGAGATCGATTATTTCTGGAACCGGCTCACAGCCGATGGTGGTAAGGAGAGCCGGTGCGGCTGGTTAAAAGACAAGTATGGTCTATCCTGGCAGATCGTTCCATCCAATATCGGTCAGCTGATGTCGGATCCGGAAAAAGCCAACCGCGTGATGCAGGTAATTCTGCAGATGAATAAACTGGATATAGAAAAGATACGGCAAGCCTGAGGGGAAGTGATTTGGCGAATGTAACAAATGCATGCATTTTACCAAAGCTGATCAGCCTGATAAGCGTTAAACGGTTTGCCTGAAATTTCCGATCTTAGCGGGCATCCTCATTGGTGAATCACCTGCAACGCCATCAGCTTTTCTATGAACAGACTTTGGAAACATCTCATTATCGAAACCACCCTCAAAGAAAAAACCGATGGTGATGATAAGGAGTTTTCCAATTATGAACTGGCCAGGGGCTGGCGCGAGTTAAAAATCAATGCCTTCCGGTTTCTGAAAGATGTGATCCTGATCACGGCGGGTGTGTTTTCTGCCGCTTTTGGTTTCAAAAGTTTTTTACTTACCAATCATTTTATTGATGGTGGTGCCACGGGTATTGCACTGCTGGCCTCGGCCCTGAGTCCGGTACCCTTGTATCTGCTGATCATTATTGTGAATATTCCCTTTATCATACTGGGTTTCCGGATCATCAATAAAGGTTTTGCCATGAAAACCCTGTTGGCCATTTCGGGCCTGGCATTGGTAGTGGCCAATATTCATTTACCGGATATCACCAAAGACAATTTGCTGGTGGCCATATTCGGCGGATTTTTTTTAGGGGCGGGTAAAGGTCTGGCCATCAGAGGTGGTGCCGTGATAGATGGAACAGAAGTGCTGGCCATTTATGTAAGCCGCAAGATCAATACCACCATCGGGGATGTGGTTACCCTGATCAATATCCTCATTTTTGTAACGGCCGCTTATTTTCTTTCGCTGGAAATTGCTTTGTATTCGATGATCACCTATGTAGCTTCTTCCAGAACACTGGAATTTATTATTGAGGGGATCGAAGAATATACCGGCGTCACCATCATATCTACCCACAGTAACAAAATCAAAAAAATGATCGTTGAAACCCTGGGCAGAGGCGTTACCGTTTACAACGGGAAAAGCGGCTATGGCAAAAACGGCGAGGTAAGGGATATAGAAATCGTGTACACCGTGATCACAAGACTTGAGCTGAACCGATTAACAACCGAGATCACTAAAATAGACCGCGATGCTTTTGTGGTGATGAGCAAGATCAAAGACACCAAGGGCGGTATGATTAAAAAGCGAGCTTTGAAGCGGGTAACACATAGAGTGAATAAGCCCTGAGCGCGGTTTACTGAATCGGGAAAGATGGATAAACGGAAATGCGTTTTTCAGGTTTCTGATTATTTTGCCGCTTTAAAATCATCCCTATTCTATCATGAACGATCCTATTCAACAAGACCTGCTGCAGTTTCCGGAGCTGCTGGAAAAAGTAAAAGAGCAGGGACTGGCCTATCTCTCTCAGTTAGCCGACCGGCCTACACATACTTACCTTCCTTTATCACTGACAGATCATTTACCCGAGCAAGGAGTAGGTGCATTGGCCGCACTGGCGCAATTCAATCAACGTTTCGAGCCCACTATTGTAGCCACTACCGGGCCCCGCTACTGGGGTTTTGTAACGGGCGGCTCTACCCCTGCCGCTGTTGTGGGCGACTGGTTAACGAGTATTTATGACCAGAACAGTTTTGCCACACAGGGACAGGGAGACCTGTCTGCACGGTTAGAACTGGAGACCATTCAACTATTGCTGGACCTGTTTGGCTTACCCAAAGATTTTCTGGGTGGTTTTGTAACGGGTGCTACCCTATCGAATTTTACCTGTTTGGCAGTAGGTCGGCAATGGCTGGGCAAACAACTGGGCAAGGATTTTGCGAAAGAAGGCGTAACCGGGCAGCTGCCCGTATTAACGGCCACCCCACATTCATCGGCCATTAAATCACTTTCCCTGCTGGGCATGGGCAGTAGCCGGTATACCAGGGTAAATGTAATGCCCGGCAACCGGGAAGCGATCGATATCACTGACCTGGAACAAAAACTGGCAGCACTGAATGGGCAACCTTGCCTTGTACTGAGCAGTGGCGGAACGGTGAATACAGTTGATTTTGATGATTTCCGCGGCATTGCCCAACTGAGACAACGATATGATTTCTGGTGGCATATTGATGCGGCTTTTGGCGGGTTTGCGGCCTGCTCGCCCGCACACAAACACCTGCTGGCAGGCTGGGAAGAAGCCGACAGCATTACGGTAGATTGCCATAAATGGCTGAATGTGCCGTATGAAAGCGCCGTATTTTTTGTGAAAGAGAAACACAGGTTGTTACAGGTAGAAACTTTCCAGAATTCGAACGCACCCTACCTCGGAGATCCCCTGGATAATTTCAGCTATATGAATTTTTTACCGGAAAATTCAAGACGGCTCAAAGCATTACCTGCCTGGTTTACCCTGGTGGCCTATGGCAAAGAGGGTTACCGGAAAATGGTGGAAGATTGCATTCAGCATGCACAGCAGTTAGGTGCTTTTGTTACGGAGAGTCCGTATTTTGAGCTGTTGGCTCCAGTGCGTCTGAACACAGTTTGTTTTACCTTAGCGGGAGAAGCCAGCCAGGAAAAACTTACTGAATTTTTAAGCAGGCTGAATGATACAGGAAAAGTTTTCATGACCCCTACTGTATACAATGGTAAAAAAGGAATCCGTGCGGCATTGGTGAACTGGCGTACCCGTACTACAGACATTACACTGGCCACGGAGTTGATGACGGCAACGGCAGAACAGCTGCAATAAGGATCGATGGGCAGGTTGGTAACAGCAATCATTATTTCTCATCTATAATGTAACCACTATGATGAAAGATCAGGAGGTAGCAGCTGATGTACCCTCGTACATTGCACGCTATCCCAAACCTACCCAGGCACTTTTAAAAGAATTACGTGCCACGATCCGGAAAACTGCACCGGAAGCCACTGAGCAGATCAGTTATTGTATGCCCTCGTATAAACAGAATGGACCATTGGTATATTTTGGTGCCTACCCGCAGCATATCGGGTTTTATCCGGGCGCTTCGGGGGTGGCGCAGTTTCAGAAAGAACTCACCCAATACAATTGTTCAAAAGGGACCATCCAGTTTCGGTTGGACGAACCGCTTCCTTTGGCGCTGATCAGTAAAATAGTTATATTCAGGTTAAAGGAGAATGAACTGAAACAGCAGCTGCGGGCGGAGAAGAAAAAGGAAGCTGCCGGTAAAAAATAACAGGAACTGTTTGAGTTAACAGACATGTGGCTTCCCTCTGCGAAAACTCCGCGATCTCTGCGGCGCTGCGGTGAACATGAGTTCTATTCACCGCAGAGAACGAGAGAACAGGGAATTTACGCAGAGGGGTCTTGGCACTTATTCATATAAACCATCTATCAATGAGTAAAAAGCGGGTCATGAAAAAAGGGTTCAGCATATTCCTGTTTATTAGTTGCTGGCTGTCATCACAGGCTCAGACAAGATATACACTTGATTATACAGACAGCACTGTAACGTATGTAAACATTACCCTGCAACCCGCCGCCCCTGTGAAAGGCAGTACAGCTTTTGTGATGCCGCGATCGATTCCGGGCTCTTATAGCATTTCTTTGTACGATCAATTTGTGGAAGATGTATATGCCATTACCCCCGGCGGACAAAAAATACCGATGCTGGAAGATGGCAATGATGCGCCACGGTGGTATGCTGCAGACAGTTCGCAACCCATTCATCTGATCAGCTATCGCGTTAACCTCGGGAAAATGGAAAACAGGATCTCATTGGCAGACGCTTCCATTATCCGTTCGGGTTTTGCGGGCATCTTAAATTATGCTGTTTTTGGCTGGCTCGATGGTAAGGAAAAAGATCCGGTAGTTTGTACGGTTACCAGTTTCCCCGGCTGGTCTATCTTTTCAAGCAATGAACCCTTGCTCCATCCAGCCAAAGAAAAATTCATTTTCCAAACAGACAATTATTATACACTGGCCGATGGACAGTTATTTATCGGTACCCGTTTCAACGTAAAAACCTACCAGGGCATTACGCCCCTCTATGTAGCTGCTTATTGCGAAACGGGCGAGGAATACCTCGATGATTATGGTAAACAGGGCACCAGTGCCATGGGAATTTTAAAAGCGTATTTTGGAGAACTGCCTTTTCAGCAATACAGTATTCTGTTACGGAAAGCGATACCGCTGGACCACAAAACAGCCCCCTCGCTGGCCATGGAACACCTGCAAAGCAGTACTTTTTTTGGCGATACCAGTGGAATGAGGAAGGCGGCCATGAGCAAAGAGCGGTTCACGGCCACTATCCCTACGATTATTCACCACATGGCGCATTCCCTGTTGCCACTTCGTTGTTATGGCGATAATTACCGGCCCTATGTGCTGGAGATCCCCCCCATTATCAACCATATCTGGTTTAACGAAGGGTTTATGTGGTTTCTGCCCTACGATACACTGAAACTGGAGCGGATGAAAAAAAGGTTTATTGATAATGTGTATCACACAGCTACGCAGATCAAACAATTAAGTTTACAGGAGCTGTCGCAGCTCGCTTCTACCATGTACGGTACTGATTTCCGGATCGGTACTTCTTTGTATTCACGGGGTGCTTTGATGGCATTGGAGATGAATGAGTACCTGCTGCAGGTGAGCGGTGGCAGCAAATCGATGAAAGATGTGTTTCGTTACCTGTATCAATGGAGCAAACAAAACAAA
Source organism: Sediminibacterium sp. GW821-FHT12F12 (assembly GCF_058806635.1). Lineage (NCBI taxonomy): Bacteria > Pseudomonadati > Bacteroidota > Chitinophagia > Chitinophagales > Chitinophagaceae > Sediminibacterium > Sediminibacterium sp. GW821-FHT12F12. The sequence goes on along the minus strand of NZ_JBXAPW010000012.1, from coordinate 119,864 downwards.
AGACCTTTTACCCTGCAGGAGCTGCCGCAACTGTTGAACCAGTCCTGCCAGATTGATCTCGGTAAGATCTATACCAAATGGCAGTTGCCAATTCAGTAAACAACAGATAAATATTTCAACAACAGCGTTCCCGATGGCTGCCAAACAAAAAATGCAACAGGTTTCTTTCCGCAACGTAGAAGAATTTCTGGATTACCTGCCCGATGAGGAAAGGGAGATGGCGGAGCTACTACGGAAGATCGTTTTCAGTTGTCACCCTGAGATCACAGAAAAGCTTTCTTATAATGTACCATATTACAGACTGCATAAACAGCTCTGTTTTATCTGGCCCGCCGCTATTCTCTGGGGCAAGAAAAAAACCTATGAGGGTGTCAGGTTTGGTTTTATTTCCGGGCATCTACTGACCAACGAGAATGGTTACCTTGACCAGGGTAGCCGGAAATTTGTCTGTTATAAAGACTTTCATACGCTGAAAGATATTGATGCAGAACTCTTGCGTTCTTATATTTTTGAAGCAATCGCTATAGATGAACTTTCTCTGAAAAAGATAAAATAATTTTTTTTTTAGGGAAACATTCAGATAATCACCTCCCCTTCCAGCGCTACAATACCCCGCATCGTATCCATAAAAACCATGGATATGTGATTCTTGTAACATATTCATTCTGTGCTGTAACAACCTCCATTTCAACCTGTCATAGGTTTGTGTATTGCAATTCTATTGATGCAACTATTGCTGTTTATCATTCAAAGAAGTTGCAGTTTATCAACTTACCTATTCACAATTATCTTATGAAAAACAATCTTTACGCAATCAGACAACAGCTACAGAAACTTGGCAGTAGTTTCAACAGTTGCATCAGCAGTAAATGGTTTATAGCCTTGTTATTGCTTTTTTCGGCAGTAGCCTGTAAAAAAGTTACCGAAGTATCGGGTGTGGTGGGCGTTTGCCCCGTGGTAGTATCTACCGACCCCGCTCCTAACGCTGTAGATGTAGCTACCGGAAAAGTAGTATCTGTAACATTCAATACAGACATGAATGCGGCTACCATCAATGCCACTTCGTTCACTATCCGGCAAGGTACACAGCTGATTACCGGAACCGTGGCTCCTACCGCTAATGCAGCGGTATTCACGTTTACACCGGAAGTTCCTTTTCGTCCATTTACCAAATATACGGGTACAGTAACCCTGGCTGCTGCGGATAAGTTCCGGACAGCCATGGTGGCTGATTATACATGGTCGTTCACAACCATCCCGCAGGTAACAGTGGGTGTAAACCTCGCAGCAGGTGGTACCGTAAGTGGTGCCGGTTATTTTGCGCAGGCATCTACGGTTACCGTAAGTGCGTTACCGAAAACAGGTTACACTTTCACCAACTGGACAGACAGTGGTTCCACCACCGTGGTTTCTACCAGTCCCAGTTATCAATTTACAGTAGCCGGTAACCGTGCCCTCATCGCCAACTTTACGATCATCCCGCCTGCTAAGTTTGCAGTGGTATTATCATCCAGTCCGATAGCTGGTGGCGCCACTTTTGGATCGGGTTCTTATGATATCGGCACAGCCGTTACTGTAATTGAATCACCCAATCCCGGATATACGTTTGTTAACTGGACAGAAGGCGGTACCATTGTTTCTACCAGCTCCAGTTATACATTTACCCTTACCGGCAATCGAACACTGGTAGCCAACTTCAGTATTATTCCGGCATTACAGTTTGCCGTGCTCCTGTCATCGAATCCTGCAGCCGGCGGTAGCAATACCGGATCGGGTTCCTATACATCGGGTGCTTCGGTTGTCATTTCCGCTTCACCCAATACAGGGTATACTTTTGTTAACTGGACAGAAGGAACTACCATCATATCTACCAGTCCTACCTATACATTTGCCATCAGCAGTAACCGTACACTGGTTGCCAATTTTGTGATCAATAGTTATACTTTAACGGCTACTGCCAACCCTATCACAGGCGGAACCATTGTGAAATCGCCTGATCAGTTACGGTATGATCATGGTACACAAGTGTTGCTTACCGCAACGGCAGCTACCGGTTACCGGTTTACCAACTGGACAGAAAACGGAACCATCCTTTCTACCAGTGCCGCTTACCAGATCAGCATGACAGCTAACCGGGTATTGGTAGCCAACTTTACATTGAATAGTTATGGTTTAACCTTATCCATCAATCCAACGTCTGGTGGTTCTGTGACCAAAACACCGGATCGTGCCTCATACGACAGCGGAACCGTTGTGGTACTCACAGCAACGCCTAATGCAGGTTATACCTTTACTTCATGGGCCGGAGATGCAACAGGTTCTACCAACCCGTTAAGCATTACCATGAATGCCAACAAAAACATCATTGCCAACTTTACCGCGGTAGTACCGGTGGTTAATCTGGCTACTGCTGCCAACTTTGGTGCGTTTGGAGGTAATGCGGGTGTAACCAACCAGGGAATTAATACCGTGATCAATAATGGAGGACTGGGTACAACAGCAGCTTCTACTTTGATAACAGGATTTCATGATAATACAGGAGATAAATACAACGAAACACCACTGAATATCGGTGATGTAAAAGGACGGATCTATACAGATGCACCACCACCGGTAATCTTTGCCGCAGGTGGACCTTACGGCGGTAATGCAGCTACCAAAGCCATTGCCGATCAGGGACTGGCTGATGCCAATGCAGCGTATATCAGTATCTCGCCTGCATCCAAACCAGGTGGTACCGATCCGGGTGCCGGAGAATTGGGAGGATTGGTGTTAGCACCAGGCACCTATAAAGCCGCTGCCGGTACTTTTAAAATCACACTGCTGGATCTTACCCTTGATGCAAAAGGAGATCCTAATGCCGTATGGATTTTCCAGACAGCCGCGGGATTAACGGTTGGTAATGCTTCTGAAGGCCGAAATGTGAAACTGATCAATGGTGCGTTGGCTAAAAATGTGTTCTGGTATGTAGGAACTGCTGCTGTGATTAACTATGCAGGTGGTGGAACTATGTCGGGAACGATCATTGCCAACTCAGGTGTTACCATCTCTTCTCCTGCTTCTTCTGTAGTAGGCCCGCAGGCAACTTTGAACGGAAGGGCTTTATCACTGGTATCATCTGTTACCATGGTCAATACCACTATCAATAACCAATAACGAATACTAAACATCCCGCCCATGGCGGGATGTTTACCTGAAACCAACTGTTTCCAACTTAAAAATAAGATCATGTTACAATACATCACACCCAGACAAAAATCAACACTGCTGGTTCTGTTATTTGCGATTGCAGGTATCAGTGGTTATGCACAACCCGTTCTGCGGAACCAACCTACCTGGTGGTTTGGCGTATCCGGTGCTGCCAATTTCAACACCTTCCGCGGTACCACGCAGATCCTGAATGAAAACCTGACAGTTCCTACTGCTTTTCACAAAGGGAAAGGCGTTAAACCTTATGGTTCCTTTCTGTTAGAATACCGTCCCGGTAAAGTAGCCGGTTTTATGCTGAACCTGGCTTATGATAACAAGGGTGGCAAATTTGATGAAGTCATCGCCCCCTGTAATTGTCCGGCCAACCTTACCACCGAACTCGGGTATGCAGTAATAGAACCCAGCTTTCGGCTGGCACCTTTCTCTTCCGCATTGTACCTGTATATCGGACCAACTGTAGCTTTTAATGTATCCCGTTCTTTCGGTTATACACAGGAAAAACAACCAGATACCCATGCAGACTGGAGCGAAGTACGTAAAACACTGTTAGGTGCACAGGCAGGACTTGGCATCGACATCCCGGTATCAAAACCTGCGAGTGAAACACAGATGACCCTGTCGCCTTTTGTTTCTTTTCAGACAGACCTGGGCAGCAGCCCACGTAAAATAGAAAGCCTGGCCATTTATACCATACGGGCAGGTATGGCTTTTAAACTGGGCTATAAAGCAAATAAAGTACCGGCTAAAACAGTTACCATTACCAATACGGTACTCGTGCCGGCCAAAGAAGCAGAGAAAGACGTTCAGTTTTCAGTACGTGCCCCTAAAGTAGTACCGGCTAACAGGCAGGTGAAGGAAACCTTCCCTATCCGTAAATCGGTGTTCTTTAATATGGGTTCTACCGAGATCCCCAGTCGTTACGTAATGCTCACACCTGCGCAGGCTTCTGCCTTCAAAGAAGAACAATTACAGGAATCACAACCAGCCAACCTGAGTACAGGACGTTCAGCCAGACAATTAGCGGTTTACCATAATATCCTGAATATAGTGGGCGACCGTATGCGGAACAATAGCCAGGCCACCATTACTTTACAAGGTGCATCAGACAAAGATCCTGATCAGGGTAAACTGATGGCAGAAAATGTGAAACAATTCCTCGTAACCAGCTATGGTATTGATCCATCAAGAATCACTACTGAAGGAAGAGACAAACCAGTGGTAGCTTCAGAGCAACCCGGCGGAACCAGGGAACTGGATCTCTTACGCGAAGGAGACAGAAGAGTTGATATACTAAGCAGTTCACCAGACATGATGTTACAGGTAGGTGGTGCCAGTTCAGAATTCCTGAAACCGGTCTATATCACTTCATATCAACAGGATCCGCTGGATAGCCATGTGATCTTCACCAATGAGGGTGCCACAGAAGTATTGAGCAGCTGGAATGTAGAAGTAACGGATGATCGGGGTAAAATGCAGACCTACGGCCCTTATACGCTTGACCAGGCTTCTGTTCCGGGCAAAACCATCCTGCAGGATAAAACGCAGGGTAATTATACCATTACCATGGTGGGACAAACCAAAAAAGGTGCTACTGTACGGAAACAGAGTTCTGTGAGTCTGCTGAAAGCAGAAGACAGCAAACAGGAAGGTTTACGCTACAGCATACTCTTTGACTTTGACAAATCAAAAACCAGAGAAGCGTATGAGCAATTCCTGATCAACATCGTAGCTCCGCTGATCGCTGATAACAGTACTGTGATCATACACGGACATACAGACGTAATTGGAGAAGAAGCATATAACCTGACACTTTCAAGAGAAAGAGCCAGTGAAGCACAAAGAATTCTGGAGCGTGCCTTATCAAATAGTGGTAAAAGAGGTGTCAGATTTGAAACCTACGGTTTTGGAGAAGATCCCCAAACGGCACCTTTTGAGAACAATTTACCGGAAGAGCGCTTTTACAACAGGTCGGTGATCATCGATATCATACCTGCGAAATAAACAGTAGCAATATCTCTCTTGTACAAAGCCCCGATAAGTATTTCTTACCGGGGCTTTGTATATATATAGGCAGTGTTAAAACACTTCTCAAAAAGAAATATCTACACAACTTCACCAACTGCGCGTTATCAATTTTAATAAGATGCGTAAAACATGCAAGTTTTTCAAACGCAAACATAAGCCGAACAGTTCCGGGATTCACAACTTTGTATCCAGGTGAAAAATCTATACAGGCATACAGAAAATCTATTTGAAAGACTGACCTCTGTGGCAACTGCTATACTGGGTAATTCCATCACTTTTATTGTGGCGCTGGGGATCGTGATTTACTGGTGTACCGACCAGCATTTTTTCAGCCAGGGCCTGCACGAAAAAATCGAGAATATTATTCTGGGTTCCTCCTTTCTCACCCTTTTTATCATCCAGAAAGCATTTAGCCGCTTTTCCGGCTCTCTGCACCTGAAGGTGAACGAACTGGTGGCTTCGCATGAACCTGCCAATAATTCGGTACTCAGTTCAGAAGACAAAACAGAGAGTGAGATCATAGAATTAGCAAAGGAATATACCGAACTGGGCGAACAGGCCATATTGGAGAAGCTAAAAACAGAGACAGATCCACCCCTGGTTGCTGAACCTGACGAAAACGTGAAAAAAGAGAATTCATCATCCACTTTATAAAATCCTGTTCATTGATTACTTCCATTAAAAACATATTCAACGATACTGGAACCATTACCCGGTTCATGGCCCGTTTTTTCAGTGAACTACTGCACAGGCCTTTTGAAATGAAAGAGTTTCTGCGTCAGTGTTATTTCATTGGTTACAAAACATTGCCCCTGGTTGGTATTACCGGATTTATTATGGGCCTCGTACTAACACTGCAAACCAGACCCACCCTTGCCGGTTTTGGTGCAGAATCCTGGTTACCGGGTATGGTGGCGCTTTCGCTGGTAAGAGAGATTGCACCGGTGATAACCGCACTGATCTGTGCAGGAAAAATCTCATCAGGCATCGGGGCAGAACTGGGTTCTATGAAAGTAACGGAACAGATCGATGCCATGGAAGTTTCCGGTATCAATCCTTATAAATACCTGGTGGTAACACGCGTGTTAGCTACCACATTAATGGTTCCCTTACTCGTTTTTTTTGCCGATGCAATTGGCATGGCCGGTGGATATGCTGGTATTAATATACATGGTGATGTAAACCTCTACCGCTATTCATCGCAGGTGCTGGAATCACTGGACTATATAGATGTGATACCACCCACTATTAAAAGTTTCTTTTTCGGATTTTTTATCGGTTCCATCGGCTGCTACAAAGGTTTTACTGCAGCAAACGGAACCGAAAGCGTGGGCAAGGCTGCCAATGCTTCCGTGGTATCCGCTTCGCTGGCCATTTTTATCATTGATATGCTGGCAGTGCAGATCACAGATCTTTTTATGTAACCATGAATAATGAAGTAACCATACCAGCTACAGGGCAAGCCACTACGGATAAAGAGACCATTGTGCTGATAGAAGGATTGTATAAATCTTTTGGCGAAGACAATCCTGTGTTGAAAGGGGTAACACTCTCCGTCAAAGCCGGTGAAAACCTGGTATTACTGGGCAGATCCGGTTCGGGTAAATCCATTATCATTAAATGTATTGCTGGTCTGGTAGCCTATGACCAGGGAAGTATTCGGGTAATGGGCACTGAGATCAATACCTTAACCAATCAGCAATTAAATGAGCTACGACTGAAAATGGGCTTTCTGTTCCAGAATGCGGCCTTGTATGATTCTATGACGGTCAGAGAAAACCTGGCTTTCCCTTTAAAAAGACATTCGCCAGAAAAAACGGAACAGGAAGTTACAGAAGCCATTACTGCCGAACTGGAAAGTGTAGGACTGGCAGAAGCCATTGATAAAATGCCATCGGAATTATCGGGTGGTATGCGTAAAAGAGTGGGATTGGCAAGAACCCTGATCCTGAATCCATTGCTGATGTTATACGATGAACCCACTACCGGCTTAGACACGATTACATCAAGGGAAATCAGTGAACTGATCCTGCAGATACAACAAAAAAATAAAACCAGTTCCATCATCATCACACATGATATGGCCTGTGCCAAATTAACCGGCGACAGGATCGTGATTCTTGAGAACGGCATCATCCACGCAGAAGGCACTTACGATGAGCTGGCCCGGAGCAAGGATGAGTGGGTGGGCTCCTTTTTTACTTAATTATAAAATCATCCAAATGAATCAAGAAACCGGAGTTACCTGGAAATTAGGCATGTTTGTCATAACAGGTATTCTGCTGTTTGCAGCAGCCATCTATTTTATCGGAGACCAACGAAACCTGTTTGGATCTACTTTTAAGATTTCAACAGTGTTCAGTACCGTTAGCGGATTGAAGATCGGCAACAATGTAAGGTTTGCCGGTATCAATATCGGCACAGTAGACCAGATAGAACTGATCACAGACACGTCTGTAAGGGTAGATCTGATTATCAGAAAAGAAGTGAGAAAATTTATCCGCAAAGATGCTGTTGCCGGCATCGCGTCTGACGGATTGATGGGCGACAAAGTATTGACGGTCTATCCCGGAAGCACAGGAAGTATGGTTGATGAGAATGCCATCATACTGGCAAGAGACCCTATAGAAATGGATGATATCATGATCAGCGTAAAGGAAAGTGTAGATAATATCAGCCTCATTACCACAGAACTGGCTGAATTTACTTATAAGCTCAATAACGGAAAAGGCGCTTTATCCAAGCTGATGAATGATGAAAAATTCGGAAAATCGCTGGATGCCACCATGACCAATCTGAAAGAAGGATCCAAAGGACTAAGCGAGAACATGGAAGCAGCCAAAAGTAATTTTCTCCTGAAAGGTTATTTCAACAAAAAGAAAAAAGAAGCTGCCAAAAAAGCTGAGGAACTGAAAAAACAGGAAGAACTGAAGAAAAAGAAGAAAACAGATACAGAATAAATCACCCATACCCACTACTACCATGAAAACAATTGCCATTTTATTAGTTGCCATCGGGATCATCATGATCGCCTATACTGGATTTACCTATGTAACCACAGAAAAAATAGTTGACCTCGGCCCACTACAGGTAAGTGCTGAGAAAGAACATCCTGTACAATGGTCGCCCATTGTGGGAGGTATTTTTCTGGTAAGCGGCCTAGCTTTCTTTTTTCTGTCGAAAAAAGAACAGCGCTGATCAACCATTTTTTTGGGTTACCACGAAAACTAAAAAATATCCGGATCATTGGATTCGGTCTTGTTCCTAAATCAGTTAATTTAGAGCAACTGTTGAACTGATGACCAGCCCACCCACCATACCCATTGATACCGTTCACCTGCTACCCTTACTGGATCAGCAGTTACTCAGTTTATTATATACACTTACCCCTGCTGATTGGCAAAAACAAACCATTGCCAAACAATGGAAGGTAAAAGATGTAGTAGCGCATTTACTGGATGGCAATATCAGAAGCCTGTCCATGTTACGCGATAATTATTGGGGCGAGTCCTTTGCCGGTAATGATTACCAGGGACTATTAGATTTTCTGAACGGACTGAATGCAGATTGGGTAAAAGCGATGAAGAGGGTGAGTCCGGTTATGCTAATCCTGCTGCACGAAGCCACCGGTAAAACCTATTGTGATTTTTATACTTCTCTGGATCCATTTGCCAAAGCCGGTTTCGCCGTTAACTGGGCCGGCGAAGAAGAAAGTAAAAACTGGATGCATATTGCACGCGAGTACACAGAAAAATGGCTGCACCAGCAACAGATCCGCGATGCGGTTAATCAACCCGGTCATCATCTCGAAAGGGAATTTTTTTACCCCTTTATCGATACCTGCATGATGGCCTTACCGTATACATTCCGGGATACTGAAGCTGCAGAAAACACCACCCTTCAATTCACTATCAGTGGCGATGCAGGTGGATCCTGGTTTAATAGTTATGTCAATGGTCAATGGCAGTTATCCAAACAGACCAGCGCCAAACCAGCCGCCACCGTGACCATGGATCCCGATACCAGCTGGCGTTTATTCTCCAAAAGCCTGCGGCCAGCAGACCTGATACACCGGATCAGCATTCAGGGAGACGAATCGTTGGCCCGAACCGCTTTGGAAATGGTTTCTTTCATGGCCTGATAAAATTTCTTATCCCCTTCCCCTCTGCGATAACTCCCCGTCCTCCCGTTCTCTGCGGTTGGCCTGCAGTTTATCCAACCGCAGAGAAGAAGAGAAGCGGAGGTTTCGCAGAGTGGAGTAGTTATTCTACTCAATCCTATGTAAATTGTTACAAATCTCTACCATGCGAATGTTTTGTTTGAGCCTGCTGATGACCCTACTGGGTAGCCCTACTGTCATCGGGCAGAAAAAGCTTTACCAGGAACTTCACCGTCCACAGTTTCACTTCTCTCCCCCGGCCAAATGGATGAACGATCCGAATGGCATGGTGTATTATAAAGGCGAGTACCATTTGTTTTACCAGCACTATCCCGACAGTACGGTATGGGGGCCCATGCACTGGGGCCATGCCATCAGCAAAGACATGCTACACTGGCAGCACCAGCCCATTGCCTTGTATCCGGATGCCCATGGAGATATTTTTTCAGGTAGTGTGGTGGTGGATGAAAAAAACACTTCCGGTTTTAAAAAAGGAGCAGAAGCACCGCTGGTGGCCATCTTCACCTACCATTATATGCCGGGAGAAAAAGCAGGCAGAAAAGATTTTCAGACACAGGGCATTGCCTACAGCACCGATAAAGGCAGAACCTGGATCAAATACGCCAACAATCCGGTGATTAAAAATCCCGGCATCAAGGATTTCCGTGATCCCAAAGTGATCTGGCACGTGGCTTCTCAACGATGGGTGCTGACGATGGCCGCGGGAGATGAAATTCTCTTTTACCACTCACCCGATTTAAAAAACTGGGAACTGACTGGCCGTTTCGGAAAAACGGAAGGCAGTCATGGTGGCGTGTGGGAATGCCCCGATCTGTTTCAACTCAAAACCAAAGAAGGAAAAAGCAAATGGGTATTACTGGTCAGTATTGGCACAGGTGCCCCCAACGGCGGCAGTGGTACCCAATATTTTATCGGCAGTTTTGATGGGAAAACATTTACGAATGAAAACAGCAGCGAAACAAAACTATGGCTGGATGAGGGTACGGATAATTATGCCGGTGTAACCTGGTACAATGCACCCAACCAGCGCCGCTTGTTTCTGGGCTGGATGAGTAACTGGCAGTATGCACAAACTGTACCCACGCAGAAATGGCGCAGTGCCATGACCTTACCCAGAGAATTGTTTTTACAGGAAACCAGCAAGGGTTTCCGTTTACGAACAACACCTGTTACCGAAACAGACCAACTCAGAACTACGCAGAACCCGGTTACACTTACCGCCGGAAAAAACTATCCCATATCACTGGCTGAGATAACACTTCGTTTTGACCTGTCTGCCGCAGGCAGCAATGACCTGGGAATAGAATTACGCAACAAAGAGAATGAATCTGTGAGGATCGGATACAACCCAACCAAAAACGAGTTTTACATTAACCGCAGCCAATTACAGCAGACCGGTTTCTCCAAAGATTTTGCAGCTGTGCACAAGGCCCCCAGAGCGGCAACAGGGAAACTACTTACCATGCATCTTTATATAGACAAATCCTCTGTGGAACTGTTTGCAGATAACGGTAGCCTGGTAATGACGGATCTCTTTTTTCCGGTAAGCGAATTTAGTAGCCTAAGCATCTTCCCTGCTAAGGGTACAAAAGCTTTACAAAATGGGAAATTATACACGCTTAAATCTATCTGGTAAAGCAGAGATCATACTGAGTTACTGATGAAACCTTACATTTGGCAGCACAAACCACTTCATGCAAAAAAGATTTTTATTCAGGATACATTCCTTCTCCGGTCTGTTATCGGGCATTTTTATTGTGTTGATGTCGCTCTCGGGTGCCGCTCTGGTGTTTCATGAGGAGCTGGATGCCCTGCAATATCCCGTTATTAAGCAACAGTTCAACCTGCCTTTGTTAACGGTAGATAGTTGTTACAGAAGTCTGCAGAAAGAATTTCCGCAGGCACAGATCAGCAGTTGTAACCTGGCAGAAAATACAAGCAAACCTTATATTTTTTCGGTGTATGATTCGTCTTATAAAAAAGGCAGCCAGACCATGCAGGTGTTCCTGCATCCGCAAACGGCCGAAGTATTGTGGTTCCGGGGTGGAGGAAAAGACAGACGGCACAATTTTATGGCCTGGCTCACTGTTTTTCACAATTCCCTTCACCTGAAAAAAACGGGTGAGTGGATACTGGGCTTTTTTGGGGTGCTGTTTTTACTGAGCCTTTGCACAGGCATTATACATTACCGCAAAAAGATCCTTCCTGTTTTATTGTTCAAAAAACCATTATACCGAAGGAGTAACCTGCACCAGGTTGTAGGGGTATATGCCCTGCTTTTCAACCTTATGATCGGCGCCACCGGTGTATGGATGCAACGATATGTTTTTTCGAAAGATTTTTATGCGGCATCGCAACCCTATACACCAATTATCAAAGCCTCAGCGCCCCTATCCTTCTCTCTGGACAGTGCCATTAAACAGGTGCAGCAACAGCACCCGGCTTTTAGTGCCCATGTGATCTATTTTGCTGGTTCTTCCAAAGGAAAAACGGCAGTGTATGGCAGCAGATCTACCAATGCTTTTATCCACAACAAAAAATTCGCAGATGCTGTTTTCCTCGATAGTTCTGGAGCTTTAAACAAAACGGCATTTGTAACAGAGATCATTCCCGAAAACCGCCGCGATATCATTAATGCACAGATCCATTACGGCCGCTATGGTGGCTGGCCCGTAAAACTGCTGTACACTATATTCGGATTATCGGGCGGATTGCTCAGCATTACCGGTTTTGTATTGTGGCAGAAAAGAAAACAGCGCAGATTTTGAGGGCCTTCGTCAAATACCTGCTCTACCGGTTACGGCTGGCACCAACGCTGCACCGTGTTTCGTTCTGGATGGCAAGACAGCAGCAAGGGAAACAGAACAGTTTGTATCGTCAGGCCTATCCGGGATTGGTCATTCCACCGGACCAGCATATCTATGAAACCTACCAATTGGATTACCGGAAATTTATCGCTGATGGAGAAATAGCTGCGAAGGAAATCATTGGCTGGACAAAACCCTATCTCCCTCATACAGATCTCAAAATCCTTGATTGGGGTTGCGGTGTAGGCAGGATCATACGTCATCTGCCAGCCCTGCTACCCGCGGCGCGGCTCTATGGTGCCGATGCCAATGAAGCCATGATAGATTGGAATAAAACATATTATCCAGCTATCACTTTCACATCTATTCATTCCTTTCCGCCTACCCCCTATGCGCCTGACTTTTTTGACCTGGTTTACGGGTTTTCTGTACTCACCCATATAGATGCATCCGCGCAACCGGCATGGATCGAAGAACTGCACAGGATTCTGAAGCCGGATGGCATTTTGCTGCTTACCACGCATGGCAGTAACTATATACATCAACTGCGTTTGGACGAAAAAAGACAGCTATCCGGTTATGGCATCTATAGCCGGCAATACCCGCAACCAGGCCACCGCATGATGACGAGCTGGCACCAGCCCTTGTTGTTCAAGAAAATGCTGGAACCCTATTTCGAAGTAAAAGAAATGTATGAGGGAAAAGAGCATCCGCAAAAAGCGGGTGGCCATGATTTGTGGATCCTGCAAAAAAGAGCTATCAAATACCCCTGATACCTTTAGAAAACTTCTCAGTAGCGATTGACCTTACCACAATGTTTTCTCTGCGAGATCTCCCTGCTCTCTGCGGCTCCGCGGTGAGCACAAGCCATATCCAACCGCAGAGCCGCAGAGAAGCGGAGTTTACGCTGAGGAGAATCCATTTGTATGAATTAATTCAAACTCCATCAGCAAGTTTCTGAAACCTTAGGTAACTAATTGAGTGTTGTATCGCTGGGCATATTTACCGGCACCACTGCTTTAGCCGTAAAAACGATCGCCTGCAATACAAGCAAAATAATGATACCAATAGCAAACGCAAATTGCGAAGAGGCTTTGATAGTAGCATACTGCAGTTCAACATTTTTCATGATCAGCTTTGATTCTTCTAACTGAACTGTAGAAAGTCTGTTCAAAGAAGCAATTGCTTTTTCCGTATCATCGGAAGCACCATACTGGTTACTGGCAAATGTTTGCTGCAGATTTGTAAAGTGGCCGTTCAGTTCAGTAGCGGTAGCCTTTTCAGTGGTAGTAAGTTTTGTTTTGTTATACGTCTGGTAAGCATCAGCAAACGCATTCATCAGTTTACCGATAGCAGTTGCTTTTGCATCATTGGGTTGCTCCGCATGCAATATTTCTCTGATCTGGTAGATAGTGCTGGTCATTTTAAAAATATATTCTTCCGCAAGCAGCCTGTCTGCATATAAGGTAGAAATGGCATTGGTTACGTTTTTGGTGTGTACCCTGTCCAGGTAGTTGCTGAGAAGTACCAAGAGGCATAAGGTAAGTAATACAGCTGAGGCGGTTAGTTTATTTTTGATGAGGTAGGTCCATTTCATGTTTAGTATATTTAAGCGTAGGCCTTCCCCATTACAGAATCAGGCGATTTACTTTCCTTATTATCGACCAACCTTTACCTTTTATATTCTTGTAAATCAGCAATGTCGTTCCAAAATAAGCGTGATTAAAATCTTCTGTTTCCTTTTCTTTTTTATATATAGTAATATCAACAAAAGCATACTGTTTGTCCCGGGTGAAAATCGGATCAGTTACAGAAAAGAAGAAGTCATTTATAGTAGTATTAAATGACTTTATCAATTTGAACACATGAAAGGTGTCAGTAAGTTGTCTTGGCTTCATTAATTGCGCCACTCTGTGTAAATGCTGTTTTTCAGTTTCGTTGAAAAGCAAATCTAGTACCGTATCTCTGAAAAGGTAGCTATAGTTGTAAGGCGAATGCTCATCACTCTCTAAACTCTTTCTCACACTATCAGATGTAAGATCTTCGTTCAAATGAAACCGATATGTATTCCACTTATCCGTTTTGCTCAACACAAAATAAGCAGCCGGTCTTTTATTGCCTAAAAGCGTAGTAATTTCAAAATTGGACTTATCCTTAAAGGCAAGTTGTATCAAGCTATTGTCCTGGGAAATAGACCTTATCGAAAAAAGTAAAAGTGCTGTAATTGTTAGAAGTCTCATAGATGATAACTCATAGATCTGCGTTTCTCACTAAAATACTCATTTTTTTTGAATATGATAATTCTCGATGAATGTGATCTCTAACAAACCCGTGCCCTTGTGCCTTTGTGTGAGAAATAATATTCACACAAAGGCACAAGGGCACGGTTAGATCGTTTTTAAACTGAAGCCTACTTGGCTTTATTCAGCTCCGCTTCTTTTTTAGCTCGGTAGTCGGCATCTTTGGCCAGTTTCTGTAACTCATCCAGTTTGGCGATATAGAGACTGCGGCCATGGGTTCCGAGCACCAGCTCATTCTCGCGCGGGTGTTGTACCAGATCATGGATGGGCACGCTGTAAGGCAACCCTTTGTTCCACATCATCGATGTAGCACCGCCATCCAGGCTCACATACAAACCGCCATCGGTTCCTACATACAAAATGTTCTCATTGGTCAGGTCTTCCTTCACCACATTAATAGGTTCATTAGGCAGATCCTTGCCGATCTGTTTCCAGGTAGCACCATAATCTTCGCTCACATACAGATAAGGCAGGAAATTATCATTCCGATAACCATTCAGCGAAGCATATACACGGCTTTCTTTAAAAGCACTCGCAAATACACGACTCACATATAAACCCTTGGGTAATTTTTTGTTGATCAGCTCCCAGCTATACCCACCATCCCTGGTTACCTGGATATTGCCATCATCGGTACCTACATATACCAATCCAAAACGCAGCGGACTCTCACTCATCGTAGTCGTAGTACCAAAAGGCACATCACCCTGTTTGGGGTTGGTGGTTAAGTCGGCACTCATGGCAACGGAACTATCGCCTCGGTTAAAAGAGCGGTGAAATTTATTACTGCCATAATAAAACACATCCTGGTTATGACGGCTTAACAGGATCGGTGTTTGCCAGTTATAACGCAGCGCCGTTTCGCCGAGATCGCGTGAGGGACGAACTGATTTATAATCGCCCACACCCAATGTTTGGCGAGCGTAAGCGCCAAACTGAGAACCGCTATACACGGTTTTGTTATCGCGCCAATCAACCTGCACCTGCATACCATCTCCTCCGCCAATACCGGTGTAAGGGTTATGGCCCGAATCGAACCAGTCAAAACTTTCGCGGGTAGTGCTTTTGCCATACCAGGTTCCATTATCCTGCAAACCACCATATACATTGTAGGGTTTGGCCATGTCTACTGCTACGTTATAAAACTGTCCTACCGGTGGTGTATTGGCTTTGAACCAGTGTTCGCCGTTATCGTAGGTGATATTACAACCGCCATCGTTACCGATAACCATGTGACTGTCTTTTTTGGGATTCATCCAGGCTACGTGGTGGTCTGCGTGTACATTATCGCCACCAATAAATTTGAAGGTTTTACCGCCATCGGTACTCATCTGGATATCAAAACCGGTTAACACTACTTTGTTATCGTTGGCCGGACTTACAAACACTTTACCGAAATAGTAACCATAGGTACTATACATGGTCAAAGCTTTGGTATTGGTTTTTTTCCAGGTTTTACCGGCATCATCGCTTCGGTAAAGTTCACAACCGATAATCGGTGTTTCGAACAAAGCCGTATTGGCATCGAACAGAAAATCCCATATCACCGAAGGCGCATATTTACCGCTCGATACGCCGTCTTTGATAGCGGCGGCCGAATATCTCTGCGGAATACCGTTACGGCGGTTGCTGATAAATGCGTTCAGTTTTTTATCGTCCAATGCGAGGAACTGTTCTTTGGTAAGGTCTTTAAAATCGCGCAGCACATACCGGGTAGAATCTGTTCTGCGCAGGGCGGTATCCGGCTGGCGGAAATTATTATCTACTACAGCATATACCACGTTCGAATTCTGTTGTGCCACGGCCAGACCGATCCGGCCCACACCCTCGCCCGAAGGGAAACCACTGCCGGCCTGTGAAATCAGCTCCCAGCTATCGCCGCCATTGTTGCTTTTGTAGATGCCGCTGGTTTTACCGCCTTCTTCAAAATTGGAGGCAGAGCGGGTACGGTACCACATGGCAGCATATAATTCGTTGGGGTTCTTGGGATTCAGTTCCATATCCACACCACCGGTATTCTCATCTACATACAATGTCTGTTTCCAGTTTTTACCACCATCGGTGGTTTTATAGATACCTCTTTCTTTGTTGGAGGAGTAGAGATGCCCCAGCGCAGCTACCCATGCCGTGTTATTATCGGTAGGATGTAACTGGATCTTTCCGATATGATGGCTTTCGGGCAAACCAAGGTACTCCCATGTTTTGCCATTGTCGGATGACTTGTACAGACCAATGCCGGCATAAGAAGAACGGCTGCTGTTCACTTCACCGGTGCCCACCCAGATGGTGCGGGTTTTCCAGTTAACGGCGATATCGCCAAGGGTAAGGATATCTTCTGAATCGAATAGGGAGGTAAAACTCTGCCCGTTGTTAACGGTATGCCATAAACCGCCAGAGGCATACGCTACATAAAACTCCGTAGGATCATCGGGATTCACTTCCAGATCGGCCACACGGCCACTCATCACACTGGGACCGATATTCCGGAAAGTGGTTCCGTTAAGTAAAGAACGCTGTAAAAGCGCTTTCCGCTGGTCGGTCTTTTTTAAACGTTCCGAAGCGGGGGTAGGTTTTACCTGGGCCATTGCCTGCGTGGCAACCAGCAGGAGTAACAGGATTGTTAATCTTCTCATAGCAGTTATAAATAAGTAATAAATTCGAGTACCCAATTTAGCAATTATGCAACGTCTCCTGCTACCATTGCTCATTTTATTTTCTGTATCGGCTCCGGCCCAATACAAAAGCTTCCGCATTGGCGTTAAAGGCGATACACTGAATATTGTAGACAGTAAAGGACTGAAACAGGGCAAATGGACCATTCATGTGGATCCCCTGCGGGGAGAGCCGGGTTATGAGGAAGAGGGCAGTTACGTAAACGACCGCAAAGAGGGCCTCTGGCGCCGCTACAACCTGATGGACGACCTGGTGGCCACCGAGAATTACCGCTGGGGCAATAAAAACGGGATCTGCCGGTATTTTACCCTGGCCGGGCTGGAGAGGGAGGAAAGCTGGCGCGCCTTCAATCCCAACAAACTCTACGATACTGTTGATGTGGCCGACCTGAAGGATCCCAACAAATATGAGCGGGTAGTGGTGAAAAATGAGGGCAGTTCGCTGCGGCATGGAACCTGGAAATACTATTATCCACCCACCGGTAAACTGATCAGCACCGAAGCCTATTTTCTGGACCAGTTACAGGAACCCGGTGCCGAAACCTCCGCCGCAGGCCTCACCAAAGCCGCCACCGACACCAGCAAAGCCAAACCCGCCGATAAACCCAAACCCAAAGAAGTACTCGAATTCGAAAAAAAGACCTCCGGCAAAAAAAACAAAGTCCGCGACGGCCGCACCGGCCGCTAACCTCCCCATTTACCGTATTTACCTATATACTTATTTACCTATATACTTATTTACTTTATTTACCTTATTTACTTTATTTACCTTATTTACCTTATTTACCCATCCCCCCCAGGCAACCCCACCCTCCCCATTCCCGTATAACCGGCAGGAATTGTAGCTTTAACCTGACTATTACCAGAAACTGTATCCTGTAAACCATTGCCCCGGGAGATACAACAGATATCGAGTTTGATTAACGGTTGTTGTAAAAATGACCGTAACAGCCAGCGTGACCTCTATCACTGGCTGTATGACTATGCTATGAAGATCTGTTACCGTTATATCAGCAGAACAGAGGAAGCCGAAGAACTCGTTAGCGAATCATTTATTAAATTATTCAGGAATATACAGCAGTTCGACGGTAACCGTAATGGTGAAACCGAAGCTTTGCTGAAAGGCTGGTTTAAACGGATTGTGGTAAATACCTGCATCGACCACCTGCGGCGCAACCACCTGAAACTGGTAAGCCAGGAGATCAGCGAAGAAGGCGAAACTTTTGCCGATGTGCAGGAAACGGGGATTGACAAACTGATGTACCAGGAGATCATGGAAGCCATTTGCCAGTTAACGCCCGTGTACAGAACAGTCTTTAACCTGTTTGTGATCGAGGGGTTCAGCCATGAAGAAATTTCTTCGCAACTGGGTATCAGTGTGGGAGCCTCTAAATCGAACCTGTCGAAGGCAAGGCATAACCTCAGAAAAATCATTACAAAACAAACCGAGTACAAAGCATATGTATAATCTTGGTGACGATAAAGAACTGGACCGCTTAAGCAGGGAAGCTGCCGGGAGATATACACCTCCCGGAGAAGCCAACTGGCAGGCACTCAGCGAGGAGCTTGACCGTATTATGCCCGTAACAGAAAAGAAAAAACGTCGTTTTCTGTTCTGGTGGTTATTACCCCTGTTGTTGGTAGGCGGTGGGGTGGCTTATTGGATGGGCACCAATCATTCTGCTGATCAAGTAGCAACATCAGCCACCTCAGATGCCGGCACTGTATCCGGCAAAACCATTCAGGAAACAAAACCAGCCAATTCATCTGAAAAAATAACGGTACAGGATACACAACACATGCAGGAAGAAGCAGAGAAAAAAGATCAAAGCTTTACAGAAACCGAATCAATAACAAGAGCTACCCTGCAAACCGAAACAGTATCCGGGTTGGGTGCAACAAAAGTTATCCGTTCCAGAAAAAACAAAAGCCTCTCTGATAAACCAAATGCTTATGACCGTAGTTCCGGTGTAAAAGAGATCGCTGAAAACAACCCGCCCGTTTCTACTTCTAATACACCTACTATCAGTGATAAAAAAACGGATATACCGTTACCATTAGCGCATCCCGTTACTGAAAAAACAGCACTTACTACAACGGATCAGTCTCAAAAAGCAGAAACAGAACAGACACAAACCAACACAGCAGAAAAAATAACCACGCCCATAACGATTACCGAACCTGCCAAAACAGAAGAACCGGCTCCAGCCCCAGTGGTAAAAGTAAATAGCAGCCGAAGAGGATTCAGTTATGCCTTTGTAGCCGGGGTAGATAAAAGCACCGTTAAATTCAGGTATGCCAACGATCCGGGTATTAACCTGGGTATGATGGCCGGGTATCATTTCAGTAACCGGTGGTCTGTTCATACAGGACTTATCTACACGCAGAAAAATTATAAAGTTGCCGGCAAAGACTTTACCGCACCCAAAGGCACATGGGCAAGTTATTATAATCTCGAAAATGTTACCGGTTATTGCCGCATGTGGGAAGTACCCTTACAGGTAAGATATACGATGGGCAAAAATGAGAACAAAAGCAGCTTTTTCAGTGCCGGTCTCTCCTCTTATTTTATGACCAAAGAGAGCTATGATTATTTCTACTATTCTAATAACCAACCGGTAACCCGGCATAGTACGCTTGACTCGGATGATAAACATGTACTGTCTATCGCACATTTCTCTGTTGGTTTTGAGAACAAAATCAGTAAAAAATGGGCTTTACAGATAGAACCATACGCCAAAATACCATTGGGAGGTGTTGGTTATGGCAGTATCCGCCTGAGCAGTTTTGGCCTGAACTTTTCGCTGCAACACAGGCAACCGGCAAAGAAATAATACCGTATGTACCTATGAACAAACCGATCACTTCCCCCAGGGATCCTGATAGTTGGTGCAGATGGCAGATGCAATGATTTATTAACGGGGCTTCATTGTATTAACTGCATCAATAAAAAAGCAACTCTTTTGAGTTGCTTTTGTTGTGAATGGTCAATGGTGAATGAGCAATGTATCATGGCCAGTGCAAACAGCTGCTTTTCCCTGTGTAACTCCTACTCTCTGCGGCTCTGTGTTGAAAAATCTTACCAATGCTCCATTACCCAATAGCAAAAGCCTGATCTTTCAACACAGAGACACAGCGTAACAGAGATTCACAGAGATGGTCTCCCTATTCACAATTGCCCATTCACCACTCACTACTTCTGCCTATCAAAATACTTCCTGAAAAACAATACCTGGTAATCAATTGCTTTTTCCCAATACGCCCAGTTATGTTCGCCGGGGCGTTCGGTGTAATCGTGGGGGATCTTTAGTTTGAGCATTTTTTCGTGCATGGCTTTGTTCATAGCCAGCACCCTGTCTTCGGTACCGCAATCAATGATGATCGCGAGTGAATCGGACGGATATTTTTCTATTACATTCAAAGCGCTCCAGTCTTTCCAGTAGGTTCGGTTGGCAGCCGTATCGCCCAGTCTTTTTTCTACATCATAACCTTTGGTAATCACACTCACATGTAATGCCCCACTCATACTGCCACAGGCGCTGAAACGGTCTGCATGACGGAAACCCAGAAAAATACCACCATGACCACCCATACTCAATCCGGTAATGGCCCTGCCCTTCCGGTCGTTGATGGTACGGTAGTTCTGGTCGATGTACTGCGGTACTTCCGTTCCTACAAAGGTTTCGAAACGGTAGGTACTGTCTACCGGACTATCAAAATACCAGCTGGTAAATCCGCCATCCGGACAAACGATCATCAGCTGGTGCTGATCGGCGAGTTGCTGTATATGCGGCACTTTGCGGATCCAGTTGGAATAACTGCCAAAAGCCCCGTGCAGGAGGTAGAGTACCGGATAACGTGTGTTCTTGTCCTTGCTGTAAGAACCCGGCCGCACTACTACTGTCTTAACTGTGCGGTGCATACTATTACTGTAGATCTCTACGGTGTCTACGGTAGCAGCCTGGGTGGAGAGGGCGAAGAAAAGCGTTATTAAGAAACAAAGTGATTTCATGACGATCTGTTATTTAATGTTTGTTTTTTGTGAATGGTGAATGGTGAATGGTCAATAGTGAATAGAACCGATCTATTGACAATTGACTATTCACAATTGCCCACTCACAAATAAAGCCACCGCAATTACGCAGTGGCTTTATTGTATTTAGCACAACCTGTTACTATTTTCCTTTCTGCAATGCATTCTGCATTGGGTTTACACCTTGCGACTGTCCGCGCTGCCTGTTGGCGGCTTTGAATATGGCGAACTTGCTGGGTTCCGCTGCTACTGCACCATTCTTAGGCCATACGTTATTGGCTTCATTGATGTCTGCTGTTTCTTTCATCGGATCCAGTTTAATGCTCACCGCTTTTTTCCGGGTAAGGAATAATTTGGTTACACTGTTCTCATTTTTGCGCCAGATCTGTGCGGGGATTCTTTGTGTTTCTTTGGTTCCATCTGCAAAAGCAAACTCAACAATGATCGGCATTACCAATCCGCCTTTGTTGGCGAAAGTGATCTCGTACAGATTTACATCTGCATATTTGGCTTTGTCTTCTGCACTCATGGCTTCTGGTGCAGCAGCAGGCGCCGGGGCCGGGATCTTGGTGATGGAATCGTATGGCTCCAGACCTCTGGCATATCTCCAGTAAAAATCACGGAGGCTGGTATCGGCATCTGTCAGGAACACGATGCGTTTGTCTTCGCGGTTACGTACTTTGGAAATATCATCAAACATGGGCAGTACGGGTTTATCCATACCACGTGGGCCGGAAGGTCCGCCGAATCCACCTCTGCCTCCAAATCCACCGCCTGCAGGGGCAGCAGCGTTCGGATCGAATACAGCATGTTTCACCGTATCAATGGCAATATCGCAAGGCTCAATACCGTAGAACCATCCTCTCCAGAACCAATCCAGGTCTTCTCCGCTCGCATCTTCCATGGTACGGAAGAGATCGGCAGGGGTTGGGTGTTTGAAGGCCCAGCGGCGTGCATATTCTTTAAACGCATAATCGAACAGCTCACGTCCCATAATGGTTTCGCGCAGGATGTTCAGACCGGTGGCGGGTTTGGTATAGGCATTCGGACCAAAACCAATGATGTTTTCACTATTGGTCATGATCGGCTCCAGCTGGTCTTTGGGTAAAGACATATACCCTTTCATAGAAGAAGCAAAGCCCATACGGGAAGGAAATTTGTTATCGTAGAGTTCTTCGGTGAGGTACTCTACAAAAGAGTTCAGTCCCTCATCCATCCATGACCACTGGCGCTCATCGCTGTTAACGATCATGGGAAAGAAATTATGTCCTACTTCGTGAATGATCACACCCAGCATACCCAGTTTGGTAGACTCGCTGTAAGTGCCATCTTTCTGTGTACGTCCGTTGTTGAAACAGATCATCGGATATTCCATACCGTTAGCCGCTTCAATACTCTGCGCTACAGGGTAAGGATAAGGAATAGAGAATTTAGAATAGGTTTTAATGGTATGTGCCACCGCTTTGGTAGAGAACTTGCGGTACAGGCCATAGGCTTCTTTGGCATAACCACTCATACACATGATCTTTTTGCCTTCTACATAGGCCGGCATGGCATCCCAGATATATTTACGGCTGGCTGTCCAGGCAAAATCCCTTACGTTCTCTGCTTTGAACACCCATGTTTTTTTAGCCGGGCTGATCTGCTTTTCTGCTTTTACTGCTTCTTCCAGTGTAACGATCTCTACAGGCTCTTTGGCATTCTGTGCCTGGTTCCAGCGGGCCAGTTGAGCCGCAGTTAATACCTGTGGGTAGTTCTGACACTGACCGGTAGCCAATACCACATGGTCGGCCGGTACGGTCATCTGCACACTGTAGTTACCGAATGCAAGTGCAAATTCTCCCCTACCGGTGAACTGGTGGTTCTGCCATCCCTGGAAATCGCTGTACACGCACAAACGGGGATACCATTGTGCCATGGTAAAGAGGTTATGTCCATCAAGGGTCTCATAACCACCACGACCGCCAAAAGTCATACGGTCAGAGATTTTATAACTCCAGTCGAGGTTGAAAACGAATTTCTGTCCGGGCTTTAACGCAGCGGGCAGATCTACACGCATCATGGTTTTGTTAACCACATATTTCAGTGATTTACCGGTAGCGTCTGTAAGCTTAGAGATGATAAAACCATAGCCGTTATCTGTTTTCTGTCCTTCCATTTTATCAATAGCACCGGCAGAAACAGCTCTGCTCAGTACGCTTGCATCCTGGTAGTTGGCGTTGTTAACGGTACTGTGTTCGTTCTCATCCAGCTGTAACCAGATATAGGTTAACACATCGGGCGAGTTGTTGAAATAGGTTACGGTTTCGCTACCCTTTAATTTCAGGTTAGCTTCGTCCAGCTCACATTTGATCTCGTAATCAGCGCGCTGCTGCCAGTATTTGGGACCTGGTGCACCACTGGCCGTACGGTACTCATTGGGCGTGGGTAAAATGGTTCCCAACTGTTCAAACTTGTTTCCATGGTTGGAAGTTGGGTTGTTACGGATGTCCTGGGCCTGTATAAGGCCGGCTGTACATAACAGTAAGGACAGGATAAGCAGTTTTCTCATTCTCTGTTTTTGTTTTAGAAAGGAAGTCTTTCGATGGCCATCTGAACCGCAACTGCGAAAATACCTCCGGTGAGATACAGGATATATTCCCTGCGGTTACATTTCAAAATGGTTACGAATATAAAGGAAATCAATAAAACGCCGGTTACAATCAGCAACTGCCCTGCTTCGAGGCCCAGATTAAAGGCGAGCAGTTGTGATACGATATTGGTATTGGTTCCGAGCAGGCTTTTCAGGTAATTGCTGAAACCGAGGCCATGGATCAACCCAAAGAAAAGGGCAAAAAAATAGATCACCGGAAAACGGGTCTTGTAAACGAACTTTTTCACAAATACATTGCTGATAGCCGTCACCATAATGGTAACCGGAATCAGGAATTCGATCCATTTTACCGGGTAATCCACCAGGTTAAACACACTCATGGCCAGTGTAATGGAATGCCCGATGGTAAAAGCGGTTACCAGTACGAGAATCTTGCGCCAGTCCTGGAACTGGTAACGCAGGCAAAGGGCCATTACAAACAGGATATGATCGATGCCCCTGAGGTCGGCAATATGCTGGTAGCCTAATTCAAAATATAATCCAAAATCATTCATGTGCAGGATGTTAAATTAATCATGACCTTTGTACCTGTCAAAAAACCTATTTGAATGGTAAATATACTGGTTCAGTGGATGGTAACGGGAATTCTGGCGCTGTTGCATCCTTTCTATGTATCTGTTATTGAAATTAATCATAATGCGAAAGAAGCCACCGCAGAAGTAAGTGTGCGCATTTTTACCGAAGACCTGGAGAAAACGATCCAGAAATATACCACTACCCGCCTCGATATCCTGAAGCCGGCCGATGCCGCATTTCTCGATAAACAGATCGGCACATACCTTACCCGTACCATCCGCCTAAAAATAAACGGTCAGCCCGTTACCATGCATTACCTGGGCCACGAGATCCAGAAAGAAAGTGTATGGAGTTACCTTGAGATCCCCAAAGTAACCGACATCAAAAAACTGGAGATCGATTGCAGTCTCTTATACGATTTTGAAAAACTGCAGAGTAACCTGATTCATGTGAAGAGTAAGAATGAGGATAAAAGTTATAAGCTGGATTTTCCGAAGAATTATGCGGTGTTTGAGTTTTGAACAGAAGAACAGATGAACAGACGAGCAAGGAACAGAAGAATGAAAATACAAGTTTGTTAAGATTAGCTACCGCTAATGGACAGTGAAAGTTATTATTTCACTTTGAGACCGTATACCTCTTCATTCTCTCTGTGCTACTCTGTCACTCCGTGTCTCTTTGTTGCAAACGAATAGGGATGATTTTGGGTGATATTGATAGATGACTATTTTCAACACAGAGGAACAGCGTTAGGGAATTTCACAGAATTAATCTAAACACGCCCATTAAGCTTTTCAGTTCCGATCATCTGTTCATCCGTTCCTTGCTCATCTGTTCATCTGTTCATCTGTTCATCTGTTCGCTACGCCCCCGCCGTCACCAATATCTTATCAATCCGGTGATTATCCATATCCACGATTTCAAATCTGAAGTTTTTCCATTCCATGGTTTCGCCGGTGGTGGGGATCTTTTCCAGTTCGTGGATGATAAAACCGCCGAGGGTATCAAAGTCCTGGTCGCCTTCCAGCATCCATTCTGTTTTATCAAAATGGGAGAGAAAATCGTAGAAAGGGATCTGCGCATCGATCAGGAAAGAACCGTCGGCTCTTTCGATGATCTCATGTTCTTCATCTTCTTCCTGCGGAATATCGCCTACAATGGCTTCGAGGATATCGTTTAATGTCATGAGCCCCTGCACACTTCCGTATTCATCTACAATAAAACAGTGGTGGATCTTGGTCTGCTTGAATTTTTCGAGCACCTGGTAGGCCGTATTGTTCTCGGGCACATACATGGCATCGCCCATGATGGAAAAGACGGTGGCGGATGCGTCGGCCGCAAAGAGGTCTTTGATGCTTACCACCCCTTTGATATGATCGATATCATCTTCACAAACCGGGTACATGGAATGGATCACTTCTTCCATCGAAGCTTTTATTTCACCGATCGTTTTTTTACCATCAATCCAGGTGATCTCGCTCCGGTGTGTCATCAGGGAAGTGATGTTACGGTCGCTGAGATGGAATACCCGCTCAATGATATCCTGTTCCGCTTCTTCAATGGCACCATGTTCTGTTCCTTCGCTGATAATGGCTTTGATCTCTTCTTCGGTTACCTGGTTATCGTTGCTTTTGATATTGAATAAACGGATAATACTGTTAGCCGAAATACCCAGTAACCAGATGAATGGGTACATGATCCAGGTAACAATGCGCATGGGTGCTGCTACCGATTTAGCGATCATTTCAGGATTACTCAATCCCAGGCGTTTGGGTACCAGTTCTCCCAATACCAGCGAGAGATAGGTAAGAATAATCACGATAAAAGTGGTGGCGATGGTGCTGCTGTAAGGCGCCAGCCAATCAAATTTCATCAGCCATTGCTGCAGGGGAAGTTTGAAACTATCGCCGGAATAGATACCGGTTAATACGCCGATCAGCGTAATGCCGATCTGCACCGTAGATAAAAAAGTTTCGGGATGATTGGCCAGTTGCAGGGCTTTTTTGGCATCGGTATCCCCTTTCAGGGCCTGTGCCTCCAGTCTTGCCTTACGTGCCGAAACCAGCGAGATCTCGGCCATCGAAAACAGGCCGTTGATCACGATCAATATCAATAAAATAATTACTTCTGTCATAATGGAACTTACCCAAAACTAAACAATACCTGACAAATCACCATTTAAGGCCTGTTTCCCAATGCAATAAGTACATATTTGGGCACTTCCTGCTCGCGGGTGGCGGGGTTTAGGAAGGGTAATGACAAAGCAGTTACCCCAAAATGGCTTCCCTCGTGTAATACTTTTGCATCTGGGAAACGTTGGGTAAAAACAGGCAGGCTATCCTTTACGGTAATCACCATTTCATCCTGCCGAAAATCATTGGGCGATACCCGGGTAGGAAAAATACGCTGGGCATAAAAATGCAGGGCTCTTCCTTCATGGATACCATATAAAGCAATTTTTTCTTTGGGAAGGTTATTGGATCGGATAAAAGCGGCTGCATCATTCCCTAACTGGTAGCGTAACACATTGGGATAAAAAGCCGTGCTGAGAAAACTGTTCACACCCAGCACCGTATACAATGCCACGCAAAGCAGTACCGGTAATTGTAATTTTTTGGAAGAAAGGATAACAAACAATCCTATGAGGCCCGCACCTGCCAGTACCGCTACAAACAGGGGAACCTGGAATGGCCATACCAGCAAAGCCACCGCAGCCACCCACAGTAAGGTAAAAATACAAACATGCAGCACCAGCAGGGGCTTTCTCCATCTTATGAGTTCTTCGGTAAACAGTAATTGAAACAGGAACTTTCCTGTAACTATGGCGGCCAGAGGAAATACCACAAAAATATAATGCGGCAATTGTGCCTGGCTGCGGGCGAGGATGCAGTAGGTTACGATAAAACCACCGGCACTCACCCACTCTTCTTTTCCGGTAAGATGAAATTTTTTCCGGATCAATTCCTTTACTGAAAACACCAAACCTAACAGGAAGAACAGGATCCAGGGTAAAAAGCTCCAGAGCATATTCTCGAGCAGAAAAGTGAAATGATTCATTTCATTGAATACATTCTCACCGGTATAACGACCAAAACTTTGTGTCCAGTAATAAAAACGCAGTCCCGACTGGATCGGCACCCCATTGATCATTTTTCCCGGATGCAGATCGAACTGCCGGTATAAGCCGATACTCATGGGCACCAGCATCACTGCAATGATCAATATACCCAGCAGGTATTCCCAGCGAAACAGTTGTTTCCAGTCGCGGCGTAAGAGTACATGGGGTACAAACGCAAAAGCGGGAACCATCAAAGCAATCGGACCTTTGGTCATCATACCACAACCGATGGCCACAAAAGCGAACAGAAAATTTTTCCACTTACCGGTTTCGTACCAGGCGGCCATTTGCCAGAGGCTCAATGCCACCCATCCCATCAGCATGGTATCGGTGCGCACATCGTGTGTGATCAGGATCAACGCCTGTGAT
The DNA here is from genome assembly GCF_058806635.1 of Sediminibacterium sp. GW821-FHT12F12. Taxonomy (NCBI): domain Bacteria; kingdom Pseudomonadati; phylum Bacteroidota; class Chitinophagia; order Chitinophagales; family Chitinophagaceae; genus Sediminibacterium; species Sediminibacterium sp. GW821-FHT12F12. The sequence goes on along the minus strand of NZ_JBXAPW010000012.1, from coordinate 91,981 downwards.
GCAGCCAGTACCATAGCGCTAAGCTGCGCAATCTCTTTACGGTAATAGATCAGCGCCAGCCGATAGGTTGCATACACGGCGAGTAAGGCAAAAAAGAAAGACGGCAGCCGGTAGGACCAGTCGTGCACCCCCAGTATCTTCATACTCAGCGCGGATAACCAGAAAAGCAAAGGAGGTTTATCGAGGTAATCATACCCCAGATCAAAGACCTGCAGAAAACTGTTATTCTCCAGCATTTCCCTGCTGATAGACGCATACTGGGAAGCGTCAATATCCATCAAGGGAATCATGAAAATGCCGAGCAGATAAACAAGTGCGCATAGTCCAATAACGATCCGGAAAATACGGGTGGAGATCATGAGCGGAAGTTAATGTGTAAAAATATAGATTTTAGTATTGCCTTCCACTGCAACCGAAAGCCTAGTTATCATTCCGCTTGCGGCAGTCCGATTCTTTTGTTGAAATAAGTGCCTGTGAGATAACCGATCAAACAACCCAGCAGGGCACCCGCAAGGATATCCAATGGATAATGTACGCCTACATATACCTGTCCGTAGGCAATGGTAGCGGCCCAGATAAAAAATACATAGCCCCATTTTTTCATGATCGGCCGGAGGGTCAGAAACAGGAACATGGCAAAACCAAAATGATTGGTGGCATGCGAAGAGGGAAAACTATAGCCGCCTGAACAGTTATTCAGGATCAGCCGTACCTGCCCCATCAATAATTCCTCCCGGCAGGGCCTTGGTCGTTCTATCAGTTTTTTGATGAAACTGCTGCTGAGCTGATCGGTTAAGGTGGCCGTTAGTACCGCAAACAGGATCCAGGGCAGGGCTTTTTCTTTAAAATTCATGATGGCAAAAACGATCAGGAACAGGTATAAGGGCACCCAGGCATTGGCTTCGCGGTACCAGGGGTAAATGCTGTCGAGCAGGGGATTTGTCCACTCCGTATTCATCTTCAGAAACAGCTGGGTATCGGCATAACGCAGCCATTCCCAGATATTTTCAAAAAAACCAGAAAGAAGAATGGGGGTGCACATGGGGTAAAGATAAATCTAATGAGTGAAACAAATCCAATGAGTGAATGAGTGGGTGAGTGAATGAGTGAATGAGTGAATGTTTTTTGTAGCAGTTTTGGACAGTCAGACCGAAGGGATTGGAAGCATTATCTCATCTTTCTGCTTTAGTACACTCACGGGACTAAAGTCCCTGAACCACTTCTCATATAAGCCCTTTGTCCACGCCCTGAAGGGCGTGGCAATGAAAGAAAAACACAAAAGGGGTAATATAATGACTGATATAGTGTTGAGATCATATCTATAGCATGATTTTGCAGAAAGTATATTCTTTTTGCCACGCCCTTCAGGGCGTGGATAGAAATGTATGATTGAATTGATAAACGGGCTTTAGCCCCGAGTCGGCAGCCGTTGGGGGGTTGACTGACTCACAATCCTCTTGGAGTTGCACTCTACCATTAATTAGCAGTGGTAAACTGCTCTGAGCTCTATTCTTGCGAGCAATCGTACAAGTTCTCCCGGACTATTTTAACAAAATAAAAACCGGGAAGCATTTACTAAATTAGATATATTAAGTATTTTGGTATTATGAAAACTCTTCTTTGCGCGATGGGGCTGGTTATGCTGTATTCAGCTGGGTCTGCACAAACCAATCCTACCAGCATTCCAAAAATATCTGTTACAGGAAAGAGTGTTTTACAGCCATTGATAGAAAAAGATACTTTTCCGCAGAATAAAAGTTTTGACAAACGCCTGCCTTATCAGGGTATACCCAATGTGATGACGGTAAAACCAATACCGCCTGTTTACAAGGGTAACAACCAGCAAGGTTTTGATATTTATGAATCGCCGATAGATAATATGTCTATTCTAAGACCAGACAGTGGATTTCAATCTGCTATGCCCAATCCATTGGCAAAAGCGCAGAGAACGGGAGACAGCATTCTCACATCGCCCCGCAGGATCCCGGATTTTTTTTACAGAAAAAAATGGCAGCCGAAAACATACAAGTAAGTCAACCCATCCATTCGGGATCAATAAAAAACAGAGGCAGTTATTTTCTGCAACCGTTGTAGGTGGCTGACAAACAAGCCCTTCTATCAGTTCTTCTTAGCCACAATAATCATTCGGGGTGATTTTCGGATATCATATCTCCCCAGCTGGTAATCGCCAAACACTTCCTGCACCTGCATACCCTGGTAAGAAAGCATATCGGTAAAATCGCCGAGAGAAAATTTGGCTACCCGTTCCGTATAGAGGTGTTTGGGAGCCGCGTTGGTGGCATCGGTTACCTGGATCTGTTTAAAGAAATGTTCCTCATCATGCCACTTGGTAATATGAAAAGTAATCCCGTCGAGGGTGGTGGTAAATAATTTTTCGAGCCTGTCTTCTGAGTAATGCACGTTCAGGTAATCGATCACAAATATCCCATCATGTTTCAGACTCTGGGCAATGGTGCGGATAGCATTATCGTGCTCGCGGCGGGTTCTGAAATAACCAAAGCTGGTGAAGAAATTGAACGCGTAATCAAAATAATTGATCCAGAAAGGCAGGCGCATATCATGCTGAAAAAAATGCAGCTGTTCATTCTCTTGCTTTTTTGCCTCTTCAATAGAAGCCACAGAAAGATCGATCCCCGTTACATCAAAGCCCATATCGGCCAGGGCCTTGCTATGCCTTCCTTTGCCACAGGCAATATCTACCATGGTACTGCCCTTTTCGGGCCGTAGGTAGCCAATCAGGTTCCGGATAAATTGCAAAGCCTCTTCCTCATCCCTATGCTGGTAGAGCAAATGATAATAATCCGAGTTAAACCAATCTTTGTACCACGCTTTATCCGGCATAAGTCCTCATTATCCTGCAAAACTACGCCAGCGGGGCAAACAAAAAATTTCTATTATGTTTGCATCCCTAAATTCCTTCCCATGGCATTGATCAAGAGCATTTCAGGCATCCGCGGAACCATTGGTGGTAAACCCGGCGATACACTCAGTCCGCTGGATGTGGTCCGCTTCACCGCTGCCTTCGGTACCTGGCTGGCCAGCGAATCTGCCAATAAAAAGATCATTATCGGCCGCGATGGCAGGATCAGCGGGGAGCTGGTACAGCGACTGGTGGTAAGTACGCTGAATGCACTGGGACTGGACGTGGTAGATCTGGGCCTGAGCACCACCCCTACCGTTGAAATGGCGGTGGTATTTGAAAAAGCGGCCGGTGGCATTATTTTAACTGCCAGTCATAACCCCAAAGAATGGAATGCGCTAAAACTACTGAACCACAAAGGCGAATTTATCAGTGGCGAAGTGGGATCCAAAGTACTGGAGATTGCCGCCAAAGAAGATTTTGTATTTGCCGGTGTTGATCAGTTGGGTAGCTATACCACCAACGACCAGTTATTACAGCAGCATATTGATGCCGTAGTTAACTATCCGCTGGTAGATGTGGCCGCCATCAAAAAAGCCAAATTCAATATCGTTATAGATGCGATTAACAGCACCGGTGCCATTGCGGTGCCGCAATTGCTGAAAGCCCTCGGTGTAAAAGACTTTACAGTACTGAATGAAGAGGTAAACGGCAAATTTGCCCATAACCCCGAACCCCTGCCCGAGAACCTGCTGCAGTTATGCAACGAGGTAAAAAAACAGAATGCCAGCATGGGTATTGCCGTTGATCCGGATGTAGACAGGCTTTGTTTTGTTTGTGAAGATGGAACCCTCTTTGGCGAAGAATATACATTGGTAGCGGTGGCAGATTATATCCTGTCGCAGCGAAAGGGTAATACGGTCAGCAATATGTCTTCTACCCGTGCTTTAAAAGATGTAACCCTAAAACACGGCGGCGAATACACACCGAGTGCCGTGGGCGAAGTGAATGTGGTAAATAAAATGAAAGCGGTGAATGCCGTAATTGGTGGTGAAGGTAATGGGGGCATTATTGTACCGGACCTGCATTACGGAAGAGATGCCCTGATCGGTATCGCATTATTCCTCACGCACCTGGCCAAACAGAAAAAATCCGTTCGCCAGCTGCGGAATACCTATCCGGATTACTTCATGAGTAAAAACAAGATCGAACTGACTGCAGGTTTTGACTTGAAGAAGATCTTTGATCATATCAAAAAGAAATACAAGAAATACCCCATCAATACCGAAGACGGTTTAAAGATCGAATTCGAGAACGACTGGGTGCATCTCCGTACCAGTAATACGGAACCGATTATCCGGATCTATGCCGAAAGTAATTTTGAGACCACCGCAGCTAATATTGCCCAGAAACTGATGCAGGATATCAGGGAGGCTATGTAGGAGAAAGTCTGGAGTTGGGAGTTGAGGGGGGAATTGCTTTGATTTTAGTAATTTTGCGCCCATGAGCGAAAGAATCTATCTCGACAATGCCGCTACCACTTCACTGGATCCCCAGGTGCTGGAAGCGATGATGCCTTACCTGACCACCCATTTTGGCAATCCTTCTTCTATTTACAGTTACGGACGCGAGTCGAGAATGGCGATAGAGAATGCGCGTAAAACTGTGGCCAAGATCCTGAATGCGCATCCCGCCGAGATCTTCTTTACAAGCGGTGGTACCGAAAGCAGTAATACCGCCATCACCGCCGCCGTGCGCGATCTGGGATGTAAACATATCATCTCCTCTGTAATTGAACACCACGCTACTACCCACACCGTAGAATACCTCTATCATAACGGCGAAGCTTCGCTGAGTTATGTAAAACTGCTTCCCAATGGTCATATCGATCTGGAAGACCTGGAAAAATTACTGGCCGAAAGCGAGGAGAAATGCCTGGTAACCCTGATGCATGCCAATAACGAAATCGGCAATATGCTCGATATTCATGCAGTGGGCGAATTATGCAAACTGTACAATGCGATTTTTCACAGCGATACCGTTCAAACGGTAGGACATTTCCCTTTTGATCTGCGCAATACACCGGTTCACTTTATCACAGGTGCCGGACATAAATTTCATGGACCCAAAGGAGTTGGTTTGCTCTACATTAATGAGAATGTAAAGATCAAACCCTTTGTACACGGAGGCAGCCAGGAAAGAAACATGCGTGCCGGAACCGAGAACCTGTACGGTATTGTAGGTTTTGCCAAAGCATTGCAACTGGCCACGGAACATTACGAAGCAGAAAGTACCTATGTGAAAGGATTGAAATTATACATGATGGAACGCCTGAAAAAAAATATCAAGGGTGTTGCATTTAACGGCGATCCATTGGGAAGAAGCCTGTATGCGGTATTGAGTGTAAGTTTCCCGAAAACTGAAAAAAGTGAAATGATTCTCTTCAACCTTGATATTAACCAGATCTGCGCCAGCGGCGGCAGTGCCTGCACCAGCGGTGCCGATCAGGGTTCGCATGTGATCCGTGCCATCAATAATAATCCCAACCAGGTAACCGTTCGTTTTTCTTTCAGTAAACACAATACCAAAGAAGAGATAGACCTGGTAGTGGAGAAACTGAAAGAGCTGATCTAAGCCTGTCATTTTCAGCCGGTTTCCCTTAACATAATAAGGCCAGCCCGGTGCAGGATGCTGCTCCATAAAGCGGTGAGTTATGGGCTAACTCCCTTTTTTCTTCGATACACATCCATAACAAAATATCCCTATCTGTTTTGGCGTTATAGCGTATTAAGTCAAAAACTGTACTCTATGACCCTTAAATACACCTGTGTAATAGTAGCCTGCCTCTTCTGCCTTGCCGGTTTTGCGCAAAAAAGCGGGCCTTTCGGCGCAAAGGGAGCCCACCAGACCTTTTTTGTAGAAGCAGGTGGTCCGGGTATTCTAAGCATTAACTACGACCAGCGTTTCCAGGGCGACCAGGGCCTGGGCATCCGTGCCGGTGTGGGAGGATATGGTTTCTTAAAGAAAGGCGTATTCACCATTCCACTGGGATTGAATTACCTGACTGGATCGGGAGATCATTTTGCAGAACTGGGCGCAGGTGTCACTATTGCGTCTTCATCGGTGGGCAATACCTATTTCGATAATCCGGGAACCACCACCGCTGGCTTTATCAATTTCGGCTATCGCTACCAGCCCCAGAAAAAAAATCTAAGCTTCCGGGCTTTTATATCCCCCCTATTTACAGCCGCCGGCACCATCCCTTTTTATGGCGGAGGATCGGTAGGGATTAAGTTCTAGGGAACAATTGAACCGACGAACAAGGAACAGATGAACAGAGGATCGGACAATAAATATTCTTTATTTCCTTCGACATTCGATATTCCCTGTTCGGTGTTCGATATTCTATGTTCTTTGTTCTTTTCACCTCCGTTCATCTGTTCCTTGTTCATCTGTTCCTTGTTCATCTGTTCCTCTGTTCATCTGTTCCTCTGTTCATCTGTTCCTCTGTTCATCTGTTCCTCACCTATAATCCCCTTCATCAAACTCATCTCCTTCTTCATCCAGGTTAAAACTGCCCAGGTTCATCATACTGCCCATCAGGTCCTTGAATTCAATTTTTCCATCGATCACTTTTTTGCTGATCATGGAATAAGCAGCAAGGCCGTGTAATACAAACTCCATCAGCAGTGCATTTTCTTTTTCATTGGCATGCGGAAAGTGTTTTTTTACAAACCCAAACAGTCCGTCCACTTTATAGAGATGGGCAATCTTGTCTTCATCCTTCATGTCCAGCAACAGATCCAGATGGTTGCCTGCATCAAACCAACGGGTAATGGCTTTATAGGGATTTTCGGGTTCTTTTTCCTCAACAGATTTTTTTCCGGTGCTACGTTTCTTTTTCGCTTGTTCAGGGTTAGGAAAATATTGTACAAATTGTGTACGGATGGATTTATCGAGCAGGTTCACGGCAACCTGGTAAGGCCCTTCCTGCTCTCCTTCATACACCAATTCTATTTTACCCGTTATTGAGGGAATGATGCCGGAAAGATCGCTGATCCAGACCTGGGTTTTCTCTTCGCCATGTATGATGGCCCTTCGCTCAGCACTACTCACCGCATTTTCATAAGCTGCAATGGTTAAACGGGCACTTACACCGCTTTTATTATCTACATATTCATTAGATCTTGCCTCAAACGCCACCTGCTCTATCAAACGTTTAATCAGGTCGCTGACCACTACCCTGTCTTTCTGTGCTCCCAGAATATTGGCTTCCTGTTCTGTAATGGCAAGCGCCGTTTCTATGTCTTTGGGATAGTGTGTGAGGATCTGGCTTTCGATCCGATCCTTCAGCGGTGTTACAATACTGCCGCGGTTGGTATAATCTTCCGGGTTAGCAGTGAATACAAATAAGATATCCAGCGGCATACGCAGTTTAAATCCGCGGATCTGGATGTCTCCTTCCTGCAGAATATTAAATAATGCCACCTGGATCCGCGCCTGCAGATCGGGTAATTCATTGATCACGAAAATGCCGCGGTTGCTGCGGGGGATGATACCATAATGGATCACTTTCTCATCCGCAAAACTGAGTTTGAGATTGGCAGCTTTAATAGGATCAATATCACCGATCAGGTCTGCCACACTTACATCCGGTGTAGCCAGCTTCTCTCCATAACGTTCGCTTCGGTGGATCCATTGTACCGGCGTATCATCGCCATGCTCGGCAATCAGGTCTTTCGCAAATTTACTCATTGGCTGCAGCGGATCATCGTTCACTTCACTACCAGCCACAATCGGAATATATTCATCCAGCAGATCCACCATCTGCCGCGCCATCCGGGTCTTGGCCTGTCCGCGTAATCCCAGGAACAGGATATTATGCCGGCTCAGCAATGCCCGCTCCGTATCCGGTATCACCGTATCCTCATACCCCATAATCCCTTCAAACGGATTTTCCCTGTTGCGGATGCTCTTTACGAGATTATCCCTGATCTCTTCTTTCACCGACCTCGGCTGGTACTTGCTTTTCTGTAACTGGCCGAGGGTTTTTATTTTTTTAATATCCATAGTTCTGTTTCTGTGAGGCGGGAATCGTGAATCGTGAGTCGTGAGTCGTCAGTAGTGAGTAGGGAGTGTCATTTCCTTACTTTTAACTTTTAACTTTTGACTTTTGACTTTTGACTTTTGACTTCCTAATAAACCGTCTTCCGCTTCCCGCTTTCAAAATCTTTAAATATAAATGCGCCCAGTTTATCGAGAGAGGCAAAAAAGGCTTTTCCGTTATTGGTTTCTGTAAACTCCTGTACAAATTTCTGCAGGTATGGGTCTGATGCGATCATGAAAGTGGTGATCGGGATCTTCAGTTTTTTACACTGCGCCGCCAGGTTGATACAACGGTTCACTACTTTTCTATCAAGTCCGAAACTGTTTTTGTAATACCGGCCACCGATCTTTAAACAGGTGGGTTTGCCATCGGTGATCATAAAGATCTGTTTGTTGGGATTCTTTCTTCTGCGCAGCAGGTCCATCGCCAACTCCAGGCCCGCCACAGTATTGGTATGATATGGCCCTACCTGCAGGTAAGGCAGGTCTTTGATCTCGATACTCCAGGCATCGTTACCAAAGACCACAATATCCAATGTGTCTTTGGGGTATTTGGTGGTGATGAGTTCGCTCAATGCCATCGCCACTTTTTTGGCGGGCGTGATCCTGTCTTCCCCGTACAATATCATCGAATGCGAAATATCGATCATCAATACAGTAGAAGTCTGTGTTTTAAAATCACTCTCCCTGATCTGCAGGTCATCTTCCCGCATCGAAAAACTATCGATCCCATGATTGATCTGCGCATTGCGGATACTTTCCGTAAAATCTATCTGCTCCAGCATATCGCCAAACTGAAAGGGACGGGTGTCCGGGTTCTGTTCATCGCCCTGGCCGGGCTTAAAGGTCTGGTGATTACCCTGTTTGGTTTTCTTCAGTTTACCAAAGATCTCTTCCAGACTTTTCTTGCGGATGGTCTGTTCCGATTTACCGGTGATCCTGAAACTACCATCCTGCGGATTCTCCTGCAGGTAACCGTTCTGTTTCAGATCATCAATAAAATCGCCCATGCCATATTCATCGTTGGTGAGCTGGTATTTCCGGTCCAGCTGGTTCAGCCAGTCCAATGCCTCTGACGCGTCGCCATTGGTATAAGACAGTAACTGCATAAAAAGATCGAGCAGTTGTTCAAACCGGCTCTTATCATTTTCATGAGGGTTAAAATGTACAAAACGGTGTCCGCGCATAGCTGTAAATAACAAGAGATGAGTACTACAATATTAACGAAGATGCCGGGTATTGGTTTGCGGAATGAGAAATAAATACCCCATTGGGCAGCCCCAGGAGATTCCTTTAACAAAAACAGCCCGGACCATGCCGGGCTGTTTGCGATTTATCTTATCAGAACCTATTTTTTAGGACTGTCTTTGGCAGCAGAATCTCTTGGTGCCATTAATTTACCAGGGATCTGGATCCTTGGATTGTACACACTCTGTAGCTGGTCAAGGCCCTGCAGGTAGTTTTCTGCCATTCGTTTCTCATCTGCCATATTTTCGGCACTTTTTGTACCCAGCGAATTGTAGTAACGCACCTGCTGTTGCAGGTCTTTCTTCACAGAAGCCGCTATTTTATTGGCCAGTGTGGTATCGTCTGCCATATAACAAGCCTGCAGGAACAGCAATGAATTACGGTTGTGCTGGTTACCGCGACTGGTCATACCGTAATCGAAATTACCGGCGTTCTCCAGCATCTTATCTGCTTTCTCCAGTACTTTTCTGGCTTCCTCTTTGCGGTTCTTGGCAGCCAGATCCATCGCCAGCTCTGAATAAGCGGTACGGATAGAGTTCAGGTGGCGGCGGTTCTCTTCGTCAAAGTACACGCCTTTTACATTCGCATTTCCAAACGCAAATTTGTTCATGGCTTTGTCCAGCATCCAGTCTGTGTTTACACGACTGTTCTCTACCGGAACCAGGCGGTATGATAAACCATCTCTGCGGATATACTGATCAAAACCCAGATCTGCAGAAGGACTCGTAAAATAGATCGGACGCTGCCACTTATTAGCTGCGATGATATTCAGTAAGGCCAGGTCGTTCTTCACCAACGCGCCTTTGGGAATTTCAAAACGGAGTTCACTTACTACACTGTCTGTTGCATTCACGGTTCCGTTTTTCAATACCAATGCTTTATCAACCGGCACCGATAATTTTTTCACCGGATAGGTATTCAATGCTTCGCCATTACCCCTGTCGTCCATCTTGGCCGGATCATCGCTACCTACATAATTCTTCATCACATCATACAGGTCGTAAAAAGCATTCTCCGGGATACCGGGCTGCGGGCGGTATAAAATATAATCGCGTTTGCCACCTTCGATCTGTTCAGGTGTCCAGATCACATCAATCGGATCGCTCTCGTTTACTTTGTAACGGAGCTGGTTAATGTACCAGTCAATACCCAATAAACTGAAGTTGATCACACGTACATCTCTGCGGATACCTTCTACTTCCTGGGCATACCACAAAGGATAGGTATCGTTATCACCGTAGGTGAAAAGGATGGCATTAGGAGCACAACTTTCGAGGTAATCTTTGGCAAGGTCGCGTGGCAATTCTTTTTTACTGCGGTCATGGTCGTCCCACTCCTGCTGCGCCATCAATACCGGTACTGCGAGCAAGCAGATAGCAGTAGCAACAGAAGCCGCGGCAGCCTGCGAAAGGGCTTTACCCAACCAGTCGCGCACTTTTAATACGCCCAAACCAATCCACACAGCAAAAGCGTAGAAGCTTCCTACATACGCATAATCACGCTCACGCGGTTGATAACCGGCCTGGTTCAGGTACAACACAATGGCCATACCGGTAAAGAAGAACAATAACAGGTTGATCGTTCCATCATCTCCTCTTTTCTTGAACTGATAAAACAAACCAATCAGACCAAGAATAAAAGGCAGCAGGAATAATTTGTTATGGGCTTTGTTATTTTTCAGACTGTCTGGCAGGGTACTCTGGTCGCCATACAGCATGTTATCTATCAAAGAAATCCCGGTAATCCAGTTACCATCGCGCACGTTGCCTGCAAATAGTCCCTGGTTATCATTTTGTTTTCCCGAGAAGTTCCACATGAAATAGCGGAAATACATCCAGTACGTCTGGTAGCCTACAAAAAACTTCACATTATCCGCCTGTGTTGGTGCCCGTTCATATTTTCCTTCGCGGGTTTTATTGATCCCTAAATAATATGCATAGTAATCGGCATGGTTCTGGTCGTTGCTCGGATCCCAAACACGGGGGAATACCATTTTGTCTTCAGACGCATATACATATTTACGATCCTGTCCCAGCTCAATATATTTATCCTTCGATTTCTGGTAACGCATGCCGGTATTCTTAAGGTCAACCGGGTCTGCGGTAAATTTCTGTCCGTATAACAAAGGAAAATCGCCATACTGATCACGACCGAGATAGCCTACTAAACTATTAGGATTATCCACATTGTACATATCCACGGAAGGATTGGCATTACTGCGGATCATGGTGGTAACATAGGTACTGTACCCTACCAGCATAAAAGCAAAACACCAGATAGCGAGGCGCAGGTAAGCCCAGGCTTTTTTATCGGCCAGTTTCAATCCGTACCAGATCAGGCCGGCCACCAGCACAAAAAAGAAAGTGAATCCGGAGAAGAAAGGCAGTCCGAAACTATTAACAAAATAACGATCGAAGGTACCCGCCAGTTTCACCGAATACTGGATCACACCTACCTGTACCACACCGGTAATGATACAACCGATGGCGAAAAAGATATAAACACCGCCGTAATAGGCTTTTTTATCCTTACCCTGTTTTTCTACCAGGAACAGCAGACCAATAGCGGCGATAACGGCCACAATCATTAAGCCGGCCATCGTACCATCCATCGGTACATTATCGGTAGACTCTGCAGAGGCGCTGATGAGCGCACCAATCACAGCCAGTACACCGCCGATGGCTACCAAACGGAGGAACCATTTGCGGAGAATATCATAGTTGAAAGTATCTCTCCTGCGGAAATAATATACCATTACAATGGCGGGAATGGTTAAGAGGTTCAGCAAGTGAACCCCGATCGACAATCCCATCAGGAAAAAGATAAACACGATCCAGCGGTCTGCACCGGGCTCATCGGCATGGTTCTCCCATTTCAGGATGGCCCAGAATACGATGGCGGTGAAGAAAGAGGACATGGCGTATACTTCACCTTCAACAGCACTATACCAGAAAGAATCACTGAAAGTATAGGCAAGTGCTCCTACCACACCGGCACCCATGATAGACCAGGCCTGAGATAGGGTAAGGGTATCGCTGGTGGAAACATTTACGATGCGTCTGGCAAAGTGGGTGATGGTCCAGAACAGGAACAGGATGGTAAAACCACTGGCCAGGGCGCTCATGATATTCACGGCTTTGGCGGCGGTCAGCGGATTATCGCCAAACAGAACAATGAAGATCCGGCCCAGCATCACAAACAACGGGGCTCCCGGAGGGTGTGGGATCTGTAATTTAAAACAGGAGCTTACAAACTCACCGCAATCCCAGAAACTTCCTCCGGCTTCGGTGGTCATAATGTAAACGGTACAGGCGATCAGGGCCACTACCCATCCAACAAGGTTATTGATCTTCTTAAACTGCATTGGTTTTGGTTTTTTAAGACTGGCAAACATAACTTTTATATCGTAAATCGGGAAATGGATATGGGGGTTTGGGTTATTTTAAGAAAACGTTAGGGAGGGCAGTCTGGGGTTTGGAGTTTGGAGTTTGGGGTTCGATGTGCTGAACTCCAAACTCCAAACCCCAAACTCCTAACTTCCTTATCTTTGCCCCTTCTATGGAAAAAAAGCGAACCGTAGCCTTTCACACCCTGGGTTGTAAACTCAATTTTTCGGAAACTTCTACCCTTTCCCGTTTACTGGAGAGCGAAGGTTTTGAAAAACGTGATTTTGACGACCAGGCCGATGTGTATGTGATCAATACCTGCTCGGTAACGGATAATGCGGATAAGGAATGCCGGCAGCTGGTTCGCCGGATCCAGCGGAAAACGCCGGAAAGTTTTGTGGTGATCACCGGTTGTTATGCCCAGCTCAAGCCCGCAGAAATCGCTTCCATACCCGGGGTTGACCTGGTACTGGGTGCCGCCGAAAAGTTCAATATTGCCCGCCATATTGGCGAACTGGCCAAGGGCGATGCTGCCCGCATCTGCAGTTGCGATATTGAAGAAGTAAGCGGATTTAATGCCTCTTTTTCTCAAAACGACCGTACCCGTACCTTTTTAAAAGTGCAGGATGGCTGTGATTATAACTGTTCCTTCTGCACCATCCCCATGGCGCGGGGTAAAAGCCGTAGCGATAATGTGGCCAATGTGGTAGGTCATGCTGAAAAACTGGCAGCCGATGGGGTAAAAGAGATCGTACTTACCGGCGTAAACCTGGGCGATTTCGGGAAGGGACCGGATGGCGATAACAAATACGAAGAAAACTTCTTTGACCTCGTAAAAGCGCTGGATAAAATAAAGGGAATTGAACGTTACCGTATTTCCTCCATCGAACCCAACCTGCTTACCAATGAGATCATCGAATATGTAGCCAACAGCGATAAGTTTATGCCGCATTTTCATATACCCCTGCAAAGCGGGAGCAATGAGATTTTGAAACTGATGAGGAGGCGTTATAAAAGAGAACTGTATGCCGAAAGAGTGGCCCTCATCAAAACCCTGATGCCGCATTGCGCCATCGGCGTGGATGTGATTGTAGGTTTTCCCGGTGAAACCGATCAGCAGTTTACCGAAACCTTCGATTTCCTGCACTCGCTCGATGTGTCTTACCTCCACGTGTTTACTTACTCAGAAAGGGATCATACCAAAGCCCTGGAAATAAAACCCGTAGTACCCGTTGCTGTGCGCAATGAACGCAACAAAACCCTGCGTAACCTCTCCTACATGAAGATGCAGTACTTTACCAACCAGTTCACCGGCCAAACCCGCAAAGTTTTGTTTGAGGCTTTTGAGAAAAACGGCATGATGGAAGGATACACAGATAACTATATCCGCATCAGTACCCCGTATAGAAAAGAATGGGCGAACGAAATTGTGAATTGGGAATTGTGAATGGGCAATAGGCAATGATCAAACAGTTCCTTATCCACTCATCATTGACAATTACCCATGCATGAAAGATGTGAGTAGTGAGTCAACACCATTTCTCATTGACAATTGACCATTCCCCATTCACTGAACTCGTGAGTGGTGAGTGGTGAGTTGTCAGTAGTGAGTAAATATCATTTTTCATTCAGCATTGACCATTGCCTATTCACAAAAGATGTAAGTAGTATATCAACACATTTTACACTCACTACTAACCACTCCCAACTCACTAAATCGGTGATAAAAATTCTGCGGGAAACTCCACTACCATTACCTGTCCCAGGCTTTCGAGTTTTACATACACTTTTTTCTTGCCGCCGCGTAATACGGTTCCTTCGTTACCCATGAATACACCATGGTTTACGGTTACCTGCATCTGTTCCTTAAATCCTTCTTCGGAGAGAATAGAAATGCTGGCATCTTTTTCGGCAAGGTATTTTTTAATAAGATCTACTTCTTCATTTTTGATGACCGCAGGTTTGCGCAGGTAGTGCACAAAATTGAGTACTCCATCCGTCATCAGTACTTTGGTACGTTCGGTATCATCGATCCGTACAAACACATAGGATTTGAATAACGGATCCTCGATGATTTTTTTCCGATCGCTCCACTGGCGTTCAACCCTTTGTAACGGGCACCAGCTTTCGATTCCCTTTCTGATCAGTGCGCTATCAATCTTTTTTTCCCAACGGGGTTTGGTATATAAAGCGTACCACTTCTTCTCAGGTTCCATGTGCATGCATCGTTTGAACTCACAAAATACAGAATATAAGCCAACTGATTACTTTGCCACGGTTTGCACCTGCGTGTGTACCATCTGACCTACCATTTTAACGGTTTCATCTATATGCATATCTGTTTTCAGGAACTTGAGCCATGCCTGGTAACGTTCTCCTTTGGAGGGGTCCGGATTTTTATAAAACTTATCATTATCCGCCACCAGTGCAGCTACGTTCAGTTCTTCTTTGGCCTTCAGTAAAGTATTGTTCTGGTTAACAGTAGCCATGATCTGTTTCTGCCGCGCTTTGTATTTCTGCAATTGCAGGTCTACGGGCATTTCTGCATTTTTAGCGAGCCATTGCAGGTTACTTTTCAGGAGGTTATAAGAAGCATCGCTCTGGATCTTTTCGTTCTCTTTTTTCACGAGGTTATCCAATCCAAAACTATCGTTCCAGGTCTGGTAATTCATTTTAGGGATCTCATCGTAAGGCAATGCACCCGGATTATCTTTTTCACGCCCTTTATAATACTCCAATGCATCCGGCAATACCACATCGGGTGTGATACCTTTTAACTGTGTAGAACCGCCATTTACCCGGTAAAATTTCTGGAAGGTAAGTGTCATAGCTCCCATATCGGTGCGACCACTGTACAGGTCGTTACGGTTGCCAAAGGGTACCTGGCGTTGTACGGTTCCTTTTCCGTAGGTAGAAGAACTTCCGATAATGATTCCTCTCTTGTAATCCTGGATAGCACCGGCAAAAATTTCACTGGCCGAGGCACTGAACTCGTTCACCATCACTGCCAGCGGACCATCATACAGGATGGATTCATCGTTATCGCGCCAGGTATTCTGATCCACACGGCCGCTTCTTTCTTTTACCTGCACCACCGGACCGCTTTTGATAAACAATCCCACCATTTTCACCACTTCATATAAGGAACCACCGCCATTATTCCGAACATCGATCACGATGCCTTTTACATTCTCTGCTTTCAGTTTGATCACTTCCTGGGCCACGTCTTCTGAGCAATGGTGACCATTTACATCTTCAAAATCAGAATAAAAATCAGGCAGATAGATATATCCGATCTTATCATTGCCGTTCTGTATCACCGCACTGCGGGCATACCCTTCATCCTGCACCACTTCTTCGCGGATCATGCTTACCTGTTTGTAAGAGCCGTCCTGTTTTTTGATGGTCAGTCTTACTTCTGTTCCCTTATTACCGCGGATCAGTTTTACCGCATCGGTGGTTTCAAAACCGGTTACATCTACCGGTTCTCCCTTGCCCTGTGCCACTTTGGTGATCACATCGTTCACCACTACTTCGCCCGATTTCCAGGCGGCACCACCGGTAACGATACTCGCTATTTTAATACCATAATCATCTTTCTGCAGGGTAGCACCAATACCGTAGAACTTACCACTCATCTTCTCATCAAAAGATCTTTTCTCCACTGGTGGAAAATAATCGCTGTGCGGATCCATCTGGTTGGTGATCACGTTGATGAAAGAATTAAAGCGTTCTTCTTCCTTAAATGTTTTCTGGATACGCTCATAGGTTTCATTCATGATCTTCAGCACACGCTCACGCGCTTCGCGCTCCAGGGTAGAATCCTGTTTTACCACAAAATCTTTCTGGCCTTTATTTTTCTCACGCTGCTCTAACAGGTCGGCGTATCTCTCCAGTGTATAATATTTCAGTTTCTTGCGCCAGCGTTCTGCCCGTTCTGCTTCATCTTTCATGTAAGACAGCTTATCGCCATCCATTTCCACGGTTTCATCTTTGGAAAAGTCGAAGGGTTTGCTGAGAACGGAACGATAAATCCCGATCACGTCTTTGATGCGCTGGTCATACAAAGCACTCACCGCCGGAGCAAACTGGATGGGTGTGGCTTCATGAATCTCATCATCGATCGTGGTCTCATATTTTTTGAGGGCGGTTATATCCGACTGCAGGAAATGCGATTTATCGCCGTCCAGGTCTTCGAGGTATTTTTTAAATACCTGGCGGGAGAAATCGTCATTGATATTTTTGGGACTGTAATGCTGTTGCTCCAGAATGGTACCCACAGCAGCAAGTAAACGTTGTTTCTGGGTAACCAGTATGTCTTTTGATCCGATCCCGGAGGTTCTGAAAGCAAAAAACAGACCACCGAATAAAACGACGGCCAACAGCAATAATCCTTTTCTACTCTTCATAAAATGCGTAAATTTTTGCATGACTGTTCCAAAAATAGCCCAAAAAGCGGTTAAGCCATCAGTACTTATCCCAATTAACAAAGGTTTTGATGAGTGGTTCGGAAAAAGATTGTGAAAAATGACGCCCAACTAATCCCGAATTTTCCTATTTTTGCCGTCCAAAAAACGGAGAGCGTAGCTCAGTTGGTTAGAGCGTTAGTTTGTGGCACTAAAGGTCGGGGGTTCGAGACCCCTCGTTCTCCCTCTACAAAACCTATCCCGCCTTGAAAGCGGAATAGGTTTTTAAATTTTATGACATGAGCTATGGCTTGTTACTGTTGCCCCTGATCTCGGCTTTTATCGGCTGGTTCACCAACTGGATCGCGATCAAGATGTTGTTTCATCCCAGAGAGCCCAAAAAAATCCTCTGGTTTACCCTGCATGGTATTTTCCCGAAAAGACAAAGACAGTTTGCTGAAAAACTGGGAAAACTGGTTAGTTCGGAGTTATTGTCTT
The DNA here is from genome assembly GCF_058806635.1 of Sediminibacterium sp. GW821-FHT12F12. NCBI lineage: Bacteria > Pseudomonadati > Bacteroidota > Chitinophagia > Chitinophagales > Chitinophagaceae > Sediminibacterium > Sediminibacterium sp. GW821-FHT12F12. Next base: position 74,456 of record NZ_JBXAPW010000012.1, on the reverse strand, counting down.
TCAGCGACATAGAAACTAAAATCACCCATCCGGACAACCTGAAAAAGATCATGCCGCATGTAGAAGGGCATATTGACCAGTTTTTACGGGTAAAACTGGCCGAGCAGATGCCGGTAATCAGCATGTTTATTGGTGATAAGACCATTAATGAGCTGAAATCGGTGTTTATGGCCGAGCTGGAAACCCTATTCCCCATCATCATGCAGAAATACATGGGTAGCCTGCAGGAGCAGCTGGATCTGGAGCAGATCGTGATTGAAAAAGTGGCTGGTTTTTCTTCAGACAAGCTGGAGCAGATCCTCAACAGCATCATGGCCAAAGAATTCCGCTTTGTGGAAATCATTGGCGGTGTACTCGGATTTCTGATCGGTTTATTGCAAATTCTGCTGACCTCTTTATAGGAATGACCGATTAAAAGGGGTAATCACCGACAATATAGGCATTTCTACCCCCTATGTTTCAACTTTGTCCATTCAAAATTGTCTTATTACCGCTGGTGTAATGAAAAAAGGGGCTGCCCCTATTGCATCGCAACTTTGCATTATATAATACATACAACATCATGAGAAAATTATTAGTAGTTGGTATCCTTAACCTGTTTATTCTGTCGGCTTTTGCCCAGATGCCCGGAGGCATGCGTGCCGGTGGCGGAGGTGCACAAAGCATGAATATTGGCCATTTTTTTGGCAAACTGGTAGACAGTAAGACCAACAAGGGCCTCGAATCTGTAACGGTACAGCTGATCGGCAACAAGTTTGATACAGTTACCAAAAAAATGAAAGAAGCCATCCTCAGCACCCAGATCACCAAGGCTAATGGTGATTTCAACTTTGAAAATCTTCCTGTTTTTGGCAATTTTAAAATGAAAGCCAGTGCATTAGGGTATAAAGCACTGGAAAAAACCCTGACTTTTGGTATTAAAATGCCCCAGCCCGGTGCCGCCAATGCTGCCGGTGGTAATATGCAGCAAATCTTAGCCATGGCCGATAAGGACCTGGGCAATATTAAAATGGAAGAAGACGCTACCAACCTTGGGAACGTAACCGTTACTTCTTCTGCCAAACCTTTACTGGAACTGGGTATTGATCGTAAGATCTTTAACGTAGACAAGAACCTGGTTAGCTCCGGCCAAACCGCTACCGAGATCATGAAAAGCATTCCTTCGCTGAATGTGGATATTGATGGGAATGTTACCATGCGGAATGCCAGTCCTACCCTGTTCATCGATAACCGTCCCACTACCCTTACCCTTGACCAGATCCCTGCCGATATCATCGACAAAGTGGAACTGATTACCAACCCTTCTGCCAAGTTTGATGCTTCCGGCGGAAATGCGGGTATTCTGAATATTGTACTGAAGAAGAATAAAAAGACCGGTTATAACGGTGGCATCAGAACCGGTATCGACTCACGTGGTAAATTAAACCTGGGTGGCGATCTGAACCTGCGTCAGAACAAGATCAATTTTTCACTGAGTGCCAACTTTAATGAGCGTAAATCCATTTCTGATGGTATTACCGACAGAACCAACCTGTTGTTTACGCCCAGTTCTGTGTATAATACCAGTCATGGTGTAAATACCGGCTATTTTGGTTTTGGCCGGGCCGGTCTGGATTTTCTGATCGATAACCGTAATACGATCTCGATTGCCGGAAACTTTATGCGCGGTCAGTTTGATAACGAGCAAACGCAGAAAGTAGATTCAACCATCAAATCGGTGTTCAGCTCCTATAACCAAATCAATACGACCAGCAATGCGATGATGCGGAATATGGGAACACAGGTAAGTTTTAAACACAATTTTACCAAGAGTGGGCATAATATTTCTGCCGACTTCAACTATAACTCCAGCAACAACGATAACAATGCCAATATAAGTACCCAAACTTATAACAGTAATGGTTCTACCAAAGGACAGGCTTTGTTGCAGAAAACCATCGGCGGCGGTTCTACCAAGAACTATATTTTACAGGCTGACTATGAGAATCCGCTGAGTGATGACAGTAAACTGGAAGCAGGTGTGAGAACCGCTATCCGAGATTTCAGCAACATGAGCGATCAGTACCGGTATGATTACAGCAGCAGTGCTTATACACTGGTGCCGGGTATCAGTAACAAATATAAATTTTACGACCAGGTATCTGCGGCATACACCACTTATAGCTTCAAAGTAAAAAAATGGAGTTACCAGTTAGGCCTGCGTGCAGAAAGTTCTACTTACACCGGTACTTTACTGAATGCAAAAGGTCAGGATTCTGCCACTTTTAAAGTGAACTACCCGCTGAGTCTGTTCCCAAGTGCGTTTGTTACGTATAAGATGGATGATAAGCAGGATCTGCAGTTAAACTATTCACGTCGTGTAAACCGTCCTAACTTTTTCCAGCTGATGCCTTTCCCTGATTATTCTGATCCACAGAATATCAATATCGGTAATGCGGGTCTGAAGCCGGAGTTCACCAACTCATTCGAGGTTTCTTATAACAACGCCTATACCCGTGGAGCTAATTTCCTCGCTACGGCTTTCTTCAAACATACCACAGACCTGATTACCCGGTATGTGTACAGGGATAAGAATGGTTTGGTTAGCGGCGATAGTGCTTTCTTCAATACCTATATCAATGCTGATTATAGTTATTCTTATGGTCTTGAACTGACCAACAAAATGGCATTGACCAAGTGGTGGGATTTTACCGTGAATGTGAATCTCTTCAACTCAAAGATCAACGCCACCGTGCCTGGTCAGAGCCTGAGCAATTCACTGGTTAGCTGGTTTGGTAAAATGAATAACAACTTCAAAGCCGGCAAAGGTTGGTCTATCCAGTTCAGCGGCGACTACCAGGCAAAATCGGTGTTACCTCCTAATTCAGGCGGTGGCGGCCGTGGTGGTGGCGGAATGATGTGGGGTGGCCCGCAATCTACCTCTCAGGGGTATAACCTTCCCCGTTATGGATTTGACCTGGCAGTGCGTAAAGACTGGACCTGGAAAAACGGACAAAGCGGTTCCTTAACACTGAGTATGAATGATGTGTTCCGTACACAGGTGTTCAAAACCTATTCAGAAAGTACTTTCTTTACCCAAAACAGCGAAAGAAGAAGAGACCAGCAGGTATTGCGTCTTAACTTCAGTTACCGCTTTGGTAAATTTGATGCAACCCTGTTCAAACGTAAAAATACGAAAGCAGAGCAAGGTGGTGGCATGGAGATGATGCAGCAGTAAGTTAATTAGCAATCAGAAATTAACAATTAATAATTGAATACAGAGAAGCCGTTCTTGCAGGACGGCTTCTTTTTTGACGGTATTCACTTCAGGATTACTCTCTTTTTTGCAATTGTTTTTTCATGGCCAGGAGGCCGAGTATGGGGCCGATGGCGAGGATGAGGTACAGGTTCCGGGGGGCGATGTAAGGGCGGAGGTAATTGATGGTTTCGATGCTGCAGATGGTGATGGCAAAACCGATAGAATTGGTGATGGTTAAAGCGGTTCCCCTGATTTCGGCGGGGATGGCTTGTGCTACCAGCGTGGAGAACTGCGGCGAATCGGCTACCACCGACATCCCCCATATCACTAAAAACAAACAGAATACAGGAAAAGAAAAATGAAAGAACAGCGGCGAAAGTAAACAGCAAGCAGCTGAGATTACCAGGGCCAGAGAAGCAGTTCGGGCACTTCCGATACGGCGCGAAAGATAGCCACCTCCTACGCAGGCTATAGCACCTGCACTGATGATACAAAAAGAGAGCATCGATACTGATTGCCCGGTACTGGCATACTGATCGAAATAGGTATAGAGAATGGATGGTACAAAGGCCCAGAAAGTATAGAGTTCCCACATATGCCCGAAATACCCAAAAGCGGCCGACCGGAATAGTCCGTTTCGGAAGATCCGCCGGAGTACAGATGGATCAAACCCGTTACTCCTGCTGCGGTGTGGGCCATCGGGTACAAAAAACAGAATTGTCATTCCACCCATTACTGACAAGAGGGAACTCACAATCATCACTGCTTTCCAGGAAAAACTGCTTGTATACACATGAACAAAGTGCGGAAAAGCAGTTCCCAACACCAATGCACCTACCAGCCAGCCCAATGCTTTGCCCAACCCTTCTTTGTGATAATCGGCTGCGATCTTCATGCCCACCGGGTAAATACCTGCGAGAAAAAAACCGGTCGTAAAACGGGCCATCAGCAACAGCGAAAATCTATCGGCCACAAAAACAGACAGATTGGTCAGCGCTGCAGCCATGGCACAGGTAAAAAAAACACGGGAAGGGGAAAACCGGTCAGACACGGTAAAAATGGCGAACAACAAGGTGCCGGTGATAAAACCCAGTTGTACAGCTGCTACCAGATGACCCAATGCATCGGCAGAAAGACCGAATTGGCGGATGATATCAGCAATCACCGCATTTCCGGCAAACCATACAGAAGTGCAGGCAAACTGCGCGGCCACAATATAAGGAAGTACCGTTATCGACCTTTGCTTTTGCATAGATAGCGGAATTGATACCTGCGGGTAACAGGCCATAAAAAATTACCGGTTTTTACCGGTAAGCATGGGTACAAAAGAGAATTGTTCAAAAGCCTCTTCGGTAACCGAACCATCAGCCTGTTTGGTTAAGCGCAGCATTCGTTGTGAACCACCTTCATCTACCGGAATCACCATCAGTCCCCCGGTTTTTAATTGCTGAACCAGTTTAGGAGGAATAAAAGGTGCCGCTGCAGTTATGATTACTTTATCAAAAGGCGCAAAAGTGGGCAAGCCTTCAAAACCATCCCCGAAAAAGAATTTGATGTTGGGATATTTATTCCGGAAATAATATTCTTTCTGCAGGTCGTATAATTTTTTTTGGCGCTCAATGGTATACACCCTCGCCCCCATTTCGGCCAGGATGGTTGCCTGGTAAACACTACCGGTACCAATCTCCAGTACTTTATCGCCTCTTTTGATCTGCAGGAGCTGGCTTTGGTAAGCAACTGTATAAGGCTGTGAAATAGTTTGACCTGCTGCAATTTCAAAAGCACGGTCCTCGTAGGCTATCTTATCAAAAGCAGAATCCAGGAAATAATGGCGGGGTATGGTATTAATGGCATCCAGCACCGATTCGTCTGTAATGCCTTTTTCTTTCAACAGGTCGACCAGCTTTTTACGCAGTCCTTTGTGCTGGTAGGTATCCTCATACTTTCTCATAGCATAGCGAATATACAGCTAAGAAATAAGAGCCCATACAGATAAGATAGTGGTGTAAAAAGAAAAAAACAGGCATAAGTTATTCAGAACCGTCCCGGCTCTTCCGGATAAATTACCGGTTCCATCCCCCACAGGCCACCTGAAATGCTGCAACCCGGATTACCCTCATACCATTCAGAAATAGTTTTTACCGGTTATACAGAATCCCGATGAGCCGGATTTTATCTGCTTCCAAATTGCAACCATGAAAAAACCAATACACTTATTTCTGGCAGCCTGCTTGTTACTTTTCGTTTTCTCCTGTTCAAAAGAGACCAATGGGCCTTTGAATAACCCCCGTTTCACCGCCAGCGTAAATGGCAAACAGGTGCGTTTCATGAGTCCGGTTACGGCTCAGTCTGTCAAAAAAGCCAACGGTAGTTTTGATCTGTATATTGAAGGAAAAGAATACATCACCAACGATAGCAGCATCATGATCAGGTTTGTGATCCCTGATTTTACCGTTAGCGGTGCGCAATCGGCCAGTCACCAGCTGACTACACAGTTCAACGGGAATTTTATTGAGTGGAAAACCACACCCAATTCTACGAGCGGGCGGTTTCATTATTTTCAGAATGGGCAATTATCCGTACAACAGGATGCCCGCTCCTATCTGAAGGGAAGCTTTTCGTTTACCTATTTTTTGTTCGACCGGTTAGGAAATAAAACAGAAGAAGTAGTGGTGACAGAGGGTAGTTTTTCGGATGTAATCATTGAACGGTAAAAGATCGTATAAACAGCAACTGCACAATACCGGATAAAAAAGCCACCGGTTAGCAGCTACAGCAGCAAACCGGTGGCAATCAGAATGTTCCTTATTTCAGATTCATATCTGTGATAATGTCTTTGATCTTATTTTCCAGCGAAGCATACACAGTATCGAAATCCTCTTTCCGCGCCAGCCTGGTATTGACACTGAAGTAGAATTTGATCTTGGGTTCCGTACCGGATGGGCGGGCAGAGATCTTGGTTCCGTCGGCTGTTACAAACTGCAGCACATTACTTTTGGGAAGTGCGATCGTCCAGGTTTCGCCGGTAACGAGATTGGTCCCTTTCTGCAATTCATAATCGAGCAGCGTAGCCACCTGTGCACCTGCAATGGTTTTAGGAGGGTTATTGCGGTAGCTTTCCATCATCTCAGCAATTTCTTTCTGGCCGTTCATTCCCTTTTTGGTGATGCTGATCAGGTTCTCGTAATAAAAACCATATTTGATATAGAGTTCAATCATCTTATCAAACAGGGTTTTCCCCTGGTTCTTTTCGTAGGCAGCCATTTCGCACATCAGGGCCACGGCACTAACGGCATCTTTATCGCGGATCTGGTTACCGATCATCAAACCAAAACTTTCTTCTCCGCCGATTACATAATTCTTCTGTCCGTCCAGCTCCTTGATCTTTTCAGCGATCCATTTAAAGCCGGTGAGTACATTATAGCAGGCCACATCATTCTGTTTGGCCACTTCGTTGATCATTTCGGTGGTAACGATGGTAGTGATCACCATATCATTGGGCTGTGCAATGCCTTTGGCTTTGCGCGCTTCCATCATATAGCTGAAAGCCAGTACCGCTGTCTGGTTACCATTCATTAATACCCACTCGCCCTTGTGATTTTTCACACCAATACCTACGCGGTCTGCATCCGGATCGGTGCCGAGTAAAATATCCGCATCCAGTTCTTTGGCTTTCCTCAAACCAATACTCATGGTTTCACTTTCTTCCGGATTGGGATAATTCACCGTTGGAAAATTACCATCGGGTGTGGCCTGCTCTTCCACAATAGTTACATTGGTAAAGCCAAAACGATTCAGCACTTCGGGCACCAGTGTAATACCGGTTCCATGAATGGGCGTATATACAATTTTCAGGTCATGCTGTTTGGCAATCACATCGGGGTATACACTCAGTTCTTTCACCATATCCATGTAGGCATTGTCCATGTCTTTACCGATCAGGGTAATATTGGCACTGCCTCCCTCCCATTTCACGTCGTTCACATTGGTAATGGCTTCTACTTCTATGATCACATTTTTATCATGAGGCGGCACCAATTGTCCGCCATCATTCCAATATGCTTTGTAACCATTGTATTCACGTGGATTATGCGAAGCGGTACATACCACACCCGCTTTACAGCCCAGGGTACGGATGGCGAAACTGAGTTCCGGTGTAGGGCGCAGGGCTTCGAACAGGAATACTTTGATGCCATTGGCGGCAAATACATGGGCGGTGGTTTCGGCAAAAAACCGGCTGTTGTTCCGGCTATCGTGCGCAATGGCTACTTTGATTTCTTCGCTGCCATAAGTTTTCTTCAAATAATTGGCAAAACCCTGTGTAGCCATGCCAATGGTATATTTATTGATCCGGTTGGTACCCACACCCATAATACCGCGTAAACCACCCGTGCCGAATTCGAGGTTCCGGTAAAAAGCATCTGCCAGTTCATCCGGACTATCCTTCTGTAGTTGGGCAATGGTATCTTTGGTGGCCTGGTCGTAGTTTCCGTTAACCCAGACATTGATTCTTTCCTGAATGGCAGCATCCATACTTGCAAGTTTTAAGTGTTGTTTTCTTTTACCTGACAAGTTTATGAATATTTTTTGCATTTTCAACCTACTGTGCAGTAACTCTCCGGATTTAGTGCTGTATGTTTGAGGCAGTGAAGCCTTTCCTCCTACTCATACTGTTACTGGCAATGAAGTTTGCTTTTACACAGGATTCTTTGCCGGTTCAGGTAAGCAGGCAGGATGTGCCCGATGGTAAGCCGAATCCAACAAGGATTTTCATGGCCGCCGGTGCCAGTGTGGTGGGTTATGGGCTGGGGCTGGCAGAATTATCGCATGCCTGGTACGAGAATTACCCGCAAACATCCTTTCATTTTTTTAACGATAACAATACCTGGCTGCAGGTAGATAAAGCCGGCCATGTATTTGGTGCCTATACTGCAGGCAGAATGAGTGTGGAAGTATGGCGGTGGGCCGGGTTGCCCCGCAAACAACGAATCTGGATAGGCGGACTGAGTGGTACGGCTTTTATGACGGTGATTGAAGTGCTGGATGGATACTCTTCGGGCTGGGGTTTTAGCCTCGGCGATATAGCTGCGAACCTTAGCGGCAGCGGATTATTGATTGCCCAGGAACTGGCCTGGAACGAACAAAGGATACACCTGAAATTCTCCTTTCACCAGAATACCTATACAGACCCTGTACTGAACCAGCGCGCCAATACCCTCTTCGGTAGCCGGGGTTGGGAGCGTATGCTGAAAGATTATAACGGCCAGACCTACTGGGCCAGTGCCAATCTCAAATCATTCTTCAAAAATTCAGGTTTACCTGCATGGTTAAATATAGCAGTGGGATATGGGGCAGACGGCATGTTTGGCGGCACAGAAAATACGGCCAAAGATGAAAACGGTGCTGTTTATTTCAACCGAACCGATATTCCCCGCCGCCGGCAATGGTACCTCTCTCCGGATATAGACCTTACCCGGATCAAAACCAAAAGTAAGCTCGTTAAAACCGCTTTCTTCCTCCTCAACGCCATCAAAATTCCCGCCCCCTCCATCGGCTTTTCAAAAAAAGGGATTGAATGGAACTGGCTGCATTTTTAATTAAGCATTAGACATTAACAATTAACAATTGAATACGGAGAGGCATCCCGCCATCCCATTTTTAATTTCTAATTTTTAATTTCTAATTTTTAATTACTCTACGTACGCTCCCACCAACTCCCCATCTGCTACTTCCACCTGGATATGTTCCTGCAAAGTAGTGGCAACCGATAAGCCAACGTAATCCGGTTTGATAGGAAATAATTTGTGCATCCTTTCAACCAGTACCAGGGTCTGGATAGTTTTGGGGTGAAATTCGAGTAAGGGTTTTAGTGCATACAGCAGTGTGCGGCCGCTGTTGGTTACATCATCGGCGATGATCACATGCACTTTATCGAGCGGTATATTTTCGCTGAGGGTTACGGTGGTGGGATGGTGTTTATCCATACTGAGCGAAATCACTTTGATCTCGCAGGAAACATAGTTCTTCAGCAGGGCCGCTGTTTTTTCTGCAATCACGGTTCCGCTGTTACGTATCCCGATCAGCACCACCGGTTCTGTATCACCGTTCAGGTTTTCGGCCAGTTCCAGCGCCATGCGGTGTAGTTTCTGTTCAGCGGCTTCACGGCTCATGATATAGTTCCTGGTTGCCATAGTAAGGGTTTGATGATCAAAAGTAACAACAATAAAACAACCCGCAATCCCCTTTCCAACTGGTCAAAATCTTATCTTAGCAAAATAACCGATCTCTATGCATTATCTACCGCAAATACTGTTTCTGGCCCTCTCGGCCGTAGCAGTTGGGTTATTTGCCAAAAAAGCAGGCGAAATCAGACGAAATATTCTGTTGGGTAAAGATGAAAACCTGACCGATCAGCCGGCCAAACGCTGGAGAAACCTGCTGTTGCTCGCACTGGGTCAGAAGAAGATGTTCCATAACCCGCTGGTAGCGGTGATGCACTTTATCATTTATGCCGGTTTCATCATCATCAACCTGGAAGTGTTAGAAATTGTATTGGATGGTATACTGGGCACGCACCGCCTCTTCGCCCCTTTCCTCGGCGGTTTGTATAACTGGCTTATCAATGCTTTCGAATTCCTGGCACTGGGCGTTTTACTGGTCTGTGTCGTATTTCTGAGCAGAAGAAACCTTCTCAAACTAAAACGCTTCCTGAGCAAAGACCTGAATGGCTGGCCCAGATCAGATGCCAACTATATCCTGTTCACAGAAATTGTGCTGATGTCTTTGTTCCTGATCATGAATGCAGCTGATCAGACATTACAGTCGAGAGGCAACGAACATTATTTGCCAACCGGTGCCTTTTATATTTCCGGCTGGCTCAGCCCCTTGTTCAGTGGTATGAGCGACAGCAGTCTGGTAGTACTGGAGCGAAGCTGCTGGTGGTTACATATTGCCGGCATTTTTGCTTTCCTGAATTACCTGCCTTATTCCAAACACCTGCATATTATGCTGGCTTTCCCCAATGCCTACTATGCCCGCCTGGAACCCAATGGCAAAATGAAAAATATGCCGGCTGTGCAGAATGAAGTATTATACGCCATGCAACCCGAAACAGCCCCGGCCGATGCGGCCCCACCCGCTCATTTTGGTGCAAAAGATGTTTTTGAACTGAGCTGGAAAAACCTGCTGGATGCTTACAGCTGTACCGAGTGCGGACGTTGCTCTACTGCCTGCCCCGCTAATATGACCGGCAAACTGTTAAGTCCCAGAAAGATCATGATGTCTACCCGCGACCGACTGGAAGAAGTAGGCAGAAACATCAACCAGCACAAAACTTTTGTAGCCGATAATAAATCCCTGCTGCACAATTATATCAGTGTGGAAGAACTCCGTGCCTGCACCACCTGTAATGCCTGTGTGGAAGCCTGTCCGGTCAGTATTTCCCCGCTCGATATCATCATCGAATTACGGCGGTCACTCATTATGGAAGAAAGCAATGCCCCGCAGGAGTGGAACGGCACTTTCAGCAATATCGAAAACAATTTCGCCCCCTGGAAATTCTCTCCGGATGACAGAGATCAATGGGCGGTGGAGATGAGATAGGAACAGATGAACAGATGAACAGATGAATATTGAACAAGGAACAGATGATCGGAATCAACTGTTCCTTGTTATAAGTTCTGGGTTTTATGTTCTGCGTTCGTCTGTTCCTTGTTCATCTGTTCATCTGTTCAAAAGAGATTACACCCCAAATAGTAAATACCATGAAATTCTCCCCTTTCCCTTTCTCCATCACAGACTTCGCAGACATCACTCCAGAGGTCAAACCGGGTATTACGGGATATGCTGAGTGGAGAACTTTTTTCCGGGATGAAGTGAGGATCAGGCAGGTAACGTATTCGCCGGAATACCTTGCTGACCATTGGTGCAGCAAAGGACATATTATTTACTGTATCGAAGGGGCCATGGAAACCGAACTGGCCAATGGCAGCAAACATCTACTTCAGAAAGGACTGATCTATACTGTGGGCGATGAGAGTGATGCACACAGAACCTATTCTAAAGAAGGTTGTGTGTTATTGATCGTTGATTAAATGAAAGAGATAATCTTTGTTAAATAAACGGTTCCCAGATCATGCGGTATACCTGTATCAACGCAGTAATAAAGAAAACGATCCCCATGATTTTATTCAGCGTTTTATTGCTGGTTTTCATGCGGGTTACCAGCCAGTTACCACCATGGATATAAACAGCCAGTCCGGAAAGCGTTCCCACACCTGCCCCAACTGTGAACAAATTAAAAGGGATGGCGGCTACCGGCAGCACTTTGGTTTGTATAAAAGTGGATGTCCACAGAAACCAGAAAGGAATCTGAACAGGGTTGAGGGCACTCATCATCAGTCCCAGTAAAAACCGGTTTAGTTTATTATTCAGCAGCAATGCTTTTTTTTCTGTTTCCTGTTTTTGTGCCACCAGGAATGCGAGCACACCCAATACGAGGAACATCACCACCGTTACCCAACCCAATCCCAGAAACCACACCCGGTGTTTCACCACCCAGTCCATGCCGGTTAGGGCAAAGCGCAGGTAAATCATTTCTACCATAGCCACCCCTACGGCATATAACCATGCTTTTTTAAACCCCTCCTGCAAACAGATCTGTGTAGCAGTAAAGCTCATGTTTCCCAAAGGCAACTGCCCGAGAAAACTGACCAGGAAACCGACGAAAAGAATGTGGACCATTGGAATAAAAGTACGATAAGAATAGGAAACGGGAACAGAGGAACAGAAGAACAGACGAACAGACGAACAAGGAACAGAGGAACAGAAAATGACGATCATAAAACAAAGCACCTAGAAAAACAAGATCAGGGAGTGTTGATCGGAAAGGCAGTTTATTACTGTTTATAAAAAGCTCGTCTGTTCCTTGTTCGTCTGTTCATCTGTTCATTTCTGCTATTTGTTTTTCCAGTACATTCGTATAAACTTTGGGATATGAAAGTGAATACCATGGCTGAGATGATGGCAAGCGGCGAAACACCGGATATTCTTTTCTGGGTGGGTTGTGCCGGCAGTTTTGACCAGCGTGCCCAAAAGATCACCAAAGCATTTGCCACCATCCTGGATAAAGTGGGTTATAAATATGCCATCCTCGGCAAAGAAGAAGCCTGCACCGGCGATCCTGCCCGACGTGCGGGTAATGAGTTCCTTTTTCAGATGATGGCCTACCAGAACATACAGGTGCTGAATGGGTATGGTATAAAAAAGATCGTGACTACCTGTCCGCATTGTTTCAATACGCTGAAAAACGAATATCCTGAACTGGGTGGCCTCTATGAAGTAATTCACCACACTACCCTGCTGCAGCAACTGATTGATGAAGGAAAAATAAAACTGAAAGAAGGTGGCAGTTTCAAAGGCAAAAAAATCTCTTACCACGATAGCTGTTACCTGGGTCGGGCCAATGATATTTACGAAGCTCCACGTAAAGTACTGGAAGCACTGGATGCCGAACTGGTAGAAATGAAGCGCTGCCGCAGCAACGGTCTCTGTTGTGGTGCAGGTGGCGCCCAGATGTTCAAAGAAGATGAACCCGGCGATAAACGCATTAATATTGAACGTACCGATGAAGCACTGGCCACCGGTGCCGCTTTTATCGCGGCTGCCTGTCCATTCTGTAATACCATGATGACGGATGGTGTCAAGAACCGCGAAAAAGAAAATGAAGTGGCCGTACTGGATGTGGCAGAAATGATTGCAGCGAGTATGGAATAACGTCAGGATCCTTCCTTTAATAAACATCATTCGTTATTATGCTTTCCCGCAAAAATTTTACCTGGAAAAAATGGCTGGCCATCACCGTATACATGTTTGTGGTTACGCTGCTGATCAGCTGGCTTTTATCACTGCTGCTCAAAGAACCGCCCGAAACCCGGGGCCAGTTTTTTACCGGTGCTTCACTTGCCGGCAGGCTGTTTGCAGCTATCTTAAGTGGAACCTTCCTGAGTTTTATGCGTTTTGGTCGGAAAACATAGGTTTAAAACACCTTCTTTCCGCCTGCTGCTACCTGAGATACAGAATTCTGACAAAAGCAGTAATTTTGCAGTATGAACTTCGAATTCCAGCACCTGATTCCCGCAGATTTCCACCCCCGCTCCCGGGTATGGATTTACCAGAGCAACCGCCTGTTTATGATCAGCGAAGCCTTACAGTTGGAAGAAATGCTGGAAGAATTTGCCGGCCGTTGGAAAAGCCATGGTGCCCCGGTTAAAGCCTATGCCAATCTGCTCTTTGGACAGTTCATTGTACTGATGGCCGATGAAACGGTGACGGGTGTGGGAGGTTGCAGCACCGATAGTTCGGTTCACTTTATCCAGCAAATACAAACTGAATTTAAGGTAGATCTGCTGAACCGCCAGAACCTGGCATTTGTGGTGAAAGACAAGATCGAAACCATTCCACTGGCCCAGGTAAATTATGCACTGGAGAATGGCTTTATCACGCCCGATACCATCTACTTCAATAACCTGGTAGCCGATAAAGCGGCTTTGTTGTCAGACTGGATGGTACCGGTTAAAAACAGCTGGCTGGCGAGCCGCATCAAACAGCAGGCTGCCCAATAAGAACATATTTCCCTTTATTTCTGTTGCAGTTTATCCAGTGCTTCCTTGCGTTGTTTATCGTTGAGATTACTTCGTACCATTACTTTACTTAACTGGTAGCTAAGCGTTAAACGGAAATTCCGGGTATTGCTGGCACTGTAGCTTTCAATCGTAAAATTACTGCCGTAGGTAAAGCCATTATATTTCTGCAATCCGAAAGGATCAATGGCAGCTACTCCAACCGTAATGCGTTTATTGAAAAACTTCCTTTGTGCACTCAGACTCATATTGATATTACTGCGCGAGCGACCCTGCGGACTGGCAAAACTGGTGTACCGGTTATTGGCTTCGATCATGGTCAGGTTATCCGGCGAATAACTGTAGTTGAATGTAGCATAGAGGCTTCCTCCATCCACATAGCGGTACAATAATTTTTCCCTTGCACTGTATTTGTTGTAATTATAACCACCACTGATGCTGATCCGGATTTTCCGTGCAATAGTAATACCACTCCATATACTGGCCTGGTATTCTTCCTGATCAGAAATATTCTGCCAGGTAGTTTGTGTTTTACCGCTATCTGCCAGTGTACGGATAGAATTGAACACATTCTTTACCCGGTTATATCCCAGTGAGGTATTGAGGTTGAAATTGCGTGCAGAGTAACTGAAATTCAGGTCAAAATTATCTGTGAGTGATGGCTGGATATATGGATTACCAAAACGGATATTAAACGGATCACTGAAATCCACGCTGGGGTTCAACTCATTCATACCCGGCCTACGGATGGTTTCGCGGAATACAAAAGACAGATTAAACTCCTTACTGAATTCTTTCCGGATAGTAAGATTGGGCAGTATTCTCCAATAGGTGTTATTGGCATTGGGGGCATTGCCTTTTACAAAGCGGAAATCAGTTTGTGTATTCTCTGCCTGGGCACCCATGATCAGCTTGGTATCATGCGGCAACCCGATAATCAGAGCGGCCCTTACCGTAAACACTGATTGGTGAAAATAAAAGTCATTACTCAGCAGTGCATTCTGTACAAATACCTGATCTGCCTTACGCAGAAAACTGGTGTTGAGCATATTATGATATACCTGCGAAGTATAGGAGCTGCCGATGGATAAAAAACTGGTGCCCGTATCGTTAATGGGTTTGTTATAATTACTGTTCAGGTAAAAAGAACGCACATAATTATCGGTCAGTTGTACCTGTGTGGAATCCAGTCCGGTAGGCAGGAAATCCGACTGCAGGAACTGCTGGTAAAAATCGCGGTTGTTTTCGTTTTTGCTGAAGTTGTAACCGCTATACACCTGTAAACGCTCTACCGGATTTTTCCCCTTCCACTGGTACGAACCCGAGAACCCGTGATTATACCCGTCCCCATCATACGCATTGTTTCTCGAGCTGGCTTTGTAAACATTTAATACACTATCCCGGTTAGTATATAATACATCGCTCCGGTTATGGTAATAGTTCAGGTTACCCTGGTATACAAAACTGATCGTACTTTTTTTAGTAAAATCGTAATCTGCCTGAAAACGGGCATTGGGATGCCGGCTACGATTATTGAAGGCAGACTGCGAATAAAAATAGTTCACCGAATCGCGGTAAATATTCTGCCGGTGCGACCATGAATTACCTTGCGAGAGCGAAGTACCATAACCTATACTTGAACTCATATTGAGTTTACTGCTTCGGTAACTTACATAACCCGATACACCGGCCTCGCCCCTGGAACCTGTACTCAGGCTTACTTTCTGATAAATACCTACCCTGCCCTTGCGGGTAATGATATTGATCACCCCGCCCGGATGCGTGGCATACTCCGGCGGTGGGTTCTGCATCACTTCTACTTTCTCTACCACATTGGCAGGTAAACTTTCCAGCAGTTCGGTTAATTGTTGCCCACTGAGATTAACAGGTTTTTCGTCCATCAAAATCAGGGGTTCTTTTCCGCGCAGCAACAATGTGCCATCCGGATTGGCATTCATCAATGGCAGGTTACGCAGCATTTCGGAAGCATTGCTGCCATTACTGAGCGGACTCTCGGCCACATTGTACACCACTTTCCCGTCGCGGTTTTCTACCAGAGGTTTCTCCGCATATACGATCACTTCATTCAATGCGGTACCGGCAGCATTCAGTTTAATATCGCCCAGATTAATATCTATTCTCTCTGCATATATATGAATGCTATCCAGGTTATATTGGGCAAAACCAACCAATTCTACTTTTAAACGGTAATAACCGAAAGGAAGACTTTCAAAACCAAATCCACCGTTTTTATCTGCGAGTAAAGGGGTTGGCGTAGCGGTAGCATCGATCCGGGTTAAAAGGAGGCTGGCAAAGGGAAGCGGTTTGCCGGATACCTGGTCCAGCACATTCCCTATCAGACTGCCCAGCTGGGTTTTCTGCCGGTTTTTATCCTGCGCCTCCAGTGAAGAAACGAACCCTGCCAATAAAAACACCACCCAGATTCTGTACATGTATCGATTGCTTGCTTACAAAATAAGCCATCCCGCTTTATTCCTTCAAATAATTGTGGTTTACTGGCTACTTTTGCCCGAATAATCGGTCAACATGTACACTGTTTACGGAATACCCAACTGCGATACGGTAAAAAAAGCCCTTGTCTGGTTAGATGCACACCAGATCCCTTTCGAGTTTCATAACTACAAAAAGCAGGGCATCACAGCTGCCAAACTGAAAAACTGGAGCAGCCAACTGGGATGGGAAGTGGTATTGAATAAAAAAAGCAGCACCTGGCGCGGACTCACTCCCGAAGTGCAGGCAACCATCACCAACGAAAAAGCGGCTATTAAACTGCTTACCCAAAATACCAGCGGCATCAAACGCCCACTCATCGAAAAAGGGAACCAAGTAATCGCTATCGGATTTGATGCGGATACTTACGCGAAACTGTTCAAAAAATAATATCGTTGGGTAACTACGCGCAAAAATATCTCACGCAAAGGCACAGTTTATAGTAACATAAACTGTAAACTTCCTACTGGAGTAGGTTGATCATTTACGCTCATTCTCTTTTACCCTCTTTTTCTCTTGTCCTTCTCTTAGTGAAACCTTTTACACTTTCCGCAATTCTGCCGATAAGCGGGATGTTTATTTCACTAAGAGCTAAAAGAGAGAAAGAGCTAAAGAGGGTGGACAGTTTCTGCGATTCTGCTAAGAAACAAATCACTTCAGTCAGCGCAAAAAAAATCCGTGCCTCTTCAACACACAGAGACACGGAGATACAGAGATCCACAGATATTTTATTTCAGTAATTCCTTCAGTTTTCTTTGCAGTTCCTCACCTCTGATATCGCGGGCAATGATTTTTCCGTTGGGGTCTACCAGCAGATTTGCGGGGATACTTTGAATACGGTATAACTGTGCCACCGCATTGTTCCAGTATTGGAGGTCACTTACATGGGTCCAGCTCAGTTTATCAGCTTGTATAGCCTGCAGCCAGTTATTCTTTGACTGGTCAAGCGATACGCCCAGTACGGTGAAGTTTTTGTCTTTATAATTCTGGTAAGCTTCCACCACATTCGGGTTTTCCATGCGGCAGGGTTTGCACCAGCTGGCCCAGAAATCCACCAGCACATATTTACCACGGAAAGAAGCCAGTGATACTGGTTTGCCATCCACATCCTTCTGGGTAAAATCAAGTGCCTGTGAACCAATCATTCCTATTTTGGTATCCGCAATCTTCTTTTCAATCTCGCGGGCAAAAGAACCTTTGCGGGCTGAGGGTTGTAGTTGTGTATATACATTTTCCAGTTCTACCGGACCTTCAAACAATGGCATCACCGCAAACAAAGTCAGCGAGCTTACGGCCGAAGCGGGTTTGTCTTTCACAAACTTCATGGCAGTGGTCATAACCGTGTTACGCAAAGTTGTATACCCCAGTATCAGCGAATCTCTTTTGCCCGGTTCTTTTTCTCCATTGATCACCTGTACTTTTGCCCGCATCTCTTCGAACAAAGGATTGAAAGTAGCTTTAAAAGCCTCGTAATCCGTTTCAGTAGCAGAGCCTTTAATCTGCACCGAACCCGGCTGATTCAGATCGCCGGAAATAGTAATCGCATCGTTAGCAATGAACAGATCAACCGCCTGTGCGTAACCTGTAAAACTGAGCTGAAAAATATCCGGCTCATTTAGTTTCCCTTTCAGGGTGAATGCGCCTTTTTTTACTTTGTCTTTGGCAATGATCTTTCCATCGTTGCCTCCTTTCAGGATAACTTCCGTGCTGTCTTTTAAACCACTCAGGCTACCCTTGATTACAAACCCGGCACTTACCTGTGGTTGCATCATGGTAAAACCCTGTCCACCCTGGGCCATGGCCAGTATCGGCATCAATAAAATGATCAGTAATTTTTTCATGCTTATTTCGAATGTCTTTTTTGAAGTACTTCTATTACAGCCTGTAAATTATGTCCTTTCGCGTTAAGCAAAAGCAAATAATGGAATAACAGGTCCGCCGCTTCGTTCAGAAACAGGTCATCATCGTTGTCTTTGGCTTCAATCACCAGTTCTACGGCTTCCTCCCCCACTTTCTGGGCTATCTTATTGAGGCCCTTGCCAAACAACCTCGCTACATACGATTCCTCCGGTGTAGCCAGTTTGCGCAAACGGATAATTTCTTCGAGATAGAGTAAAAAATTATCGTTCCGGTTCTTTTCGCTGAAACAGGTATCCGCGCCGGTATGACAAACCGGGCCCACCGGATGCGCTTTTACCAGCAGGGTATCATTGTCACAATCCACCGTAATACTTTTCAGTTCCAGAAAATTACCACTCTCTTCGCCCTTGGTCCACAGCCGCTTTTTGGTGCGACTGTAAAAAGTCACTTTCCCCGTCTGTTCCGTTTTATCCAGTGCCGCCTGGTCCATAAACCCGAGCATCAGTACGGTATGGGTGTGAAAATCCTGTACAATGGCAGGCACCAGCCCGTCTGCATATTTGGCAAAATCTATTTTCATGTTACCAGCTTTTGGTTCTTGATTGATCATGGGTTGCGTCGCACACTTTAACACCTGTGCCGGTCTCAGCAAGGGTCTGCAAAGATACAGCAAGATTTCGGGAACAGGTTCCGGCTCAGATCCTCATTACAATCCCCTTATCCTTCAGGTAGGCTTTCAGTTCCGGGATCCCGATCTCTTTAAAGTGAAAAATACTGGCGGCCAGTGCCGCATCGGCTTTCCCGTTGGTAAATACATCTACAAAATGTTCCATCGTTCCCCCCCCTCCCGAGGCAATTACGGGTACGGGTAATGTGCTGGCCAGTGTGGCGGTAATATCAAGGGCAAAACCCTGTTTGGTACCGTCGTGGTTCATAGATGTGAGTAAGATCTCGCCTGCGCCCAGTTCAACGGCCTGCCGGGCCCAGTCGGTACACAATGTATCCGTTTTAACCCGGCCGCCATTCAGGTATACATACCAGTTGCCATCGGCTTCCTGTTTGGTATCAATGGCCAGTACCACACACTGGCTACCAAATTCTTTGGAGAGATCAGCGATCAATTGCGGGTTTTTAAAAGCGGCTGTATTCACAGAAATTTTATCGGCACCGTTCTGCAGCAGTACACTTACATCTTCTACACTGCTGATGCCACCTCCTACTGTAAAAGGAATATTGATATGGTGCGAAATCTTATTCACCAGTTCGCTCAGTGTTTTTCTTTTTTCTACCGTAGCCGTGATATCGAGGAACACCAGTTCATCTGCTCCCTGCTGCGCATAAAAAGCACCCAGTTCTACCGGATCGCCGGCATCACGGATATTCTCAAAATTGACCCCCTTCACGGTTCTGCCATCTTTGATATCGAGGCAGGGTATAATTCGTTTCGTTAACATAAAATCGCTTTGCGCCTTAGCGCCTCCGCAGGCAAATCTACCCACAGAAGGCAGGCTTTAAAAATTGATCAGTTCTGTAAGCGTGATCCTGTTTTCATAAATCGCTTTGCCCACAATGGCACCGCAGCAACCGATCAGTTTCAGTTCTTCCAGGTCTTCCAGGGTAGCTACTCCGCCGCTTGCTATAAAAATCAGTTCCGGAAAACGGTGAATGATGCGCTGGTACAGTTCCAGCGAGGGCCCCTCCAGTTTTCCGTCCTTACTCACATCCGTACAAAAAATCTGGCTGATGCCATAGCCCATGTACTTCTCAATAAAAGCATAGATATCAATATCAGTGGTTTCGAGCCAGCCGCCTACTGCAATCTTTTCTCCTTTTACATCGGCCCCCAGTAAAAACTTTTCCGCGCCATACTTCTGTAACCATTCTACAAACAGGGTTTCGTTCTTTACGGCCAGACTTCCGATAGTGGCAAAAGCAGCACCCGAATGAAATACGATTTTCAGGTCCTCTTCTGTTTTAATGCCTCCCCCAAAATCAACCACCAGCGAAGTGGCTTTAGTAATCGCTTCCAGCACTTTCCAGTTTTTAATGGCACCGGCTTTGGCTCCGTCAAGGTCTACCAGGTGTAACCGCTGCAGACCGGCATCTTCGAACTGTCTGGCCACTTCCAGTGGGTTGGAATGGTAAATGGTCTTCTGGTCATAATCGCCCTGGGTAAGGCGAACACATTTTCCATCAATGATATCTATGGCGGGGATGATTTGCATGAATAATTAACAATTAGAAATTAAAAATTAAAAATTTCTATTTCGATTCCTCCTGCAGAGGAAGGGGTTTTATAATTGGATGAAGTTTTTTAACAGTTGTTCTCCTACCGAAGCACTTTTTTCGGGGTGAAACTGGACGCCGTAAAAATTGTTTTTCTGTAAAGCACTGCTGAAACGGACACCGTATTCGGTAACAGCCGCTGTTTCTTCGCAGAGCGCTGCGTAGTAGCTGTGTACAAAATAACAGTAAGGATCTTTCTGAATACCAGTAAACAGCGGTTCTTTTCCTTCCTGCACCAGGTTCCAGCCTATTTGCGGGATCTTGAGCTGACCGGTGAACTTTTTCACTTCCGTATCAAATATGCCCAAACATTCGGTATCGTTCTCTTCGCTGTGGGTACACATCAGTTGCATACCCAAACAAATGCCCAGTACAGGTTGGGTTAAACTTTTGATCAGCGTATCCAGTTCTCTTTCTTTCAGGTAGTTCATAGCACTGCTCGCTTCACCCACACCAGGAAAGATCACTTTATCGGCCGCTTGTAATTCGGCATGATCATCCGTTACCACCGCTTCCATACCAATGCGCTCCAAAGCATACAGGACTGACTGGATATTACCGGCATTATATTTTACAATAGCTAGTTTCATTTTGATGGGTTATACTGTTGTTCCCAGAACCTGCTGCAAAAACTGGCGGGTTCCTTCTTCGATGTTTTTTGTCTGGTTAAGCATCTGTATATACGCTGTTCCAATAATGGCACCATTGGCATATTTACAGGCCGACTGAAAAGTTTCTCTATCCTTAATACCAAAACCTACCATCACAGGATTTTTCAGTTGTATGGATTGTAATCTTTGCAGATATACTCCAACCGCTGTAAAGTCTTTGTCTTTACCTGTGGTAGCTGATGAACTTACCGCGTATAAAAAGCCACTGCTCAGTTCATCCAGTTTGCGAACCCTTTCTTCCGTGGTTTCTGGGGTTACCAGAAAAATAAAATCCAGTTCGTATTGTTTGATGATGGGGCCATATTCCGTTTCAAATTCAAACTCCGGCAAATCAGGTAATATCAAACCATCTACGCCCACTGCCGCCGCATCGGCACAGAATTTTTCAAAGCCATACTGGAGTATCGGGTTCATATAGCCCATCAGGATCACCGGGATCTGTATCGTTTTCCTGAAATCTTTCAGTTGTTCAAACAATATGGCCAGTGTCATTCCATTTTCCAGTGCCTTACTGCTGCTGGCCTGAATCACCGGTCCGTCTGCCAGCGGATCGCTATAGGGCATTCCCAGTTCTATCAGGTTGGCACCGTTATCCTGCAAAGCTTTCATCACCGTAAGGGTGCTGTTGCATTCGGGATAACCGGCCGTGCAATACACATTCAAAACCTCTTGCTGTTTTTTGGCAAATAAATCCTGTATTCTGCTCATGGTATAGTGTATCAATCAGTAATCTTATCAGATATTCATGGCTTTCATGTAAGTAGCCAGGTCTTTATCGCCACGGCCACTTAAACAGATCACTACGGTATCCGTTGTTTTCAACTGCAGTTTTCCCAGTACCGCAAATGCATGCGCTGTTTCCAGTGCAGGAATAATGCCTTCTGTTTTGCTGATATGGAAAGCCGCCTGTAAAGCTTCTTCATCGGTGGCGCTTACAAAAGTACCGCGGCCACTGGCAAAGAGATTAGCATGTAAAGGGCCCACACCGGGGTAATCCAGTCCGGCAGAAATACTATGCGGCTCCACTACCTGTCCATCGGCTGTCTGCATCACCAGGCTTTTACTGCCATGCAGGATGCCCGGTGTACCCAGTTGGGTGGTAGCGGCACTCATACCACTGTTCACCCCATAACCGGCGGCTTCTACTGCTACCAGCTGCACACTCAGTTCATCCAGGAAATGATAAAAGGCACCGGCCGCATTACTACCACCGCCCACACAGGCAACTACATGCGTAGGTAATTCACTGCCTGTTTTTTCTTTCAGCTGCCACCTCGTTTCTTCGCTGATCACACTCTGAAAGCGCGCCACCATATCCGGATAAGGATGCGGGCCTACCACACTGCCAATAATATAATGTGTATCCACCGGGTTATTGATCCAGTCGCGGATGGCTTCGTTGGTGGCATCTTTCAGTGTTTTGCTGCCGCTGGTAGCCGGTATCACTTTGGCGCCCAGCATTTTCATGCGCGCCACATTGGGGGCCTGGCGTTCAATGTCTTTCTCACCCATGTACACAATACACTCCATCCCTTTCAACGCACAAACGGTGGCCGTGGCCACACCATGCTGCCCCGCACCTGTTTCTGCAATGATGCGGGTTTTACCCAGCTTACGTGCCAGCAGAATCTGGCCAATGGTATTGTTGATCTTGTGGGCACCGGTATGGCAAAGGTCTTCTCTTTTCAGGTAAATATTTGTCTGGTATTCCTTGCTTAAACGTTCGGCCAGGAACAAAGGAGTGGGCCTGCCCACATAATCTGTCAATAACAGCTGAAACTCTTTTTGAAAAGAGGCTTCATACATGATATCGAGGTAACGGGCCTTTAATTCTTCTACATTGCGGTGTAACATTTCCGGAATATAGGCACCGCCGAACCGGCCATAATAACCTTGTTCGTTGGGATGCTGGTAAGTGAGGGTCGCTGTCATCTTAATCTTTTATAGCTGTTTTACTAACGGTATAAATCTGGTTAACGCTTCCATATCTTTAATGCCGGGAGTTATTTCAAATTTGCTGTTCACATCAATTGAGAAAAGATCTTTGGCTACCGGTTCTTTGGCAAAATGCGTCAGCTTTTCAGTATCTTCCGGACCAATCCCACCACTCAGGAAAAAAGGTTTCCCAATAGCCAGTCCGCGCAGAATATTCCAATCGAACTGTTTACCAGTGCCGCCATATCCCGCACCTTCGGTGTCAAAGAGAAACATGTCGGCGATGTCCATATAGTCTTTTACTTTCCACAACACATTGTCTTCTTCGCGCAGGCGGAATGCTTTTACCACACCCACATAATTGGAGATCTTCTCGCAGTACTTTGGGGTTTCATCTCCATGTAACTGCACCAGGTGTAAACCGCAATCATCTACCGTCTGCAGTACTTCTTCCACCGTTGCATTTACAAACACGCCCACTTTGTTAATGCCTTTTCCCTTGATCTTTTTTATCTCAGGTTTGGGCATGAACTTATATACATAACGGGGCGATTTCGGGTAAAAAATAAATCCGGCAAATTCCACTCCCATTTCATCGAGTTGCAGAACCTGTTCCGTGCTGGTCATACCGCAAACCTTGATTCGCATATTATCCTGCTTTTAGTTGATTGACAAAATCAGCAAAAGCAATCGAAGGACGGGCCTGTTTCATAAAATTCTCTCCTATCAGAAAACCTGTAAAACCGGCCTGCCGTAAAGTTACAATAGTATCTACATCACTGATACCGCTTTCTGCCACTGCGGGCTTTTCTTTGGGTATCTTGTTAATAAGCGCCAGCGAAGTATCAATGCTAACGGTAAAAGTCTTCAGATTCCGGTTATTTACGCCCACCAGGTCTACCGCTTCACAGATATGGCCCAGCTCTTCTTCGTTATGGATCTCAAGTAATACTTCCAGTCCCAGCCCCCTGGCTACCCCCGCCATCGTTTTCACTTCGGCAGGAGTTAAACAGGCCGCAATCAGCAGAATCACTTCCGCACCATAGGCTTTGGCTTCTACCAGTTGGTATTCATCGATCATAAAATCTTTGCGCAGCAGCGGTACTTCATTAATGGTAGCTGCCAGCAGATCATCCAGTGAGCCGCCAAAAAATTCCTGATCGGTTAACACAGAAATACCGGAAGCGCCGTGTTGGGCATAGGCCTGGGTAACTTCTTCCACCGATACACGATCATTGATAATGCCCTTGCTCGGAGATTTACGTTTAAATTCTGCAATGATTCCCGTTCTGGCAGGATCCAGCAGGAAGGATTTTAATGATAGCGTTTCATTGGCAAAAAAACGCCCTTTCTCCAGTTCGGCAACAGGCACCTGCTGTTTACGTTCCGCTACTTCCTTTTTTTTCTGCGCTACGATGGTATCTAAAATATTCATGTTATTGCAGGCTGATTAAGGTTTGTAAAGATTGATGAGCCTTCCCGCTTTCCAGGCTATCTACGGCGGCATGATACGCTGCATCGTAACTGGTATATTTACCCGTGCAATGCAATGCCATGGCAGCGTTGGCCAGCACTACTGCATTCTGCGCCCAGCTACCTTCTCCTCTGATGATCTTCTGAAAGATCTTAGCGGCTTCTTCTGCCGTATTGCCCCCGTAAATGTCTTCTGCAGAAACAAGGCGTTTGCCTAATTGTTCGGGTGTCATCACTTTCTCTCCTTCATTGGTGATCACTTTGGTATCGCCGGTGAGCGAGATTTCATCGTAACCATCCAGGCTATGGATAATAGTGAATGCTTTACCCGTTTGCTGCAACAGGTAATTATAGATCCTCGCCATCTCCAGGTTATATACGCCTACCAGCTGGTAAGCAGGGTCGGCAGGGTTTACCATCGGGCCCAGCATATTAAAAAATGTTCTTACACCCAGGTTCTTACGGATGGGACCAACTATTTTTAAGGCAGGATGAAACAGCGGAGCATGGAGGAAACAGATATTGGCCGCTTCCAGTTCCTTCAGTAAAATATCATTACTGCTCTTGAAACGATATCCCAGCTGTTCCATCACATTCGAAGAGCCGCTGATAGAAGTAGCCCCGTAGTTACCATGTTTGGCCACTTTTTGTCCGGCACCTGCCACAATAAAACAGGATAAGGTAGAAATATTAAAGGTATTCTTTCCATCCCCTCCGGTACCTACAATATCCATTACCGGGTGACCCTGCAGATCTATCTTCACACAGAGTTCCAGCAAAGCATCTCTGAAACCCTGCAGCTCTTCGATGGTGATACTGCGCATCAGGAATACGGTGATGAAAGCAGACATTTCGCTTTCATTATACTGTCCGCGCGACATACTAATCAGCACTTCCTTTGCCTGCTCTCTCGACAATGTTTTATATTCAAACAGATACTGTAAAATCTTTTTCATCTTATTTATTTAACCAGTTACGCATCATTTTTTCGCCATCGGGCGTAAGCACACTTTCGGGGTGAAACTGTACGCCCTGTATGTCAAATGTTTTATGTTGTAAAGCCATGATATAGTTATTGGCATCCCTTGCCGTTACTTCCAGCTCGGCCGGGAAGCCGCTTTCATTGATGACCCAGCTATGGTAGCGGCCCACAACGATCTCATCGGGCAGGCCGGCGAAGACATTGTTTTGTGAGGGGTGAGTAGTGAGTGGTGAGTTTTTTTTGATCAATTGTATTGGTGTAGCTACGCCATGATACACGGTTGACAGGTTCGTGAGACTGCCCCCAAAAGCTTCGCCGATGGCCTGGTGGCCAAGACAAACACCCAGTATGGATTTGGTGGAAGCATATTCCTTGATCAGTGGCAATAACATACCCGCTTCTGAAGGTATGCCCGGACCAGGAGAGAGAATGATCTTATCATAGTCCTTCGCTTTTTCCATAGGTAGTTCATCATTCCGGTACACGTCTACTTTACCATGCGTTATTTTTTCTACCAGGTGAACCAGGTTGTAAGTGAACGAATCGTAATTATCAAATACTAATATTTTCATTTTACTGTTTGCTTTGACGGGTTTTATCGGTCTTGATCCGTGAACTAAATTCCTTCTGCTATCTCGATGGCTTTTTTCAGTGCATTCAGTTTATTATTCACTTCCTGCAATTCACTCTCCGGCACACTCGCGGCTACTACACCTGCACCGGCCTGGTACACCAGCGTATTGTTTTTACTCAGGAAGGTGCGGATCATGATGGCATGGTTACAACTGCCATCAAACCCGATAAAACCGATACCACCCCCATAATAACTTCTGGCCGTAGGTTCATACGCATCTATGATCTCCATAGCTTTGAATTTTGGGGCCCCACTCAGGGTGCCTGCAGGAAAGGTTTTGGCCAGCAGCTCAAAGGGATTCTGGCCTTTGCTCACTTTACCGGTTACTTCGCTTACGAGGTGAATCACATGACTGTAATACTGCACCTGGCGGTACTGGCTCACTTCCACTTCATCGCAGGAACGGCTGAGATCATTGCGGGCAAGGTCTACCAGCATTACATGTTCTGCATTCTCTTTGGCATCGGCCAGCAGCTTAGCTGCCATTTCCTGGTCAACCTGGTCATCACCGCTACGCTTAAAGGTACCGGCAATGGGATGTACAATGGCTTTGCCGTTCTGGATCACCAGCTGCGCTTCCGGCGAGGATCCCATCAGTTTATAATCACCATAATCAAAAAAGAACAAATAGGGCGAAGGGTTCACACTGCGCAAAGCGCGGTACACATTAAACTCATCACCCGTAAACCGCTGCTGAAATCTTCTGCTGAGTACGATCTGGAACACATCCCCGCGCATACAACGCTGAATACCTTTCTGCACCATGTCTTTGTATTCCTCATTGGTCATATTAGAAGACTCTTCGCCCTGGCTTTTGAAAGGAAATACCGGCACATCCTTGCTCTTGATCAGCGATTCTACAATAGATAATTCAGAGTCCAGTCCGGGCACGAGGTTCTCGCAGATAAACAGTTCATCTTTGAAATGATTGAACACGATCACATACTGGTACAGGCGATAACGCATCAGCGGAATAACAGGTTCAACGCCGGCGGCCGTGTGCAGTTGAATCGTATCAAAGAACTGCACGGCATCAAATGTGGTGTATCCGAACAGGCCCTGTGCAAACCTGCCCTCTTTCATGGTAGGTTCCTTGGCTTCAAAACGTTGCATGAAGGACCAGAGTTGATCGGGTACTTCAGCGGTAGCTTTAATGCTCAGTTGCTCAGGTTTCTGGCCAGGCAGTTTGTATTCTATACTTTTTGCCGAACTGATCTGGATGCCTGCAATGGCATTGATACAGATAAACGAATAACTATTCTCTGCGGCATGGTGATCGGTGCTTTCGAGCAGTACCGTATCGCGGAACCGATCGCGCAAGCGCAGGTAAATACCTACCGGCGTAAACAGGTCGCCCAGCATTTTCCTGCATTGTGTTTGTAGTGTTATTTTCTTCATATTTCACCCTAACCCCTGCGGGGCATTTACAGCGCTTTTGAAAAGCAGCTAAGTGATCAATCTCCCCTGATTCTTCCCCTTTTGGGGAGCCAGGGGTAATAAAAAACCCCGACAATCTCTGTCGGGGTTCTGAATAGTATTCAAAAAGTACTGGCTATGCCATTACAATCCCCGAACGGAGTTTGTATGCCACCACCAATATTTGTTTGTGATCTGGTTCATTGCTGGCAAAGTTGTAGCAGAATCGTTGTAAAACCAAATTTTTTTTAAGCGGGCAGGAACCTTTGTTAACTTCACCCTAATAATCCATTTATGAGAAGATCCGCTGTTTTACTGCTGTTTTTCCTCCTGCCGGCTACCGGTATTATCGCACAGGATACCGCTATCCTGCTAAAGCCCGAAAGGGTATTCGATGGAGAAACCATGCATACCAACTGGGCCGTACTGGTAAAACAACAGCAGGTCATAGCAGTGGGCGAATCAGCCAGTATCAAGCCGGAACAGCCTTTCAGGATCATCGAATTAAAAGGTAAGACCCTTTTGCCCGGGTTAATAGAGGGACATTCGCACCTCCTGCTCCACCCTTACAATGAAACCAAATGGGACGAACAGGTACTGAATGAGTCCCGCGCCGAAAGAACGGCCCGCGCCGTGGTGCATGCCAATAAAACCCTGCTGGCCGGTTTTACCACCGTACGCGATCTGGGAACCGAAGGGGCCGATTATGATGATGTGGGTTTAAAAGCCGCTATCGAAAAAGGCATCATCCCCGGACCCAGAATGATCATTGCCACCAAAGCCATTGTGGCCACCGGCAGTTAC
The DNA here is from genome assembly GCF_058806635.1 of Sediminibacterium sp. GW821-FHT12F12. Lineage (NCBI taxonomy): Bacteria > Pseudomonadati > Bacteroidota > Chitinophagia > Chitinophagales > Chitinophagaceae > Sediminibacterium > Sediminibacterium sp. GW821-FHT12F12. The sequence continues at coordinate 46,006 of NZ_JBXAPW010000012.1, read as the reverse complement.
GGACCCAAACTGAAAAATACAGATCACCAGCTCATCAGGGGTGCCGCTGAAGCGGATGGTGTGGATGCATTGATCAAAGAAACCAGGACACAGATCGGCAACGGGGCCGACCTGATCAAAGTATATGCGGATTACCGCTGGGGACTGGATAGCAAAAAACCGGAACCTACTTTTACCCTCGATGAATTAAAAACCATTGTAGCCGTTACGGCCAGCAGTGGCCGCAAAGTAGTGGCCCATGCCGGTTCGGAAGAAGGCATGCGACGCGCTATACTGGCGGGTGTGAGTACCATTGAACATGGCGATAATGCTACCGCCGAAATTTTTGACCTGATGGTACAGCACAAAGTAGGCTATTGCGCCACGCTCAGTGCATCAGAAGCCACGAGTGAATACGATGGCTGGAAGAAGGGTAGTTTTCCGGAGCCCCAGAAAATCACCAACAAACGCAGGGCTTTTACTCTGGCTTTGCAGAAAGGAGTTACGATTGTGTTTGGAGGTGATGTAGGTGTATATGCCCATGGCGATAATGCACGTGAAATGGAAGCCATGGTAGCTTATGGAATGAAACCGCTGGATGTATTGAAAAGTGCCACATCTGTGAATGCGGATATGTTTGGGTATGGCAATACCATCGGCCGGATCAAAAAGGGATTACTCGCCGACCTGATAGCGGTAGAAGGAGATCCTTCTGCCAATATTTCGCAGATCAGGAAAACAGCGCTGGTAATGAAAGACGGAACCATTTATCTTAATCAATAAAAAGGTAATCACGACTATGAAACAAATACTGACACTGATTGGCTTTTTCTTTTCTACCACTTTACTGGCCGCAACCAGCAGTGCCGATGATATTGTAGGGATCTGGCTCAGCTCCAATGGACAGGGAAAAATACAGATCTACAAAGAAGGAGATCAATATTTCGGCAAACTCTACTGGATGAAGGAACCCAACGGCCCAAAAGGCAACCCGAAATTAGACGTGAATAACCCCGACCCTTCTCTGAGAAATAAACCATTACTCGGTTCGGTAATTCTTAAACATTTCAAATACGATGACGGCGAATGGAGCGGCGGCCGCATCTACGATCCGCAGAACGGGAAAGAATACAAAAGTTATATCAAACTGAAAGACCCACAGACACTGAGCCTGCGTGGTTATATCGGCATTTCTTTATTGGGAAGAACGGAAGTATGGAAGAGGGCGGGATAGGGTTAGTCTGGAGTTAAAAGTTAATAGTTAAAAGTCTGGAGATGGAAGTGGGATGTACTTAACTACAGACTATTAACTACTAACTATTAACTATTAACTATTAACTATTGACTCTCCCCTACAGCACCCCCTTCGTAGAGGGCAGAAAATCAGATAAGGGATCTCGCTTAACGGCCATTTTGATGGCTTTGGCGAAGGCTTTGAAGATGGCTTCTATTTTATGGTGTTCATTCTCTCCTTTGCATTCGATATTCAGGTTACACTTAGCCGCATCGCTGAATGATTTGAAGAAATGAAAAAACATTTCAGTAGGCATTTCTCCTACTTTTTCCCGCTTGAATTCTGCGTTCCATACGATCCAGTTACGGCCACCGAAATCGATCAGCACTTTGGCTTCAGCTTCATCCATAGGTAACGCAAAACCGTACCGCTCCATTCCCCGCTTATCTGCCAGGGCCAGCGCAAATGCTTCACCGAGGGCAATACCAGTGTCTTCAATGGTATGGTGTTCATCAATATGCAGGTCTCCTTTCGTAATCACCGTCAGATCCATTTTACCATGACGCGCGATCTGGTCCAGCATATGATCAAAAAAACCGAGACCAGTACTGATATTCGCTTTCCCGTTTCCATCCAGGTTCAGTTCTACATGGATCTTAGTTTCATTGGTATTACGCTCATGTACCACTCTGCGTAAACCCAGTTTCAGAAAACTATATACATCCGCCCAGTTATCCGATTCAAAAGCAATGGTTGGGCGCAGGGCCGCTTCCTGTGCCTCGGTTAGCTGGTGCAGGGCCGAGTGCAGGTAAATGGCTTTGCAGCCCAGGTTTTTGGCCAGTTCTATATCGCTCCACCGGTCGCCGATCACGAAAGAATGGGCCAGATCAAATTCGGGGTTGTTGATGATATGCTGCAACAAAGCCGTACCCGGTTTACGCGTAGGCTGGTTCTCGCTGGCAAATGTTTTATCAATGATCATCTCATCAAACACAAAACCCTCCCCCTCCAGTACACGAAGCATGAGATCATGATAGGGATGAAAATCTTTTTCAGGATAAGAATCCGTTCCCAGTCCATCCTGATTGGTCACCATCACTTTGTAATAATCCAGTTCAGCAGCTATCCTCGACAGGGCCGTGATCGTTCCGGGAACAAAAGAAGTTTTTTCAATACTATCCACCTGAAAATCGATCGGCGGTTCCTGCAATACCACACCATCCCTGTCTACAAACAGAATTCTTTTACCGCCATGTTCCGCTGCGGGGGTATTAGCCGGCGTATCCGCTTTACTGCTTACCATACTTATTTGATTTTAGCTCTGATCACTTTTACTTCTGCTACGGTTACTGCACCGGCTTTGTTGGTCCAGCTGTTCCTGATATACGTGAGCACATCTGCGATCTGCTGGTTAGAAAGATCCGCATGCGCCGCCATATTGTTACTATAATATTCGCCATCCAGTTCCACCCTTTCATCCAGCCCTTTCAGTACAATGCGTACCAGGCGGGTTTTGTCTTTACTTACTACGCCGGTTGCTCCATCCAGCGGAGGGTTCAGGTGGGGTACACCGCCCCCATCTACCTGGTGGCAGGCAAGGCAAGTGGTGGTATATACCTGTTTACCTCTTTGTAAAGAAGCACTCATCGAATTTGCAGAACCAACAGCTGCCGGTTTGGCCGGCAGCTGTTTTTTAGGGGCTGTCTGAAATGCCATACAGGCAAAAGCGGCTGCAGACAGGATCAATACTTTCTTCATTAATCTATTATTTGCCGGTGTAAACAATTCGGTAAATAGTTCCTTTGGCATCATCTGCTACATATAGCGAGCCATCAGGTCCTTCTGCCAGCCCGGAAGGACGATGTTGCGCCCCCCTGGTACCGGTAACTACTTCTATGCCTGCAAAACCATTCGCAAAAATTTCCCACTTGCCGGGTTTGCCGTTTTCGAAAGGTACAAATGCCACATAATAACCTTCCTGCGGTAAAGGTGCGCGGTTCCAGGAACCATGAAAAGCGATGAATGCACCGTTTTTGTATTTAGCAGGGAACATAGAACCCGTGTAAAACAACATTGCATTGGGTGCCATATGCGCCGGGAACGCTACTACCGGATCGATATATTCTTTGCTGCCTTCTTTTACGCCATCACCACCATATTCAGGTGCCAGCATTTTTTTATTCTGGAAAGGATCGTAATAGACATAAGGCCAACCGGCATTATCGCCTTTCTTCAAAGCATACATGGTTTCTGCGGGCAGGTCTGCATTCTGTTGTTGGGTATAGAGAGAAGGGAACAGGTTATGCAGGTCATCGCGTCCATGCTGCATTACAAACAACTGGTTCAACTGGTTGTTCCAGTCAAGGCCCACCACGTTACGTAAACCCGTCGCATATCTTACCCCATCGCCATAGGTCTGGTTCAGCTTATCTGCTTTGAACTGCCAGATGCCCCCGGCAGAATCCAGGATTGGGCAAGGCATTCTGCCGAGTGAACCCGGCTGCCTGTCGCGCTCCTGGCAGGAATTAGAGTAAGCGCCGATATTGACATAGATATTGCCATTGTTATCCAGCGTGATGGATTTGGATTCGTGCTGGCGGCGGTTGATCAGTCCGGTAATAATTTTTTCAGGCTGCAGCGGACTCACTACTTCCCCTTTGGCATCGAGTTTATAACGAAATACTTCCTCATCGGAAGAAGCATAGAGATACCCGTTTTTAATAGCGATCCCGGTTCCACCATAGTTACCCATGCTGGAAATATCTTCAGCTTTACCATCTCCATTCGTATCGCGGAGGCGTACAATGCCCTTACCATCTGCCACCCGCATCAGTTTTACGTATACATCGCCCTGGGCGGTAACGGCTATATGGCGGGCACGGCCAATACCATCGGCTACTTTCAGTGCACCAAAACCGGCAGGCAGTTTTAAACCCGCGTTATCAGCATCGGCCACCACTGCAACGGGTTTGGCAAGCGTTAGTGAGTCGGATGCATTTGCAGTTATACCGCTAAGTCCTGCCATAGCGAGGAAAAGCGTGAATACAGAAGCGTTTTTTTTCATATGTGGTTAATTAGGGGTTGAATTTACAACGGAAAACAGATACCTCCACGGTTTGTTTATTGTGCGTACCAATCCTGCATGGCATCTACCAGTAAAGTATTTTCCTGCTCTGTTCCTACGGTGATGCGCAGGCAATCTTCGCAGAGGGTTACATTACTCCTGTCGCGCAGCACAATGCCTTTCCCCAGCAGGAATTCATAGATCTTGCGGGCATCTTTGATTTTTACCAGCAGAAAATTGGCATCTGAGGGATATACTTTCTCTACCGTAGGCATCGAACGGAATACTTCTGCCAGTGCCTCGCGCATATCTACCAGCAAACGGATCATATCGTTTACCTGTCCTACTTCATCCAGTGCTTTTAATACCAGCTCCTGTGTGGCCTGGTTGATATTATAAGGCGGTTTTACCTTATCCAGCACTTCAATGATAGCAGCAGAAGCAAAAGCCATGCCCAGGCGCAGGCCCGCCAGTCCCCAGGCTTTACTCAGGGTTTGCAGCACCACCAGGTTGGGATAGTCTGCCAGTTCCTGTATAAAAGATTTCTGTTTGGCAAAATTGATATAGGCTTCATCCACCACTACAATGCCGTTGAAATTATTCAGTACCGTTTCAATATCTACCCTGTTCAATGCATTGCCGGTGGGGTTATTGGGGGAGCAGAGCCAGATCAGTTTGGTATGGGCATCTACAAGTGTTTCAAGGTGTACGAGGTCGAGCTGAAAATCTTCGAGCAAGGGCGCTTTTTTCACCGCTACATCATTGATATTGGCGCTTACTTCATACATGCCATAAGTAGGCGGACAAATGATCACATTATCCTTACCCGGCTCACAGAAACAGCGGAAAAGCAGATCTATGCATTCATCACTGCCGTTACCGAGAAAAATATGTTCAGGCGTTATGCCTTTGATCACACCCAGCTTCTGTTTAATGGCACGCTGGTGCGGATCAGGATAACGGTTATACCATTTCAGCAAAGGTGAACCCAGGCTGTTTTCGTTGGCATCGAGGAATACTTTGGCTTCGCCGCTGAATTCATCTCGGGCAGAAGAATAGGCCACCAGTTTTTGGATATTGGAACGAACCAGTTTAGTAAGATCAAATGACATAATTTTTTCTTTATTCTTTTGAGAGATCTATTATAGTTTTCTCTGGTAGTGAAAACCCAGTATTTTATATCCTTCGTTGGCCCAGAATTTTTGTCCGCCGCTGTTCGTTACATAACAATTCAGTTCCGAAGCCACACAACCTTTGGATTGCCCGTATGCATATACCCATTTCATCATCTCCTCCCCGATGCCTTTGTTACGATATTCGGGCAGTATCATCACGTTATCGGGCTCAATATGGCGGCCTACGTAATATTTAACCAGTATCCACAAACCGCTGATGCCGATCAATTTCCTGCCGTCGTAAACACCCAGGCATTCATAACCACGCTGCACCATTTCAGCCAGCCTTTCCCTGAGAACAGATTCCGGTATATCAGCATTTAATAATTGCAGCATGGGAATAATACTGTTGATCTCTTCTTTTGGTATGAGTGCGTATGTATACATGTTGTATCAGCTTTAATCTTTCGGGTAAGCAGTCCGGACGCGAACTGCATTGGCATGTGCATCCAATCCTTCTGCTTCTGCCATCAATACTACTGTGTCAGCGATAGCTTGTAACCCCTGCTGCGATAATCGCTGGTAAGTCACTTTCTTCACAAAACTATCTACACTAACACCACTGTAAGCTTTGGCAAAACCATTGGTAGGTAAGGTATGATTGGTACCGCTGGCATAATCGCCCACACTCTCCGGCGAATAATTACCGAGAAATACCGATCCGGCATTCACAATCTGTTCTGCCAGTTCATCCGCATCCTTACAGGAAATGATCAGGTGTTCGGCAGCATATTCGTTAACCAGTGCGATGGCTTCTGCCAGATCCTGCACCAGAATGGCCGTGCTGTTCTCCAGCGCTTTGGCTGCCAGCTCTTTGCGGGATAACTGCGCCAATTGTTTGCTCAACTCATCCTGCACCTTATCTACTAATGCCGCAGAAGTAGTTACCAGTAATACCTGGCTATCTGCGCCGTGTTCTGCCTGACTTAACAGATCGGCCGCTACAAAAGCTGCATTGGCTGTATCATCGGCCAGCACACATACTTCACTGGGGCCCGCGGGCATATCAATGGCAATACCTTCCTGTTGCACCAGCTGTTTGGCGCAGGTTACATACTGGTTACCCGGACCGAATATTTTATACACCTGCGGCACAGTTGCTGTTCCGTAGGCCATTGCAGCAATCGCCTGCACACCACCGATCTTGTAAACCGATGTGATGCCTGTAATGCTGGCTGCATACAAAATAGCCGGATGCAGTTTTCCATCCTCACCGGGTGGCGAACAAAGTACTACCTGTTTACAACCGGCAATCTTTGCCGGAATGGCCAGCATCAGAATGGTAGAAAACAAAGGCGCCGTACCACCGGGGATATAGAGACCTACTTTTTCAATACCAATACTCTTACGCCAGCATTGCACACCGGGCATGGTTTCCACCACTTCTACTGCCGCTGTTTGTTTGGTATGAAACAATGTAATATTGGCCGCTGCCTGCTGAATAGCCCGTTTTAATACATCGGAAAGCAAGGAAGCCGCTTCGCTGATCTCTTGTTCAGAAACCAAAAAATCGTCGAGCACTGCCCCATCAAACTGTTGGGTAAACTGTTTTACGGCCGCGTCTCCGTTCAGTTTCACTTCCTTCATCACGGCTTTCACTTTCTCCTGCAACGCACTGTTATCAATAGCAGGACGTTGCAGCCATTGTGGCCAGTCGCTTTTTTTCGGGTATTGTACAATTTTCATAATTACGGTTTCAAGGTTTTCGTGAGACGTGAGTCGTGAATCGTGAGTTTTTTCTCTCACAACTCATTACTGACGACTCACGACTCACGACTCACGATTCACGTCTCAGACAATCATCTTCTCAATCGGCACCACCAGAATTCCCTGCGCTCCGGCGGCTTTCAGTTGCTCGATGATATCCCAGAAATCATTCTCATTCAGTACGCTGTGAACACTGCTCCAGCCTTCTTCGGCCAAAGGCAATACCGTAGGACTTTTCATACCGGGTAACAAAGCAATGATCTCTTTCAGTTTGTCATTAGGTGCATTAAGCAATATGTATTTGTTGTTCTTGGCTTTCTTCACAGATTGCACACGGAACAGCAGGCGGGAGATCAGCTGTTCTTTTTCTGCCGACAACCCTTTGTTCTTGATCAGTACAGCCTGCGATTGCAGGATACTTTCTGTTTCTTTCAGTCCGTTCATGAACAGGGTGGATCCACTGCTTACGAGGTCGCAGATCGCATCGGCCAGTCCAATGCCGGGGGCAATTTCTACACTGCCGCTGATCTCGTGGATCTCTGCATCTACCCCGTTTGCCTGCAGGTAATCACCCAGAATCACCGGGTAACTGGTAGCAATTTTTTTGCCTGCCAGGTATTGTACACCCGTATAGGTTTCGCTTTTACGGATAGCAAGGCTTAAACGGCATTTACCAAAACCCAGTTTCTCGGCTACGGTCACTTTCTTTTTCTTCTCGTACACTACATTCTCTCCCACAAAACCGATATCGGCCACCCCATCTTCCACATATTGCGGAATATCATCATCGCGGAGAAAATATACCTCTATCGGGAAGTTGCTGGCTTCTGCTTTCAGTTTGTTTACACCATTACTGATATCGATGCCACATTCTTTCAACAAACGGATCGAATCATCGTGTAAACGACCGCTTTTCTGGATCGCTAATTTCAATTTGTCGCCTGCCTGGGCCGGGCTGTTTTGCATAGCTTCTTTCATACCATTGGGCTTACGCCTGTTTTTTTTTCCCTGAAGAATGATAGCCCCCCTTCAGGAGATGGGGGCAATAACAAAGGGCCTACCGATCCGGTAAGCCCTTTAATGTTTTATTGTGAACCAGCACAAAACACCAATAGCCTACCCCAGGGGTAAGAAATGATGGTGGTGTGTATGTGCAAATCTTTTCATAACAGAGCACAAAAGTAAAGCCATTCGCTTTTACCCGCAAATTTTTTTGCGTTAAACAGTCCTACCCACGATAAAAGCGGGTTTTGTCAGTATCTTGGTAAGCCAAAAGACGTTGCTTTTATGAAAAAACTTACACTTGTTATTTTTGTAATGCTTTCCTGCCTGACCTGTTTGCAGGTTACGGCCCAGACAAAGAAAAAACTGGTATGGAGCGATGAGTTCAATTATACCGGGTTACCGGATTCAACCAAGTGGAACTACGATGTAGGCGGACATGGCTGGGGCAACCATGAACTGCAATATTATACCCACAAGAAACTGAACAATGCCCGGGTAGAGAAAGGGCATCTGATCATTGAAGCCAGAAAAGAAAAGACAGAAAACAATGAATACTCTTCTGCCAGGTTGGTAACCAAGGGCAAGGGCGACTGGACCTATGGTCATATTGATGTCAGGGCCCGTATACCCAAGGGGCTCGGTACCTGGCCCGCTATCTGGATGCTGGCTTCAGTTTCCCCTCTTAAATGGCCCGATGACGGAGAGATCGATATCATGGAACATGTAGGGTATAACCAGGGAGTGATACATGCATCGGCACACACCAAAAAATATTTTCACAGCATTGGCACACAGAAAACAGCTACCACACTGGTGCCTGATTGCAGTGAAGCGTTTCACCTGTATTCTTTAGACTGGGATGCAGAAAGCATTACCATGCTGGTAGATGGCAAAGCATATTTCACTTTCAAAAATGAGCATAGCGGTAAAGAAGCCTGGCCTTTTGATAAACCCTTTCATCTCTTGCTGAATGTGGCCGTTGGAGGTGACTGGGGCGGACAGAAAGGCGTGGATGAAAAGATCTACCCACTCAGAATGGAAGTAGACTATGTGCGCGTTTACCAATAATCACTACTATACAAACTACACTATCATGAGAAACACCCGAAAAATCACCGCACTGCTGTTGCTGTTATTTGCCTTTGGCTTTGCCATAGCGCAGGATGCTACCAGTTACCAGTTGCCCCCCAAAGAGGTTGCCGATCTGTTACTGGCAAAACCTACCCCTGCTGTTCGTATAAACAGCAAAGGAGAATGGATGTTGCTGAGCGAACGCAATTCTTACCCCACCGTGGAAGAACTCGGACAACCCGAAAGCCGCATTGCCGGTCTGCGTTTGAACCCCAACAATTTTTCTCCCAGCCGTCAGTTCTTCGTGAATAATTTCAGGCTGAAAAATATCAATAACAACCAGGAGTTTGCGATAGCAGGTTTACCGGCCAATTTGCTGGCAGGTAATGCCAGCTGGAGCCCTTCGGAAACCAAAATTGCTTTTACCAATACCACAGGCAGCCGCGTAGACCTGTACGTAATTGATCTGGCTACCAAAAAAGCAACGAAAATCAATAAGCAGGCGGTAAATACCGTATTGGGCACTGCCTTTACCTGGGTAGATGATAATACCATTCTTTACAAATCCACCACACAGCCGGCAGCAAATGCGCCCAAACGCCCTATTACACCGAAAGGACCCACGATTCAGCAGAGCCTGGGTAAAGCGGCTCCCAGTCCTACTTACCAGGACCTGATCAAATCCCCTTACGATGAACAACTGTTCGAGTTCTTTGCTACCACACAACTGGTACAAAACAAAAACGGGGTAGAAACCAATATCGGTAAAGCAGGGCTGATCAGCAGTTTCAGTTTATCGCCAGATAAAAAATACATGATGGTACGTACCATCCGGAAACCTTTTTCTTATCTCGTTACTTCGTTTGGGTTTCCATCAACCATTACTATTACAGACCTGACAGGTAAAGTAGTAAAAGTACTGGCAGAATTACCTTCCACCGAAGGCACTCCTTCGGGTTATGATAATACGCAGAATGTACCCCGCGGTTTCGACTGGCGCGATGATGAAGCCGCTACCATTACCTGGGCCATGCCATTGGATAGTGGCCTGATTAAAAAACAGGTGGAGTTTCATGATGCCGTATATGCCTTAAGTGCGCCTTTCACCGGCGAAGCCAAAGAATTGTTCAAAACCAAAATGCGTTATTCCGGTACTACCTGGGGCGATGTTTCACTGGCATTGGTAACGGAGGTTTCACGTTCCAGGCAGCTGGGTCGTGTAAGCCGTTACAACAGCACCACTAACAGTCTGGAGTTACTGTATGAACGTAATATCACAGATGCCTATAACAATCCCGGTTCTCCGGTACTGACAAGAAATAAATTTGACCGGCAGGTGATTCAAACCACCGATAATGGCAGTAAAATCCTGATGAATAATACCGTGGGGGCATCTGCCAAAGGTGATCTGCCTTTTCTTGCCAAGTTTGATCTGTCTACCAAACAGAACGAAATTCTCTGGCGTTGCCAGGAAGGGGTGTTTGAAACGGTAGAAGATGTACTGGATGCCAATAAACTTATTCTACTGACCCGCAGGGAATCGCAGAAAGAAGTACCGAACTATTATATCAAAAATCTGGTACTGCGCATAGCTGACAGAGCTATTACCAGCTTTGCCAATCCTTATCCGCAACTGGAAGGTGTAACCAAAGAGAAAATCAAATACAAAAGAGCCGATGGGGTTGACCTTACCGGTGACCTGTATTTACCAAAAGGGTATAACAAGGAGAAAGATGGTCCTTTACCCGTAATAATGTGGGCCTACCCCAGAGAATTTAATTCTGCCGCTGATGCCGCGCAGATCAGAGGCAGCAAAGACCGGTTTACTACTTTAAGCTGGGGTACACCGATCTATTATGTTACGCAGGGATATGCCATCCTGGAGAATGCGGAAATGCCGATCGTAGCATCGGGACCGGATAAAAAACCCAATGATAATTTTGTTGACCAGCTGAAACTGAATGCAGAAGCGGCTATCAACAAACTGGTAGAAATGGGTGTGGGCGACCGTAACCGGATGGCGGTAGGTGGCCATAGTTATGGCGCTTTTATGACGGCCAATTTACTGGCCCATACCAACCTCTTTAAAGCAGGTATTGCCAGGAGTGGCGCCTATAACAGAACCCTCACTCCTTTCGGTTTCCAGAACGAGGACCGCACTTACTGGCAGGCACCGGATCTGTACCATGATATGAGCCCATTCAGTTATGCAGATAAAATTAAAACACCGATCCTGCTGATACATGGCGAGGCAGACGATAATACCGGCACCTACCCCATTAACAGTGAACGCCTGTTTGCAGCCATTAAAGGAAATGGCGGAACTGTTCGTTTTGTGTTTCTACCTTATGAGGCACACGGATACCGGGGTAAAGAAAATGTGTTGCATATGTTATGGGAACAATACCAGTGGCTGGAAAAATATGTGAAAGCTGCCAAAAAATAACCACTGATTGATCAAAAAGGAGGAACTGTCTGGATCCTCCTTTTTGATTACAGGAAACGATAGCTTAACAGTACAGAACACTTCAATGGCTGTACGCGATCAGCAAGCCTCCCATATTCCCGGAGTATAGAAAGTGGGGATTTTTTGAAATGTTAGGAAATAGCTGTTTTTTATTGGTCAGCCGGAGATTAGAATAGGATTTGAATTCAGCAAACAGCCGTTCAGATGCGCGGAAATCAGTAATTATGCAGATGCAAGCTAAACGATGTTATTTATGGAAGAACTTACGATACTGATAGTTGAAGATGAACAGAAGATTGCCAACACACTCAAAAAGGGGCTGACAGAAAATGGGTACCAGGTAGATGTTGCATTTGATGGTTTGATCGGACAAAGGCTTTTTTTGGCTAACCAGTATGATCTCATCATATTAGACATTAATCTGCCCGGGATCAACGGTTATGAGTTATGCAGGATCATACGAAACAAGAACCAGCAGGTTCCTGTAATTATGCTGACGGCCCTGTCTACCATGAACGATAAACTCGAAGGCTTTGATGCAGGCTCAGACGACTATCTGATCAAGCCATTTGAGTTCAAGGAATTGCTGGTCAGGATCAGGGCTTTATTAAAAAGAACCCAGCACCAGCAATTGCCCGCAGGAAACATCCTCCGCATCAATGATCTGGAAATGAACCTCGACACGAAAGAAGTTAAAAGAAATAACCATATCATATCCCTTACGGCTAAAGAGTTTCAGTTACTCGAATATATGATGCGCAATAAAAACCGGGTGGTATCCAGGGCCGATATAGCTGTGAATGTGTGGGATATTGACTTCGATACCAAAACCAATGTAATTGATGTATATGTAAATTACCTGCGTAACAAGATTGATAAACAGTTTCCTGACAAACTCATTCACACCCAGATTGGGATGGGATATGTTCTTAAAGAGTACTAACGATGAAGATCAAATACAGGATAACAATACTATTTTCGATTGTGGTTAGTCTGATCCTGCTGATCGTATGTATTTCTATTTATTATTTCTCAGACCTGAACAGACAGAAAGATTTTACCAGAAGAATTCAGAACAGAGCCATTACTACAGCCAACCTGCTATTGAAAGTAGAAGGAATAGATACCAACCTGCTGCAAAGGATCGACGAAACAACCATGATTACCATCAAAGAAAAAAGTGTGGTTATTTATGATGATCGGGGGCAGAAATTATACCAATATGCAGATAGTAATACAACTGCCGCAACCCTTGACAGTATAGGGTTAGAAAGAGCCAGTATCAGGGGCGATTATCATTTTACGGATGGCAGCAAAGAAGGTTTGGTAATCAATTACAATTATCAGAATCACCGTTATATACTCGTTGCCTCTGCCATTGACAAAAGCGGACTGGAAAAATTGTCCCAACTGCGCATCATACTTATGATCAGCTTTTTTTCAGGCATTTTAATTACTGTGATTTCAGGAAGCGTCTTTTCTGTGAATATTGTATCTCCGATACAGAATATCACCAGGGAGGTGAAAGAGATTTCATCGCAGAACCTGACCAGAAGGATTAAATTATCCAAATCAAAAGATGAGATACACGAATTATCGGCTACATTCAACGATCTGTTAACAAGGCTGGAAGAGTCGTTTGACATACAACGCCATTTTATCGCAAATGCATCCCATGAATTATCAACACCCCTTACTTCTATACTGAGTCAACTCGAAATAACCTTACAGAATGAACGCAGCGCCAAAGAATATGAAACAGTTCTCCGGTCTGTGCACGAGGATGTACGCAACCTTACACAGCTTACACGCAGCCTCTTGGAAATTGCCAAAGCTACCGGCACCTCTAATGGAATGGAACTTACATTGGTGAGGATGGATGAACTGATCATGAAGCTTCCCGCTGAACTGAAAAAAATAGAACCTTCTTTTCATGCGCAACTGCACTTTGATAATTTCCCTGATAATGAAGATGGTCTTTTGATATTCGGCAATCCAGATCTATTATACAGTGCCATCAGGAATATTGCAATCAACGCCTGTAAATATTCGCCGGATCATCTTGCCAATATCTCCCTGGGATTTTCAGACGATAAGCTGCTGATCAGTATCAGCGACAATGGCCCGGGCATCAGTGACGAAGATAAAAAAATGATATTCCAGCCATTCTACAGAACCTCAGAAACAAATCATATACATGGCTTTGGACTGGGTCTGCCGCTGGCACTGCGCATCATTAACCTGCACAAAGGCAGTATTGAGATTGACAGTACCGCCGGCAAAGGCACCCGTTTCAAGATCGGCCTGCCCATTGCACAACGCTTTCACAAGGTCTGAGCGAATGGTGTATCACTGCAGTTACTGAATTCTAATACTATTCTAACCTCACTATAATTACCTTTTAATCATCAGGAAAGATATTCGTTTCCGATGATGCCTTTTACCAATATATTAATCAGCTTCGAAGATGACGAAACCGTTTGTCTGGCTATAGAAAAAGCCTTACTGATTTTTGGCCAGAAAAATACGCGTATACATCTGCTTAAATGTTCTGAAAATACGTTTTCCTCCCTGACAGGAGATTCGGCTGCCTCCTGTGAAAAGGAAATGGATGAACTGAAACAGAAAGTAGCGCAGCTGAAGGGGAAATTCAGAATCATTTCAAACACTATATTCAGGAAGAATTTTTCAGTACGGTTCAAAAAATATTTCATTGCTGAAAAGATTGATCTGGTAATGAATGTGCAGCATAAAAACTATTCATCACAACTTTCTCATGCACATTTTTTTTATCACCGTCTGTGTATCAAAATGAATGTTCCGGTACTGCTTTTCATGTATAAATCACTGGTACAGGGCATCCGGTCGGTATTCATTCCCATTACCGGCTGTATGCCGGCAAAACGCATCCAGATTGCGCTGGATGTATCTGCCAGGTATCATGCCCAGATCTATATTGCTACGGCACTGGATGATGCTGACACCAATATGCAGCATGTCTCTGATTCTTTTTACCAGACTTTTAAAAACCTGACCGAATCCGGGCATCTTCCGCTCTACAAGGTATTCCTCGGTAAACAGACGCCGCAGGCCATCCTGGATTACGGGGAGCAGATAAGGGCGGATCTGATTCTGATCAACCTGGAAAAAAAACATTCGTTTGCAGAATGGCTCGAAGAAAAAAAGGAAAATCTACGCTTGTTGTTTTCTTCAGCCTGTATTATAACCATGAAACCTCATTTATCAACAACTGCATAAACCAACAACATGAAGAAAAAAATATGGATTCTCCTGCTAAGCTCAGCAGCCTATTGCACTGTTTTTGGGCAAACACTTGCAGATGCGATAAAGGACTATCAATACGAACGGTACCAATCTGCTGAAATAAAATTGAAAGAATTAACCACCCGTGAGCCGGAACAGGTATTACACTGGTATTGGTTAATACGCACTGCCCTGGCTCAGGACGACACGGCAAAAGCAAGCAGCTATTTTACCGGCCTTCCTGCTTCGATACAGGATCAACCCATGTCTAAAATCACACATGCCTGTATTTCTCTTTATAAAAGTGATTCTCTGCAGGCACAACGTTTATTTACGGAAGCACTGGGAACATCCCGAAAAAAGAATCCGCTGGTACAGCTGGCTATCGCCGAAGCCAATATTGATGCACCACATGGCAACCTGTATTACGCGCTTGAGATGCTGACAGAAGCCGCCAGGAAAGAGCGAAAAAATGCAGCCATTTACATGGCCGCCGGAGATGCCTACCGGAAAATGTATAATGGTTCAGAAGCCTTTAGAAATTATCAGGAAGCCGCAGAACTGGACAATAGTAATCCGGTAGCCTATTATAAAATGGGAAAAATTTACCAGACGCAAAACAATGAATCAGTATTTACCGAATACTATGATAAAGCCATTAAAGCAGATCCCTCATTCGGGCCGGTGTATTTTCAACTATACCTTGCCAGCTATTATAAAGATGTAAACAAAGCACTCGAATACCTACAGAACTATATTTCGCACAGTGACCCGAATATCAAAAACGGCTACCTGCTCACAGATCTCTACTATGTATCAAAAAAATATACAGATGCCATTCAGAAAGCCAATGAACTGATTACCGCTACAGCTAATAAACCCAAGCCGAGAATATACAAACTACTGGCCTATAGTTATGATGCCGAAAGCAATAACCAGATGGCGGAAGAGAGTCTGAAAAAATATTTTTCTGCTGAGAATGACAGTAATTATGCGGCCAGTGACTTTGAACTGATGGCAAAGATCAGTACCGCCAAAAAAGAAGAAGCCGAAGCTGCTATCTGGTACGAGAAAGCTGTACAGGTAGAAAAAGAAACCGCCAAGAAAACCGCTATCGTAAAAAAACTGGCTCAGTTCTATAAAACACAGAAAGCATACAACAAACAGGCATATTGGTATCAGCAACTTTACCAGCTAGATAGTACCAGCCTGAATAATGTTGATATATTCAGCTGGGGAGTAGCTAATTATAATGCACAGCAGTATCCCATGGCCGACAGTGTTTTTGCCATCTATGAAAAGAAATACCCGGAACAGAGTTTTGGCTATTACTGGCGAGCCCGTTCCAACGCAGCGATGGATACTGCCATGGAAACCGGCATTGCCATACCACATTATGAAGACCTGATTAAAGTTGGCATGAAAGACAGTTCCAATGCTACCACCAAAAAATGGCTGATACAGGCTTACGGATATATTGCCGCTTTTAAAGTGAACAAGGAAAAGAAATATGACGATGCCCTTTCCTGTTATGATAAAATACTGGAACTGGATCCTGGAAATAATGAAGCAGAAAAATACAAAGCAATACTTGAAAAAATGATGGAGGCGCAGCCTTCGGCTGCAGAAACACCCAAAGGAAAATAAATTTTCTCAGGCAGGTTGTAAAACAGGCCGGTGGATTCTTCTGCCGGCCACTTTATTTTACAGGTGTTTTCAACAGCTCGTCAATAGTTGCTGCAAATTCTTTTTTAAGTTCCTCATGATAAGCTCCTGCTCCCGGGCCTTTAAACCCTGCTTTGATCTTTGCTACTTTGCCATTCTTACCGATAAAAATAGTAGTGGGAAATGCTTTGATAGGTGTTAACTGCGGCAATGTTTTCCCGGTACGTAAGGTATCAGAAACAGTAACACCTGTGATCAGTAGTGGATACTGCACCTGAAAGCGGTCTTTGAATTTCCTGAGGCTGCTCCGCGATCTTTCGAAATCGGTACTGTACTCATAGGCCAGCCCGATCACTTCTACGCCCCGCTGTTTGTTCTTTCGATAGTACTCACTCAAAAAAGCGGTTTCATCCATACAGTTCGGGCACCAGGAGCCCATGATCTGTATTATTACCACTTTATTTTTGAACCTGGCATCATTGATCGATACCCATTTTTTATCGAGATCACGGAAACGGAAGTGAAGCCTGTCTTCTCCCTCTCTCATAAAAACCGCTGCGGCATCCGGAAGAGAGGCATTTTCATTTCGTTCGGCCACCCAGGGTTCTTTACCGGTAGCACCGGAATAAAACATACCATCGCTGATCTGGTTGGCACTATTAATTTTTGCCGTGAATAAAAAAGCATGCGATCCGTCGAAAGTGCTTAACTGCAATTCATCTCCGCTTACATAGCCCGTCAGGTAACGGTAATCGCCGGAGGGCGCCAGTACGGTTCCCCGCAATACATTGCCTTTCTGCTGCCAATCGCCGATAGCGGGTCTTGTGGTGCCATTGGGCCTGGTTAAAGTAACCGCCCATTTACCGGTGAGGTCGGTTACTGCCGGTGCCAGTGCGGGTGCGCTAACCGTGGCCTGTGTTTCTGCAACAAAAGGCATTACAGACCATTGAGCCGAACCAGCACTGGTCCAGCTTCCTTCCCAGCGCTGATCAGAGATCCGTTTGGCACGGAAATAAGATTCAAAAACCGGCATATCAATCCATACCGAATCGGCACTGTACCTGATCTTATCCACCCGGATCTTTTCCGCAGCATTGATAATATACATGACCGTTTTCTGGTTCTCTGTTTTCAGATCAAAATGAAACCGGATCTGTTTACCATCTTCGCGCAGCAGATTACCAAACCAGGCACCGGTTACCAGATTTTTCTGGGCATAGGCTGTTTGCAACAGCAGTAAACCCATAACCACCCAACTTATTTTTCTCGCTATCATATACAACTTTAGGTGAACGAAAATAGAAACTGCTGACGAATACGCTTTGTTAATTTACATAACAGGAACAGTAATGGCTTTACTGTTTTGCCGGTTTCACCTGTAATTCCTCCCAGGGTGTGGAACCATCTTTTTCCCTGTTAAAAACATGTTCTTTGCTTTCTCCGATCACAATTTCGGCAGTGGTGTATATTTTACAGCCATCCAGCAAGTGTCCGCCAATGGTTTTACCGGTACTGTCAGAAAGCGACACATGCATGTGCGATCCATTCACAGATACGGTGCCCACCAGACTCACAATTTCAAAATGACCTTTATCACTATAGCTTTTTTCCTGGTTGGCAAACCTGACCTGATACTCTGTCAGGCTACCCACCGCTGTGGCTATCCAGCCTGCAGCGATCTGGTGTTGCTTAACGTACAATTCAATGGATTGTTTGAGGTCCTGTCCCGGTAATAACCGGAAAGCATGGGTAATCGTAACAGGTTGCATAGGCTTCGGAGAATGGCAGGCAGTGAGCAGCATCAGCAGCAGTACACTGGTGAATAAAGGGTAACGCATCTAACGAATTTAAGAAATTGCCCCGGCTGCCGGAGCTATTCAAATATCAGATAACTTTGAAGAGATCATTTAACTGCTGCTATTATGGCCACCATACTGCTTATTACGGTTTTTGTACTGGGTTATCTTGCCATTGCCTTTGAGCATCCGTTGAAACTGAATAAAGCGGCCCCGGCATTGATTACGGGGGTAGTATGCTGGACCATTTACCTGCTGCAGGGAGATAACCCGCACACGGATGTAGAAGAACTGATGCACCACCTGGGCGAAATTGCCTCAATCCTGTTTTTTCTGCTGGGCGCTATGACGATTGTAGAACTGATTGATTCGCATAATGGTTTTGAGATCATTACACAGAAGATCACTTCTACCAAAAAATCAACCTTATTATTACTGGTAGCCGGCATCACGTTCTTTCTTTCCGCCCTGCTGGATAATTTAACCACAGCCATCGTTATGACTTCTCTCTGCGCCAAACTGCTTACAGACAAAGAAGACAAACTCTGGTTTGCCGGCATGATCGTGATTGCCGCCAATGCAGGCGGTGCATGGTCGCCACTGGGTGATGTTACCACAACCATGTTATGGATCGGCGGACAGATCACCGCCCTCAGTATCATTAAACAACTCATCCTGCCCAGCCTGGTGGTATGCATCCTGCCCGCTGCCATCATTGCGCGGAAATTTGCCGGAAAAACATTAGCCCTTCATCCCATTGCCAATAGTACCGAGAAAGAGAAAAGAGAAGGAACCATCATCTTATCTGCCGGTATCGGTTTTCTGCTTTTTGTACCCGCTTTTAAAACGGTTACGCATTTACCGCCATTTATGGGTATGATGCTGGCGCTGGGTTGTATGTGGATCATCACTACCCTGCTTCACAAAGAAAAAGAACCTGAACTGGCAGAAAAATACAATGTGGCCCGCGCCCTGCAGAAGATCGATTCTTCGAGCATTCTTTTTTTCCTGGGCATCTTACTGGCCGTAGCGGCTTTGCAATCTATCGGGTTGTTAACACAACTGGCGCAGTTTCTCAGTAATACTTTACAGAATGATTACCTGATCGGCATTACACTGGGGATTTTATCTGCCCTCGTAGATAATGTACCGCTGGTAGCCGCTTCGCAGGGTATGTACGATCTGGCTACCTACCCTACGGATCATCCTTTCTGGGAGTTCCTTGCACTGACCACCGGTACCGGGGGCAGTATGATCATTATTGGTTCGGCCGCCGGTGTGGCCGTAATGGGCATCGAAAAGATCGATTTTATGTGGTATCTCAAAAAGATCAGTTGGCTGGCCCTGGTAGGTTTTGCCGGTGGCGTGGGTGTATTCATGCTGCAGCACCTGTTTCAACAGGCCTGATAGCAGGAACCAAACATTTACCATAGCAGCTTTCTTATCTCGCAGGCAATCTTTATCTTACAGTTCCTAAAAAAACTTCTATGCGTTACCTGCTTGCTTTGTTCATTGGAGTGATTTCCCTTTCTGCCAACGCCCAACAGTATTATCTTTTTGTAGGCACTTATACCACCGGTAAAAGCAAAGGCATTTATGTTTACCAGTTCAATGCCAAAAACGGGGAAATGCAATGGGTGAGTAATACCGATAGCTGTACCAATCCTTCTTTTCTGGCAGTATCTCCCAATGGCAATTTTGTATACGCCGTAAATGAAACAGGCCGCGAAAATCCAGGCAGGGTAAGTGCTTTCGCATTTGATAAAACAAAAGGTAAACTGCAGTTGCTGAACCAGCAGGCCAGTGGAGGAGATGATCCCTGTTTTATTACAGTGCATCCTTCGGGTAAATGGGCCGTGGTGGCCAACTATAGCGGTGGCAGTCTCGCCGCTTTTCCCCTCGGCACAGACGGCAGCATCCAACCCTATGCACAACTGATACAACACAAAGGTTCCGGCCCCAATCAAGCCCGGCAGGCATCGGCACATGTACATTCCACTTTTTTCTCGCCCGACTACCAATACATTCTGGCACCTGATCTGGGTATGGATAAGATCATGAGTTACCATTTTACAGCCACGGCCTCCAAACCCCTGCAGCCGGCGGTTCCGGCATTCAGTGCCTCTGCACCCGGCAGCGGGCCACGTCATGTAGCTTTTCATCCTACCCAATCTATTGTTTACCGGCTGGAAGAAATGACAGGTACCGTTACCGTATCTGCTTATAACAAGGGAACCATGAAAAATATCCAGACCATACCCACACATCCGGAAGAATTTACGGGCCAGCCCGGCAGTGCCGATATTCATCTCTCACCCGACGGTAAATTTCTTTACGCTTCTAACCGTGGCGAGGAAAATAATATCGCCATCTTTTCTGTAAACCCCAAAAGCGGCAAACTCACCAGTATTGGCTACCAGCCTGTAGAAGGTGCCCAGCCACGTAATTTCATCATCGATCCTACGGGTAATTTTCTGATCGTGGCCAACCAGAAAACCAACAATATCGTCATCTTCAAAAGAAACCACGAAACCGGTCTTTTGCAGCCAACCCTGCAGAAAATAGAAGTACCCAGTCCTGTTTGTTTACAGTTACTCGCTAAATAACACATTATTCATTACTAAAAAAACGTTATGCAGAACTGGAAGATCAAAGCCTCGCTTTTTCTCAACTATTTCGTCTTCGCCATTCTGCTGAACAGTGTAGGCACGGTAATATTGCAGGTGCAGAACAATTACGGGGTAACGCAGGGATCGGCTTCGGTACTGGAAGCATTCAAGGACCTGAGTATTGCAGGGGTATCCTTCCTGATCTCTTCCTATATTACCCGCATCGGTTATAAAAATGCCATGCTCATGGCACTGGGTTTTGTAACAGCGGTTTGCTTTATGATGCCATTCACGGCCAGTTTTCTCACTACTAAATTATTATTCGCCGCGGTGGGTTCCGGTTTTGCACTGATCAAGATGTCGGTATACAGCACCATCGGACTCGTAACCCGCAATGAGAAAGAACATATCAGTCTGATGAATTTTATCGAATCCTTTTTCATGGTCGGCATCCTGACCGGTTATTTCATCTTCGGCTATTTTGTAGATGACACCAACCCGCAATCTACCCAATGGCTGAAAGTATATTATGTTTTGGGCGGCATTTCACTCGCAGCCTTCCTGTTATTGCTGAGCGCCCCGCTGGATGAATCTTCCATCCGTAACCAGGAAAACGGTTCCATGCTCGCAGATTTCGGAAAAATGTTCCGGCTCATGGTTTCGCCCATTGTACTCGTCTTTATTTTCTGCGCTTTTTTTTATGTACTGATCGAACAGAGTATCATGAGCTGGTTGCCCACTTTTAATAACAAGGTATTACTCTTACCTGCTGCATTGAGCATACAGATGGCCAGTATACTGGCAGGGTCTACGGCAGTGGGACGTTTTCTTGCCGGACTCGTATTGAAAAAACTAAACTGGTTCCTCGTACTGGCCAGTTGCCTGGTATTGGCAGCGGCATTGGTATTGGTGGCTATTCCGCTGGCATCGAATGTTTCCGGTACACCCATCACCGGCTGGAGTACGGCACCGATAGCGGCATTTATCTTTCCCCTGATCGGTTTACTGATCGCTCCTATTTATCCGGCGGTGAATTCAGTGATCCTGAGCACTTTACCTGTACAGAAACATGGACTGATGAGTGGTCTGATCATCATCTTCTCAGCACTGGGTGGCACCACAGGTTCCATCATTACCGGGCATATTTTTGAGAGTTATGGCGGACAAACCGCGTTTTATTTCTCACTCATCCCCATGGCTATTTTGATTACCTGTCTGTTTATTTTTAAACGTCTGCAGAACAAGTTCAAACTGGCGCAGACTAATCAATCCTGATCCATGGAGGCAAGTACCTATCTCACCCTTGAGCAACTATCACCCCTGTATGAAGATGTACAGATGAGTGGGCTTTTTGCCGATTCCAAATATTTTGTAGATGCCATTCCGTTGCAACCCGTTGCAGTTATTATGGCTGCTTATACAGCAGCCAGACCCGCACCGGATTTTGATCTCCGCCAGTTTGTAGCAACCTATTTTCGATTACCGGCCGAAGCAGATAACAGTTATCGTTCGGCCAACAAACCCATCCACATCCATTTAGCAGAACTGTGGAACACACTTACCCGTACACCCGATCAGCAGGCGGGTACATTGATCCCTTTACCGCATCCCTATATCGTTCCGGGTGGAAGATTCAGGGAAGTATATTACTGGGACAGTTATTTTACCATGCTGGGATTACAGGTTTCCAAAAGGGTGGATATCATCGAGAACATCGTCAACAATTTTGCGTATCTGATCAATACTGTTGGGTTCATTCCCAATGGTAACCGCAGTTATTATCTCGGTCGCTCGCAGCCACCTTTTTTTGCTTCGATGGTTTTATTATTGATGGAAGAGAAAGGCGAAGAAATTCTGAGTAAGTATCTCTCTCCTTTGGAAAAAGAATATGCTTTCTGGATGGATGGTATTTCCCAACTATCAGATACACAAACCACGTACCGGCGTGTGGTAAAAATGCCCGACGGTGCTGTATTGAACCGTTATTGGGATGATATGGACACACCCCGGCCGGAAGCATTTACAGAAGACAAACACCTGGCCGAATCCTCCGGTCGTGATTCCCGGGAAGTGTACCGCCATATCCGCGCAGCGGCAGAATCGGGTTGGGACTTCAGCAGCCGCTGGTTCAGTGATGGGGAGACTATGCAGACCATCCAAACCACTGACCTCATTCCGGTAGATCTGAATTGCCTCCTGTGTTCGATGGAAATGTTATTATCGATTATTTACGGGAAACTGGGCCAGGCAGAAAAAGACAAGCAAATGCTGGACAATTTTGCGAATAGAAAAAAAGCCATACAGACCTATTGCTGGAGCCAGGAGAAAGGTTTTTATTTCGATTACCAGTTCAGAACACAACAACTATCCGAACAATATACCCTGGCTGCCGTATTCCCGCTTTACTTCCCCATAGCCGATCTCAAACAATCTGCCAGCGTAGCCAAAGTGGTTGAAGAGCATTTTCTGCAACCCGGCGGCTTACGCACTACGTTGCGCAATACCGGCCAGCAATGGGATGCACCCAATGGCTGGGCGCCTTTGCAATGGATCGCTTACCAGGCATTTCATCGGGTACCTTACGAGCACAAGGCACTTGCCCGGCAGATCAAAGACAACTGGATGCGCAACAATGAAAAAGTATATGCGGCTACCGGCAAAATGATGGAGAAATACAATGTAAGTGATACGGACAGCAAAGCCGGCGGTGGCGAATATCCTAACCAGGATGGTTTTGGCTGGACCAATGGCGTGTACCTTGCCTTCAGCGCACAGAGCTAATTTTATTTGTGTTTCCGGTGTTTGTGGTGATGGCTCTTGGGTTTTAATACCGGGTGGGCTTCTTTCTCTGTTTCTACCACAATCCGGCGCTGGTTCTGCATAGCTCCTAAGCCAATTAATAACACCCCGATAAACAGGTACACATACTGAATCAGAAAAGTGTCACCCAGCAGAAACATCTGTACCGTTACAAACAAAGCCAACAATACGCCTTGCAGCATAATGAGGAAAGAATAACGTTTCCCTTTCCGTAATACCTGTGCCATGGTGTACATACTGAACAGGCCCACTACTACCAGCAGCACCCACCCTGCCATCAGGTAATCAGTAAACATGGTACCGTTCAGCAGGTAAAAAGGCAGCCCCAGCGATGTTCCTGTGGGGTCGGTGATCATGTGATAACTTCCATATAATGCGGTGATACAGAGAACCACAAGTAAGGCAACGGATAACTGGCGGGCTGTTTTCATGGTGCGTGATTGTTTGTACAAAAAAAGAAAAAAACCTCAGCTAAACAAATGATAACTGTCATAGAATCTAAAAAAGTAATACGCTGTTTGCATTCATTAATATCCATCTTTATCCCTCTGCGGAAACTCCCTGTTCTCTGCGGCTCAGCGGTTGGATGGAGTTTGCACCAACCGCGGCACCGCCGAGAAGCAGTTTTTTCGAAGAGAAGAAAGTCAATATCCGAGCACTATCCGGGATATTCTTTACTTCACATTACTGCTCCAGCTAAAAAATTCATCCACATCCTGCTTAAACTGCTGCAGGGCGGGCTTGTGGATATAATACATGTGCCCGGATTCATAGGTGTACACTTTCACATTCTTCCGCTGCTCGGGCCGCAGGAACATGTGCTCCAGATCGTATTGCGCAGTAAAATAAGGTGTGGCAAAATCGTAGTAACCGCAACCGAGATACACTTTTAATGCCGGGTTCTTAGACATGGCATCGCGCAGGCTTTCGGCAACATTCAGGAACTGGTTCTGAACATTATTGTAATTCCACGGACCAACATCGCCAAAAATATTATAGCCCTTCTCTTCTTTGAAGTTGAGTTCTTTCTGAAAATAATCGTTGATCGTAGCCGTAAACGGACCATCAATATTGGCAAAGGAAGGATCAAAGCTGAAGCCCTCGCCTCCATCGTCCAGGTCGCGGCCGGTGAAACGTGCATCCAAACGGCCAATGATCAAACCATCTGCCCGGCGCAGTTCTTTCCAGAAACGGTTTTCTTCTACCCGCAGGTTGCTGCGCAAACAGAACTCTTTGCTCAGCCCGGTATAATAACTCATTTTAGTGGCAATGGCATCTTTCTCTGCATCGGTTAACCAGCCGCCTTTCAGCAGTGCCGATGCATATTCGCCCAGTGCAAATTGTTCCGCTTCTTTCAAGGTCTTTTTCAGATCGGCCTGTAAAGCCGGTGCCAGTTTTTTGTGGTACCAGGCAGCAGCAGCATACGAAGGAATGTATAAAGCCCGTGGCAAATCATTACCCACATAATAATCATTGGTACCAAAATTCAGTACGGCTGAAATGAGAAAAATACCATTCAGAAAGATCCGGTACCTGTCCTGCAGAAATTTAGACAAGCCCGCTGCACGCGTGGTACCATAACTTTCGCCCGCCAGAAATTTGGGAGAACCCCATCTTTCATATCGCGATAAAAAATGACGGATAAAAGAACCCATCGATGAAATATCTTCTACATACCCATGAAACTGTTTGGGACTCTCGCCCGCTGCGGCACGGCTAAAACCGGTAGATACCGGATCAATGAACACGAGATCGGTTTTATTCAGCCAGGTATATTCATTGCTGATGTATTGATAAGGTGGTGCGGTAGCCGTACCATCATCCTGCATTAATACACGCTTGGGACCCAGTCCGCCCATGTGCAACCACACAGAAGAAGAACCCGGACCGCCATTAAACGTGAAAGTAACAGGACGTTTACCAGCTTCTTCTCCATCTTTCCGGTAATAGGTGAAAAATACTTTGGCAATCAGTTTCCCGGTATCGTTCTTCAGGTTCAGGTAACCGGTATGCGCCGTGTAGTCGATCTTTTTACCGTCGGCAACTACACTGTTTTTGGTTACAGTTACTTCTACACCGGCAGGTATCAGCTCAGGAATGGTGGGTGCAGCTGCTTTTTGGGAGAAACCTGTTATACTTACCAGACTGGCCAGCAGGCCAAGGACTATTTTTCTCATACGCATTGGGTTGAATGATCAAGATACACATTGTTTTGAATAATTAAAAAACACTGCGCCTTTGCGGCTTTGCGAGAAAATTTGCACGCAAAGCCGCAAAGGCGCAGTAAGAATCAGG
Organism: Sediminibacterium sp. GW821-FHT12F12; assembly: GCF_058806635.1. Taxonomy (NCBI): domain Bacteria; kingdom Pseudomonadati; phylum Bacteroidota; class Chitinophagia; order Chitinophagales; family Chitinophagaceae; genus Sediminibacterium; species Sediminibacterium sp. GW821-FHT12F12. The sequence goes on along the minus strand of NZ_JBXAPW010000012.1, from coordinate 19,855 downwards.
TGTTCGATTTATAAACGGTTATATGTTTTATTTTTTTACAGCCAACACTTCTATATCAAATACCAATACACTATTGGGCGGGATGGCTTTGCTGCGGCTGCGGATGGAGTACGCCAACCCGGAAGGAATAATGATCCGGATCGTACCTCCCAGTTTACATTTAGGTACCGCTATCTGCCAACCCCTGATCAAACGCTTCAACGGAAAAGTGGCGGGTTTGTCGCGGGTCTGGTCAAAAATACTGCCGTCTTTCAGCAGGCTGCCTTTATAGTGCACAGTTACCGTATCACTCACCGCTACATACTCACCCGTTCCTTCTTTCAGGATCTGGTAATACACACTTTCTACAGAACCCGTTGTATCTATCTTTTTACTGGCGACTGCTTCAAAAATCAGGGTTTTGTCTTTGATGGCCTGGCTGGCACTGTCTGCATTTTTGGCAACATCCACTACGGGACGTTTCCCTGTGGCTGTTCTTTCAAACAACTGTCCATACACAGCATTGGCTTTTTGGAAACCACCATTCCATAAATAGAAATTTCCGTTTTCTACACCGCCGCCATAGTCGATCCTGTCGCCGGCTTTTCCGGTAGCATCGTAAGAAAAACTACTCTGCGTCAGCTCTTTCCAACTGCCATTCCCGCGCTGTACCCATTGGTTGCCGAACAAGGCTTTGCGGTATAACTGTCCGTTCACGCCCACAAAATTCTCATTGAAGGAATACAGGTTACGCAGTGTTTTACCATCATGCGGCGCTTTAAAGCTGGCGATCAGTTTCCACTGCTGTATTTCAGGAATAAAGAAATAACCGGTGTAGATAGTGGTTTGTGTGGCGCTATCTGGCAAAGCCGTTACCATGAAGGGATAGGTAACCCCTGTTTTCCAGTTGTACACCCAATGACTATGACCACCGGTGCCTTCATTTCCAAAATCATTCGCTACCACCCCATCGCCCTGGGCCAGCAACTTTACTTTGTTGGAGTCGGCTACTTTGTTGCGGTCTATGGCTTCGTTGCCAGAATCCCAGACAGAAAAGATCACCCTTCTTTCAGCCGGACCATTTACCTGGATCCCGAAATAACCTCTCGCAAAACCGCAGGCCATATAATAACTATGCAGCAGATCTGCCCCCTCGGGTATGGTGATCTCGTTATAAAAAGCCACTGCTTTTACCGAGTCGGGTAAAGGATAGCGCAGATGCACCGATGCCGCATTGCGGCGTGGCTGGGGATTGAAATGAATATCGGCTGCTGTGCCCGACAGTTCTATCGACCGGATATCGGCCACTGTTTTACCCGCTTTCTTCAGTGCTTTAAAACGGAGTGTGTAAAAACCACTGTCTTTCACTTCAAAGATGCCTGCAGCTAATTGTGTAAAATCTTTCCCGGCAGGAATGTTCAGCAGTTTTGCTTTGCCATTAAAAGACATGACCAGTTGGGAACCCGCCACCGCATTTTTGGCCTGCAGCCGGATGACGAGTTTACCTGCTTTGCGTACATAGAAAGAATAGCTGATCACCTGCCTGGCGTCTGTCCAGTGTAACCCTTTTTCAACGGAGAACAGATCCGATTCATCACTCTCGGCGGGAACCGCATAACCGGTATAAGCAGGAATACGGGCCGTTTGAGCCGTTAGCAGAAAAGAAACCAACACACAACAAAGGGTAAAAAGGGAACGTAACATAGCGGGTAATTTGGTAACCAAACTTAGTAAAAGAACCGCTGAGCAGCCAAAGAGATTTTATTACTTTAGCGTATGATCAATTACAATCCCCGGGGTATGTTCCCCTTCATTTTCCGTTTTCATAAGGCCGATACAGTACGCCGGCTGTTTCCTGTGATCATTTTTGTATCCCTCTATTCCTGGCTGGTATCTTTTCTGCAGCTGGAATACCTGCACATGGATCTCGGCAGCCATGTAAAGAATATCACCATCATGCACAGTCTGCTCGGTTTTGCCATTTCGATGTTATTGGTGTTCCGCACCAATACGGCCTATGACCGCTGGTGGGAAGGACGGAAACTCTGGGGTTCACTCGTTAATAACAGCCGTAACCTGGCCATCAAGCTGAATAGTTTTTTACCGCATGATGATGACCAGAATCGCCTTTTCTTCAAAAAACTGATTGCGCTCTTTGCTGATGAACTGCGGCAGCATCTGCTGAATGAAAGAACACGCCTATCCCTCGATGAAGAGCCCCATCCCGAGATTCCTGATTTTGATACGAGTAAACATATCCCTAACCAGGTTATCACTTTACTCATGAACAAGATCAGCCTCTTACACCGCGATGGCAAAATCAGCGATTACCAGTTGCTGATGCTGAACCCCGAATTAACTTCTTTTCTCGATATTACCGGCGCCTGCGAGCGCATCAAGAATACGCCCATCCCTTATTCGTATAGTGTGTTCATTAAAAAATTCCTCTTCTTTTATATCCTGAGTTTACCACTCGGTTTTCCGCTTACCCTGGGCTATTTTACCATTCCGGTAGTAGCTTTTATTTCTTATGTACTGGGAAGCCTGGAAATGATTGCCGAAGAGATCGAAGATCCCTTTGGAAAAGACGAAAACGACCTGCCCATGCACAAAATGGCAGAAAATATCCGGAAAAATATAAACGATATTCTGGCCTGATAATCAATCAGTAACAGTGATTCCACCTGTAGGAGGGAAAATTATTTTTTAGTTTTTTAAACAAACGTTTGATTAATTCAAACATTTGTTTAAAATTTGCGCCTTCAAAAGAAGGCTATGGCAAAAGATTTTCCCGAACAGGTGCTCTCAGACAAAAAGCAACACATCATCCACACCGCTATCGAATTGTTTGCGGAGAAGGGATTTGATGGCAGTTCTATCCGCGACCTGGCGGCAAGAGCCGATGTAAACGTAGCGATGGTGAACTATTATTTCGGTTCCAAAGAAAAACTCTTTGAAGCTATTGTAGAATACCGTGCTTCTTTTATGCGAGGTAAATTGGACGAGATCCATGCCAACACTTCCATGACCGAGATCGAAAAGATCGATGCGATCATAGACAACTATGTAGATAAAATCCTCGCCCACCCCTCTTTTCACCGCATCCTGCACCAGGAGCTGCTGAAAAGGGAACGCGAGGCACTGCACGATGGTATCATCCGCATTTTTATGCGGAACACCAAAGTGCTGCACAGCATCATTGACCAGGGCATCAAAAAAAAGGTCTTCCGAAAAGTAGACCCCGAACTAACCATGGCTACCCTCATCGGTACCATTAACCAGGTCATGTTATCCAAACCCCTCTGCGGCATTCTCGTAAATAACGACCCCAACTTCGATCCCTATACCAATGTGGCGTTTAAAAACAGGCTGGTTAAACATTTGAAACTGCTGATGCATTCGTATCTGCTGGCAGAGAAACGCTAGAGAATATCGAACACCGAATATCGAACAATAGAACAATTGAACAGAAGAACAGAGGAGCAAGGAACAGAGGAACAGACGAACAAAAAAAACAGAACGCAGAACATAGAACGCAGAACCAACTAACCATTACGAAAAACAAGCAATCAATATGTCAGTAAGCAACGAAAAAAAATCACCCGTAAAAACCATCGTCTTAATCGCGGTACTGCTGGTAGCCGGTTATTTCGGTTACAGAAAAGTAAACTATGCCATCACACACGAAACCACCGATAACGCACAGGTGGAAACACAGATTACCCCGGTATTACCACGTGTGGCAGGTTATGTGAAACATATCTCGGTAAAAGACTATGACTCTGTAAAAACCGGCGACCTGGTAGTAGAACTGGACGATGCAGAACTACAAACCCAGTTACTCGAAATGGAAGCCGATTTTCGCCAGGCAGAAGTAGACGTGATCAACGCCAAAGCTGCCCTGAACAACGCTGTAGTAAGCCTTCGTGTTAACCAGGGTAATATTGAACTGAGCCAGGTACGTTACAAAAAAACAGAAGATGACCTGAAACGCGACCAGAACCTCTACACCGACCAGGCCATTACCCGCAAACAGTTAGACGACACAAAATTTGCTGTAGCCACTGCTGCACAGCAGTTAACCAACAGCCGCACCGATCTGGCTGCCGCGCAAAGTCGTATTGCTGTGTTGCAGTCAGGTGTACAGAAAGCGTCTGCCGCACTCGATGTGAAAAAAGCCAAAATAGCTCAGACCCAGCTGAAACTGACCTATACAAAGATCTATGCACCACAGGCTGGAAAAATCGGTAAAAAAAATGTATCGGAAGGACAGTTTGTACAGGCAGGTACACCCCTGTTCTCTATTGTTAACGATACCACCTACTGGATCGTAGCCAACTTTAAAGAGAACCAGTTAAAAAAATTATACCCGGGTAAAGAAGTGGATATAGAAATTGATGCCTTCCCCGATACAAAGATCACAGGCATTATCGAAAGCCTGAGTGAAGCTACGGGTGCCAAATTCTCCCTGCTGCCTCCGGATAACGCCAGCGGCAACTTTGTAAAAGTGACGCAGCGTGTGCCGGTGAAGATCCAGATCAAAGACATCGATAAATACCGCAACATGCTGCGTGCAGGTTTGAGCGTATTTGTGAGTGCAGAAACAAAATAAATTACCAGACTATACTCCTCCTTGCACATTCTGCAACAGAGGTAAATTGTAACTATGGCAACACCTAAAGGATTTGCGAGGGCGATCATTGTTTTAACCACGGTAACCGCCGCGGTAATGGAACTGATTGATACCTCCATCGTGAACGTGGCACTGAGCGATATGAGTGGAAGCCTTGGCGTGAACATTGAAGACATGAGCTGGGTCATCACGTCCTATGCCATCGCCAATGTGATCATCATTCCGCTCACCGGCTTCCTCGCAGAATATTTCGGAAGAAAGAATTACTATATCGTATCCATGATCATCTTTACCATTGCCTCCTATATGTCCGGGCAATCGGATACACTGGTTGAACTGATCATCTGGCGTTTTATCCAGGGCGTGGGTGGAGGCGCTTTGCTCTCCACTTCGCAGGCCATCCTGTTTGATGCATTTGAACCCAAAGACAGGCCCATCGCTTCCGGTTTATTCGGGATGGGTATCGTGTTAGGCCCAACATTGGGGCCAACACTGGGCGGTTATATCATCGACCATTTTTCCTGGCCCCTGATCTTCATGATCAATATCCCCATCGGGATTCTCGCTACTTTTTTATCCTTCACTTTCATCGAGAAAAAAGAAGGCGAAGGCAAACGCAAAAAAGAGATCAAGATCGATTATACGGGCATCCTCCTACTCTCGGTGGGTATCGGCTGTTTACAGTATGTGCTGGAGAGAGGCGAATCGGAAGACTGGTTCAGCAGCAATATTATCCGCATTACCGCCATACTCGCATTTATCGGTATGGTAGGTTTTATCTGGTACGAACTCAGTATCAAGAACCCGGCCGTTAATTTAAAAATACTCGGTAACCGTAATCTTGCCTTTACTACCATTTTTACTTTTGTAGTGGGTGTGGGATTATTTACTTCCGTATTCGTATTCCCGATTCTCGCGCAACGAACCCTCGGTTTTACGGCGTATGAAACAGGACTTACCCTACTCGCCCCTACGATGATTACGGTAGTAATGATGCCCATCATCGGTAAAACCATGAGTAAGGGTGTGTCGCCCATTCCCTTTGTGGTGGTAGGCTTCCTGCTGTTTGCAGCGTATGCATGGATGAGTGCCAACCTGAGTCCGGATGTAGGCAAGGGCGATTTCTTTCTTCCGCTGGCCCTGCGCGCAGTGGGCATCAGCATGGTGCAGTTACCGCTGATTAACCAGGCGGTAGCAGGCCTCGCGCCCAAAGATTATGCATCGGGTATTGCACTCAATAACATGATACGCCAGCTGGGTGGTGCATTCGGGATTGCTTTGGCCAATAACTATATTGCCCGCCAGTATGCGCAACACCGTTACGACCTGGTAAGCAAAGTAACCGGAGAATCGCAGATGTTTCTCGAGAGAAGTAATACCCTTACCCAGGGATTTATCACCCGTTCGGGCGATGTGGCCGGCGCCAGTAACAAAGCACTCGCCACTATCAATGCCATCATCGACCGGCAATCCTATTATCTCTCTTACCTCGATACCTTCCGCCTCACGGCCCTCTTTTTTGTGCTCGTAATACCCCTGGTGGTGTTTTTACGGGTAAAGAAAAAATCGCCGGCAGAAATAGCAGCTTCGATGAAAGCAGCAGCGGAGAACCATTGAGAGCAAGGAGTGAAGGAGTGAAGGAGTGAATGAGTGGATGAGTGAATGATAGAATTTTAAATAAGAGAATAATCCGCCAAACCGTGATCCGTAATTCGCGAATTAGTTCTAAAGAAAATATATGAATACAATGAAAAATATACTTATTACCGCAAGCCTCCTTCTCGCCCTCTCAGCACAGGCACAGGTGAAGGTGAATACGGAACTGAAGAACCTGATCGGGCAGTCGTTCGGGTATTTTCCTAAGGTGAAAGAAGTGGAGAATACCGTTACCACCGCGCAGGAAAAAATGAACCTGACACAGCTCAACAAATACCCGGATGTAACGGCCGATGCATCGTATGCCTATGTACGTCCGAAAATAGAGCTGCCCATTAACGGCGATAAGTTCCAGTTTGCACCACTGCATAACCTGAACGGGGCCATCAATGCCAATTATGCGCTCTTTGATTTCGGGAGGTTACAGGCCAATATCAACCGCAGTAAAGACGACCTGCAGTTTGCCAAACACCAGGTAGACTATGTAAAAGCACAACTGGCCTACCAGGTAGCCAATGTGTACTACAATATCGTTTTCCTGCAAAAAGCCATCGGTATACAGGACAGTGTACTCAGCTTCCTGAACGAGAACAAACGGATCGTGGAGAGCCAGCTGAAAAACGGAACCGCCTTACGGATTGATCTGCTGAACATACAGGCTTCCATCGATAACGAAGAGAACCGCAAAGTTGATCTGACAAACAGCCTGCAGAAACAACTGAACCTGCTCGAATACACAACAGGTGTGAAACAGAACAACGGTAAAGATTTTGATTTTGATGTGAACCTCACCGATGCGGGCAATGCACTCGCAACCGCACAAACCCAGAACCCGGATTTTATGCTGGCCAAAGACAAGATCCAACAAGCCAGCAGCGATCTCGCTATTACCAGAACGGCCGATAAACCCATGATCGGCTTACGGGCAGCGGCAGGTATCAAAAATGGCTACGTACCTTATATCGGCGATATGCGTTTTAACTATCTCGCCGGTGTATCTTTTACCATGCCCATTTACAATGGCGGTAAAAACAAACAGCAGCAGAAACTGCAGCAGAATATCATCAAACAAAATGAAATGGCCGTAGAAAGCCTGAGCAGTACCTACAAAAAAGATATTGAACAGGCCCTCACTGATATTGCCACCAACCTCGACCGCATCAAAAATACCCGTGGACAAACCGAGCAGGCCCAAAGCGCCCAGTTACTGGCCACCAACCGTTTAAAAAGCGGTACCGGCACCCACCTCGAAATCACCAACGCCGGCGCCAATGTGCAAAGAGCCGCACTCACCAGGCTTCAATATGAATACCAGTTATGTTTAGCTAAATTGGAGTTAACGAGGTTGATGGGGTATCAGTATTGGTAGGGAACAGATGAACAGACGAACAGATGAACAGACGAACAGATGAGCAAGGAACAGATGAACGAAAGAACAAAGAACACAAAACATAGAACAGAAAAAAGACTTGAAGGAATACACTCCGATCGTCTGTTCCTTGTTCCTTGCTCATCTGTTCATCTGTTCAATATCACTTCGCTTCAAACCAAACCAAATCCTCACTATCCGGCTCCGCATTGTAATTGGTAAACAGTTCTTCGCCTTTTTTGATATCGCGTACGGTGGTGATACACATTTCCTGTGCTTCAAAATCCATATCGTAGCGGCAGTTGGCATGATAGGAATGATTGTAGATGGACAAATACCCCCAGGCCACACAGGCCTGTTTGGATTCCGGTCCCCACTCAAAAATATAATTGTACAAAGAAGTTTTCTCTGCGTCTACCCGCTCCGCCTCACTCAATACCAGTACAGGTGATACTTCTATCAGGGTACCCGCCGGAATGTCTTCCGTAGCAAATACCCCACGGCCACGGTAATCGGAAGGTGCTATTTCGATACAGGGAAGGATCATTTTGTGAAGATAAACTTCAAAAAATTAAAAATTAGAAATCAGCAATTAACAATTTACTGGTAAAGCATCCCCTCCCCTCTGTGTACCTCCCCATCTATGGCCTCTGTGTTGAAAAGATCATCACCCGCGCACAGTTACTATTTTCAACACAGAGACCGGAGCAACAGAGGAGCACAGAGGAGAAGCCCATTATCAATTTTTAATTTCTAATTTTTAATTTTTAATTCTTCCTACCTTGCGCCTATGTCGCTCGAACTCGAACAACCCGGCCTTTTTGAGCAGTTTGAACAACTGATCTCAAAAGAAGATAAACTGGAGATCCGGGAATTCCTGGACGACCAGAATATCAGCGACGTGGCCGAACTCATAAACGAGTACCCCGAATACGAGGCGCAGATCATTGCCAATATGGCCATACACCGGGCTTCGAGTGTATTCAAGATCCTCGATATTGCCCAGCAGCGCGATATTGTAAAGGAACTGCCCCCGGCCAAAACCGCCGAACTGCTGAACGAGCTGCCGGCCGATGATCGTACCGACTTTCTCGAAGAATTACCCAAAGCCGCTATCCGCGACCTGATCAAATTACTCGATCCCGAAGAAAGAAAGATCACCCTCTCCCTGCTCGGTTATCCCGAAGATAGTGTGGGCCGTTTGATGACACCCGATTATGTGTTCATCTACCGGCACAACACCATCAACGAAGTATTCGAGACCATCCGCAAACACGCCAAAAGCAGCGAAACCATTGATGTGATCTATGTGATCGATGATAACGGCGAACTGATCGATGATATCCGGATCCGCGATATCATTCTGGCAGCGCCGGATAAACGGGTGGACGAGATCATTGATGGCCGGTATGTTTCGCTGAACGTACACGACGACCAGGAACATGCCAGCCAGGTATTTAAAATGAATAACCGTGTGGCCCTGCCCGTGGTAGATGATCATAACATACTGCTCGGCATTGTTACCATCGATGATATGTTATGGGTGGCCAACGAAGAGTTCAGCGAAGACATGCAGAAAATGGGAGGTACCGAAGCGCTGAACGAGCCTTATCTCGATATTCCCTTACTCAAACTTTTCCGCAAACGCATTGGCTGGCTGGTGGTATTGTTTCTCGGCGAAATGCTCACGGCCACGGCCATGGGGTATTTCGAAGATGAAATTGCCAAAGCTGTGGTACTCGCATTATTTGTACCACTCATTATCTCCAGCGGTGGAAACAGTGGCTCGCAGGCATCCACCCTCATTATACAGGCCATGGCCGTGGGCGAAATTACTATTGCCGATTGGTGGCGCGTACTGCGCCGCGAATTACTGAGTGGAATGCTGCTCGGCACCGTACTCGGCATCATTGGTTTTATCCGTGTGGGTGTATGGCATTCCATTGCACCGGGACTCTACGGTCCGCACTGGATGATGATCGCCTCTACCGTAGGATTCTCACTGGTGGGTGTGGTATTATGGGGCACCCTATCCGGTTCTATGCTGCCTATTTTTCTCAAAAAACTCGGCGCCGACCCGGCCGTATCTTCCGCCCCCTTTGTGGCTACGCTCGTAGATGTTACGGGGCTCATCATTTATTTCAGCTTTGCGTATCTGTTTTTGCAGGGAATTCTATTGTAATGAGAGAATGATAGCATGATAGGATGATAGAATGGTAAAAGCAATAGATCCTGCACTTATAGAAAAGAGAGGGCCGATTCACAACTCCGCGAAACTCCCCGCTCTCCCCCCCTGCGGTGAAAATAAATCTCCCTCATACACGCACTGCTAAATCTTATAAGCCGATTCCCGGCTTCTGTTTTCATGGCATCGCCGCTTGTGTCACTCACTGGGGCGTTCGGGTTGCATGGCGGCTGTAATTAAATGATCTAAAAGGATGTGTATTCCCCAGAAACTGCCTGCTCTTTATAGTATTATCATCACGATTCAGCAAATATATAGGTAGAACAACTCAGATTTATACGCAAGTAAGTACAGGGAATATGCAAAATATCACAACATCTTTCGATGACTTATAATATATTTTCCTATATTCATTAGACGCCGGTTACACATGCAAAGCCGAGCTAAATGGTTGTATTGGTTCAATGGTTTAGCAATTATAATTAAGTTAGGCACAATTTTACAGCAGACAACAAAACAGATCAATGGCACATTTTCCAGTAACAAATTCCACTCTTTCAGCTACACATATAGGACAGTTTATACAGGAGAAATATTCTTTGAGTACAGACACCAGATGTCAATTAATAAAAGCTGGGATCAATGATACATATTTAGTAACCGACAACTCAGATAAATTTGTATTTAGGGTTTATAGTTTAAATTGGCGTTCAGAAACGGAGATTGACGAAGAAATTAAATTGCTGAATCAACTAAAAGAAAATACCATTCCCATTTCCTATCCACTATCAGACAAAGAAAATAACTACATACAAATACTAAGTGCCCCGGAAGGAGACAGATTTGCTGTACTTTTTACATTTGCATCTGGTGAAAAAAAGCACATAATTTCAGAAGAAACTCACTTTCAAATCGGACAACTGATAGCTCAAATTCATAAAATAACCATTGATCAGAAATTAAATCGCATAAACTATACGCCAGAACTCATTCTTATTGATTCACTTAAAGAGATATCGATCTTTTTGAAAAGTGATACGGAAGAAATGAACTTTATGAGGTCGGCTCAAACGTACCTGTTAAGGGAGTTTGGAAATGCTGACACTTTGCAAATCAGACAGGGAATTGTTCATCTTGATATTTGGTTTGACAATCTTAACATCACCAACGAAAACCAAGTAACCATTTTCGACTTCGATTTCTGCGGAAACGGTTGGCTTTGCTTAGATATTGCTTACTATATTTTACAACTACACAATATTGAAAAATATGACACTAAAGATTATCAGCCCAAAGTTGATATTTTCCTAAAAGGGTATGAATCAATAACACCAATAAGCGCAGAAGAAAGACGACTTATTCCTATGCTTGGTGTAAGCTTATATTTTTTCTACTTAGGTGTACAATGTAAGCGTTACGATAATTGGTCGAACACTTTTTTTAGTGAAAATTATTTAAAAAGATTTATCAACGGACTTGTTAAAAGATACTATGACATTTATAAACTTGGAACAAAAAAAATTGTGCCTAACAGCAACCAAAAGAAATTGGTGATTTAGTAGCTAAATAAAGTTTTGGGCTTCATATCAAGTTCTGTGCTGGCAGACAGTTTTGTTTTTTACTTTTATATATTTTTTCAATGGTTTATCACTTTAGTATTTTTATTTGATACAGTTTTGCTCAAGTTTTAATACGCGGATACTGTATGCAGTTCAAGAATCAAAATTAGCTTGGCAAAATATATTTGAGTAGCCTGATACATATCTTTAATATGATACTATGTTCAGAAAATTAATTTCCTCATTTCTACTTTTGCAGCATTTCTGTTTATAAGTTGTAAAGCTTTTATGCATGGTTATACCTGGCGTAAAGCAGAAAACTCCTATTATTTAGTTACAGGCAACAAAGACAATTTTGGCAACAGAAGATTAAATTACAACAAGGGTTTTCATCGAAACTCGGCATTATCAAGTTTCCTTGACTGTAAGTGTAACGATAGAGGACAGCCACAATTTATTTATGAGTACATTTCGGAAAATAAATGTAGAGGCATTAAACTTTTTTATGCAAAAATCGACTCGTTTTTTATTTTTGAAGAACCCAAAAAAGGTAAACTAAACTCTGTATTAAAGGAAGCACGAAAAATGGATGATTATGAACGGCAGACGTTTGAAAGATTAAAACCAGGCAGATAATTGAAAAACTAAGTAAGGTATATAACATCCGATTATATGCAGAATGGGATTGCCTACAATTAGAAACAAACTGTAAATACAGGCTGTAATAAATTCTCCGCAGGATCAGCCTATAAAAAGAAACCTCCCGGCATGGATCTCGCAATGACCCCGTGGAGGCTGCGGTGATCTTGAGTAAGCTTTTTCTTTCGCTTCTTCTACCTACCACTAAAAGCCTCTGCCTGGATATCTCGCAGATTCCTCGAAGCTTCAGACCTACCAAATCCACCTGGTCTATAAAATATATCACCAGCTTTTGTATCTTTAATTCAGCAGCGGTTAGCCAGGAACGACAGAAGATAACACCACTACTACTTAAAGCCCCCGCCCGTTGTGCGTCATATTAGAAAAACCCGAAATGGACAAAAAATTTAAATTGACATATCTAATACTCATATTAACACTGAACTTTTCCTGCGTTGAAAAGAAATCAACAGAAAATGAACTGAACAAGACTGAATTGGCAGAGACTTCAAAAAACGACACCCTAAAATTTACCTCAGGAATTCGTGCTATCTATCAAGACAGCAAAGGATATTATTGGTTTGGAAGTCTTCAAGAAGGAGTAGCAGTCTACAATGGCAAATCATTCATTTACTTTAATAGCGATAACGGATTGTCGGACAACCAAATTCACAACATCCAGGAAGACAAAAAGGGTGTTATTTGGTTTAATACGCAAAGGGGAGTGAGCAGTTATGATGGGACAAAAATAGTGAATCACACTAAAGCAGAGATAGAAAAATCACAAACTAATTTCCCAATTCATAGCAATGAATCATTACAAGGTCAATGGATGAAATCAGATAACGACCTTTGGTTTGAAGCTGGAACCAAAGAAGGGGTTTACAGATACGATGGACAAAAATTAACTTATTTAGCGTTTCCACACCGCAAAGTCCTTAATCATTATGATAATTTATTTGCTGTAACCAGTATTTCAAAAGGAAAAAAGAAAATGATTTGGTTTGGCACTTACGCAGGTGTTTTTGGCTATGATGGAAACGGATTTACAATCATCAATGATGAAACATTAGGATTTGATAGAAATATTGCCCCACTTCATATTAGAAGTATTTTCGAAGACTCAAAAGGCAGACTTTGGATTGGTAATAATGGAATAGGAGTATTACTGAAGGAAGGTGACTCAATCATTAATTTTTCTGAAAAAAATAACTTAATTCACCCCACAAGTGGAAGAAAAGGTGATAAATCAATGCCTGGCACTCTCGAACACATTTTCACAATTGCAGAAGATGGAAAAGGTAATATTTGGTTTGGAGACAGAGATGCGGGAATTTGGAAATATGATAGTGTAAAGATGACTAATTACACAAAGAAAGATGGACTTACCGATGAGAATGCCCTATCAATTTTCGAAGATAATAAAGGTGAATTGTGGTTTGGAATGGCAGACGGGAAAATATATAAATTTAACGGAAAGACATTTGAAAAGCAATTTTAAGAAACACGAACGTACAACAGCGGTTTGGCGTAATGGCGGGTGCAGTGCTTCGTATGACAGTTTTGTGATAGGTTCAGGTCAGTTCTTCGATTGAACTATTGTGCTGAAAATCTGTCACTACACCAAATCTCAAAAAGTTAGCAACACCCGACATACAGACAATTCCGGCTGAAATTATTTACTTTCCAAAAAACAAATAAAGCTATGAAAAAGAAAATACCTGTTTTTTTGAAAATAATCACGATAGCTATTGTAATGGGTTGTGGCAATTCTCAACAGAATGCCGACAACAAGAGTAACATAGATACAATCACTAATCAAACTCTACTAAAAAAGCCTGATATGATCACGCAAAAGATAACACCCTGCCTGTGGGTTGATAAAGATGCAAAAGCAGTAGCAGACTATTATCTTTCCATTTTCAAAAACGGGAAACTGAAAGAATACCACCAATATAAAAATCCACCGGAAGCAAAAGCACAAGGAGGTCAGGACAGTTTTGAAACAGCTGTCATGGAAATGGGCAATATAGAATTTAATATTTTAGCTGCAGGCCCTTATTTCAAATTTAATGAATCAGTTTCGTTTGTTATTACTTGCAAAGATCAGGCAGAAGTAGATTATTACTGGAATGCCCTAACCGCAAACGGGGGACAAGAAAGTGCATGTGGTTGGTGCAAAGACAAATATGGTTTATCATGGCAGGTGGTACCTGTTGAATATTTTGATCTGATAAACAGTGACGATCCTGCAGTCAGAGAAAAAGCTATGCGGAATACACTAAAACAGAAAAAATTAATACTTTCAGAACTTAAATAAGCGGCCTGCTATCGGGTAAGCCGTATTTTTAATATTACAGCGGTATTATAACGCTAATATGTATTCTCTGTGGTGCAAGTTTGACGCTTTATTATATGAGATGAGCTGGTATAGAAATTATTGTTTTATCAACACTAGTTTCCCTTTTCCGAAGAGTCTCCCAGCGGGGGCTCTTCGTTTAGAATGACAAAATACATACGAATAGGTAAATTCACGATGATCTATGATCTCTCCAGAATTTTTATACAGCAACATACCTGAAAAACAGTCGAAATATTTTTTCTCCATCATTCAAAAAATAGGGAAAGAAAAGCTCATTAAAAAAGGGGAGACCATTATACGTTATGGCTCGCACCCCTCCTTCTTTTTTTACATTATCAGTGGTGCCTGTAAAACCTCTCTGAAAAAAGATGACAAAGCGTACATACTTGGCTTCACCTTTGAGGGTGATGTTGATTGCTGTCCTGCTTCCCTGTTAAAAGGGAATGCAAACAATTTTGCCATCGAAGCAGTGCTCGACAGCAAAATACTCATCTGCGAATTGAGAGATTTTCAAAAAACCTGTACCGCAGATAAATACACCAGTATCACCCATAATATCATGGCCAATTATATATCCATCCTGGAAAACAGGGTCATAGAAGCCATTTCCTTAACGGCGGAGCAGCGTTACCAGCAATTATTACTGCAGCAACCCTCGTTAATTGAGAAGATTCCGCTGGTGCATATTGCGGCTTATTTAGGCATTACACAGGAAAGGCTGAGCCGCATCAGAAAAAAAAGTAAGGCTTGACTTAGGTCAAATCATGCAGCCTTGCACTGCCCTACATTTGTATTCAAATAAAATACGAGCCAGAAATTGAATGAACGCTGAGAAGGCGCAAATAAGCTGGCAAAAAAGGAACGCTAAAAACCAGAGGCTGGATGAAAAAAACAATTACTTTTTTCTGTTTAGGAATTTCCGCAATGGTTTTTGGGCAAAAAACGGTTGCATTTGCTGATTCCATCCGTAAGGCGCATAAGATCCCCGAGATCAGTTACGCAGTGGTAAACAGCAGATCAATTCTAGAAATAGCCGCATTGGGCAAACATTCCATCAACCTTTCCGATACCGCAACATTGGATGACAGGTTCCACATTGGCTCAAATACCAAAGCAATGACGGCCTACCTGGTTGCCAAATACGTGGAAACCGGGAAATTGAGATGGACCACCAAATTCTTTGACCTGTTTCCCGATTGGGCAGCCAAAAGTGATCCGGCATACGCAAGTATCACCTTACTGGATCTGCTTACACACAGAGCAGGGATCCAACCTTTTCAGGGAGAGAACGACCCGCAAATACCCGGTTTCAAAGGAACCAACCCGGAAAAAAGAAAACAATTTGGTCGGTTTGTATTGACGCTGGAACCGGTAAAGCCAGATGCGCAGCATCCGTTCATTTATTCCAATGCCGGCTATACATTGGCCACATTGATGCTGGAAAAAGTTGCTCATAAAAGCTGGGAACAGCTGATCGACAAAATATTCAACAAAGACTTAGGCTTACGTGTAAAATTATCCTGGCCCGAAAATCAAACACGAAAAGACACCTGGGGACATAGTACCGAAAACGACAAACTCACACCTGTTCCCTCCACTGTTGATTATCATTTAGATTATACCGAACCCGCAGGAGACCTGAATATCAAACTGAAGGACTACATCAAATTCATCCAACTCAACTTAAAAGGGCTGGAAGGGAAAGATAATTACCTGACAGCGGAAACCTATAGATTCATACACAAAGGGGTAGCCAATTATTCCCTGGGCTGGTTCAATATTTATGAAAATGGAACAGAACTTTCTGTGCATTCGGGAACCGGAGCATTTACGTATTTCACGCTGGTTCATATAGACAGATTAAAAAACAAGGCTTATATCATTTTTACAAACTCTTTCAATGCAGGAACGCAGCAAGGGTTAAGACTATTGATGAGAAAGCTTAAAGAAAATTACGGCAGTTAACAAAATTCAAATGAAAATCGTACTAACCATACTCGGGCTTATAAATGGTGGCTTTATGCTACTTGACGGAATTTTTGTTATAATCAAGGGGAAATACATTGGACCTGAAAAACCCGGTCCCTGGGCTGAACTTTTTTATAAAATGAACATCGATGTTTTTAAGCTTGGGTGGCTTTTTACTTTGTATGGACTACTTTGGTTAGTATGGATTTATGCCATATGGACAAACAAACAATGGACCTACCTATTTGGTCTGATAATCAGCATACTGACATTATGGTATTTACCCGCAGGTACACTAATTTCAATACTAGTTTTGGCAATACTTTTGTTTTGGAGAAACAAAATCGGGTAACGAAAGCATTTGCATTTTCCTCAGGCCATACCTACCTACTAAAAAAAACCGGCATGAGTCTCGCAAAAACCCCGTGGAGGCCAAGGTGGCGTTGAGCAGACCATATGAACTTTTGCTGAGCATAAAATATAGTTCCAACTTTTGTATCTTTATTCAGCAGGATTCCTCCTGGCTCAACGAAATATATCTATCAACTGCTGTAAGCCCTGTCTGCTGGCCGAAAAGGTTTACCTTTCCTTAAAATACAACACAGGCTTACAATAATTTTGCATGAACACTACAAAACAGATATTACCAGCAGTAGCAGCAGCGATCTTTAATGACAAAGGAGAGGTGCTGTTACAAAAACGAAAAGACGTAAATAAATGGTGCATCATATCAGGACACGTAGAATTTGGTGAGACAGTCGAAGCCGCTATCTTAAGAGAAATTGAAGAAGAAACAAATAGTAAAGCAGTTATTGTTCGTTTCATAGGTATTTATTCTTCACCTACTTCGCAGACGTATCATTACCAGGATAAAACAGTTCAATATATTACTTCCTATTTTGAAGCAAAGTTGACAAATCCCATTAATACAAACTATTCAAACACCGAAACACTGGAATTGAAGTTTTTTCACCCGGAGAATCTTCCCAAGGACTTTGCATTGATCAATGCGAATTGGCTGACAGATGCTTTACACAGAGACAACACTGTTTTTATTCGTTAAGGTAGCGGCACCTGCTAACAAAATTTGCCAGCGACCAGGATGGCATATAATTCTTCCTCTCGTTACTCACCAAAGAAATCCCCTCGCATGGGGCTCGCTGAGATTATTGTGTACCCATATTTCGAGAGAGCCTTGCGGGAACAGATCATAAGTTTATTGCCATGTGTATCCCGAAGACACAATTGCGCACCCAGCCTATCGAAATACCCAGCCAAAACTGCGCTGGTTTTGAATAGACTATGTAGATCCGGCTGAGAAAAGATCTCCTGCACAAAGCCAACTTCACTATGAAAACTCCGAACTAAACAAAGTGCCCACAAACAGGAAAAGAATACTGCTTTGTGTTTAAACATCCCTAAACCGATTTATCTTCTTTGATAATTATATATTCGGAAAAGTAAGTATTTTGGGAATGGGTACATGCTCACAACCTGAATTAGCTGCTATTTTAAACTATAAGAACATGAAAGAAATAATTCAAATAAAGATTTCTATCGAACAATCAAACCCGGTCATCTGGCGCGAAATCCTTCTACAAAAGGACACATCGTTCTTTGAATTACATCATATTATTCAGATTGCAATGGGCTGGCATAATTACCATTTATTTGAATTTAATCTCGAAGGATACAGAATAGGAGAAATTATTGAAGATGACATCACTGCTGGGTTTGGAAGCGATCAACTACTTGATGCAAAAGAGGTGAAACTGGCTGATGTAATTTCAGACACAAAAGAATACATTAATTACCTGTACGATTTTGGAGACAATTGGAGACATAAAATCAAAGTCGAAAAATTCTTAGACCGTGATGATGCATTACAATATCCTGTCTGCATGAATGGACAAATGAACTGTCCGCCCGAAGATTGCGGAGGAACAGCTTCTTTTTATTACTATTTAGACATTTTAAACAACAAAAAGCATCCGGAGTATAAACAAATAAAAGAGTGGTTCCCGAAAAAATATGATGCCATAACATTTGACAAAGAAAAGACCAATAAACAGTTGGGAAAACTGAAGAGCTATATTTCAAGGTGGATGAAGGGACAGTAAAATGGCAGTCAATATCAGCTTATCGCAATTGGCGGGGCCGATCTAAGGTTCCTTTTATAGGCAATAGTTCCTGCCTCCCCATTGGGTCTGCAGAATATATCATCAGCGCAGGTATCTTTATTTCAATAAAACATATATTCGTCTGAAAAAAAGCAATAAACCCTATTACACAATTTCAGCTGATATTAACCAAATGAACGCAACAAAAAAATTCATGACGGCAGGCTTGGCTATCTATTGCATGGCCGTACTTTATCTGCACTTTACTTTTCAAATACCCTTCTCAGATTTTTATGAAGTAATTTTTATTATAGGCATTTGCTTTTCTTTCATAGCGTGGCAGTTTACAAAAAACACTCCTGTACATCATGACAAACCTTTACTGAAAAATGAGATCTGGCTCATAGCACTACTCGTTGCCTGGATTACGTTTTACATCACCTATGGGGGATCACTTTTGGATAAATTATTTCCTCCGGCATGGCTACAAAATCCAAAATCAGCAACTGTTCTCATTTTTGTGAAAAAACTATTTGTATTTGTTATTATTCCGTTTACTATATATACGTCATCCGGATTTACAGTAAAAGACTTCGGATTAAAGAATACTGCAGTAAAATTTCCCGGAAGAAAAACCTTGGTTGTTTTTATACTGCTTTCTGTAGCGGCTGTTTTGTTTCAGTATTTTGCAGGTAATGGAAGTAAACCGATACGTACAGGGCAATTCAGCAGCTGGCAACTGATTACCGGCATACCACTATGTTTTGTGTATCTTTTTTTTGATGCCGGTTTCATTGAAGAGTTTTTCTTTCGCGGATGGCTGCAGTCCCGGTTGTCTTTACTACTAAAATCGTCTGTCAGTGGCATTGTTTGCACCGCTATCATTTTTGGGCTCGTTCATGCACCAGGTCTGTTTCTAAGAGGTGCAGAGAGTGAAGGCATGGGAGAACAAATGCCTTTTTTATTCTGGGCAGCCTATACAATTGTTTATATGGGTGTTGCTGGTATCTTCCTTGGCATCGTTTACAACAGAACAAAAAATTTATATCTTGTAATAGCCATCCATGCAATGTTTGACCTGTTACCCAATCTTCCTGCGTTTATAAAAACATGGCATCTTTAGTTTTCCCTGTTCGCAAATATTTCCAGCGAATACTTAACCTGCCGCCAGCATTTTTCCCGCACCGCAATATTTTACTTCCTCTATCGTATCGTTGGGCCCCGGTTTACCCATCTGTATGCCGGCAGCCATTACCAGGCTATGCTGTTCAGTTAGTACAATAGCCGCGGGGCTTATACTGTTGTTCTTGATCACCTGTAAGGACAGAAAAAGTTCCTCTCCCGGCAGGGCAACCGTAACCGGTAACCAGCTCGATGAATACAGC
>NZ_JBXAPW010000011.1:0-141624 GCF_058806635.1 Sediminibacterium sp. GW821-FHT12F12 | reverse complement strand
GGATTACTGCAATTATCCGTTGCTGTTAACAGGCTCCTGTAATCCGGTAAAGTAGCACTGCAGCTGGCAGACATATTGATGGTCTGGTTAGGAGCGCAAACAATTACAGGTTTCTGTGCATCGGTTACCGTAACGGTGAAACTGGCAGTGGCAACATTACCACAGGCATCAGTAGCCGTAACTGTTATCAGATGTGATCCCACTGTAAAGGTTGAACCGGGAGTAATACTATAATTGATGGATACAGCACCACAATTATCTGTGGCTATGGCTGTATAGTTTACCACTGCGCTGCAAAGGCCATCGGCAGCAGGCACAGTAATAGTAGAAATATTGGTAATTACAGGTGCCTGGATATCCTGAACGGTGATCACCTGCGAAGCAGTAGTGGTGTTGCCTGAAGCATCCGTGGTTGACCAGGTCCTGGTTAGTATATAATTATTAGGGCAATCACCTGCAGTTCTTAGTTCTGTAAACACAGGAGCTGAAGTACTGCAATTGTCTGTAGCAGTTACATTGGCTACTGCAGGTACTGCGTTACATTGTACCGTAACATTAGCAGGAACACCCGTTAATACAGGATAAATATTGTCTGCTACAGTAATCGTAAAAGTACATACAGAAGCCCCTACTGCATTGGTGGCAGTGGCTGTAATGATATGAGTGCCTACTGTAAAGAAGCTGCCGGAACTTACCGGCTGACCATTTTCGGCATATACGATCGTAGAACCAGGTATGGCAGTGGTTTCTGTAGCAGCAAAAGTAACCGGTGCACCACACTGACCAGCCGTAGCCGTAACTGCAATAGCTGCAGGACAGTTGATAACAGGCGCCAATCCGCTTACCACTACAGTGAAAGAAGAATTAGCTGTTAATCCTGCTCCGTCAGTAACTGTATAGGTAACTGTTGTTGCCCCTATCGGGAATACAGAACCGCTGGCATAACCAGAGGTTAATACTGTTGAGGCTACAGAACAATTGTCTGCACCAACAGGCAGTGTATAATCAACTACTGCACCATTGGCACCTGTTGCTACCACTTCACCCTGGGCATTGGCAGCCGAAGTAACAGCACCAGCAGAAACAAAATAGGGAGCTGTGACATCCTGAATTTTAACGGATACCAGATTAGAAGCAGCAGATGAACATCCGTTACTGTTGGTGATTACTACCGTATAATCCCCGCTGACTGCCGCAGTATAAGATGCACTTGTGGCTCCTGAAATAGCTGCACCTTCTTTCTTCCACTGATAAGTATATCCTGCACCTGTATTGGCATCAAGTACTACTGTATTACCCGGACAAACCTCTGTTGCACCTGCTGCGGTGATGGTAGCAACAGGCAATGGATTTACCGTTACGGTAGCAGCAGCTGTACCTGTACAACCGTTAACATCTGTGCCAGTTACGGTATAGTTGGTAGAAGTGGATGGATTAACTGAAATAGACTGTGTAGTTTCATTACCCGGTGTCCAGACCCAGTTTATATTATTATTTGAATTTCCTCCATTATAAGTTACTGTAACTACTGCATAAGCATTGCTTAATACTGAAGCCGGAACCAATCCAAAAGTGCTTCCGCTGTTAAGCAGCAGTGTGTTTACACCTCCAACAGTATAATTGGATGGTGTAAAATTAAATGTGTACAACGCAGAAGACGTTCGTGGAGTACAACTACAATAGTTGGTAGTATTTGTAAAGGAAGCGCCAGTACCCACATTATTTAACAAGGCACTGTGAACAAACCCGTTGGCATTACATTCAACGCCAACAGATAACTGAACAGTTACATTGGTTACAGTACCCGCACCCAGATCTGTCCATGTAAATCCAACATTTGTTCCACCTGCGGCATATCTGCCGTTGGCACAGGCATTTGGCAGGTTGACAAGATTGGATAAAGCGATCGCATAGGCTCTTGTTTGCGCTGTAGTTTGGGAGGCAGTTAAAGTAACACTATTACCAATACAAACAGCCGATGCAGATGAGGCTATTGATACAACAGGCGTTGGATTAATTACTACAACTGCGCTTCCACTCATTGCAGCACTACAACCGGTTGAAGCATTGGTGGCTACAACAGTATACGTACCTGCAACAGCTTGTACACCAAAACTAAGTACTGAGCCGTTTCCCGGCAGGGTACTTATTACCGCAGCATTTCGTCTCAACTGGTAATTTACACCCGTCTCAGAGCCAGACAAACCAACTACAACACCTGCAGAACCCATACAATAAGCCCCACCGCCTGTAACTGCATACACCACCGGCAACGGGTTGATTGTTACAGTAGCTGTTTTAGTTGCTATATTTCCACTTGCATCAGTTACAGTAAGTGTTACGGTATTTACACCAACATTAGAAGTATTGAAACTGGTTTTGTCCAGCGAATAGGAAGCAATACTGCAATTATCGGTTGATCCGTTATTGATCATGGCTGCCGTAATACTTGCATTACCGCTGGCATCCAGACATAATACAAGATTTTTTGTATTGACAACAGGTTGTAAAGTATCCACTACGGTAACCGTTGCCGTACCGGAATTTGAATTACCATCTGCATCAGTTACAACCAGGGTAACTTCATGCGTTCCGATACTGCTGCAATCATAGTTGTATGTACTTCCGGCATCAGCATACGTTGCTTCGATATATAATCTTTTCACTGTTCCACCGCAGGGATCAGTAAATACGCTGTTGCTCGCATCAATAGTAACCGAATTTTGTCCAATAGCTAATGCAGAAACAATAGACAGGCTATTTTCGGAATGGCAGCTTCCGATAGAAAAATTACCACAGGTTCCGTTTGGCGTACCATAACTCGCAAAAGTAATCCCGGTGATTACTTTACCGGCAGGTGCCTGCAAAGTGAGGCTGTTACCTTCTGCCGCAGTAGCGCAAATAACACCAGTACTGCTTTGAGGAAGTGTAACCGTACCGCAATTGTCATAACTGCCATTATTGATATCGGTTGCCACTAAGGTAGCATGTCCGGTTGCATCAAGATAGATAGTATTGTTTTTAGTAATCACAACCGGCAATACATTATCTACAACAGTAATATCAAAAGAAACAGATGGTGATGCACAGTTGTTGGCTGCCGTAACCACTACATGTGTTACGCCTTTATTAAACAATTGTCCACTGCCGGTTCCGGATCCGGTTCCGGTAGTTGCACCCGTAAATGTATACGTAACATTCGGAGAAGGTATACCGCCATTTACACTTAAAGGATAATTAACCACTGCGTCACAACTGTTGGCACTGGTTGAAGCCTGTACATATACATTGATATTTGCAAATGAAGGGGCAGAACCAACTGTAATGGTTTGGGCTGCGGTATTCTTACAACCATTTACATCTGTTCCGGTAACAGTATAGTTTGTGGTTACAGACGGCACAAAAGACACTCCATTCGTTACCCCACCGGTCCATGTATAGGTACTTGCTCCACCACCAGTGAGTGTAACGGAAGAACCGTTGCATACAATTGCTGCACTCGCATTAGCCGTTACCGTTGGTAATGCATTTACCGTAATTGTTCTTGTTCCCGATGCCACACATCCTGCAGCACTGGTCACTGTAACTGTATAGGTGGTAGTAGTAGCCGGGGAAACAGTGATAGATGCCGTGGTTGCATTATTGCTCCACAAATAACCGCCTCCCCCAGAGGCAGTTATCGTGGTAGCCTGTCCGGCACAAATAGTATTTGTACCTGCAACAGAAACAGTTGGTAATGCATTCACAGTTACGGTATAGCTGGCGGTTGATTGACAACCGGAAGCGTTGGTAACCGTAACAGTATACGTTGTGGTGGAAGCAGGAGAAACAGTGATAGATGCCGTTGTCTCGCCATTACCCCATAGATAAGTTACTCCGCCGGAAGCAGTCAAAGTAGTTGACTGTCCTGTACATATTGTGTTGGTACCGCTGATAGCTGCCACCGGTAAAGGATTAACGGTTACCACCTGCGTTGCAGTGGCCACACAACCTGTAGAAGCATCGGTGGCGGTAGCGGTATAGGTTGTGGTGGTGGTTGGATTGGCTAACGCGATAGCACCGGAAGTAGTATTCAGTCCGGTTGACGGATTCCAGGTAACGGTGGCGCCTACCGGTGCCGCTGATACGGCCCATACCGGGTTGTTGGTCAGCGTTCCGGTTCTGCCAGCCGAAGTGGCATCGGCAGTAACGGTTCCGGTTCCTTCATCCATTTTATAGTATCCCACCAATCCTGCTGTTGCCGGAGAGATGGTTTTATTCATACTGGCCTGAATTTCGGCCTGCGTGCGGGTAATATTCCAGATACGCACTTCATCCATCATTCCATTAAAGTAATTATCCACCCTTCCGATATTATTCACTCCAGATGCATAAGGTACTGAATTAACAGGTGGTGCTATATAGGTCTGATTCGCTACCAGTTGGCCATTCACATAACATTTCAGCGTATTGCCGTCATAAGTTTGTGCAATATGGTTCCAGGTATTCTGCAAAATCACTTCATTGGTGATATAATAATAGAACCCGCTTCCTGTACCAAAACCACCATGAATCTGTTTCCCGTTATAGATCCACATCGAAGGTGGACGGGTACTGGTTCCACCAGCCGGCTGGTTACCCAGGAACCCATGGAACTGTCCATCATTTCCTGAACCCGAATAAATCCAGGCTTCCTCCGTAAAACTGGCAGGTAATACTACACCGGAAGGAATATTTACATAGGTATTGGTGCCATTAAATGTGAGACCTTGTCCGCCCCCCGTATTTGCACTCAGCGTTGTGGTACCTCCTACGCAGAAGGTAGTGGGTCCGGAAGCTGAAACGGATACAGTTGGTACTGCATTTACGGTTACAGGGGTTACCAGCGAAGTAGCCGTACATCCGGCAGTAGTTACTGCTACTGTATAATTACCCGTTGTATTGGCGCTATAAGTGTTAGCCGTTGCTGATGAAACAGCCACCCCATCTTTGTACCACTGGTAACTGTCTCCCGCACTTGCGGTTAAAGTAACAGTGCCACCCTGGCAAAAAGTAGTGGCACTTCCTGCAGTAATAGTAGCACTGGTAAAAGTTACGCCATACTTGGCTCCGAGGTATTGGTTTACCTGCAGGATCTCGCAATCTGTCAGTTTCCTGTTATAAACGATAAACTCTGCAATGTCTCCGTTAAAAGATCCATTATCACCATCATTACCAATGCGCAGACTGGTTTGTGCGGCCGAAGCCTGAGTATTGTCGGTAAACTTGGTTACCACAGCACCATCAAAATAGATAGCCGATCCGTTAGGAACTAAATTATTATAAACAGCGGTCATCAAACGAAGCGAACCTGTTGTGCCCGCACCGGGTACCGATACAAATGTCGGATTCACTGTTCCGAGTGATACAATACCATCGTTACTGAATGACCAGGAATTATAAAAGAAGCGATCCCAGTTTCCATCATCATTACCCCATAGCGCCTGCCCCTGTCCGCTTGAATTTACCTGTACACCCGTTTTATATACGGTAAACATGGTAACAGCAGGATTAGTAGCTGCCCTGATATCTACATTGGCAGCTTGTAATGTAGAACCCAGCGCATCAGAAGTTCTGGTAAAACGGGCTACTGCTTTGCCATTGATCTGGTTGGTTACATAAGTGATTGGATTCTGTCCAACAATAGATGTGGCATTATTGCCCAGCCCTGATTTGTCTTTCCAGGTGGTCAAATTTGTATTACCCGAAGGGTCATTGCCCGCAATACCATCTCCATCTATATCAGATGCATCCAGCCACATCAGAATCCCGCTGTTGATGCCGCTGGGACCAGCTACGGTTTTGTAGGTAAAAGTAGTGGATGAACTTACCGTACCATTGGGTTTGGTAACACTGATCGCACCTGATGAACCATTGGCAACCACTGCGGTGATAGTAGTTGCATTCACCACCGTAAAAGAAGCAGCAGCTGTTCCTCCAATGGTTACGCCTGTGGCACCGGTAAAATTAGTTCCGGTGATGGTAATTGTATTACCGGTAAAGGCCGCTGTAGGTGTGAAAGAACTGATAGTAGCAGGTAAATAAAATGCTGCCTGGTTATTCTCCAGTGCCTGGCGGCTGGAAGTGAGTGACAGATTGGACGGGAATATAATCAGTTCCGGTAGGGTACCATTAAAATAAAGTGCCGAAGGATCGGAATTATCCCTTCCAATTAATCCACTGGCTAAGCTGGTATTGAAAGCTGCTCCCATAGTACCGGTAACCAAGGTTCCGTTTCGCGATTGGGTAACTGCTGTTCCTGTCCAACCGGCACTCACAATATAATCTGTGTTAGCCGTTACGGGTCCGAGAGTAATATTATAAGGTCCGAAAGAAGTATATAATCCGAATTTGCCAATAGCATTCAATGGACCGAAAGCAGGACCATAAGCTGATCCCCAGGCTACAATGGCAGGGAAATTGGTTTGCAGTACCGGCTGAGAAAATACCGTTGAGAAAGTACCTGCTGCATTAATGACCGGTGCAGCAAAAGGAACACTCATTACTCCGGTAGCCCCGTCAAAATATACGGCAGCTTTGCCGTTAAACATACGCAGGGCTCCGGCAGATACCACTATCGGCTGACTGGTTGCATTTGCTTGCGTAATATGTCTGCTATTTCCACTCTGGTCGTACCAGGTTGTGAGATAACAGGTAGTAGAAGCATAAAAACTATTATAAGTCATGGTGGAACCAACCGTTAACCCGGAACTACCCGTTGCGGTAATGGTTACCACGGAAGAAGCACTAACGTCACCGTTCGTATCGAAAGCTACGTTGGCTTCGGCATTGTCTGAACTCCTCCTTACTTTGATGGCAAAGCCTAGATAACCTGTACTCAGTTTCCGCATGGAATAGGCACCTGCAGCGGGCGCTGCAGCAGTTAACCCCGCATTATCGAGCGTATGCTGCGCCTGCGTGGTGATGGAGGTAAGAACAAAGGATACCATTGTGACTAAAAGCACACAATACGGGCGTAGAATTGATCTCATAATACAGTTTTGGTGGGTGATCCGAGTTATTCAGCTATTCTGTAGTGAACGAACTACGAAACTTGAATGTAGACTGATAAACCCCCTCCCAAAAACATATTTGAGTAACTGCCCCTAAAAGTAGATATGTGCCTGTTTTTAGTAGACGAAAAAAATAAGCTCCCTGATTCCTGATAGTTTGCCTATTTTTAAATAGATAACTAAAAGTCTATTTACCAACCCATTAGAACAGAAAGCAGGAATGAAATATCGGTGTATCCTTGTTGAAGACAATATCCTTGAGAGGGACTCGTTAGAGCTGAAGCTAAGAAAGATCGACAGCCTTGTAGTGAAAGCTTCATTGGCAGACGGACTGGAAGCCATGTCGGTATTGAAAAACGAGCAGATAGATATTGTTTTTTCAGATATAGATATGCCCGAATTATCCGGACTGGAATTGCTGCGCAGCCTCAAACACCCACCCGTTTTTATCTTTATTTCTTCCCATACCCATCATGCGGCCGAAAGCTTTGAGCTGGATGTGATCGATTATATCGTAAAACCGGTAAAACTGGAGCGTCTGATCAAAGCGGTAGACAAAGCCATCGAATACCTGAAAGTGAGATCAGTTACTTCCGCGCCCGAACCTGCCACCAAACAAGTGCCTACAGCGGAACCCGGTTCGGATTTTATCAGGAGTATTGATGCCCATGAGTATTTTTTCATCAAGGAGAACAATACGCATATCAAACTGAATATGGGCGATGTATTATATATAGAAAGTATGGGCGACTTTTCGAAGATCTATACTACCCGCCAGAAAACGCATATGGTACTGATCAGCCTGAAGAATCTGGAGAAACAGTTACCCCCGCATATTTTTATGCGGGTGCACAAACAATTCATGATTAACCTGCTGCATATCAAAAATATTTCAGCCGCTGATATCAGACTCAGCAACGATATTGTTATTCCGGTCAGTATTGCCTATAAGCAGGCATTACAGGATAATCTGATCAACAAAAAAACACTGACACGTTTTATTGAATAATAGCGGGTATCAGGCCAGCGGTAGTGAGAGGCTGAATACGCTCCCCTGCCCTTCTTTACTGGTTACAGAAATTTTTCCTTTCATCAGTCCGGCAAAATGTTTACACAGCATTAATCCCAGACCGGTTCCTTTTTCTTTATTTGTTCCATAAGTGCTTTCCATAGTCAGTACTGCAGCTGCATTGATTTTGTCTACTTTATACTGTGGTAATCCCAGACCATTGTCTTTTACCGAAAAGACCACCTGATGATTGTCTTTGTCTTTTACCTGAAACAGTTCCAGTCGTGTTCCCGGTGCAGAAAATTTGATGGCATTGTTCAGCAGGTTACGGATAATCAGTTCAATCATATTGCTGTCACCGGTTACGATTATATCAGATAACAACCGGTTATCCAGCTGTAGTTTCTTTTTTTGCAAGGCAGGTTCAAGACCCGCTATCACATTTGCTACCACTTCGTTTAACAGAACGGATTCTGTTACCGGTGCAAAACCCTGCATCTGGCTGGCCGACCAGTTCAGCAGATTCTCCATCATAGAGGAAGTATGATCCAGGGTGCCTTTTACCTGGTCTATATATTTCGCCAGTTTCTCCTGCCCTATCTCACCTTCTTCCAGCAGCGATCCAAATGCAACCAGGTTATTGATAGGTGCCCGCATATCATGACTAACAATACTGAAGATCTTGTCTTTTACTTTCACCAGTTCTTCCAGTTCCGATTTCTGTTCCGATACCAGTTGGTTCAGTTTAACCGTCTTCATCCGGCTTTTAAAAATAAAAACAGCCACTGCCAGTACTATCACGGCCAGTGTTCCCAGAAAAAAAGATAAGCGCCTGTTGGCACCCAGCTTTGCATTTTGCACATCGATCTGTTGATCACGGATTTTTTTATCATATTCCGCTTTCAGGTGTTCCTGTACCAACTGACTGGCCTGCGTTTTCTTCTGCGCTTCCAGTTCGGCCTGTTTCTGCAAAAAAAGCAGTCGTTGCAGACTTTTTTCCTTGTTGCTGATTTCCAGTTGCTGTTTCCGTAACAGTAGTTCCTGTTCCCTTTCTCGCGCCAGCAATACCTGCTGCTTCAGTTTGGCATCCGTGAGTAACTGTGTTTCTTTGTATTCACGTTCCTTCATGTCAAAATCCATCTTCAGCTGTTTACGGGTAATTTCGTTTTCTCTTTCTTCGCTGGAGATATGATCCCGGATAATAATAGCATTTCTGTAATAATACAAAGCACTGTCAAAATTCTTGTTGCCTTCATGCAGATCACTTAAAGCGGTCAACACATCCTGTTGCGATGGCAAACGCGCTATTTTCTTCGATAAATCCAGTGCCTCGTACAAATATTGT
Source organism: Sediminibacterium sp. GW821-FHT12F12 (assembly GCF_058806635.1). Taxonomy (NCBI): domain Bacteria; kingdom Pseudomonadati; phylum Bacteroidota; class Chitinophagia; order Chitinophagales; family Chitinophagaceae; genus Sediminibacterium; species Sediminibacterium sp. GW821-FHT12F12. Next base: position 132,239 of record NZ_JBXAPW010000011.1, on the reverse strand, counting down.
TTTGCCTTTTCTACATTTTTTAATTTCTTGAGATAAAACACACCGGTGAGCACCAGGTTATCGAGATACGCTTCCTGGTCGTTCTCCCGGTCGCGACTCAATTCCTGCGCCTGTAGAAAATATTGTAAAGCCGTTTCATTTTTACCTGTCATTTCATTCAACCGGCCAAAATCGGTATAGAAAGAAGCGATCAATCCCACGTCTCCAGAAAGTTTAGCTGCTTTCAATCCTTTTTCAAACATTTCTGCCGCTATCCGGAACCTGTTCTCCGGAAGAATTCCCGCCAGGGTTAGTTCTTCCGTGGTTGCGCTCAGATAGGTAGATCCCAGTACATCATACGCCACCCCCATGCCCCGGTAACTTTTGCCCGCTTCAAAAGCTTCCAGTGCTTTACGGGCATAACTGATAGCTTGTACCCTTTGCTGCATGCCGTTATAGATATTGGCGATGTTCATATAACAGCTCACCATATCGTCTTTATCACCGATAGATGCATACAAGGCCAGGGCACGCTCATGCGCATCCAGCGATGCAGGAAAATCGCCGATACCCTGGTAAAGTGCACCCAGGTTAAGATAAGATCCCGCTTCTGTTTTTACCACCCCCGCTTCATGGGCCGCTTCGATGGATTGGCGGTAATTGGTGATGGCCTGTAACCTGTCTGACACATGATAGATCAAAGCGATCCGCTGGTAGATATAGGCAAGTAATTTTTTATTGGATAAAGTCTTTGCGATCTTTACCGCAGAATCGGCATAGAGCGAAACTTTTGCATAATTCTTTTGACTGGCATAAGCCCTGAATACCTCCTTAAGATAAATTACTTTCAGGGAATCGTCATGGTGATATTGAGGACCCAGTGCCAGCAGACTATCCAATCTTCGCTGCTGCGATTTACCGGGGATGATGCAAAAAAGAGAGATCACTAACAATAACAGTCCGGCTGGTTTCATAAATCAGTTCCTGGCTTTCTTCTTTAATGGACACGATAGCTATCTACAAAATACGAAAAGCAACGGAATTAATCAATTGATTTTCAACAAGATTATAGAATGCCGAGGATAATGGCAGACACCCCATGCCACTGAAGAATACTTTATATTTATGAAATAAGTCTACCTATCAACCGTCAATAAATCTGGCTATAAGCGGTTTCCTTCTTTCGGGAATACAACCACCGGCTGCCAGTTTTTGGCTTCAGTCATTTCAACCAATCCATAAGAAATAATGATTACAATATCCCCTTCGGCACCTTTTCTGGCGGCGGGTCCGTTCAAGCAACAAACACCTGAGCCGCGCGCGCCTTTGATCAGGTAGGTCTCGATCCGTTCTCCATTATTCACGTTAACCACCTGGATCTTTTCGTATTCGATCATCTGCGCGGCGTCCATCAGGTCTTCATCAAGGGTAAGACTTCCCACATAATTCAGGTTGGCTTCGGTAATGGTTGCCCGGTGTACTTTGGATTTGAGGATCTGTATCTGCATATATATTACTATCGGATGAACAAGGACGCGAAATTAGTTTTCCCGCAGGTATCCACACAAAAAAAGGTACAAATGGAGGGAAATTGACAGATCTATGACAGCCAACAACTGTACATTAATTGTTTGAGAAACGAACCAGAGCCAGTATATTTAAAGAGCCCACCCACAAACCCGGAGGGCTGTTACAATAATTAACTGCCTATGGCTTCCTCCCGGTTACCCAAAACAATTGGCGTATGGTCTGCCACTTTCCTCGTTATTGGCAGCATCATTGGCAGCAATATCTTCATGAAACCGGCCACCATGGCCTCTCAACTGGGCTCTCCCTACCTATTGATTCTTGTTTGGATAGTGGCGGGTATCGTAAGTATGTTCGGCGCCATGGCTTTTGCAGAACTGGGAACCATGTTTCCGGAAACCGGCGGACAGTATATATACCTGCGTTATGCTTTCGGCGATCTGGTGGCTTATTTGTACGGCTGGGCCAGTGTAGCCGTGATCAATACCGCATCTATTGCGGCCATGGGTTTTGTTCTCGCTTCGTATGCGGGTTATTTTATTCCGTTGCCAAATTTCAGTGTAGCCACCGAACAATCCGTTGTATGGCACCTGCCCCTGATCGGCAATATTCTGCCCTTGCAGCATTTTGGTGTAAAAGCACTGGCCATCACCGTGATTATGGGGTTAAGTCTGGTGAATTATGTAAGTGCCCGATCCGGTAACCGGATCCAGTTAATTGCTACCGCCATGAAAGTGATTGTGATCCTGTTACTGATCATGGGTATCTTTTTTTCGGGTAAAGGTCATGCGGTTAATTTCATCACCAATGCGCCCGGCTTTCAACTCAGTAACTGGACATTATTCGCTGGTTTTATGGCCGCCACCACCGGCGCATTCGCCGCTTATGATGGCTGGAATAACCTGAACATGGTAGCAGGTGAAATCAAGGATCCTGCTAAAACTATCAACAAAAGTTTGATCGCAGGTGTATCTGTCTGCATCTTCATTTATGTATTGATCTCCCTCGCCTATCTGTATGTATTACCGGTTGATATTATGGCGCAATCACCGCTGGTGGCCAGCGATGCAGCTGCCGTAGTAATGGGAAATATGGCAGGTGGTGTGATTGCATTATTGATCGTGCTCTCCTGTTTCGGATCTGCGAATGCCAACCTGCTGGCCAATGCAAGGGTCATTTTTGCCATGGCAGGATCCAATCTTTTTTTCAGCTGGTCTGGTAAAATGCACTCCCGGTTTCAGACACCCGGCAATGCCGTGTTGATCCTCGGTATCTGGAGTTCGGTACTGGTGATCAGTGGTTCTTTTGATATACTGGCCGATATGTTCATTTTTATCGGGTGGGTATTTTATGGATTAACTGTTCTCGGTTTTTTTATACTGCGAAGAAAAATGCCTGATCTGGAACGTCCGTATAAAGTCTGGGGCTATCCCTGGATCCCATTGATCTTTCTGGCTTTTACAGTCCTCTATATCAGTACTACGCTTTACACTGATATCACCAATTACCTCAGTGGAAAATCGGCGATCATCCATTCTGTATTTGGCCTGGTTTTAACTGCTATCGGCATCCCGCTCTATTTTTATTTCAAGCGGAAAAACAAAGGAAAGATTGAAGCCCTTGGTGGATGGTAGCAGCTCTCTGTTAATATTACCTGCACAAACGGGCGATCAGTTCACTCATAGCAGGATACAAGGCCGTTAATACATCCGCCTTTGCTAATTCAAAATCGGCAAAATCAAAACCGGGAGCTACGGTACAGCCCACCAATGAATAGTTGCCACCGGGCGCTGTTTCAGAAGCGAACCAACTACCCGCCGGTACCACAGCCTGAAAGCACTCACCTTCGGCCAGGTTATTACCCAGTTTCAACAGTTCATACATACCATTGGGATGGATCACATGTACATGCAGACTATCACCAGCATAAAAATGCCAGCACTCATCGCTTTGTATGCGGTGAAAGGCGGAGAAATTGCCCTGCTCAAGCAGAAAATAAATAGCGGTAGCAAAACACCTGCTGCCACTAAATCTCTCAGGCAATGCAGTTTGTGTTATCTGCTCAACTGAGCGATACATTTCTTTGTAATACCCTCCTTCAGGATGCGGCAACAATTGAAACCGCTCTACCAATGCTGTTACTGTGTACATACTGCAATTTACAGGTCCTCTTTTGAAAAGATCCGCACAGGATATTCATTTTTCAACATTGAGCCACAGAGGAACAGAGACACACAGGACTGTTGTATATTTACCCCCCAATCACCCCCATTATGAAACAAAAAATCACTGTATTCTTTGCCAGCACAGTTGCACTGTTATTCCTTTTCTTTACGCCGGTTCAAAAAAAACCGGGTACATCTAAAAAACCGATCCGCACCGGTGCGGATCAAACAGAAAAATACCTTCCCCTGCTAACAGGAAAAAGGGTGGCCATTCTTGCCAACCAAACCACTGTTATCGGTAACCAGCACCTGGTAGACAGTTTAAAAAAACGGGGCATCAACATTGTAAAAGTATTTGGACCCGAACATGGTTTCAGAGGTAATGCCAGCGCGGGTGCCAAAGTAGCCGATGAGATAGACCAGGCTACCGGCATTCCTGTGATCTCTTTATATGGCGGCAAAAACAAACCCAGCAAAGAAGACCTTGCCGATGTAGATATCATGGTTTACGATCTGCAGGATGTGGGCTGTCGTTTTTATACCAATATCAATGCTCTCGCAAGATTGATGGAAGCGTGTTATGAGAACAATAAGGAATTACTGATTCTTGACAGACCCAACCCGAATGGTTATTTCATCGATGGGCCTGTCCTCGACATGAAACTGAAATCAGGTATTGGCATGTTCCCTATCCCGATTGCACATGGTTTAACCGTGGGCGAGTTTGCTAAAATGGTGAACGGTGAAGGCTGGCTCAGCAACAAAGTGCAGTGTAAGATCACAATCATACCCATAGCCAATTACAATCATGATATGGCATATACCTTACCCGTAAAACCTTCGCCCAACCTGAATACGCAGCAATCAATTTTGTTATACCCCTCACTTTGTCTGTTTGAAGGAACGATCTTCAGCCAGGGACGAGGCACCTACTTTCCTTTCACCGTTCTGGGCAATCCCGATGTGAAAGACAAATACAGTTTCTCTTTTACCCCTACCGGCATCAAGGGTATGGCAGAAACACCGCTGCACATGGATAAAGCCTGTTATGGTCTTGATCTTCGTAACTACAACACTGATCTGTTGCGTAAAAAGAAACAGGTCAATATCAGCTGGATGATAGAACTATACAATGCCTATCCCTATAAAGAAAAATTCTTTGATTACAAGCAAAGTAAAGAGATGGGTAATATTGACAAACTCTCCGGCACTACACAGTTCAAAGAACAGATCATAGCCGGAGTACCCGAAGCCGGGATCCGCAAAAGCTGGGAACCCGGCCTAACCCAATACAAAACCATGCGCAAAAAATACCTGCTCTATCCTTAAAATAGAAAGCAATGGATAAAAAAAGACAGCCCTATTAAGCTGTCTTTTTTATCCCAATTTTTAATTTTTAATTGCTAATTTTTAATTACTCCGTCGCATCCCTTAACAAATACAACACCGACTGGTAATTATGCCCCGTAGCTTCACTCATCGCCATCTCACAGGTTTTACCCGATGAGTAGAACCCATCGCAACGGTGGCTGTAAGCATATACTTCCCTGGCTTCGTCTTTGGTGGCGCTGGCAGTGAGTTCCGGAAAATAAAAACCTCTGTCGCCGGCCATCCCACAACAGCCACTAAGGAAAGGGATATTGGCTTTTTCTGCACAGCGATCCCCGATTGCCTGCAGTTTATGCAGCTGGTTCATTTTATGTGAGGTACATACCGGGTGAAAAGCCACCAGTTTTTTCTGCTTTGTGATCTTTAACCGCGGCAATAAATAATCCGCCGCAAAATCAATACTATCTATGATCTGCAGTTGTTTAAATCGCTGCTGGTTCTTTTCGGTGAGATAAGGATAAGAGCTTTGCAGCGAATGAGTACAGGAAGTAACATCCATCAATACCGGCACTTTACCCCCCCTGGTCCATTTCCACAGAATCTCCATGGTGCGGTTCACCGTTTCTTTATAAGCCGGTTGAAAACCTTTGGAGGAGAATAACTGTCCGCAACAAACACCCGTTGTATGATTGGCCACAAACAGTTTCAGTCCTGCCCGTTTACACAATAGCGCCACTACCTGGTTAATCGACATGGCGTCTTCTTTATCATCTCCCATCATCCGGGTAATACAGGATGGGAAATAAACGACATCCGGCCTAGAAGGTTTGCGTCCGCGGATATACAGTGGTGAAGATATGGCATTATTCCACAGCGGAAAACCCGGGATCTTTTTGCGCAGCCATTGGGTAAACTTCACCATCGTATCATCGCCACCGATCCAGTTAATCACATGGGCACCGTGTAAAGCTATTTTCACCACCGTTTCTACCAGACCAAAGTGGCGGGCCACGCGTAACGCAAGTTTATTTTCTTTTGGCGAATGATTTTCCCTCCGTAATCTTTTGATCAGCTCACCTGTATTAATTGATACCGGACAATCAATGGCACACATCCCATCTACCGCACAGGTATCCATGCCGGAGAACTGAAACTCTTCTTTCAGTTTTTCGTAATCAACCGTATTACCCTGCACATTCAGTCTTTGTAAAGAGCGGCGCACCTGGATCCGCTGTCGGGGTGTTAGTGTATAGTTGCGGCTGGGACAACGGTTCTCACAATACCCGCACTCTACACATTTATCTACTTCCTCTTCTACCACGGGCATGGTTTTCATATTCTTCAGGTGACACCGATCGTCTTTGTTGATGATGACACCGGGATTCAGGATGTTCAGCGGATCAACCAGCTGTTTCACCCTGCGCATGATCTTATAGGCTTCATCGCCCCACTCCTGTCTTACATAGGGTGCAATCTGACGGCCGGTTCCATGTTCCGCTTTCAGCGATCCATCATATTTACGGATCACCAGGTTGGCCAGCTCATCGTTAAACGCTTCAAATACGGCGATCTCTTCGGCGGTATTCACCGGCTGTGTTACCAGAAAGTGCAGGTTACCTTCTTTGGCATGGCCGAAAATGATAGCATCCGTATACCCGTATTTGGCAAACAATACCTGCAGATCCGTTACTGCCTTGCCCAGGTTTTCTAAAGGAACCGCCACATCTTCCAGCATGGCCGTAGTGCCCTTGGCGCGCACTGCTGCTACAGAAGGATACATACCTTTCCGCAGTTTCCAGAGTTTGGCCTGTTCATAGGATACTTTTGTAAAATCCAGCTGATCCAAAACCGGCAATGTGCCGATGATGGGGCGGGCACGCTCTAAAAGTGCTTCCAGCTCTTCTTCCGAAGCCGCCTGGTATTCACACAAAATAGCCGTTGCCTGCGAGGGCATGGCCTTCACCATGGCCGGACAATATTCCAGGTGTTCTATCGAGCGCAGTGCCGGTCTGTCCATCAGCTCCAGCGCTTCTGCTTCGGTTGTTTTTAATGCCGGTATGGCTTCAGCAGCTATGACCGGGTTTTCAAAAAACAACAGACCGGTTGCTTTGTATCTTTTATCAGGAATGGTGTGTAATACCGCTTCTGCAATAAAACCCAGCGTACCCTCGGCGCCGATAAGTAAATGCGCCATGATATCGAGCGGATGCTCATAATCGATGAAAGCGTTGATACCATAGCCCACCGTATTTTTAATGCGATACTTGCTGCGGATCTTATCTGCAAGCGCAGGGTTGGACAAAATCTGTTTACGGATCTCGCGTAATCCTTCCGACAACACTTCTTCGCCCGCCTGGAATTTGAAATAATCATCTCTGCCGGCTGTATTATATTCCCTGCCACTGGGTAAAACAAAACGAATGGTCTCCAGTGTGTGATAAGAATTATGGGTAACCCCACAACACATACCACTGCTGTTATTAGAGAGGATACCTCCCATCATAGCCGCACTGATGGATGCCGGATCCGGACCTATTTTAGCTGAGAAAGATCCCAGTTTCTGGTTCACATGCGCCCCAATAGCGCCGGGCTCAACTCTAACACGGGCACCGCTGCTGAGCGGGTCGGCTTTTTTCCAGCCACGTGCCAGATCAACGAGTACACCATCGGTGATGGATTGTCCGCTGAGACTGGTACCCCCTGTACGGAAAGTAAGCGGCACACTGTATTGATGGGCAAATACAAATAACCACTTGATCTCGTCGATGGTAGTAGGTTGTACAATAGCCTGGGGAAGTAAGTAATAAAAACCTGCATCTCCCGCAAATGCATACCGGTCTATCAGCGATAATTTCAGTTTTTCGGGAGGAAAATAACGGCTCAGTTCATACCCGACATCTACGGCAGTATCCTTGTTGCTAAACATTGGCATAGTAAGCACAAATTTAACCCAATTCGGATACCAATAAAGACCGTTTAGCCATTTGCGTATAAATACGTGTAAAACAAACACGTCGATCAGAGAAAATAGGCGAAAAATGACGGGGGTTTGTATTATTTTTAAATAATCACTCACATAACTATCAACTACTGTTCTTAGATAATATCATACCATCCCTTCGTGTACGCGAATTTGTGCGGTTATACCGCATTGTTGATTTCATGTTCACAGACAACCGGCCCATTCCTTCCAAAGCCTATACACCGCAGGCAGAAGAATGTCTACAGTTTTATCCGAAAGACACCGAAACGGTTCGTTATCCGGATAACAGGTCTGAGATCAGCAAAATCGGCAGTTCCCTGATTGGCCAGCATACCCTCGTGAATCACCGACAGGTGGGAAAAAACTTTCTCACTTTTCAGGTGGTATTCCAACCCGGGGCTTTGTATCGTATTACTGGTATACCCTCACAGGAACTGGTCAATCAATACCTGGATGCTACCATTGTTTTCGGGAAAGAGGTAGCGTTCATCAATGAACAACTTTTTCATGCAGGCTCACATGCGGCCATGACAGCCATCGTGGAAGACTATCTGTTTACCCACATCTGTATTCCACGGAAAACTTCCTCCAGGATTGATCCTGTTTGCCAACAGATGCTGCTGGAAAAAGAACCGGCATCACTTGACTGGTATATCAGAGAATCCTTTTTGAGTCACCGCCAGTTTGATCGCCATTTTAAGGAACGCACCGGCATTTCGCCCAAACAATGGTTACGGGTGATCCGCTTTGACAGAGCCAGGAGAATGAAAAACCAATTCCCCGATAAAGACTGGCTAAGCATTGCCCTGCATAGCGGATATTATGATTACCAGCATTTGGTAAAAGACTACCATACTTTTACCGGCATGGGGCCCACCGAGTTTCTGGCGCTTGAGAACCGGGCACCCGAGCGCCTGTTTGGGGTGGCGGAAGTATAAAATGTCCATTTTTTACCAGTACCCCTCGCTTCTCTGCCAGTAGGTTTGCTTTACTAAACCAAACTTTATGCAAAGAAGAAAATTTATCCTCTCCACATTGGCTGCTACTCCTCTCATGGGACTTGCTTTACCTGCCACCAAAAATGCCCGCAGTAAAGAAGGCTTGTATATTCCCAACGGACAAAGCCGCTTTCATGAAACCATCAAATTCAGGGGTGTTCATCCTACAGACACTAAAATTTCGGGACAGGACACAGATGGAGAACTGAGTATGTTTGAATACATAGGACTGGGAAAAACCGGGCCGGCATTACATGTACATTTTAACCAGGATGAAACCTTTTTTGTAACCGAAGGCAGCTACCGTTTTGTAGTGGGTGATAAAACATTTGAGGCCCGGCCGGGCGATACTGTTTTTCTGCCCAGAAATGTTCCGCATACCTGGATCCAGCTCTCGGATAAAGGGAAACTGGTGTTTCTGCTGCAACCCGCCGGTAAAATGGAAGAGTTTTTCCGCACCATGAATGGCCTTACCCAACCACCTACGCCCGAAGAAATACAACAGATCCACGAGGCGCACGGAATGAAAGTAGTAGGCCCGCCATTAAGCCTGTAACAGCATAGGGGATTCAAAAAACCGTGCCTTCGTGTGAGATATTTACCCGCAGGTGGTCTGTAATTGACGCAACCCCTCTTTGGCTCTTTTTCTCTTTTGCTCTTAGTGAAACATCCTCCCCCATCATCGGAATACCCGATAGTGCAAAAGGTTTCGCTAAGAGTGGATAAGAGAGAAAGAGGAAAAAAGAGTTTGTGGCTGTGCAATAGAACGGTAGCAGAAAATATAACCGTGCCTTAGTGCCTTCGTGTGGGGAAAAATTGCACACAAAAGCACTAAGGCACAAGTTGCATTACTACAACAGCGCCTGGTACAACACTTCCACCGTATGCAAAGCTTCTCTGCCGGTTCCGTCTTTTACCTGGTGGCGGCAACTGGTGCCCGGAGCGGCAATGATGGTGTCTGCGGCCTGTTGTCGCACTGTTGGCAGCAATACCAGCTCACCGATCTGCATAGACAAATCATAGTGCTCTTTCTCAAACCCGAAAGAACCCGCCATACCACAACAACCCGAAGCAATGGTTTCAACCGTATACTGCGTTGGCAGCGATAACATTTTTACGGAAGCCGCCAGATTGGAAACCGATTTCTGCTGGCAATGCCCATGCAGTTTCACCAGCCGTTTTTCTTTGGTGAAAGCTTCGGAACTGATATTTCCTTTTTCTATTTCGGCAGCAATAAATTCATCAATGAGAAAAACATGTTTCGCCATTTCTTTTGCTGCGGGAAGGTTTTCATCCAAAGCGAGATCAGGATATTCATCGCGGAAACTGAGAATGGCCGATGGTTCAATCCCGATTAATGGGGTATCAGCAGAGACCAGCGGGCTGAGGGCAACAATATTCCGGTTGATGATCTGCTGCGCCTTCCGGATCAACCCCTTCGATAACCAGGTACGGCCGCTCTCTTCGTGGTTGGGTATGGCTACAGTATAACCTAACTTCTCCAGTAACAGAATGGTGGTAATACCGATATGTGCGTCGTTATAATTGGTAAACTCATCGCAGAACAGGTATACTTTTCTGCCGGATGCCGGTATGGTCTTTTTCCGGTGTTGTGCATACCAGTTTTTCAAGGTAGTAGTGGATAAACTTGGCATGGATCGCTTTTGCGCAAAACCGGCAAACCATTTGATCAGGCTGCCCGTAACAACATTGCCCACAAAGAAATTATAGACGGAAGGCATTAAAGAGCCCAATTTAGCCGATGCCGTAAAATTGGCTATCAGTTTTGACCGGAAAGGAACCCCATGTACATCATAATACTGCTGCAGAAATTCTGCTTTCAGTTTGGCCATGTCCACATTAGAAGGGCATTCCGATTTGCAGGCTTTGCAACTCAGACAGAGATCCATCACTTCGTAAATCTCTTTGTGATCAAAGCGGTTGATCTTATCAGAATGCGTTAAAAACTCACGCAGTATATTGGCCCGGGCACGGGTGGTATCTTTTTCATTATGCGTGGCCATGAACGAAGGGCACATAGTGCCGCCTGATAAATGCGTTTTCCGGCAATCGCCAGAGCCGTTGCATTGCTCGGCATGCTGCAAAATATCCTGCTGGTGAAAACGGAAAATGGTGTTGAATTCCGGCGTAAACTGTCCCGGTTCATACCGTAACATGGTATTCATCGGCGGCGTATCTACGATCTTATTGGGATTGAAAATATGCTGTGGATCCCAGCAGGCTTTGATCTCTTTCAGTAACTGGTAATTCTTCTCTCCTACCATCTGGCGGATAAATTCTCCACGCAAACGGCCATCACCATGTTCGCCACTCAGCGATCCCTGGTATTTTTTCACCAGCGTAGCTACTTCCTCTGCTATCAAACGGAACAGACGGTTCCCTTCCACTGTTTTCAGGTTGAGGATGGGGCGCAGGTGCAGCTCGCCCGAACCCGCATGCGCATAATGCACCGAATGCAGTCCGTGTTTGGTCAGGATCTCATTAAACTCCCGGATATAGGCCGGCAGATCATTCACATCCACCGCCGTATCTTCTATCACCGGCACTGCTTTTTCATCGCCGGGCAGGTTGCCGAGTAAACCCAGACCGGCTTTGCGCAGGGTCCAGATCTTTTTGGTGTCCTCTCCGAACAATACCGGGAAATGATAACCCAGTCCGGCGGCGCGCATGTCTGCTTCTACCTGTGCGGTAATAGCCAGAATTTCCTCGCGGGAAGAACGGGCAAACTCGATCACGAGAATGGCACCGGGATCGCCCTGTACAAAAAATCGGTTTTTACGTTGTTCTATATTTTCTTTGGTACACTCGAGAATATAATGGTCGATCAGTTCACTGGCGCTGGGGCGATATTTCAACCCGATCAGGTTAGCCCGCAGCGATTCATCTATCGAGTTAAAATGTACGCAGAGTAAACCCGTTTCTCTCGGCGGCAGGGGCACTACATTCAGTTTAATCTCAGTAAGAAAAGCCAGGGTGCCTTCCGAACCCGCTATCAGCGAACAAAAATTAAAGGGTGCACCACCGGCAGTAAAAGGTTCCGTATCTACCAGCAGGTCTACGGCATAACCGGTATTCCTTCTCTCCACCGTTTTTTTCGGAAATTCCTTACGTATCTCTACCTGGTTCTCATAATTACTCAGTAAACGGCGGGTTTGCTGGTAGATCTGTCCTTCCAGCCCGGGCTGTTCACATTTTTCGTGAAAAGCGTCTATCGATAATTCTTTGAATACGGTTTCGGACCCATCGCTCAGAAAAGCGGTTACTTCGAGCAAATGCTCGCGGGTACTGCGGTACACCACAGAATTGGAGCCGCAGGAATTATTGCCCACCATGCCGCCGATCATGGCCCGGTTGGCGGTAGAGGTTTCGGGACCAAAAAACAGGCCGTAGGGTTTCAGAAACAGGTTCAGTTCATCCCTGATTACCCCCGGTTGTACCCTTACCCATTTCTCTTCCACATTGATTTCGAGGATCTCGTTAAAATGGCGCGACACATCTACCACAATCCCGCTGCCCACCACCTGTCCCGCCAGCGAAGTGCCAGCAGTACGGGGTATTAAAGAGGTTTGGTTGGCCGCTGCAAAAGCGATCAGTAACTGTATATCAGCCTTAGATTGGGGAATAGCCACCGCCAATGGCATTTCGCGGTAGGCCGATGCGTCGGTGGCATACAGCGTACGCATGGTGGTGTCGAAAAAAAGATCGCCTTCCAGTTGTTCTGAGAGTAACTGCAGCTTGGCCTTCATTGCACAGGGTAATTTTAGATCAGCAGAAGTGGCAAAAATAACCAATTCTGATACTTACCGGTGTTAGCCTGCCGTTTAAACCGCAGATCAGGTGATCAGGATCAGTTTCTGGGGAAGGGAGAAGTATTCTGCCTTGATCTTTTCGAGGTTTTCTTTTTTATTGAATAACTCGTAATATTCTTCTACGTCAATATTGCTGTTATCCTTGTTCACATATACCGGCCCGGTAACGGAACTGGCAGGACCGTTCTCGAACAAAGCGGTACGAACGATCCCGTTTACCACAGCATCTTCGTTCAGCATACATTTATTTTTACATATCACGTTGCCATCGATCAGGCCTCCGATCACGATATCATGACAAAGAATATCCCCGTTGACAGAGGCTTTTTTATCGATAATGACCTTATTGGTGCAGAAAATAATTCCCTTAAAATCGCCTTCGATGCGGATAGGTGAACTGGTTTTGATGATTCCGAAATAAACACCACCCGATACCACCTGTACGGCGGGGAGAATCTCGTCGGGTTTCTCAGTTTTTTTAAACAGCATAGAATGGGGGTTCTCTGGTTATTGGATGGGTAAGATAGCTAAAAAGAAAGATTCGCGCCGAAAGAAAGGTGATGGAATCGTTATTTTTCTATCGTGCAGGCCGGCTCATCACTTTTCGTCAAAAAATATTGACATTTCGTCATAAAATGTAATAATTTAGCTGCATACCAAACAAAAGACCCATGAACAAATTCCGGGAGCAATTGCTGCATGATCCTAATTCCGGCTTCGGTACCCAAAGCGCGTCAGAAGATAAACAGCTGTTTATTACCAGCTCTACCAATATCTCCGGTATCCTTGATTCTGAAAATGAGATCACCCTGGACGGAAATTTCACCGGTGTCTTATACAGCAAAAAAACCATCAATATCACTCCTACCGGCATGATGAACGGGGTCATTATCTGTAACGACATTAAAGTGGAAGGCGAATTTGAAGGATCGATCTATGCACTGAAAGTAAACCTCTGCAAAGACTCGATTGTAAAAGGTAATATCCATTGTACCATCATCAATACCGAAATGAACCAGTATGTGGATGCCAATATCAAACTGCTGAGCCTGGAAACACCGGTATTTGAAGCCAGTTCTTCCGAACTGTTCTCTCAACTGAAAGAAACTTTCAACAAAAACAACAAAGACAATAACTACCTCTCCATTTTCCAGGAAAAACTGAATGCGATCAAATCGTCTACCAAGTTTTATCACCAGACCATTTATGTGGAAAGTAAACCCGAAACGCCCCCACCGGCCCAGGAGAACGATTACCTCGATTCCAATAATTAAGCCACCGGCTTTACGATATAAAGAGAAAACCCCGGTTTTCTCTTTTTTTATACCCCATCAGCAATCCCTCTGTGCCCCTCTGTCTCTCCGTATTTCTGTGTTGAAATACATGATTGTACCAGTCTTTTTCAACAGCAGTGTTTTTTTTCAACACAGAAATACGGAGACAGGGAGTTACACAGAGGGATCCCCGGCCTTTTTCTCAAACAGCATCTTAGTTCTCAGTATATGATTCAAATCACAAACAGACAGTTTTATGACAGTTAGATTTGATCTCAGTTAACTACTTAAAACTGCATATATGAAAAAGAAATTACTAGTTGTAGCCGGTTTTGCGCTGATAGTAGCCGCTGGTTGCGAAAGCAAAACAGAAACCGGCACAGAAAGTGCGAGTGCCCCGGCAGAACAGGCCGCCGGCCAATCGGGCGTACAGGATGAAACTTCGCAGAAAAACGTGGTACAGGTGGCCATGGGCAGCAAAGACCATACTACCCTCGTAACTGCCGTTAAAGCAGCCGAACTGGTAGATGCGTTAAGCAATGCCGGTCCTTTTACCGTATTTGCCCCCACTAATGCCGCATTCGACAAATTACCAGCCGGCACTGTAGAAGGATTACTGAAGCCTGAGAAAAAAGAAGCCCTGACCGATATTCTGCAATACCATGTATCTGTAGGTGTGTACAAAACAGAATCGTTGCAGGACGGACAGATCCTGGGTCAGGTAAATGGCGGCAATATTACAGTTAGTAAAAAAGACGGAAAAATCATGCTGAACGGAACGGCTACCATTGTAGCATCTGTTCCGGCATCTAATGGCATTATACATGTGATTGATGGTGTGCTGTTACCACCACCAGCCAGGAACTAAAATTTTTTACTTGTTTTTTTAAGCGATAAGCATGGGTATTCTTGCCCGTGCTTTTTTGTTTACACCCTTATGACCTATCTGCGAACGCATGCCCACTAAAGTCAGGGCTGAAGCCCGGCAACAAGTTTCAGTTGATTGTCTCCAGCCTGAAGGCTGGGGTTAATAGATAAAAGATGCTTAATCTGTATCAGGTGCCTAAGAAATAGGCGTCATTTCTCTGTCGATATTTCTTTCATATCACAACCCAATCTTTTTATAACCCCATGCTTCAGCATGGGGGTTAATCACTCACGATTGTTTGCGGGGCTTCAGCCATGACCTTGGGGCTAAGCTCCGCAGCAAGTTGAAAATAGGCAAGGCTCCCATTGTCATATGCTATTCTTTAGCATCTCCCCCACTTAAAGCAGTCAGAAAATCAAGCAGATATTTATTGAATAACTGAGGTTGTTCAAGATTGGATACATGACCCGCATCATCGATCACCTGCAGAACTGATCCTTTTATAGCTGCGTGCATACTTTCTGATTGAGCCAGTGGCGTTACGGCATCTTCTCTGCCACAAATAATCAATGTGGGAACTGTTATGCTGTTCAACGCAGAACAGGTTTCTGCACGTTCAGCCAGTGCGGTTAGTCCCATAGAGATGATATGCGGAGAATTGGCAAATACTACCTTACGCAGGCTTTCAACCAATTCCTTTTTATGGCTTATTGAATCCAGATGAAACACTTTTTTGATAAACCCCTCATTGAAATCAGTTACCCAATTTTCCGCTATATCCTCGATGACCGCGTAGCGCTTGGCCTTCGCTTCAGCTGTATCGGCAATACACTGTGTATCACATAATATCAATGCTTCAAACCGATCAGGAAATCTTTGTATGGCATTCAGCGCTATAAAACCGCCCATAGACAAGCCACAAATGATCGCTTTCTTAATATGCAAAGTATTCATAAACGCAATCAGATCTTCACTAAACAAGTCAATGCGCAGGGAAGTAACTTCATCGGCCGAGTTTCCAAAACCTCTTATATCACAGGCAATTACGCGGTAATCAGTCTTTAAAAATCCCAGTTGTCCCTGCCACATCGTTTTATCAAAAGGGAAACCATGCAGAAAGATCACCGGAACATCTCCTTCTCCGAGATCATCATAAGATAATGAAAAATGATTAACAGGTATCGTCAGATGGTAACCTTTGCTTGCGTTTTGCATATATCGTATTTTAAAAAACTTCTTTGGTAATGAGATCTTCTTTAACACCTATATTGATTAACTGCTTTTCAATCTCCTTCATCATGGGCGGTGGACCACAGATATAAAAGGGTTGTGTAAAATCAGATACATTGGCTTTCAGAAATGCTTCTGTTATTCTACCGTACTGATAACCTTCTACCTCCTGGTCTGATAAGATGTTCACAAATGCATCGCCGAGCAAGGTTTCAAATTCGTTTTCGAGAATAATATCCGCCTGGGTTTTGTTGGCAAACAATAACCGGTTTTTACCAATTTCATCTTTGGCTTTCAGGTCTCTGAATATGGAAATAAAAGGCGTCACTCCTGCCCCACCGGCTATAAAAACACCTTCTCCTTTATAGGTAATAGCCCCGAAAACAGCATGTACCACCAACTCGTCATGCGGTTGCAAATGCAACAGTTCGTTGGTAACACCTTCTTTTTCCGGATAGGTTTTGATCGTAAACTCTAAAAAATCGTCTGTTGGCAAACTTGTAAAAGTGAAAGGTCGTTCTGCGTCCAGCCAATCAGTTTTGTTAATAGCAATTTGCGTAGCCTGACCGGGCAGAAATTCAAATCCTTTGGGCTTGTCTGTAACTATTCGTAACACATCATGTGTGATATGATGGATGGAAGCTATCTTGACAATATGATTTTCCATAGTAGTTTTTTACTATTGTTAAACTGAACATTGTAACACTTACAAACCTACTGATGGATCTATCGGGGCATCTTACACTAATGATTACAAGAATTGCATGATTTACACATCCTCGCTCCTGCTATTCTGTATGGCTATCAGGACTGAAGCCCAATATAATGAATGAGATTGCTGCCCCAGCCTGCAGGCTGGGAATAATGGTGAGCAGGATATTGGGAATGCTTACTACCTGTGGAATTTTTATTACTAATTAATCGTTATTGCCCTTTGTAATGCGAGCACATCATTTTATAACCCTATGCTTTAGCATGTGGGTGAACGACTCTTTTATATCTTACCGGGCTTCAACCCCAAAAGTCAGAGCTGAAGCCCGGTATAGTGGATGAGATTATTGTTCTAGCCTGAAGGTTGGGCTAAATGAGCGCTACACAAACGGATCTGCTTTTTTCCTCCTCTTCTGTCCTTCTTTTCTTGAACTAACTTACATACACAACCATTCCGCCATTGCACTACGGGTATACTCAATCGTTCTAAAACGGAAAACTAACCGTGAATTAATGAAAAGGCTGTTGGTCGGTGACCAACAGCGGCAGGAATAACAGCGGAACGCTGCAAGTCATTTACAGCATCTTCTCCTCCGTCCGGTATTGCAGTATCTTCTCCTCCATCACCGCAGCAATACTGATGGCCCTCTGCCGGGCGAGGGAGGCTTTTTCGCCTTCAAAATACTCATCTACCGTTGCCAGAAAAAGATCTACCCAGCGGGAGAAATGTTTACTGTCGAGCGGGCGGATATGGTGCAGGTGTTTGTGCAGGTTCATCGGATTGCCGGAATAAGTGCCGGTGAAGAACAGGGCATTGTCCCAGAAATCATACATGACAGGCAGGTGTTTCTCCCAGTTCATTTTCACAATATCCGAGAAGATGAAGCCGATCACATCATCTTCAGTTACTTTCCGGTAAAATTCATTTACCAGCAGTTCAATATCAGCACGGTTTTCAATATCTCTTTTCATAGAAAACAGGATTAAGCTGTTTAGATCAAAGGTCTTTGCGGTTAAAATTGCGAACCGATAACCAGACGGGTAAACTTACCCAGGTTAACAGCACCAGCAGCGACATCAGCATGCCGGTAGTGGTACCAAAAAAATCTTTAAAAATGGCACCGGTATACCCCATCATCGCAGATACATCCAGTTGCAGCAGAATCAGGATCCGGGACAGATCAATGGGATTTAAAGCACTCACTCCTACCATCGCTTTCTCCAGCGGATAATCGGCGAACTGGAACAGGAGAAATAATACAAGTCCATCAAACAGAATTGAAAAATACACCCACAACAGAATGGCCACCCCAATGCCTTTGGCTTTGTCGCGGGTTTTTACCGCAGCCAGCATGGCAATGGCCACAAAAATGGTACTCAACAGAATGCCCACCCCGATCATCAGAAACCCAACCATATTGGCCTCATACAACAATACGGGGATACCCACCCCAATAAAAAAGGCAATGGACAAAGAACCAGCCAACCCAATAAAAAGGCTGATCCAGATGCTTTTTCGTTTCAGTGGCTGGCTCACCAGCAGTTCAATGAACTCAGCACTGTTATACACATAGATGGTAGAGAAAATGATACTGATCAACGGCACGATTAGCAGGATAATATTCAACAGGCTCAGTAATCCTTTACTGCTGTTGTCTTCCAGACTAAACACGCTGAACGATGCCACCAATAAAAAGAGCAGGTACACCAGCACGATCCGGTTCCGCAGTATATCAGCCATTACATATTTGATGATCTTTTTCATATCCTAGATGCATTTAACATGACATGCGCAATGGCTTTGGATAATTTTTCCTGACCGGTATCCTCGCGCAGCGCTTCAATGGTTTTGTGAAAGCGGAGTTCTCCATCCTGCATATAAATGACCTGTGTTACCAGGTCGTCCAGCTCGCTCAATACATGCGAGGTTACGAGTACCAGTTTGCCTTTCTGTTTTTCACGGATAATTTTTCCTTTCAGGATCTCCGACGAAACCGGGTCCAGTCCGGCCGTAGGTTCATCTAAGATCAATACCTGCGGGTCAAACAGAAATGCCAGGCAGGCACTTACTTTCTGGCGGGTACCCCCCGAGAGGGTGCGCATCCGTTTCTGCTTCAGTTCCTCCAGTCCAAAAGCGGCAATCAGCTCTTCATCAATAGCAGCTTTGTGCTGGCGGATATCTTTCATCATATTTAACACATCCACAATCCGCATATTATCAGGGTATCGGCCGATCTGTGGCATATAACCGATCTCGCTCCTGTACTGCCAGTGATGCAGGATGTTGTTGCCATTAAAAGTAATAAAACCACTATCAGGCACTACCATGCCGAGTATACTTTTGATCAACGTGGTTTTACCGCTGCCGTTGGGGCCGATCAATGCAATACATTCGCCTTTGTTACAGGTAACCGATACATTCTGCAGTGCCTGCAGTTTGCCGAATTTTTTAGAAACATTATTGGCTATGATCATATCAGGTTCTTTAATCGATTGGTTGATCAGAATAATCTTTTCATTTGTGGACGGCTATCCTTCAATCCCTCCGGTGTTAAACTGGGTAATACTTTTTCGGTTTTGTCTAACAGCGTAGTAATAAAACTCCGGAACAGTAACATAGCCGGTGGGTTCTTCTCCACAATCATTGAATACATACTTACAGGACGATAAGGCACATCTCCCACTTTATCTTTGTTCAGATCATACCCGTCGTATTTATCCCAGTAATTACTGTTGAACGTGTTCAGTACCAATGAGCCGTTGGTACCCACATCAAATGTGTTACCAATGAAATTATTTTTGGTTACTTCTATATCCATACAGCTGGCCTGTATTTTCATACCCCAGCCATTGTTCTGAAACTGGTTCTTCTGCATATGAATCCGGCTGGCACCTTCCATATAAATACCGCTGGTGTTTTTGATAAAAGTGTTACCATCAATATAACTGTCTGATATCTCTTTTAACAACAAACCATAAGCAGCATCACCCCAGTTTTCTTCAAACACATTACTGTACATTTTAACACCGTGCGAATACATGACCGCTACACCCGCGCCGTTATGGGTAAAGTGATTAGCGATATAGGCATCATTGTGTGAGAACATAAAGTGTAAACCATAACGGATATTGCGGAAAGAAGTATTTCGCCAGATCACCGAGTTGGTTACAAATTCAAAATATATCCCATCCCTCTGGCCGCTTACCGTATTGCCGATGATCTGCAAGCTGTCGCTTTTCCAGCAATGAATGCCGTTACCACTCTGCTGCTCTTCCTGTGCATAGGCAGTGATGCGGTTATTCTCGATAATGCAATGCTTCCCGTATTGTACATAAATGCCAAAGAAGGTATCCTCCAGAATATTATTCCGGATCATTACGTCGCGGCTATCATAAATCTTAATACCACCCATGTCGTCAATACTGGACACACCTGAATGGATAATGCGAAATCCTTCCACCACTACCCCATTGGTTTTGATGGAGATCACTTCGTATTTTTTTTCACCGTCCAGCACCGGGTATCCGGTTCCCTTCAGTACAATTTTCTTGGCGATGACAAGGTTCTTTTCGCGGTACAGGCCCGCAAACACCAGCACCGTATCGCCTGTGTTGGCCGCTTTGATAGCAGCCGTAACGGTTGCATATTCCTTGTTTTTGCCAACCTGCCGGGTAGTTGCCTGTAGATTGGTTACAAGAACACACAAAGAGAATATAAAGAGAAGGTATTTCATTTGTTGAGTTGGTCCCAGTTAATGCGGGCAGCCGTATATTGGATCTCCATTTTTTTCATACTGTCTTCTACACGGAAGGCAGCCAGGTTTCCATTCATGGGACTCTGGAACAGTTCGCTCTGCAGGAAAAAAGCTTCCGTAGCATTTATGAGTTGATGGTCGCCGGCAAAATCAGTGAAATAAACGGCTGCAATCTCTTTTTTATCTACTGCATCTGCATGCAGGAAGGATAAGATACAATGTGCATCATCAAACTTATAGGTCTTTCCCTTCCGGGTTACCAGTTCGGCCCCAAAACGGTTATCGGTGATCGTCATTTTGCAGGAATAGCAATTGTCTTTCCCATAACGTATCACTTCGGGTGCCGTACTGCAACCTGTGAGGCTTGTGATAGAAACGGCCAGTACTAACATGCCCGCAACACCGGTAAGGTTCCGAGAAAGTTTAGCGCGGCGTGTTTCAAGGATTACCAGCAACAGCAGGATGGCTCCTACTCCTACAAATATCCATCCGCCAATATCGGGAATGGAATAGGCGCCAAAATTCAATAACTGTTTAAACCCGATCAAGGGAGGCTGGTAAGCCATACCGGGAATACGGATGGCTGCATCAGGATTGAGGTCGTGACCATATTGATACTCCCATCTCCAGAAATCGATCATCGCAATCACGCCAAATAAAATGAATAATGTCAGTAACAGGTTCAGCCATTTTCTTTTACCTGCAACTGCTACGATGATGGACAGTAAACTGAAAAAAACAATGATGCCGGGCAGGATCCTGAACTCGGGAAAATCGTCTGCATGCAGTGTTTTCATCCCGATATAATGGTTCAGTCCGTTAATAATATCCACGTTACCCGCCAGTTTATTGGCATAGATCTGTAACATCAACCCTTCCGGGTATTGCGGTGCGTCAAGGTCTATCCGCCACATGGGTACAAACAATACAACCAGCAAAGCCAGCCCGCACAGGATCAACAAGGAACGGGATGATGTTTTTAACTTGTTCATGGCAATAATTTGTGAGATTCAATTATCACATACAAACAGCCCGGAAACAGCATTCACTATTTTCCGCAATGGGTTTCCGGGCTGGTAAAATATCCGTAACAGATAATACAGCTGTTACGGATATGTATGATTTATTTCTTAGGAGCCGGAGCGGGTTCTGCTTTAGGCTGGTTGGTTCCCAGACTAAATGTAAGCGGCACATTACTTCCTGCAGGCGATACCCGTACATACCCCTGCATTTCCTGGTGTAAAGCACTACAGAAATCGGTACAATAAACCGGGTACATACCTGTTTTTTCAGGAGTCCAGCGTAATGTCTGTGTTTCGCCCGGCATAATCAGCAGTTCCGCGTTGGAAGCTCCTTTCACGGCAAAGCCGTGTGGCACGTCCCAATCCTGTTCCAGGTTGGTTACATGGAAAAACACTTCATCTCCCACCCTGATGCCTTCAATATTATCCGGGGAGAAGTGTGAACGGATGGCCGTCATGTATATATGCACTTTATTGCCTTCTCTCACCACTTTAGACTCACTTTCTCCTTTGGATACATAGGGATGTTTGTTCTCATCGATCTTAAAGAACTTAACAGAATTTTTCCGGATAAGATCTGCCGGTGCCGACTGCGCATAGTGTGGTTCACCAATGGTAGGGAAATCCAGGATCAGCTGCATCTTATCGCCACTGATATCATAGAGCTGTGCACTTTGTGCCAGTTCTGGTCCGGTAGGCAGAAAACGGTCTTTAGTGATTTTGTTATAGGCAACCAGGTATTTAGCAGATGGTTTTTTGGTGTCACCACCGGGGATAGAGAGGTGCCCTACAGAATAGTAAGTAGGTACACGGTCCAGTACTTTCAGGTCTTTGATATTCCATTTCACCACTTCGCTCGATACAAAGAAAGAAGTGTAGGCATTACCCTTACCATCAAACTCGGTATGCAAAGGTCCGAGGCCTGGTTTTTTCACTTCACCGTATAAAGCAGATTCGTATTTGATCACCGGAATACCATCGTATTCGCCGGCATAATCTTTGGCAGCAATGGCTTTGATCATTTTATCGAAACTGAATACAGGGATCAATGCGGCCAGTTTACCACTACCTACGATATATTCACCGGTAGGATCTACATCGCAGCCGTGTGGAGATTTAGGACAGGGGATCATATAACAGATATCTTTCAGTTCTTTCGAATCCAGAACGATCACTTCTGTTTTGATGGTAGAAGTAGCAGAATGTGTTTTTTCATCCCAGCGGTTGCTGGCATATTTTACAGACTGCTTTCTGCCTTTACCGGCTTTGAGGTACTCTTCTGCTTTTTTCCAGTTAACTGCCATGATAAAATCCTTATCACGCTGCGAAGCATTTACTTCCAGCAGCGTATTGGCCTGTTCGGTATTATAACAGCTGAAGAAAAACCAGCCATGCGATTTACCTTTACCGGCATGGCTCAGGTCGAAGTTTACACCGGGACACTGGATCTGGAAAGCGATATCCATTTTACCATCTTCTTTGGCTACACTGATAAAACTCAGGGTGCCTTTAAAGTTTTGTTTGTAAGTGTTGATCGGAATATCACCGCTTACATTATCCGGAGGCACACTGAAACGGGTACCGGCCACAACGTATTCGGTATTTTCAGTGATGAAGGGAGAAGAGTGGTTACCGGCACTATTGGGTAACTCAATGATCTCTGCCGTACGGAAGGTAGTCAGATCGATACGGGCCACGCGGGGGGTATTATTGGCGTTACCAAATACCCAGCGACCGTCAATCTCACCATTGGTCTGAGACAATTCGGGGTGGTGAAGATCATCCCATGGCACAAAACCGTGTGAAGTATTCAGCATAGGTTTGGTTTCTTCGCTGTAGCCCCATCCTTTTTCCGGATCAACCGAAAAAGCCGGGATCACGCGTAACAAGCGGCCACTGGGCAATCCGTACACAGCCATCTGTCCGCTGAAACCACCGGAAACAAAATTATAATACTCATCATACTTGCCGGGTGCCACATACGTTTTGGCGGCGGCATCGGCACTAACGGCATTTCCGGCGTTCTTGGGTTTGCAGGAAAGCATCCCCAGCAATAATGCGAAGGACGCCATGGCGATCGCATTATAGTTTGTCTTTTTCATGCTGATATGTTTAAAGGTTCGTTGATAAACTCAGTTGGTTAGTAAGATGGAGATGGATTATTTCACCCCATCGTTCTTACGCATAAACTCGTACAGGCTGCGGGCATCATCATCGCTCAGGTTCTGGTTAGGCATACGCACCAGACAGATCTCCAGCTGTGCCTGTGCTTTGGGATCCTTGGTCAGCATCTCGTCGGTATTGGTGATGAAGTTCATGATCCAGGGAGCGGTAAAACGGGTGGTTACCCCTTTCCAGCCGGGACCAACCAGTTTCTCTTCGGTTAACTTATGACAGCTGCTGCACTTTACGCCATACACTTTGTTTCCTTTCTCTGCCAGGGCCGCATCCACGGTTGCAGGAATTTCTACGGTTTTGAACTTACCTTCTCCTCTTTCAGGATCATAAGAGGGATTGGTGGATGATTCTTTTTTTTCTTCACCCGCCGATGCATTTTCTGCCGTAGCGGTTCCGTTCTGGTTTCCACATGCGTACATAGCCGCTACAACAATAATGGCTGTAATCGTTTTTTTCATGGTCGTAGTTTTTTGATTGAATAATTGCATATACAAGATTACCCATGCTTTTACCGGCATTTTATGCGTTGAATCATACCGGATAAAAAAAGGGAACGTGAGAAATAGTCATACTGACTATCAACCCGTTATAAATCAATCTTGCAAAAACCTGATTTAAATCATATATTCAGATGATACTGGTCATCTACAAAGGCATTGGGGAAGGATAGTTTTGATGGTACTACACAAACCGCCACTTATGATGATAGACATTGATCTTTTGCTTGCCTGCGGGGCTGCTTATAAAAAAGTATCCGCTGGCGAAATCATCTTTCAGGAAGGAACTGCCTGCCATTTTTACTATCAACTGGTCAGTGGCATTGTTCGGTGGGTAAACGTAGATGAGGAAGGCAATGAATATATTCAGACCCTGATAGACCCCGGCGAGTGTTTCGGAGAAATCCCCTTATTTGATGAAGGCCCTTATGCCGCCACTGCCATTGCAGAAGAAGATGCCGTACTGATACGCCTGCATCGGAGTTCGTTTACACAATTATTGAAAGACAGCCCGGAAATTCATTTTTCTTTTACCCGCTTGCTCGCCAAAAGAGTCCGTTTTAAATTCCTGCTCATTAAATCACTGGCATTATATGCACCGGAAGCCCGGATTGCTACGCTGATCAATTACCTGAAAACAGAGAACAAAAATTTCTGCCCCAAATGTAACCAACTGAAACTGACCCGCCAGCAGATCGCTGATATGACCGGTTTACGTGTTGAAACGGTGATTCGTGCCATGCGCCATATGCACGACAGAGGCGAGCTGGTGATCGAAAAAGGAAAAGTGTTCTGCTGATATGATTACAATCATACCGCTTTACCCTGGTTCGCAGTTCCTTTGCCGGTAAACGACAGGTATGCGTTCTTCTTTATCCAGGTGGTTACAGGTTTCTCTGATTAATTTATTACTGGTCGCTATTATCGGCGTAATACTTCGTTACAAGATCGCTTTCTCCTTACCTTTTATCGATCAGAAACACCTGCTGCACGGTCATTCCCATTTTGCTTTTGCCGGATGGATCTCCCATACTCTGATGGTATTCCTCATACAGTACCTATCCCGCGAAAGCGGCGTAGACATGTTTCGCAAATACCGTGGCTTAGTATGGGCCAACCTGCTTACGGCCTATGGTATGCTGTTCTGGTTCCCGATACAGGGGTATGGTGGGTGGAGTATCAGCTTCTCCACTTTATCCATTATTGTCTCATATATCTTCACCATGGTTTACTGGAAAGACCTGAACCGTCTCAGAGAAAACAGGATCAGTCACCAGTGGTTCAAAGCCGCACTGCTGTTAAATGTGCTTTCTTCACTGGGTGCTTTCGCACTTGCCTTTATGATGGCCACCCATACCGTTCACCAGAACTGGTACCTGGCCGCCGTGTATTTTTTTCTGCACTTCCAGTATAATGGTTGGTTCTTTTTTGCGGCCATGGGTTTGCTGACAGCCCGCATGGAACATCTTACAGCACTCAGGCCAACCTTACAAACCATTTTCCGCTTATTTGCTTTTGCCAGTATACCGGCCTATCTCTTATCGGCCCTTTGGCTACCAATGCCAGTAGCGGTGTATGTGCTGGTGATCTTTTCTGCATTGGCACAGGCCTGGGCTTGGTTTCTGTTTCTCCGGCTTTATAATATTTATAAAACCGTTTTGGCGGATATTTTCCCAAAAAATATCAGTTGGTTATTGATACTGGCGGCATTGGCCACTACCATTAAAATCCTGTTGCAACTAGGATCTACCATTCCTTCGCTCAGCCAGTTGGCTTTTGGTTTCCGCCCCATCGTAATCGGTTACCTGCACCTGGTACTGCTGGGTATGTTCAGTATTTTCCTGATAGCTTATATCGTTTCTTACAGATGGTCTACTGCGGGCAAAACATTACTCACCGGAATCAAATGGTTTGCAGGAGGTGTCATCCTCAACGAATGTGTATTGATGATACAAGGGATGGCGGCACTTGGTTACCACACTATTCCTTTGATCAATGAGTCCCTGTTATTAACAGCAGTTATCCTCTTCACCGGTATCCTACTGATGCTGCTCGGCTTCAGTAAAGTAAAATCATAAAATCACCCGGCACCCGTTTGTACATAGTAAAATAAAGAGAGGTTATCTCAGACTCTTGAAACAACCTCTCTTTATCAGAATGTGTCGCCGGGCGCATATAACATTTCCCCTGTTCAAACAATGGAAACGAGGAAATCAATGGCGGGTCTTCTTGCTTTTATCATTCCTGGTTCTCTGTTTAACCAGCGTGTAAACTACTCAAAACAGTTCATCTCCATCCTCCGCCTAAGGCCCTGTACAATTCAACATTCTCGTTAAGCTGCGCCTTCCGGATAGCATCTGTTTCCAGTTCGCTTTGGAGCAGGTTACTTTGTGCAGAGAGTACTTCCAGATATGTTGCCATACCGTTCTTAAACAGCAGTTGTGCGTTCCTGATGGCTTTTTCGAGCGTATTCCGGCGCAGCGAAGCAATGGTTTGCTGCTCTTGTAATTTCTGGATCTTCACCATCGCATCCGAAACTTCACCAACCGCCTTTAATACTGATTGCCGGAACTGTATGACCGTTTTTTCCCTTTCTACTTTCGCTACATCGTATTGTGTCTGTAATTGTTTCCGTTGAAACAAGGGTGCCGTTATACCGCCTGCCACCGTTCCAAACAGGGATGCAGGAATAGAAAACCAGCTGGATGCTTTAAACGCATTCACCCCTGCACCGGCAGTAATATTCAGAGAGGGATACATATTGGCCTGGGCAATACCCGTTTTGGCATTGGCAATGGTAAGTGCCAGTTCATACTGCTTCACATCCGGCCTACGACTCACCATTTCCGAAGGCAGACCCGTTGCTGAATTACCCGGCACAGCCACATTAGTCAGTATTGTATTACGTTGGATATGTTCCGGCAAAACACCCGTTAATATGCTGAGTGCGTTTTCCTCTACCACGATTGCCTGCTCAAACTGAGGAATCAACTGTACAGCAGCCAGCCTTTGCGCCTCTGTTTGCTGAACAGCCAATTCTGTTACCTGTCCGGCACTGTATTGCAGTTTAACGATCTGCAGTGTACTGTCGTTCAGTACTACGTTCTTTTTTGCCACGGCAAGTTGCGCATCCAGCATTAAAAGATTGTAATACCCTTTTGCAATATTGGCTACAAGATTTGTTTGAACGGCTTTCCTGGCTTCTCCGGTTTGAAGAAATGCCGCCAATGCAGTTGCCTTTTGGTTTTTGATTTTACCCCAGATATCAGCCTCCCATGAAATACCAATACCTGTTGTATAATCCTCTACATATGATTTTCCAAGAAACTGGCTAAGACTGAGTCCATTCAGACTGTTATCCGATGGACGATTCACAGTAATACCTGTCTGCAGTTTCACATCAGGCAGGTAAGCATACCGGGTTTGTATCAACAAGCGTTGCGCTGCCTCTATATTTTTAAACGCTATAAGCAGGTCGTGATTTTTAACGATCGCAGTATCGATCAGTTTCTGCAGGGAGGGATCTGTAAAATAATCCTTCCACTGGAGATCGGCAATGCTGTTGCTGTCGGCATTTACCGCATTCCTGAAATTGACGGGTAACGCTGGTGTTGGTCTCGCCATCTCTTTTGATACGCTGCACCCGGCCAGTACCAGCAGCATGGTGATGATGTAAGTATTGAAGTATTTGTTCATTTTATTTGTTTTTTATTGACTAATAACGGGACGTTTATTTCTTTTCTATCCTCTCCTCTATCCAGTTATCATGTTCAACAATTTTTTTCCGGCCGATTTTTTCCTGCAGGTGTTGGAAAATCACAAACAGTACCGGTATGATGAAGATGCCGAGCAATACCCCTGTTAACATTCCACCTACCGCACCTGTGCCAATTGAACGGTTTCCCATGGCAGAAGCACCTTTGGCCGTTAACAATGGAAGCAACCCGGCAATAAATGCAAATGAAGTCATCAATATCGGACGTAACCGTAATTTTGCGGCTTCAATGGCTGCATGCGGGATGGATAGTCCTGCATGTCTTCTTTGCACAGCATATTCCACTATCAGGATAGCGTTTTTTGCCAGCAGGCCAATCAGCATAATCAGGCAAACCTGTACGTAAATATTGTTATCAATGCCTGCCAGATTAATAAATGCAAAAACACCCAATATACCGGTTGGCACAGAAAGTATTACCGCCAATGGTAAGATGTAACTTTCATACTGCGCTGCCAGCAGGAAATACACAAACACGAGCGACATGATAAAAATCAAAGAAGTTTGAGAACCCGATTGCTGTTCTTCCCTGGTTAAGCCGGACCATTCATAGGCATATCCTCTGGGCAAATAGGCAGCAGCAACCTCCTCCACAGCTTTCAATGCCTCACCGGAACTGAACCCGGGTTTAGGAATACCGTTAACAGTTACTGCATTAAACAGGTTGTTCCTCGTCACAGTTTCAGGACCATACACTTTCTCAAGCGAAATCAAAGTTGTTATGGGGATCATTTGTGCCGCATTGTTTTTTACCTGCACATTATGTAATGTAGACGGATCAATGCGGTAATTCACGTCTGATTGCAGGATCACTTTATACTGTTTCCCAAATCGATTAAAATCAGATGCCATATAACTGCCGTAAAACACCTGTAATGTTTGCAGTAATTCACTTACAGACACTCCTAATTGTTTTGTTTTTTCTTCATCAATATTCACTCTGTATTGTGGGTTACTGGTATTAAAAGTGGTAAACGCGTAAGCAATCTCTTTCCGTTTCATCAGCTCCCCGATAAACTCATTGGTTACATTGTTCAGATCCGAAAGTTTACCTCCCGCCCTGTCCTGTAGCAGCAACTCAAATCCATTGGTATTACCAAAACCCTGTACAGTAGGCAATGTAAATGTGAAAAGATTGGCTTTCGATATCACAGATAGCTTCTGGTTTACATCGCCAAGTATCTGGTTAATATCTTCTGTTTTTCCTCTGGTACCGGGTTTCTTCAATTTAACAAAAGCAAGACCGCTCATCGGACTGGTGGCGTTGGTAATAATATTCATACCAGCCACACTGTATACTTTTTCAACGCCTTCTACTGTACGAATAATACTATCTGCCTGGTCAACCACTTTCCGGGTTCTTTCCAGTGAAGAACCGGCAGGCATATTTAATGAGTACAGAAAAATACTCTGATCTTCGGTAGGAATAAATCCGGATGGAGATTTTTTTACCAATACGACGGTTGCAACGGTGATGGCCACCAATGCCGTAATGGCCACCCATTTTGTTTTGATCAGAAAATGAAGACTATGCGTATAACGCGTGGTCATATGCTGAAACGAAGTATTGAATGCATGAAAGAACTTTGCCTTAAATCCTTCGGGTTTGGCATCGGCTATGTGCGGGTTCCGTTTTAAGAAAAGAGCCGCCAGGGCAGGGCTCAGCGTTAATGCATTCAGGGCAGAGATCAGGATGGCAATAGCCAAGGTAAATGCGAACTGTTTATAAAAAATTCCGGCCGGCCCCTGCATAAATCCAACCGGCACAAACACAGCAGCCATCACCAAGGTAATAGAGATGATGGCTCCGGATATCTCACCCATACTCTTAATCGTAGCTGCACGTGCAGGTAAATGTTCTGTTTCCATTTTTGTATGCACAGCTTCCACTACCACTATGGCATCATCCACCACAATACCAATGGCAAGGATCAATGCAAAAAGTGTAAGCAGGTTAATGGTAAATCCAAATAACTGCATAAAGAAAAATGTTCCCAATATGGCTACCGGCACTGCAATAGCAGGTATCAGCGTTGACCTGAAATCCTGTAAAAAAAGAAATACTACAATAAACACAAGTACAAATGCCTCCAGTAAAGTGCGTTTTACTTTATCGATAGATGCATCCAGAAATTCTTTTGCAGAATAAGGAATAAAGGTTTTGATCCCCTTTGGTAAAGATTTGATGGTCTCCTGTAATATTTTATCCACTTCTGTAAGGATATCATTTGCATTAGAGCCCGCCGTCTGATAAATCAGGATGCCCGTAGATGGCCCCTTATCCACTTTGGCCGATGCCGTATAACTGAATGAACCAAACTCAACACGGGCAATATCTTTCAGCCTGATCATGGAGCCATCTGTATTAGCTTTTAGTATGATGTTCTCATACTGCTGCCCTTCATTTAATTTCCCTTTGTATTTGATCACATATTCAAATGATTCCTGGCTACCCTCACCAAACTTACCGGGGGCCGCTTCCAGGTTCTGTTCTCTGATCGCTGCCAGCACTTCCTGTGCAGATAAATGATACGCGGCGAGCCGATCGGGTTTCAGCCATAAACGCATGGCATAATCTTTCGAGCCAAATATCAATGCCTGACCTACACCATGTACCCGTTGTATCCGCGGGATCATGTTGATTTTGGCGTAGTTCTGCAAAAAACTTTCTGTAAAAGCTGTATCGTTACTATACAGAACGATGGCCATAATAATACCGTTCTGCTGCTTTTGCGTAGTAAGTCCCGCCTGTAATACTTCCTGCGGAATCAGGCTGTTTGCTTTTGCAACACGGTTTTGCACATTCACAGAAGCGATATCGGGATCCGTACCGGATTTAAAGAAAACATTCAACGTCATCGTACCATCATTGTTGGAATTGGACGTCATATAGGTCATATTTTCAACACCGTTGATCGATTCTTCCAGTGGTGTGGCCACCGAACGGGCTACTACTTCTGCATCAGCACCGGGATAATTGGCAGTAACCTGAACACTGGGCGGTGCGATATCAGGGAACTGGGTAATCGGTAAAGAAAAAAGAGAAATCATGCCAAGTAACACCAACAGGATAGAAATCACCGTTGATAATACGGGCCTTTCGATAAATTTTTTTATCATAAAATAGTTTGGTTGATAAGGATGGAGTTACAGGCTTGCACGAAGTACACTGTCTAACGAAATAGGTTGTGGAGCGATAAAAATTCCGTCTCTCACTCTTTGTAAGCCACTGAATAAAATGGTTTCTCCGCTTACAAGACCTTTGTTTACCAGGTAATTGGAACCGCTTTTCCCACTTACGAAGATTTGTTTACTGGCTACTTTATTACTATCGCCCAGGGCAAATACAAATATTTTATCCTGCACTTCATAAGTTGCTTCCTGCGGAACAATGAGTTGTTCGTGCAGCATGGAGGGTATGCGGATTTTTCCTGTCATACCGGAACGCAGTTGTTTCTCTGCATTATTAAAAACGGCCCTGAAGCTGATGGCCCCGGCATTTCGGTCAAATTGGCCCTGCACCAGTTCTACCCTGCCTTTTGTTTTATAAATCGTATTATCGGGTAATTGTAATTCTACCGGTAAAATATTTTTTACTTTTTCCTCCGTTGTTTTGCCTTCTACTTTGGATAAAAAGGTTAAAAAATCACTTTCACTCATAGAAAAATAGGCATGCACATTATTCACTTCCGAAAGAACCGTCAATGGTATTACATCGGTTTTGCTTACCACACTTCCTTTTTTGAAAGGAATATGACCAATATAACCGTTTACGGGAGCTTTGATCAATGTGTACCCAACAGTAATATCTGCACTTCCCTTTGAGGATACAGCCTGTGCAAGAGCCGCTTTGGATGCAGCCAGGTTTGCCTGAGCAGTTTTTAATTGTACATCGGCAACCACTTTATTGTCAACAAGGGGTTTAATTCGGTCCACTTCAACCTGCGCCCTTTCCATATTGGCTTTTGCCAGTTGTATGGAGGCTCCGGCATTGTTTGCATACTCTTTGTACTCGCTGCTGTTGATGCTGAATAAAGGTTGCCCCTGTAATACATAAGCCCCTTCCTCCACATATATTTTTTCCAGGTAACCGTTCACCTGCGAACGGATTTCAACATTCACGGTTCCCTCAAGAGAGGCAGGATATTCCTGCCAGATAGTGGCAGAACCGGTGTTCAGTTTAATAACGGGTAAAGATTGTGGCGGCGGAGGTGTTTGGTTGAACTGGTTGCCGGCGCAGGCAACTAAAACTAAAAAAACGCCTGAGTAGAAGATTTTTTTCATAACGTAATTAAATTGTTTAACAGTGTTAAGGTTTAATAATAAAAAAGCAGTTCTCAAACTGTTTTATAAACTGCGTATTGGATTTTAGAAAATGAGAAATTTATTAGTGAAATATGAACATGATTAAATTATCTAACAGCGTTAGATACCGGACAAATAAAAAACCCTTTATTTCATTGAGTTAATAATTCCCGATATCGCATCTTTCAAAACTTGTTTATTGATTTCATTGCTTGCCTGACGTGTCTGGCGTGTCATATTAATCGATATCAACCCATGTACAACCGACCAGAACGTATAATACTTGGTACAGATAAAGTCCTCTGTTCGGTTTTCTTCAGGAACCAGCTCGGTAATTTTATCCCAGATCAGGTTGGAAGGCCCCTGTATGTCCGGACAGCTATTTTCAAACACACAACAGTTCATTTCAACACCATACATCACCTGGTATAATTCCTTATTGGCAAAGGCAAAATTCCAGTAAGCCAGCCACATGGCTTCCAATTGCGCCGGGGGATCTGAAAAAGCCTTGCTTGCTTCATCCATTTCCCTGGCCAACTTTACAAAACCCTGTCGCGTAAGTTCATTAAGAATAGCATCTTTATTGGCAAAATATTCATAAATGATGGGGGCCGTATATTCAATCCTGTCTGCAATCTTACGCATACTAAGCGATTGCCAACCTTCCTCCTTTACAATATCAAGCGAAGCTTCAAGGATCCGGATCCTTGTTTCTTCTTTCAATCTTTGTATTCTTTCTTTGCTGGCCATTTGAAGCAATAACAATAGTTAAATAATTTAACACTGTTAAACAAAAATAAAGGACTTTTTGCCAATACACCAAATTTTTCATAAAAAACCCTGCTTACCCGAAAAGTCATCAGCAAATACGACTATTGAGCTATTCGTTTATTGGGCAGGCGGGCTTTTCTTTTTCTACCCCACCAGATCAAAAAACCGGTTACGGGTAAACTGGCGCAGATAAGACTGGCAGCAAATGCGAGGATCTTACCTGTGATACCAAAAGCAGCTCCCACATGGATATCATAATTCATTCGGTAAATTTTTTCTCCCGTGGTAACAGGCGCCGGTATGCTGGTTGGGAGTTCTTTCGCTGTATAACGGTCAAAATACCGGAAGATCCTTTTGTAATATGTTTTCTTATCCGGATTATACGTTACGGCCACCGGGTCAGCTGATTTGCCTGGAAAACTGATCTGCAACAAACCTGAAATAGGTGCATATTCCTGCATCGCCAGTTGCCAGATACTGTCTTCTGTGTTATGCACCAGAAAGGGTACTATATATGTAGTAGTATCCGATAATGGTTTTTTTGTTGTGGGTAATGTCTTCCCTCCGGTTACCAGATAATGATAGGATCTCGCAAACCACTTGAACCCAAACACCAGACCCGTAACAGCGATCACAAAAGCCAGCAGCAGCACATAAAAGCCCAGTACATTGTGCAGGTCATAATTCAGTCGTTTAAACCTGGCTTTCCAATTAATACCAAAACTATTTTTCCTCGTAGCCCTGTTCCATTTTTTGGGCCACCACATGATGATCCCACTGATGAGCAGGAATACAAAGATCAATACCGTAACCGATACTACCGGCTGCCCGATTTTGGGAGGCAGCCAGAGATAAAAATGACCGGCCAGTACGATCCGGAAAAAATCCCTGTCACGGATCTTCTCCCGGATAAAATCACCGGTATACGGATTCAGGTATACATACGTAAATCCCTGCGGCTTTTTAGTATAGGTAACCGCCGCCGCTTCGCCCGGTCTGCCGTATTGCACACCGGTTGCCTTAACTCCCGTTCGTTTCTCAGCGATAGAACGCAATACCGATGGCGGCAGCAAGGGTTTATTTTCAACAGTAACAAAACGGTAAGGTTCGGTAATATCACGCAGGTCTCGCTCAAATACGTACAAACATCCTGTGATACTGATAATCACCACCAGTATGCCTGTGATCAGGCCAAGCCACAAATGCAACCAATCGCTGATCCGTCTAATCTGTGATTTTCTGTTTACCATTTGAAAGCAAGATTTAGGGCGAAACGTCTGGGCATCTGTGGCTCAACGGTTGTCCAGCCACTCCAGTACTGTTGATTGGTGAGATTATCCAGTTTAACAGCGATCCGGAAGGCAGGCTGATCAAAGAATACCGTTGCATTCATGACCGTATAGGATGGCAGTATAAACTGGCCGGTTACAAGACTATTGGTAATAATATTTTCACTGGCATAATTTCCGCCGAAACCAATACCCGCTCCTTTTAGTTTTCCTTTACCGGTTTTGTAACTCAACCACACATTAGCCAGGTGTTTGGGTCCGGAAGAAACCGGGCGCAGGCCGTTGGTATTTTTGTCTGTCTGATCATTTACTGCATGGTTATAACTGTAACCGGCCACGATATTACAATCGGTAAATAAAGCAGCTACCAGATCCGCTTCAAATCCTTTACTGGAAATATTGCCATCCTGCACGGTAAACCCTGTTAATGTGGGATGCGGGCGGGTTACATTACGCACATAGATATCATAGTAAGTAACGGTTCCCGTAATTTTGCCTCCCAGCATTTCAGTTTTAATACCCGCTTCCCACTGGTTGGCCTGCTGTGGTTTAAAAATACTTACAGTTCCGTCGGCCTGTGTTACAGGTGCCAGGTTCTGGAAACCATTCATATAATTGGCGAACCAAGACATATGTCTTGGTATCAGTTCATAGGTAATCCCGAATTTGGGAGAGAACGCAGTTTGTGCATAGGCGCCGGTGGTAAGGTTGGTCCGCTGGTTATAACTGCCACGGTTATCAAACCTGTCTACCCGCAAACTCGCCATAATATGCAGTTGCTTTGTCAGATCCAACACATCAGATGCATACATACTGTAGCTGTTGGTGGTAGCAGTGGTTTTAGTGGGCACCCCCCCATTCAGCCTCGCATCTACTGCGGCCTTTGTCAGGTTGGTGTATTTGACATCATTGCGGATATACTGTACTGTATCAAAACTGATATAAGCACTGCTGGCATTATTCAGCTGTGAGGATAAAAAATCAACACCAATTACAACCCGGTTCCGTTTACCGCCGATCAGAAAATCACCAATAAAATTCTGCTGAAGATCAGTGAGTATGCTGTAGGAATTCTGGTTACTGATCAAACGACTCAACGAGCTATCGCCGGGTAAAATACTCAGGTAAGAGTAATAACCATCCGATTTCCGGTTGCTGCGTGATAAAAGGGTTTGTGATACCCAGCTTTTGCCCAGTTGGTATCTGGCCGCCGCTTCCAGGTTTATCACCGGCGTTTTAATGGTGATATCATTGCTGGTGAAAGACCGTGAAAAATCGATCCGCATATCCTGCGGACGGGTAACTTTCAATGCAGCTGTCCGGGTAAGGAATAACATTTCCGCATTGGTAGCTTCAGCCGAATAAATACCAGCCTGCAGATCAAAAGTTAATCTGGGCGATACCTTGTAAGTAAGTGCCGGTGCCAGGAAAAAGGATTTTTTAAATCCTGCATCCTGCCAGCTGTTTTCGTAATGATATGCTGCATTGGTACGAAGTAATAATCTTCCGGCAGAATCAAGCGGCGTATTGATGTCGGCAGTAAGTCTTGTTAAACCATAACTGCCGCCTGTAATAGATAGTTCGCCGCCGGGAATTACCTGCGGACGTTTGGTAACGGTATTAATGAGTCCGCCAAAAGACACCAGGCTGCTGCCGAATAAAGTACCCGACGGACCTTTGATCACTTCGATCCTTTCCATATTGGCAGGGTCAGGACTGCCGTTGCTGGCACCTGCCACACCATTCACTATTCTTGCCTGTAAAGAGAACCCGCGTAAAGAATAATAGCTGCCACCGTCATTGCCCCTTCCGGTAGATGACCATAACCGATTAATACCGGGTGCATTTTTCAATGCATCATCAAAACTGGTTACTACCTGTTCTTTTAACAAAGCAGCTGGTACCACACTATATACCTGCGGATTTTCCAGATTCTTTAAGGGCATCTTCGCTACCATTGCTGATTGCCGGTTGGCAAAACGGAGCCCGTTTTTTACCAGTACTTCTTCCAGCTGGCGTACTGTTACAGCCAATGGTATCGTTACTATTGTTTCTTTACCGGCCACTACCGTAACTTTTTCTATTACCGGTATATAACCCAGTAATGAGAATTCAAGCGTGTACTCGCCAGCCGCCAGTTTTGTAAAAATGAAAACACCTTCCTCATCTGTGAGTGTGGTTTTGTTAAATGCAGGTATCTTCACAACTACACCCGCTGCCTGCAGCTGGTCCTGTGTAATTACTTTTCCTTTAATGGTTCCGGTTTTGGGATCCACTGCGCTTCCATATGCGAATACACTGATCAACAGTGCTAAAAAAAATCCGATGCTTTTCATAAACAGTTTTATTTGTGCGCAAAACTGTTGCTAATCAAAAAACAAATACTGCCGCATCGGGAAAACCTGTTTACGCAAACGGGAAAGAGATTGTCTTTTCCCTTTTATCGGTATTACAGTTGCATTCACCGATATTTCCGGATTTTGATAACAGGCAATGAATCAGCTGGTATGAAATAGTACCCGGTCTGCCTGTACATTAATGAAGAAGAAATATCTTTATGCATTACCTCGCCTCTATAAAACGTTCAATATGCAAATAAAATATTGGTTACTTGTACTCTTCTTATCGTTGTCCGGCATCTTATCTGCTGAAAAAAGTGTTGCACAGCATTTTGTGGCAGGCACTTACAATATCCGCTACGCCAATACCGGCGATAGTGTAAACGGCAATGGCTGGGCACAACGTTACCCGGTAATCGTATCCATGATCCGTTTTCACAACCTGGAGATCTTTGGCATACAGGAAGGGCTGTTTCACCAGTTAGAAACCCTGCAACAAAATCTGCCAGGCTATGCATATACCGGTGTGGGCAGAGATGATGGAGAACAGAAAGGGGAATATGCCGCCATCTTTTATGACACCAACAAATTTGATCTGCTGGAAAAAGGAAATTTCTGGCTCTCTCCCATTACCGACCGGCCTAACAAGGGATGGGATGCCGCTTTGCCAAGGATCTGCTCCTGGGGTAAATTCCGGGAGAAAAAAAACAGATTCGTTTTCTATTTCTACAACCTGCACATGGACCATATCGGCGTACAGGCCCGTGCCGAAAGCGCCAAACTGGTAATGCAGAAAATGCGGGAACTGCCGGCCAATATGCCGCTGATACTTACCGGAGATTTTAACGTGGATCAGTTCAATGAAAGTTATACGCTCATCAACAATTCCGGCCTGTTACGCGATGCCTATGAACTGGCTCCCATCCGGCTGTCTACCAATGGAACCTTCAATAACTTCAATGCCGATGCACAAACAGACAGCCGAATTGATCATATTTTCGTTAATCAATTCTTTCATGTAAAAAGATACGGTATCCTCACAGACACCTATCGTGGTAAAAGAACCGAGAAAGAATTAGTTAACAATAAAGCACCTTATACCGCAAGGGTACCTTCTGATCATTTTCCGGTAGTGGTGGAACTGGATGATCAAAAAAAATAAATCGGTTCAGACAGGTTTTACATTCCGCTATACAACCTTTATCCCATGCCCCAAAACGAAGCACTACAACCGATAGGCATTTCAGCCTTTGGGAAACCGCTACTCTTCATGTTGGTTTTTACCGGTCTACTATTTCTCTGTGGCAATGCCCGCTCCCTGTTTCCGCCCGCGTACAGCTTTCTTGCTTATGGCATACTGGGTTCGCTGGCTGGTCTGGTAACAGCAAGGATCTTTCAACGGAACAAACAGCCCTCATTTGCTTCAATGGGACTGAGCTGGGAAAAGAAAACCTTGTTCAGGTTTGTATTGGGTTCGCTGACAGGCGTGGTTATTTTTGCCGTCATCCTTTTTGTGCTACTGCAATTCAGTGAGTTAACCATCCGGTATCAGCCGCAAACGTCTTCTGCTGATTATCTGTTCCTGTATCTACCCATACTGCCATTGGCTTTGATGGAAGAGATCGGATTCAGGTCTTACCCTCAACAAAAATTGTATCAGGCTTATGGCCCATGGATCAGCCAGTTAGTGATCGCAGTTGCTTTTGGAGCGTATCATTTACTAAATGGCTGGAGCCTGCTCAGTTCTTTTGCAGGACCTTTTGTATGGGCTTTCGTGTTTGGATTGGCCGCCATCTGGTCGCGCGGTATTGCCGTACCTGCGGGTATTCATTTTGCATTGAATGTATCACAGGCAATCACAGGAATGAAAGGAACCAAGGGAGCGGTCTGGATCCTGGATTATCCGCCGGGCACTAACCCCGTATTACTGGAAAGAACCGACAGAATCGGATTATTCATACAGGTAGCGGTATTGGTACTTGCCTTATTGGCCACTTACTGGTATGTGCATAGAAACAGGGAACGGTCTATTAAATAAAAACAAGAAAGCGCTGATCAGAAAACAGGATCCAGCCGAATGTATTGAATCTGCTTCCGCTGGTTGGTATAGGTGATATGAACAACTCCATCCCTATCCTGAATGATAGCAGGATAACTGTATTCGCCGCTTGTATGGTCCTCCAGTGTACAGATCTCTTTCCAGTTACGCCCGTCTGCCGAAACAGCTAGTTGCAAAACCGATCTGCCCTCCCACCACTCTTTACCTGCAACAAGGGGATTATATACCAGCAGTTGTCTCCCATCCTGTAAACTAACCGCATCAATACCTGAATTGGGATTGGGCAGGGTATTGGCTTGCATGGCCTGCCATGTTTTACCGCCATCTCCCGACCAACTCTCTGTAATCACATTCTGGCGGCTACGGCAGAGAATCTGCAGTTTTCCTTCCCTGTGTTGCAGAATAGTGGGTTGTATCACCCCATACTTATCGCCTGGAACGGAATATTTTTTCCAGTTGGTCAATAACTCATCCGAGATCTCCATATGTACTTCCCATTTCCCATCCTTGCTTTCTGTGCTGGAAGGATAGAGTATTTTACCTGATAACAGTTGAATAGGTTTATTGCGGATTGGACCCAGCATTCCTTTCGGTAATCGAATCGGTTCCGACCATGTTTTGCCATTATCGGCTGATCGGATATACAAGGACCACCATTCACGCGGATTGGGGCCTACTTTGTAATGCAGATACAACACACCGTTCCGGGCTTTGAACAAAACGGGATTCCAGCAGGGAAACTGTTGGCCATCGGCTTGTTTGCCGGTAACCAGTAGTTGCGGCCGGCTCCATTTTCCCAGCTGTAAAAAAGCGCCCCAGATACAGACATCATTCTTACCCTCGGCACTGCCGCCAAACCAGGCACTCATCAGTACTCCCTTCTCGAGCGAAACCAACGTGGATGCGTGACAGGATACAAACAAGTCCGTTGAATCAAAAACTGCACTACGCTGTGTGATACGGAAAGTACCGGGCTGCGCCATTACCTGTTTTACATTACAGCAAAGCAGAAGAACCAACAAAGGGAGGGATCGCATCATACAATATTAGCTGTTTAGCAACTATTGTTTCAAACTGGCCATATCAATTACAAAGCGGTAACGCACATCACTCTTCAGCATTCTTTCATAGGCTTCATTGATATCCTGCATTTTGATGATCTCTATATCCGAAACAATATTGTGTTCGCCACAAAAATCAAGCATTTCCTGAGTTTCTGCAATGCCGCCAATCAGGGATCCGGCTACGGCTTTTCTTCCGAGGATCATGGGTACAGTATTCAATATCGGTTCCAGTCCGCCTAAATACCCCACCAATACCAAGGTGCCGCTGATGTTTAAGGTAGCTACATACGGATTTACATCATGCACATAAGGAACGGTATCAATGATCAGGTCAAATTTCCCTTTTACTTTACTCATCTGATCCGCTTCAGTGGATATCACCACCGCATCTGCACCCAATTGAATGGCATCTTTTTCTTTACCTGGTGTTCTGGAGAACAGGGTTACTTCTGCCCCAAGGCCTTTGGCGAGTTTAATGGCCATATGTCCCAATCCGCCCAAACCTACCACGGCCACTTTACTTCCTTTGCCCACTTTCCAGTGGCGCAATGGCGACCAGGTTGTGATACCGGCACATAACAAAGGAGCCGTAGCGGCCAGGTCCAGGTTGGCGGGCACTTTCAGTACAAAATGTTCGTTTACCACAATACGTTCAGAATATCCACCAAAAGTTTGGGTACCTGAATGTTTGTCTTTACCATTATACGTACCTACAAAGCCGTTTAAACAGTATTGCTCCAGATCCTGCCGGCAGCTGTCGCAGGTACCGCAGGAGCCAACGAGGCAGCCAACAGCCGCCAGATCGCCTACTTTCAGTTTGGTTACTTCAGGGCCTACGTTGGTTACTTTACCTACGATTTCATGGCCGGGTACCGCAGGGTAAATGGTTCCGCCCCAATCGTTGCGTGCCGTATGCAGGTCTGAATGACAAACCCCGCAATACAGGATCTCAATTTCAATATCTTTTGGCGTAACTGTTCTGCGCTCAATCTGCATTTCTTGTAAAGCCGCTTCGGGTGAGGCTGTTCCGAAAGCTTTTGTGTTAGGTATTCCCATTTGTATAGTTTTTAAAGGCTGATGTATAAATGACGCGTGCACCTGCGTTTGGCACTGCATGGATAAAGTTGATTGGTTCAAGTTACACCCTTCTTCTCTCCCACTTTTTTTATTACACATTCAAAGGTATAACAGTCTGCTCCGGTAGCTTACTAAATTACAAGCAGATTCTCACACTTTTCAAACATCGTGCTCCTGTATCGGTTATTGGGTAAGCACCAGAATCCGGATCTCCACCGGCAGGCTGTTATCCACCACGGTTTGCAGAACGGATTCTTTGATATAAGGCTGGATGGCTTCTGCAAACGGTGTAATAGTGATCCGTTGCGGGGTTGCGAGAATAATTGTCGTACCCTGCAGCAACATTTTGCGGATCAATACCAGTAATGGTGCAAACTGTTCGGGGGCATAATTGATATCACTTAACAGTAAAGTATCGGCCCTGATATCCTCCTGAAAATCATTCCAATTCAGACAAACTGCGTTTACATTCAACAAACCCAGGTGCTGAATATTCTTCTGAAGCAGTGCCACCGCTTCCGGTGCGTGGTCGCTGACGATCATTGAAGCAGCCTCTTTGGCCATGAGCAAAGAAGGCAAACCGATTCCTGCTCCTAATTCTACTACCTGTTTGTCTTTGATCCAATGGGGATGTTCTTGCAGAAAATCAAGCAAAGCAAAAGCAGATGGCCAGATCTTGGCCCAGAAGGGGAAAGGAGTGGTTGGATCATTTGCACACAACTGTCCGTACACCCGTTTTATCTGTTCCGGATCTGG
The DNA here is from genome assembly GCF_058806635.1 of Sediminibacterium sp. GW821-FHT12F12. Lineage (NCBI taxonomy): Bacteria > Pseudomonadati > Bacteroidota > Chitinophagia > Chitinophagales > Chitinophagaceae > Sediminibacterium > Sediminibacterium sp. GW821-FHT12F12. The sequence continues at coordinate 90,458 of NZ_JBXAPW010000011.1, read as the reverse complement.
CACATACAGGCTAAAGCTCTTTTGTATTTTGAGTAATATATCAGGGTAAGACATGCAGGTGCAAGATAATCTGGAACAGCAGAATATCGAACAGGAATATCGGAAACCGAACCGAAAACATAGAACGCAGAACATAGAACATAAAACGTAACCCAAAACTGAGGATACCATCAGAAGCAAGCACATTTTTCCTTTCACTATCTGTGTTCATCCGTTCGTCTGTTCCTTGTTCGTCTGTTCATCTGTTCTATTTACCAATTACAGCGCACTATCAAAAAATATTTTTACAAAATATACCAATTGGTATTATTTATCCTATATTTGACTTTCATGTCAAAAGATTCCCTATCAAAAGCAGAACGCACCCGCCGGTTTATCATTGAAAAAACGGCTCCGGTTTTCAATACCAAAGGGTATGCGGGTACCTCGTTGGGCGATCTTACACAGGCCACCGGCTTAACCAAAGGCAGTATCTATGGTAATTTTACGAACAAGGATGAAGTAGCACTGGCAGCTTTTGATTACAATTTTGGGAAAATAACGTCTTACATGAAAGTGCGGATTCTTTCTAAAGAAAACGCCATTGACAGACTACTCGCCTATCCACTGGTGTACCGCGATTTTTTAAAGATCCCGTTTCTGCAACCTGGCTGCCCGATCCTGAATACATCTACCGAGGCGGATGATACACACCCGGAACTACGTGCGAAGGCGGCCGAAGCCCTGTCCTTCTGGAAACGGTCGGTAGAAAACCAGATGAAAAGAGGTATTGAAAGAAAAGAGATCAGGGCTGATGTGAATCCCGCTGGGTTTGCGGTTATCTTATGCTCCCTCATCGAAGGCGCCGTGATGCAGGCAAAAGTGACCGGCAAATCAGGCGACCTGCGGATAGCCATGAACTTTCTCGAAAAATTGATCAGGGATATGGCGTATTGATTTTTTTTATTAATTAATATACCGATCGGTATATTTTAAACACTAACTAAACCATTTGTATGGCCCAGTTAAAGAAAACCCTTGCAAGCAAAATGAAAGTCCGCTTTCATGATTGCGACCCGTTTAACCATCTGAACAATTCGCGGTATATCGATTATATGCTGACGGCCCGTGGCGACCAGTTACTCGAAAATTATGATTTCGATATCTACAGAATCGCACGCGAGCAATCGGTGGGTTGGGTATCGGCACAAACGCAGATCAGTTACCTCTCTCCTGCTTTGCTCGCAGAAGAAATACTGATCCAGACACAACTCATCGCTTATAGCGGCAGCAGCCTGCTGTTTGAAGCCGTGATGTGGAACAGCGGGCAGACAATTGTCAAATCTGTTTTATGGGGACGACTGGTGCATGTTCACCTGCAAACACAAAAAAGTCACCAGCACTCGGAACCATTGCTGCGGTTCTTTGAACAGGTAGTGAATCCACTTGCGCCAGCTATGGGTTTTGAGGAAAGAGTAAAAACCCTTCGGAAAACCAGTTAACATGCCTATGCAACAATATTCCGTCAAAACAGCTTTACAGCTATTGGAACGAACACCCGATACCCTTTCTGCCTTACTCAAAGGATTACCCGATGGTTGGGTTATACGGAACGAAGGACCGGGTACCTGGAGCCCATTGGAGGTAGTGGGTCATTTGATCTTTTGCGAAAAGAACAATTTTTATGGGCGGATACAAACCATTCTTTCCGATGCAGACCAGAAACGCCTCTCACCATTCGATATGAGCAGCCAGTTTGAGTGGATCAAAGGCAAAAAAATGAGCACCCTATTAACTGAGTTCACAGACCTGAGACAACAGAACCTCGCATCACTCCGCTCCCATCCACTTTCTGAAGCAGACCTCCACAAAACGGGCTTACATCCGAAAATGGGTACCGTAACCTTACAGAATGTATTATCCACCTGGGTAACCCATGACCTCTCGCATACCACACAGATCTTACGGGTAATGGCTAAGCAGTATCAAAAAGACGTAGGTCCCTTTATCGAATTTTTACGGATCCTTAATTGAACCAATATGAAAAAAATCGGTCTTGTAGGTGGTATCAGCTGGAGCTCCACCATCGACTATTACCGCATCATCAACGAAGAAACCAACAGACTATCCGGCGGTTTGAATTATGCGGAGTGTATGATCTATTCCGTCAATTTCCAACGCTTTCATACCTGCAATGCGGCCCATGATTGGGACAGTAGCTTTGCCTTGCTCCTGGATGCGGCACTGCAACTTGAAAAAGCCGGTGCAGAGTTGATTTTACTCTGTGCAAACACGGCACATATTGTTGCAGAACGGGTTGCTGAAAAAATTCATAGTCCCCTTGTTGATATCAGGCAGGTTACCGCAGCAGCCATTGCAGAAAAGAAAATAAACAAGGCAGGACTGCTTGGCACCACCTATACCATGGAATTGGATTTCTACCGGCAAAAACTACACGAAAACGGAATCGAGACAATGATTCCGGCCAGTAAGGCCGAGCGTGACTTTATCGAGTTTACCTTACTGCACGAGCTGGGTAAAGGCATCCTGTCTGCACAAACCAAAAATGTCTATCTCAGGATCGCTGAAGCACTGATCGAACAGGGGGCCGAGGGCATTATACTCGGTTGTACCGAAATTCCGTTGCTTATCGGCCAGGAAGATTTTTCTGTTCCTGTTTTCAATACTACTGAGATCCACGCCAGGGCCGCCGTTGCGTATGCTATGTCATCTTTTACCAACCAAATAACTGATTATGCCCTTTAAAAAGTATTTACGCATTAAACCCATCAGTGCTTACAACAGCGACATTAAATCAAGTGAACTCAACCGAACCCTTGGCAAATGGGAACTGACTGCTATTGGTGTGGGTGCAGTGATAGGGGGCGGTATTTTTGTGCTGACCGGTGTAGCTGCCAACCTGTATGCAGGTCCTGCACTGGCGCTTTCCTTTATTCTGGCCGGCATTGGCTGTTTGTTTGCTGCCTTATGTTACGCTGAATTTGCCTCCATCTTACCGGTATCAGGATCTGCCTATGCCTATTCCTATGGCACTGTGGGCGAATTGTTTGCCTGGTTCATAGGCTGGAACCTGATCCTGGAATATATGATGGGGGCCACCACCGTAGCTGTGAGCTGGTCTAAATATTTCGTAAAACTATTACAGCTCGCGGGTGTCAGTAATATCCCGCTATGGTTGGTCAATGATCCTTTTACTGCAAATGAAGAAGCAGCAAAACTGGGTTTGGCACCTTTCTCCTTCGCCATTAACCTGCCTGCCGGTTTAATTGTATTGCTGGTAACATGGATCCTGTACCGGGGCATCAAGGAATCGGCTAAAGTAAATAATACCATCGTTGCCTTAAAAGTGGCAGCGGTGCTGTTTGTGATAGGCGTAGGTGTGTTTTATATTGACCCTTCCAACTGGCACCCCTTCATTCCCGAAAGGAGTACGGATGCTGCAGGTGAACATCATTACGGTTGGACTGGTGTGCTGACAGCCGCAGGCATTGTATTTTTTGCCTTCATTGGTTTTGACGCAGTATCCACACAATCTCAGGAAGCCATCAATCCCACCAAACATATTCCCTTCGCCATTATCGCTTCGCTGATAATTTGTACCAGTTTGTATATCCTCGTATCGATGGTATTGACAGGTATGGTGAATTACAAAAAGATCGACCTGGGTGCACCGGTGGCATCGGCATTTGATGCTGCGGGATTAAGCTGGGCCTCACTCCTGATTACCATTGCGGCAGTGATCGGTTTGATATCCGTGATGCTGGTCATGTTACTGTCGCAGACCCGGATCTTTTTCAATATGGCGAAAGATGGGTTACTCCCACCCAAACTTTTTGCGGCCATCCATCCTGTTCACAAAACACCCTGGAAAAGCACCATCCTGCTGGGTGCTGTGGCATCTGTGGTAGCAGCAGTAACACCGATTGAAAAAGCCACCAAAATGACAAGCATCGGCACCCTCTTCGCTTTTGCCATGATTTGTGGCGCGGTGCTGATTCTGCGCCGGAAAGAACCTGGTCTTCACCGGCCTTACAAAGTAAAAAACATTCAGCTGGTTGCACCATTAGGTATCGCTTTTAATCTGTTGCTGATGTGCAGTCTCGATACTGCCACCTGGATCCGCTTCGTAGTCTGGAGTTTCATCGGCTTGCTGCTGTATTTCATGTACAGTGCCCGTCACAGCAACCTGAATAATAACCAATAAACCAATTGCTATGATCACACCTGCCACCCTGAACGATCTGCCCGTTATTTACAAACTCTTTGAGGAAGCCATTGACTACCAGCAAAAGAAAAACTTTACGGGATGGAAAAATTATGACAAAGCATTCCTGCAGCGCGATGTTGAAAGCGGACAGTTATACAAGATCATCAATAACGAGCAGATCTGCGGCATCTTCAGCGTCTGTTACACAGATCCACTTATCTGGCGCGAAAAGGAAAAAGGCGATGCCATATACCTTCACCGCATTGTTGCCAACCGCCATGTTAACGAAGGCCCAGTATTCGGTCTGGTATTGAACTGGGCAAAAAATATTGCCAACGAAAAACGATTGCGTTTTATCCGGATGGATACCTGGGCTGAAAACAATAAGATCATTGGGTATTACAAAAGCTATGGCTTCTCCGTAGTAGAAACCTATACAACCCCAGATACGCCGGATCTGCCATTGCAACACAGGAACCTCAATATTGTTTTGCTGGAACTGGCTAAAATATAAGCCTCTTGAAAATCAGACAAATAAAAGCTATTATACATAACCTTAGCTGAATCAGCTAAGGCTTACAAGGAGTAAGAGCCTAACTACGGCAAATCTTCTTACATACCAGTATCCCTACATGACAATGTATTTCAAACTTTGCAATAGCAGCAACAAAAACATCAGCGGCCAAAAGTACAAAGCCTGCCGAATATACTATTCAACAGGCCCTATACTTACTTTCAAACAATGTAAAATGATGCTTACAAATTCATTATTCGGCTGTAGTAGGATCAATAATTGTGCTGATTTGGTTAATGGCTGTTGCGGGGAAGCCTCCTAATTTGGCATGTTCCCTTACCAATTCCTCGTTAGGAGCAATATAAACACAATAGAGTTTATCAGCAGTTACGAAACTTTTCAGCCATTGAACAGAGTTCAACTTATTTAAAACAGCACAGGAAGTTTGTGAAGCTTTTTTAAGCTCTTCGGGAGTCAGTTTTCCTAATCCCGGCATCTCTCTTTCGATTAAAAATTTTGGCATACACTATTTACCCTACTCATTTGGCTTTTCGGTAACGCCCCGTTTTTACAATGGTTGCTGGTCTCCATTTATTTTTCTATCGCTGAAATTTCAGCAGTCATTATGCTATTTTCTCCATTACAACCCTAATCGCTGCAACAACAAAATTGAACTGTATATTGGCAGACTGATCGGCTAACCTTAAATGACAACTTTTTGTCATCCATTTAACAGCTTATAGCTGATTCTCGAGATAGCTACTATTGCCCCTGTTTTACCGTTTGCACAGCGTTAGGCAATAAACCATGGGCTTCCTTATGTGTGTTGATTAATGCAGCACTATCAGCAGCCTGTGCAAGACAAAAGATGACACCTTTTTTCTCATCAAGCCAGTAGTTAATCAGGTTAACGCCATACTTACGCTGAACACTCAGATCTTTTTCATGCGCCCCCGCTACTGCCTGTTCAGTAACTTGACCGGGACCTACATAATGAAAATCCATAAAATATTGTTTACCAGGCACTTCCGGATCAACCATACTGCTTTTTACTTCATAAACATCCTTTGGCAATAATCCATGCGCATGTTTATGCGCCGTAGTAAGGTCACTTGCCTTACCGGCGGATGCAAGACAGTATATCAATCCTTTTTTTTCATCCACCCAGAATTTCATAAAATCTACACCGTATTCTGGCCCTGTCTTAAGATCTTTCTGATGAGCCTCCATTACGGCATCGAAAGTTACTTTCCCCGGCTCCATTTGATGTACATCCATAAAAAACTTCTTAGATGCACTTTTTTGTGCGAATGCCCCTGACATTGCTACAAGGAAAACTGTTGTCCAAATACTTCTTTTCATTGCGTTAATTTAATTATGGAATATTTTTACGGTGCAAAGCAACCTTAGTTACCTCTAAATAGTATAGGTAATATTCCCTATATTTCAAAGCCCGTACCCCATATTTAATATATGCAGTTAATCGAAAGAGAGAACGATCTACTAACACTTACTAGTGGTATAAAAAAGATCCCTTCAGAGGGAGGGCATAATTATATCATTACCGGTGAGGCAGGTATTGGAAAAACCATGCTGCTAAACCAGTTTCTGAACAACCTCGCAACAGGAGTGAAATTCTATATTGGAACCTGCGATTCATTATCTACGCCAAGACCCCTTTCGCCCATAATCGATCTGGCTATGCAGCTAAAAATAGATTGGAGTGAACCATTTGTGAATAGTCTTTCAAGGGGTGACTTATTTAACCATTTTGCACAGGATCTTATCAATAAAAGAGAAACAGTAGTAATTGTTTTTGAGGATATACATTGGGCTGACGAAGCGACAATAGATTACATCAAATTTCTGGCGAGAAGAATCAGTAAAACCAGGTGCATGTTCATTATAACGTGCAGAGACACTGATTTTGAAGGAGATAGAATCCTTAGTTCCATACTAAGTGGATTGCCCAGTGATACGTATACAAGGGTGCCATTGAAACCACTATCTCAAACAGCTGTGTCCCGGCTGGCAGAGCAGAAGGGTTATGATGGAGAAAACCTCTATCTTTTAACCAATGGAAACCCGTTCTTCCTTCATGAAATTATAGCCAATTATAGCCCCGGGGTTCCTGCCAATGTAAAGGATGCGGTTCTTACAGTATTTCGCCATCAGAATGACGCTACCAAAAACTTATGGGAAATTCTTTCAGTAATCCCCGATGGTCTTAAAACCAAATTACTTTCAAAAATTGACCCAAAATGGCATGAGGCAATTGATACATGCCTTAATGTCAAAATCCTCATCATAAATAATGATAAGATACAATTCAAACATGAATTATACAGGAGAACGATAGAAGAATCATTCTCTCCCATTAAAAAAATCAAGTTACATAAATATATACTCGAATCATTCTTCGAACTATTCAAAGAAACAGGTGAGATAGAAAAAATAATTCATCATGCCAAATATGCAAACCTGGATTCACTTGTATATGAATTTGCCCCGATAGCTGCTCAACAGGCCAGTATCGCGGGTGCACACCTCGAGGCTTCAAAATTATACCTGACGGCAATTAAATATGCTGGAAAGAGAAGAGAAACTGAACTTATAGAATTGTATAAATCTTATGCGCATGAATGCTACTTGACCAATCAAATTACCGAAGCTATTCTATATCAAACCAACGTATTCGAATTGGAAAGATTACAAAATGATATGGAAAAAACGGCCAGTAATCTTCTGTTTCTCTCCAGGTTATGGAGGCTTGAAGGAAATAGCGTAAAGACAGAAAAATGTGCGATACAAGCCATTGAAATGTTGAACAACTTGCCTGCCTCTAAGGTAAAAGGGATGGCATTCAGCAACTTCTCTGAGATTAAAATGTATTCTGCCAATACGCATGAATGTATTGAATGGGGAGAAAAAGCATTGGCTATCGGCCGGCAGATCAATGATAATGCAATTATCAGTCACGCTTTAAATAATATAGGATCAGCTTTATGGAGACAAACAAAAGATACAGCCAAAGGGGAACAATTTCTATATAAAAGCCTATCGATAGCATTCGAACATAATCTGGAAGAAGATGTAGACAGGGCCCACACTAATATTATATTTAGTTTAATAATAGCAAAAGAATATAACAAAGCTCGTAGCCTGCTTACTGAAAACAACCTGTATTGTGAACAACGGAATCTAAACACTTCAAAACCCTTTACATTATATTTAGAAGCCCGGATATTATTGGAAACAGGTAACTGGAGCGAAGCAAATTCAATAGTCGATAATCTTATAAAATACCAGGTTCATCCGGAAGCAGTAAAAATTGGAGCACTTACAATATCTGCGGTTCTCAAATTACGTAAAGGACATCCCGAAGCTGAGAATAACCTTGTCACAGTTAAAGAAATGGCATTCAAAACAAAAGAATACCCAATAATTATGCCCGTTGTTACGGCTATTTTAGAATACGAATGGCTCTCCGGGAAAACACTACTTTCAACTAAAGAATTAGAAACCTGCTGTAACCTGATTGCCCGTGTAGATTGTGGAACTGCCAATAGTGAATTTGCATTTTGGTTTTACAAATCCAGAAAAACAAAGCTGGAAATTAAAGACCTATATACTCCCTATAAATATATTGTCGAAAATAAGATCACAAATGCGGTTATTTTCTGGAATGAACTGGGCTGTCCCTATGAAAAAGCCATTACACTATTAGATGGGGAGGAAGAAAATAAAAAAACGGGATTGATGGAACTACAAAAGATGGGAGCGACTGCCATCTTTGAAAAAGCAAAAAAAATAGTAAGGGCTGCAGGTATCAGAAGAATTCCGAGAGGCAAAAGGGTTAGTACCATAAGTAACCCTGCTCATCTCACTAATAGAGAAATTGAGGTTCTGCAATTATTACAAACAGGGGGGCAAAATAAAGAAATTGCTTCCTCTTTATTTATATCAGCTAAAACAGTTGATCACCACATTTCTTCGATCTTATTAAAACTGGACGTTAACTCACGAAACAAAGCTGTAGCCGAAGCGGTTAGACTTGGAATTATAAAACAGGCCTATTAGTTAAGAACCACACAGGTATAAGGCCATTCATCTTCCACACCAAACAGATCTGAACATACAAAACCAGCACTTTCGTATTGCTATAACTCCATTCTTATTAAAAGTTAAGCTAATGCAGTGAGTGAAGATGTTCGGAATGCTATCGGAAATTAAACTCCAGATATTTAAGTTTTGCACCAATACCAAATGTATCTAAATGATTGGAAGTACCAATATTCTCCAGTATATATATAAACCCTACTTTTAATACTGAAGTATCATTAACAGGAACTTCTTTTTCAATGCTAATGGGATTGAATTTGGAAGGCACATCTTTGACACGCATTGCCGGCAATGTCGAATCCCAGAGAATACGGTTTTGCCTGTTTGACATGTGCAGTGTGAATGTAACCATGCTGTTATCTGAACCTAAAACAGACTGATCACCGTAGAGAATATACCGCACTTTCCTATTCGTCTGTGTTTTGGCGGATGCGTAGCCAGACTGATCATTATAGTAAACCTGTTTCTTACATGCTACCATGCATTGAAATACCATTGCAACAACTCCCATCCGGAAAATCACCCGATTTCTCATTAGCCTGTTTTTTAATAAATGATCCACATATAATATTCAATCTGGGCGAAGTGCCTCACGCAACAATCAATTACTTAACTTAAGGCTAAACGTTATCGTACAATACACATTTATATTAAGGAACCCGATTGCTTATATTCTTATTGCAAATAGAAGAACTATTCCGATGAAAGAAATAGGGAATTTACCCTATTTTACAAGTTCCTGAACGCTTAACGCTTAAAACAACCCCTGGAAGACAAAAACAGAAAGAGCTGAAAATATTACTGTGTAAAGCTTGCTGACAGGCCATTTATAGTTGTTATGCCAATGTTCTGCTCCCTCAATCATCTTTCCTGCGTCACTATTTTGGTTTTCGTTCGAACATCATCGGGTAATATTTATGGTAAAATCAAAGACCTGGCGAACGATTCGTCTGCAGACCTTTCCAGTACCATTGTTGATCGCTGATCAACAACCTGCTCAAACCAACAATGCCGGTTAGTCGACCGGCATTGGCAAATTGGTGGAGTCGAGGGAATTGGTTGCGAATACCTTATACCCTTTTATCCTTTATTAGCGATATAAAGTTGGGATAGATCGCAGTAACCAGTCTTTACTAGTGTTATTTCTTTAACCTAGCCTCATTTCGACGGCGGCTTCCTTAATAAAAGGGAGACACCAAAACAAGCTATTTTACTATTTGCCGTATTCCATGCTGATTTGATTACTCAACTTACAAGAGTTACTAATTCCAGACTAAAATTATTTTTATTTCACTTTTTGTGAAATAAATTTGTTATTTCACCTTTTGTGAAATAAATTTGTTTATTTCATATTAAGTGAAATGTTAAAAGGGCAACGGCAACATATTATTCTAATGGCTGACATCATCGACAGCCGAAAAGGGAATGAAAAGCAGCTAATGTCGGACTTCGCAAAAGTCACCACAAAAGTTGGGCGGATGTATGACAACCGTCTAAAATCTCCCATCACTATTACCTTGGGCGACGAATTTCAGAGTATCCCGCGAAACCTTACCGATGCGATCAACATTATCATAAGTATTGAAGAAGAGATTATAAATGCCGGAATGGAATTCAAACTGCGTTATGTAATTACGGAGGGGAGGATTGAGACCACCATCAATTCCAAAGTTGGATACGGCATGCTAGGTGAAGGACTGACAAGAGCCCGGGAACAGTTGCAGTCAATCAAAAAGGAAAAATGGCGGTTCAACTTTGACCTTACAGAAAAAACAAAGGCTATCGCATTGAATAATGCTTTTTTGGTATTCCAGGATTATGTTGATGAATGGAAGCCAGAAGATTACAAACTGGTTAGCGGTCTGCTATCCAAACCTGATTATAAAGAGGTTGCGGATGAACTGGGCAAAAATCGTTCACTTATCTGGAAAAGAAAGAAAAGTTTACGTATCGATGAGTACCTTGCATTAAAGGATGTCATCGCCTACGTAGCAAACATATCCAAATGAACAAAATACTACTGCTTTTCATACTGTTTATCTTATGTGAAATTATTTTGGCATTCGTATTTGCCGCTACTGCACAATGGTATTATAAGAAAATGGGATTAGATATCCGATCCATTATAAAAGGCATGACTGAGCGGGTATTTCTTTTTATAACACTGCTTAATGGATATCCACACGCCCTGACACTGTTCAGCGCATTGAAACTCGCAACCAGGTTGAAGCACAATGAAAAATTGGATGACGCCGAGAATAAATTCAATGACTACTATCTGGTTGGCAACCTGGTTTCCGTATGTTTCGCGGTTCTGTATGTTTATTTGTATAATAACATAGAAACCATTCCGATACTGAAAAGTATATTGGCAGCCTAATCAGCAACATTTGCATGAAACAACAATGCCGGTCAGGCGACCGGCATTGGCAAATTGGTGGAGGTGAGGGGAATAAAATCGAACCCCTGATACAATTTTTGATCTTTCTGAACCGTGCAGGGTAGCTTAGTTTATACGAAACAAAGTAAGCAGGCACTAACCAAAGGGCCTGCTTACTTATAGTTTAATTCAATTCTGTTATTTGGGTGCATACCCACCCTTCTGAATCCATGTATCCCATGCCTTCACAAATTCCTTATATGTCAATGGTGGTGGTTTACGCCCCTCTCCCATATTCCATCCGGCCTTAACTAACGTATCTCTTGCGTGTTCTATTAGTTTTGCTTTGTTCTTATAGCCGTTTCGGTTGTAATCCATGATCTGCAAAGCGAGCTCGCGGGGCTTTTTTCCTTCAAACACCATCTTCATGTCTGAGGGCGGCAAAGCCCATTTAGGGTTACCAGGCGGCATGTGTAATCCAGGTGTATTTTGTGATTGATGACAGTTGCCACATTTCATGGCATATAGCCCATTACCATCCAGCCCTCTTTTAGGGTACATTGCATGCAGGTGACTGTCATCACCTTGGAGTGGCACATCGCCCGCAGGATGACAGTTCACACAACGTGGACTCATCAAAACCTTATACACTTCTGCAAATGCAGTAACAGAAGTAATACTATCGTTGACTTTACCCTGTTTTAATACTTTATCAGCAATACTATTATCAACTATGAATGCGGAGTTAGACACACCAACAATAAATATGATGATTATCATAACAATCAGCATTCTGCTGGGTAAAAAGAAATTGCGTTTCGTGAAATATTGTTTCATATAAGGGTATGAGTTTATGATTAAATACGACTATCATTTACTGCCTTCTTTCCTTTGCATATCGGCTGCGAGAAGAATAGCACTCTTAATTCTTAAGTAGGTACCGCAACGGCAAATATTTCCAGACATTGCGTTGTCAATATCCTGCTCGGTTGGGTTTTTATTTTCTCTCAGAAGAACTGCAGCAGACATGATCTGTCCTGCCTGGCAATACCCGCACTGTGAAACATCATTTTCAAGCCAGGCTTTTTGTAAAGGATGGTCGCTATTCTCTGACAAGCCTTCTATGGTTACAACTTTTTGCCCGACCGCCCGGCTTACTTTGGTAACACAGGAACGCACTGCCTCCCCGTTCAGGTGTACCACACAGGCGCCGCATTGCGCAACACCACATCCATACTTTGTTCCAACGAGATTGACATGATCCCTTAGTACCCATAATAACGGCGTATTGGGATCTACATCGATATTGTATGTTTTTTTATTGATGTTCAATGAGATCATAGTAAAAAAGTTTAAGCTTTATTCAGGCCATTCAATTCGTTAATGAGAGGATAGTTATAAAACCGTTTACCGGTAAGTTTATATAAAGCACTGGCGACAGCACCAAATACCGGCGGGAATGGAGGTTCGCCAAGCCCGGTAGGATCGATATCATTCTGAACAAAATTGACATCTATCTTTTTAGGAGCTTCTTTGATTCTGATCATACGATACTGATGGAAATTCTTCTGCTTAATCTCACCGTTTTCCATTGTTAACCCGCCATAAAATGCATTACCAATTCCATCTACCACAGCACCTTCTACCATATTGGATGCGGCATCCGGGTTGATAACGATACCACAATCCGCGGCACTGAAGACGCGTTCAACATACGGTTGCCCATCTTTCATAACCATATCAACCACGTGAGCAACATAAGAATTATGACAGAAATAAGCCGCCACTCCACGGTGGTATTTCTTATTTTCAGGCTTGTTCCATCCTGATTTTTCTTTAACCAATTGCAATACTCCAGCATACCGGTCAGCGTTATAGTCGTTGTTTCTGCCGACAGGGTTTTCCTTTGCTCTTTTTAAAAGCTCAAGCCTGAAATCAATTGGGTCCTTCCCCATAGCTTCGGCCAGTTCGTCAAGGAACATCTGTTCTGAAGCTGCAGCAAAGTTTGAACCCGGTGCGCGGAAAGCACCTGTAGTAATATTTGAAGCAATTCGCCATCCTTCGGCCAGGTAATTATCTACGGCTCCTGCAGGAAAACGATTTGCATGAATAGCATGTTCAGGAATGCCGCCTCCCTTCACATGCAGGGCGATAAGGTTTTTATTGGCATCCAATGCAGCCCGATAGGTTGTGGTATAGGTAGGCCGATAAATGCCGTATGTCATATCATCTTCCCGGGTGTAGATTAATTTTACAGGTGCTTTTATTTTTTTGGATATAAGAGCCGCTTCATAGATATAGTGACCATAAGCCCTCAAGCCAAAGCCGCCGCCCATGCGGGTCATCTGAATCTCGATTTTGTCTGCAGGAAGGCCGATCAGTTTTGCAAGCGTAGATTCTGACCAACCGGGTGCCTGAAGTGGTCCGGCAACAAGTGCTTTATCATCCATAACATGCGCAAAGAAATTCATCGGCTCCATACAGTTGTGGGCTAGAAAGGGCCCATAATACGTACGTTCAATGATCTGGGCCGCATTTTTAAAAGCAGTTTCCGGATCTCCGTCCTTTCTTAGTTGTTGCGCAGGCTTGGCTCCATATTCCTTGAATTTTTCGAGTTGTCGCGTGGTACTCTCGAGCTCACCGGGAACAGTTACTTCTGTTTTGCCGTTTCTACCGCCCATAGTATTTTTAAGGGTACTGCCCATTGGCTCCCAGGTCACTTTTAATTTTTTACGGGCTTGTATCACTTCCCAGGTGGTGTTTCCTACCACAACCAGCAGTTCATTGAAACTACGGGTATCAAAGCCGCCCTGTTCAAAACCGTCCTCGTACAGTGTCTGCCGAAACACGTCTTTGATGCCAGGCATTTTTAATGTTTCTGTTGCATCAAAATCCTTCAGTTTCATACCAAAGGCAGGTGGGTGTTCGATCATCGCGATCAGCATCCCTTCGTATTTGTAATCCAGCCCGAACAGTGGTTTGCCAGTAACCAGCTTTGTCCCTTCTACATTTTTCTTGGAATTCCTCACTACACTGAAATTCTTTGGCTCTTTCAGCTTCATGCCTTTAGGAACTGGAACTGTAGCAGCTTTTGAAGAAAATTGTCCATAGGTACCTGATTTGCCGGTTTTTTCGTGGTGTAGCATTCCGGCTTTGGTAGTAATTTCTTCAATGGGAACGCTCCAAGTCTGGGCTGCGGCTTCTTTTAGCATCTGGCGGGCGGCAGCGCCTGCCTCACGTAAAGGTCTCCAGTACATCCGCATAGAATTACTTCCACCTGTAAACTGCGCACCCAATTTTACGCTGTCATGCGGTCCCATTTCCACTACAACGTTCTTCCAGTCAGCATCGAGCTCTTCTGCTACTATCATGGGAAGGGAAGTCATCACATTCTGCCCGAATTCAGGATTCGGGTTAATGATCTTGATGATATTATCGGGAGTTATTTTAATATAACCGTTGATCTCAATCCATTCTCCAGCAGCTAACTCTCCCGCTTCACCCGCAGGTTTGAATCCTGAAAGCCAGGTAAAACTTAAAAGGAGACCTCCTCCCGCAAGAGTGGAGGACTTCAGGAACGCCCGTCGGCTGTGTCTGTTCTCAACGTTTTCCATATAGTAAACTTTATTGGCTGATTAAACAGTATTGTTTGTTTTAAAGTTAAGCCCTTCCTTTCAACTTTTTTCCAGTCCAAACAGAATCAGTAAAATTGGTAGAAAATCCGTAATCTGGATAAGCGGACGGCTGCGCACTATGCATATTTTGCAATAGTATCCTTATAAATGAGCTCCATTATAGGCATACCCCGCTTCGGAGAATTTCCTGCAGCAAGCTCAATAATTCAGTATGGAATGGTATCCGGTCAAATTTATCCACCAATGGTTATCATGCTCCTGTTTTCGATATGCGAAGCGTCAAGTTGATCAAATGAACCTGAGAATTGCCCACCCAGCTCTTTCGCCTTTTTGGCAATGTTGTCATGTATAAGTGGCAAAATTTCGTTCCCATTTCTGAGTGGTGTTAAAAGGTCTGTTTCTGTTTTTGAGAAAAGACAGTTCTTCAGTTTGCCATCAGCCGTTAATCGCATACGGTTGCAGGAATCGCAAAAAGGGGAGCTCATGGTACTGATCACAGCAAAAGAACCTTTATGTCCTTCCGGTTGGTAATGTTTCGCTGTATCGTTTTTATCTCCAGCCAGGGGCATGAATTGATATTTACGGGAAACTTCAGTGAGTATATCATGTAAAGTATATACCTGGTTACTCATCCAGCGGTTGCCGCTGAAGGGCATGAATTCGATGAACCTGATTTGAATTGGTGTATCTTTTGTCCATTCAATAAAATCGTGAATCTCGTCATCATTCAATCCCTTCATTATAACCACATTGATTTTTGGAAAAATATGATGCGTGAGCAAAAGATCAATATTTGCACGCACTCGCTTGAAATAATCACGATGAGTGATCTTCCTGAATCTTTTTTCCTGTAAAGAATCTAGGCTGATATTAATCTGTGAAAAGTTAGCATTTAATATTTCGGGAAGCATTTCATCGATTCGCACGGCATTGGTTGTGATAGCGAGATTGACAGACATCTGGCTCAATCTTCTGATAATGTCAGGTGCATCTTTCCTTACCAAAGGCTCTCCGCCTGTTAACCTGATCTTTGTTACACCTTCGCCCACAAAAAGCCTTGCCAAAGTTTCGATTTCTTTAGGCTGCATAAGTTTGGAGGCAGGTGTGAAATTATACTTCTCATCAGGCATACAGTAAAAACACCGCAAATTACAATTATCCGTAAGCGATATGCGGAGGTAATTGTGAATTCTACCAAAACTATCTTGTATCATCTCTTCTTTATCTTTTTATTGGTATTTTCTGTTGATTTACCATTTACCTGTAGAAGGGATATCGATGAAGTCTTTCCATAGATTGTTTTCAGCAGAAAATATTATTGCAAGCTGATTAACATCAATCGATCCACCTGGTTATATTCCTCGTTAGTTACCGCTTGCATCCATTTAACCCCACCAGTAAGGCCCGTAATGGAGGTATGCGTCATGGCAGTCGCAGAAGATGCACCATGCCAGTGGGCTACATTAGCCGGGCATTTGATGGTCTCACCTGTTTTGATTACCCTAGGTAGGGTTCCTCTTTCCTGGTAATAGCCTGTTCCCTGCGTAACAATAAGTATCTGTCCTGCGCCGTGTGAATGCCAATACGATCTTGCACCTGCCGCAAAGCTCACACTCGCCACATAAATATTCAGTGAGCTGTCGCCGGTTGCCATCATTTTTACAGCAACGTTGCCTGTCATATTAGGCGTCGTCCAGCCGGTATGTGGTACAGCAGTTGTTCCGAGAATCTTATTTAATAAAGAATCTGCACTATCCCCCTCCGCTTTTCCCACCTTTTCCGCAATAAGAGAAACAGTTTGCTGAAGTTGCGCTGCGGTTAGCCCGTTTCGCATAGCCACAACCATGTGCGAGCGTAACTGTCCTTCTGCTTTGCCAATAGCAGCCAGTGCCGATACAGTAACTAGCTCTCTTGTTTTCCAGTCAAGGTTATCGCGGCCAAATATGTCTGCAAACAGATGCTCTTTTAAAAACTGCTCGATGATTGGTGCGAACTGGCCCCCAGCAGCCATCGACGATCCAGTCAGCCGCCTTAGATTTTCTGTTCCCAATTCATATTTTGTTTTACCAGAAGGTAATGGACTTGCAGATTTTCCTTCGGTATCGTTTATTCCCTTTTGCAGTCTTTCATGCAATAACGATTGAAAAGTATTAATTGCATTAAGGCTCCTTGGGAATCCTGAATAAGCATACAACTGGTAGAATACCTCTTTGATCTCATTAATGCTCAACCCGGCATTAAGTCCTTCGTTCAATGATCTTTTTAATAATAGCTGATCCCCGTTTGCTGCGAATGCTGAAATAGTTACAATGCTTTGTTGTTTTGCATCAAGTGTTTGTGCAAAGGATTTGGTTGCAGTAATCAGTGTGAACAGTATCAATAGTTTTTTCATATTGTTTCTTTAATGCAAATTCCCGCTGGTAACAGCTTTTTCTATCAGATCGATTCTTGCTTTTTTAGGATCCAATTTACCTTTGGCTGTTCCATCTGACTGAATTTCCAGAAGCTCATTCTTACGATTGGTAAAACCCGGCCAGTTAGGTAAGCCGCTTCCATTAGGATTACCTGTCTTTGCAAAATTTGCCCAGTATGTATTCATCATTTTCGCAACGGCCTGATCTTTTGGATCAATTGCGGCGCCGTTGGGAGGAGTTCTTAAATTATCAAAAACATAGGGAATTTCAGAAGCATGCGCTGCACCATAACGCATCCTTTGTTGCATAGATGGCGAGACGTATGAGAATAGATAAATGTAAGCCGACGCACCGCTCGCAGTAATCGCCCTTGCCGTGAAACGAGCCGGTTCGGCCCATACCTTATCTGTATTGACCATGGTAAGCATTTTAGGAAGTTCAGTGTTTCCATCCGCATCATATACCGAACCCGCATCGCTCTTCATCGCACCAAATAAATTAAGTAACGCTTCTTTTGAATTTGCATTCACAAAGCCTCCGGAGACTTCTGCACTATTTGAACCGATGATCACAGGAATTCTTGGAGCCCTTCCTTTGTTGTATGCGCTTTGCGCAGTTTCAACCACCAGTTTTCCATCAAGAATAGGCCCGGAATAAATGGGAGCGCCACTAGTAGCGTCGGTTTCCTGTCCGCCATCTAATATTCTTGCAGCACTCAACCTACGAAGTTGTTGAAGTGCTGCTATATCCGTCCCATTTATACCTTGTTTCTTTGCAAAATTGACGCCTATTGTTTCGGCTGATATTGGGTAATACACATCACTGTTCTCTTTGCTGATTGGTCGTCCGGTAAGCACGCCATCACGGCCACCTCCCGATTCCACGATCGCCTTATGAAATAATCCTCGTGCACTGGTAATAGTAAGTAATGATTGAACAGAAACACCTCCTGCCGATTCGCCAAAGATGGTCACGTTTTTTGGATCGCCACCAAATTCAGTAATATTCTGCTGTATCCATTTCAGTGCAGCGATCTGATCCATGTAAGCATAGTTTCCTTTGAACTCATCCGGGCGTTCGTTACTTAAAGCGGGAAAGGCAAAAAAGCCAAAACGGCCCAGACGGTAATTGATGCTGACAAGTATAACACCCTGGCTTGCAAATGGAATGCCTTTGTAATCACCTTGCGAACCGCTACCAAATACAAAAGCACCACCGTGTATCCATACCATCACCGGTAGTTTTGCTGAGGAGGTTGCATACGATGGTTTCCAGATATTCAGGAACAAACAATCCTCTGAAGAAGTTTTAGCCATAGAATCTGTTCTTGGAAATCCCATCTGTGCGCAGTCGGAACAATACTTGGTTGCATCACGTTCGCCTTGCCACGCCACAGCAGGTTGTGGCGGCCTCCAGCGAAATTCTCCTACCGGTGGCGCCGCATAAGGTATTCCTTTAAAAAAGGTTACCTCTCCCGCTGTAACACCGCGCAACACTCCAGACGCAATGCGCACAACCGTCGCCTCCTGCGCATTCAGTGAACAGGCAAATAAGAGAGCAAGACCCAATACAACTTTTCTCATGGCATTATATTTAATTGGTCAATAATGTTTGCGCTATTTAGTTGAATATTTTAATTCGCTGCAACCATTTTTTTACATCCTTTTCAACCGCAACTGCTTTTTCATCTCTGATTTCAAGTAATCGTCCGCTTATTTCAAATCCTCCTGTAGTTGAAAACCCTTCAGGAATATTGCAGCCTGGGCATAATTCTTTCACCGTATCATAACTGCTGCCCTTTCCATATCCTCCATTGGTATTAAAAAGAATAACCGTTCTATTTTTAAGATCATACTGCTTTAGAAAAGTTTTAATCGGCGGAGGAAGTTTCATTCCCCATGTGGGGAACCCGAGGAAAATTATTTCGTATTTTTCTATGCTGTCAATCCTTGTTTTTAGTGGAGGCAGGTAACCTGTTTCGTTTTCACGTACGACCTGTCCGACGGTGGTGCGATAATTTTCAGGATAAGGTGTTACCAATTCAAGCGAAATTAATTTTCCGCCAACCTGTTTGTGAATCATTTCCGCCACCGCCTTCGTGTTGTTTGTTCTTGACAGGTATACTATCAAGACCTTTTCACTCGCAGGCTTTTGTGCTTGTACACAACCTGCAAGCATAATAAGAAGTAAGATAGGAACGTATCTCATGTGTACCTTTTGATACTTATATAGACTATTTGTTTGCACCTAATTTTACCGGTCTGCGCAAATGCGAAAATGTGAGTGATCCCATTTTCCACTTTCCATTTTCTTTAATATACACCTCAGTTACCATAAATGGGTTAGTAACTTCATTTCCACCCACTACCGCTACGAGATCAATGTCGTTTAGCAATATTGCTGTGTTACCAAATATATTTACCGATACTGCATACACTTCAGCTTTCTTATACCAGATTCCGCCATCCTTAATAGTTTTCATTTCCACTGTTTTCCCCCAAGTGCCACCCATGTGAATAAACATAGCTTTCTCATCAAAAAGCAGGTTTAATGAATCAACGTTTTTGTCCGCCATCCAATTCCATTTCTTTGTTGAAAGATTAATGACTTCCTGTTGGTCTGGTGTATTACTCCCAGAAGATTTAATTGTTTCGGTTGGCTGTGCGTAAGATTGATGGATCATCATCACCATTAAAAAACATCCGATAATTTTCATTTTCATATTGCATTATTTTAGAGATAAATAATTCTGGTATCAAACATTAACGGTCGATCATTTTTTGCGCCTGCTCTGAATAGCGATGGCCCTGTACGTCAATATCAGACAACGCAGTATTAATTTTTTCGAGGTCAGCGGCAGATAAAAAGATACCCGTTGCTCCCACATTTTCTTCCAGTCTGTGCAGCTTCGTTGTACCTGGAATGGGAGCTATCCATGGTTTCTGTGCGAGCAACCAGGCAAGTGCGATCTGCGCAGCAGTTGCGTTTTTTTCTATTGATATTTTTTTCAAGAGTTCCACCAACGCACGGTTGGCTCTCCTGTTTTCTTCAGAAAAACGCGGAACAGAATTGCGAAAATCATTTTTATCAAAACTTGTATGCTCATCAATAGCTCCCGTGAGAAAACCTTTACCCAGCGGGCTGAATGGAACAAAGCCGATTCCCAGTTCTTCTAATGTGGGTAATATTTCTTTCTCGGGTTCGCGCCACCATAGAGAGTATTCACTTTGCAATGCGGTCACAGGATACTCAGCGTGTGCTTTGCGGATTGATCCGACACCAGCTTCAGAAAGACCGAAGTGTTTTACCTTTCCTTCACGAATCAAATCAGCTACTGTTCCGGCAACATCTTCCATAGGAACAGCAGGATCAACCCGATGCTGGTAAAACAGGTCAATACGGTCCGTTCGCAGGCGCTTCAACGATGCTTCTGCCACTTCGCGGATCCGTTCAGGCCTGCTATCTGTACCAAAGGAAGTCTTACCTTCTTTAAAACCAAATTTGGTAGCGATCACTACTTTGTCACGATAAGGTAACAAGGCTTCCCCCAATAATTCTTCATTTATGAATGGACCGTACACTTCCGCCGTATCAAAAAAAGTAACTCCTTTCTCTACTGCTGCATGCAGTAATTTGACGGCATCATTGGTATCTGTTGCCGGTCCATAACCAAAGCTCAGTCCCATACAGCCAAGGCCAATTGCCGACACTTCTAAGCCACTTTTTCCCAATTGTCTTTTTTGCATGTCTTTTTTTTAACGTCTTTAATTATTTAACTTTCGTTCGCCCAGCCATTTCACCATTTTAGGATCACGATGATCAAAAAAACTGCTGGCTTTCATGTCCAGGCTTTTGATCAATTCCATATCTTCAATGCTCAAGACAAAATCAAAAATATTGAAGTTTTCTTCCATTCTTTCCTTTCGAACCGATTTTGGAATCGCGATCACGCCACGCTGTGTAAGCCAGCGTAACACGATCTGCGCAATAGATTTATTATATTTCTTAGCGATAGATCCTAAGAGTTCGTTTGAAAACAAGTTGTTTTTTCCTTCGGCAAATGGCCCCCAGGATTCGATCTGTACATTATTTTCATTGAGAAAATCATGCGTTTCGTTTTGCTGGTGGAATGGATGTGTTTCAATCTGATTAATTGCGGGAATCACTTCATTGTGTATGATCAGGTCCAATAACCGGTCAGGTTGAAAATTGCTTACACCAATTGCTTTGATCCTGCCTTCATGATACAATTTCTGCATCACATTCCATTCGCCATACACATCGCCATAAGGCTGATGAATCAGGTATAAATCCAGGTATTCCAGTTGCAATAGTTTCAAAGACTGTTCAAAGGCCTTCCTGGTTCCTGCATAGCCATCGGATTGTATCCAGAGTTTGGTGGTAATGAAGAGTTCTTCCCGCGGTACACCACATGTCTTGATGGCCCGGCCAACAGCTTCCTCATTCATATAAGATTGGGCTGTATCGATCAGCCTGTAGCCGGTGTCAATTGCATCAAGTACGCTTCTTTCGCATTCGGCAGGATCGGGTACCTGAAATACGCCAAATCCGAGGATTGGCATCTTTATCCCGTTATTTAATGTTACTGTCTGCATTCCTTACTGATTTCTTAAACAAATATCCTACCATAACCCGTAGGGGGATAGAGACAGATTACGGTTTGTTCTACCATTTTTACTGATTCTGGCCAAAGAGGTGGCAGACTAACAGATATATTGATAAGTTTGAGTTCTAAAATGCCCGAAATGGACCAGGTTATTAATTTTGATACGATCAGTAAGTATAACGAGTTTAACAAGAATGAGACAAAACACCCGCTGGTAAGTATCGTCGATTTTTCAAAGGCCGATCCGAGGCATGGCGGTTTCAAAGCATTGTTTGGCTTTTATACTGTCTTTTTAAAAGATGTTAAATGCGGGGATCTTGCTTATGGAAAGAATACATATGATTACCAGGAAGGAACCCTTGTTTTTTTAGGTCCGGGTCAGGTTTTAGCAGCGGCTTACAGTGAAGAAGCGTATCAACCAAAAGGTTGGGGTCTGATCTTCCATCCTGATCTTATCGCCGGAACATCTTTGGGTCGGCACATACATGATTATTCTTTCTTCGGTTATGAAATCAGGGAAGCTCTTCACCTTTCAGAACGTGAACGAAGCATCGTATTAGATAGTTTTTCAAAAATTGATTTTGAACTGGAACACGGCATAGACAAACACAGTAAAAAGCTGATCATTGCGAACATCATTTTATTCCTTGATTATTGCACAAGGTTTTACGATCGTCAGTTCATTACTCGTGACAACGTACATAAAGGAATATTGGAAAGATTTGAAGCACTATTGAGCGGCTATTTCAATTCCGACAAACCAGCAACTATCGGTTTACCCAGTGTTGCATATTGCGCTGAGGAGTTAAATCTATCTTCTAATTATTTTGGCGATCTGATCAAGAAAGAAACAGGAATAACTGCGCAGGAATTCATCCATACCAAGATTATCAATATTGCCAAAGAACGAATTTTCGACGTGAACAAATCCGTTAATCAGGTAGCGTTAGAAATGGGTTTTAAATATCCGCAACATT
Organism: Sediminibacterium sp. GW821-FHT12F12; assembly: GCF_058806635.1. Lineage (NCBI taxonomy): Bacteria > Pseudomonadati > Bacteroidota > Chitinophagia > Chitinophagales > Chitinophagaceae > Sediminibacterium > Sediminibacterium sp. GW821-FHT12F12. Next base: position 67,582 of record NZ_JBXAPW010000011.1, on the reverse strand, counting down.
TTACGAGGTTGTTTAAGCAGAAGGTTGGTATTTCTCCTAATGAATATCGATCGCAGAACTGATATATGAACAAGTGGCCTACTCAAAAAATCAACCACAGAATCAGCGGAAATGGCAGAAGAATTCCTGAGCAAACACTAATAACAACGACACAACCAAATTATTTCGCTATTGGGAGATCTGCTTATTGAACAATCAATTGATGAATTTGTAGCAAATCAAAGTGAGGCTGAATAAATTTCTGAAGTGTGGAACTCTCCTTAGGTCTCCCTAAAAAATTTAGTTTATCGTAATTTTATTATGCGATTAACCATACGCAACCAACTCCTTTTCATTCTAAGTTATCTAAAAAAGAAAGGAAATGCTATTAACATTTCCTTAGCTTTTGTGGAGTCGAGGGGAGTCGAACCCCTGTCCAAACATCGCTACCATTAGCTTTCTACATGCTTATTTCCTGATTATTTGTCGGCACGCTGCAGGACGGGAACAAACCAACAACACGCTTAGCTGGATGGGCTTAGGTAACAGTCACAGCCTTCTGTTACAGCATCTCCTTTTGATTTGAGTCGGCGGCGGCACCTGGAAAGAAGCGAACCTGTGCGGCGGCCCAAATGGTTACTTAATCACTGATTAAGCAGCCATGGCATACTGAGTATTGCCATTTGAAGTTTGCGTATTCAGATTAAAGTGCTAATTACGCAACGCACTGCATGCTTACACCAACCGTAACCTATGCTGTCAAAACCAATACGACCCCAGGTTTGGTTTGGGGTTTGGAGTTTGGGGTCTGGAGTTTTATTCTGTTCCCTCAAATCCAAACCTTTTATAAACGATCTTTAAATTTCTGTCCTTTAATAGGCACTTTATTCAGATAGTGGATCAGTGCGCCTATTCTTTTTACTAAAGTTTCTACACAAACCGATAAATTATCATATTGATGCTGATCTATCAGTCCACAATCAATACACCTTGTTAACTGCGACTTTGATTCTTCAGCAGAACCTTTTGCAATGGTAAGAAAGTTAACAAATTCATTTTTACTACCACGGCCAAAACCTTCTGCTATATTATCCATAATAGAGCCTGATGCATTCTTCATCTGCTGCTTTAATCCTGGCTCATAGTTAAATGACTCCGCTGTTAAAATCCGGTTGATTTCCCTTGCATAACTCCTTGCCATTTGCTATATCTCAAGCTCTTCCAGCTTAGTAATCGTAGACATACAAAATACCATTTTCCTCAAAACTACCTTTCACACTTACAACACACAATAGGTATTTATACTTAACCCCCAACCACAAAACCCTTAACAACCCCAAACTCCAAACCCCAAACCCCCAACTATTTAAACAGTCTCCAGAAATCTAACCCCAAAGCGTATGCCATTAATCCCAACAGCAGTATCATGCCTGCCATTTGAGCATATTCCATGAACTTATCGCCGGGTTTGCGGCCGGTGATCATTTCAAAAAGTGTAAATAAGGCATGCCCGCCATCCAATGCCGGTATGGGCAGGATATTCATGAAAGCGAGGATAATGGAGAAAATACCGGTCAGTGTCCAGAACCTCTCCCAATCCCATACACCGGGGAAGGTATTGCCAATACTGATCACACTACCCAACGAATCGCTGGCAGCCACTTTGCCCGTAAACAGTTGTTTCAGTCCGGTTACATAACGGCTCAGGGTTTCCCAGCAATGATTAAAACCGATGGGAATAGAAGCGGCGAATGAATACTGCTTATGCACCGTTCCCAGCAGTTCCATGGGAGAAGTAGCAAAAAATCCTACCGAACCCTTGCTGCTGATATTGGCTTTTACCGGAACCGTATCATTGTTACGGATCACGGTAATGATAACAGCAGAATCTTTAAAATTCTGTTTTACTTTTTCAAATTCATGCCGGTATTGAAAGAACTGGTTATTAATGGCGATCAACTGGTCGCCACGCTGTAAGCCACTCTCCTTTTTACTCGCTACCGAATCCACAATTACAGGGTAACGGGGATATACCAGTCCGCTGAACTTTTTGTTACGGATGATCTTTTTAATGAACCCATCCGGGATGGCGAGGTCGATCGTTTGTCCTTCGCGTAACACCTGTATTTTTTTGGCTTCGCTTAACACGATCTCCGATTCCAGGGTACCGAAATATTCGATGGGCTTACCATCAATGGCCACAATATTATCTCCGTCTTTGATGCCGAGGCTATGTCCCAGTGAATCAGCATACACGCCGTATTTCATATTCTTCACCGGTAGGTTCTCTTCGCCCCATACCCAGGTGATACCGATAAAGATCACAATGGCCAGCAATACATTCACCACCACACCACCTACCATGATGATCAGGCGTTGCCAGGCCGGTTTGGCGCGGAACTCCCAGGGTTGCGGTGCTTGTTTCATCTGCTCTTTGTCCATGCTCTCATCAATCATACCCGAGATCTTCACAAAACCACCAAAGGGTACCCAGCCAATACCATATTCTGTTTCGCCGATCTTCTTTTTCCATAAACTGAACCAGGGATTAAAGAAGAGATAGAATTTCTCTACCCGGCATTTAAAAAAACGCGCCGGCAGAAAATGGCCCAGCTCATGCAGTACCACTAATATGGAAAAAGACAAAATGAATTGTCCTGTTTTTACACCTACACTTACCCAGTCAATTGCTAATAAACTCATACGTTCACACCCCTGAGGGATTTATTGGTTTTCGCTGATTAATTAAAATTACATGTGAATCAAGGAAGCCGCGAAGTTACGGGCCTCACCATCGGTTTCAAAATACTCTTCCAGTGTGGGACTTGGCAGGAAAGCGATCCTTGCCATGGTTTGTTCCACTACTTCTGTCATATCGAGGAAACCGATGCGGTTACGGAGAAAAGCATACACGGCTATTTCATTGGCCGCATTCAGGATACAGGGCATATTACCTCCCTGTTTCATCGCTTCCATGGCCAGTGCCAGGTTACGGAAGGTTTTGGTATCGGGCTCTTCAAAACTGAGGGTACCCGGTTTTTTAAAATCGTATCGCGGAAAATCATTTTTAATTCTGTTGGGAAATGCCAGCGCATACTGAATAGGCAGTTTCATATCCGGTAACCCCATCTGGGCTTTGATACTGCCATCTTCGAACTGTACCATGCTGTGGATAATGCTCTGCGGATGTACCACTACCTGCACCTGGTCGTACGTAAGATTGAATAACCATTTGGCTTCGATCATTTCCAGCCCCTTATTCATTAAGGTGGCAGAATCGATGGTGATCTTGGCGCCCATGCTCCAGTTAGGATGCTGCAAAGCATGGTCTTTTTTTACATTTACGAGGAAGTTGGGTTTTTTGCCGAGAAAAGGCCCCCCACTGGCAGTGAGAATGATCTTTTCAATTGGATTCCTGCCCTCACCTACCAGACATTGAAAAATAGCCGAATGTTCGCTATCCACCGGAATAATGGGGATCCGTTTTTCGGCCGCGGTGCGCATAATGATATCGCCCGCCACTACCAGGGTTTCCTTATTGGCCAGTGCAATGGGTTTGCTGATCTCGATAGCGCGCAAAGTGGGTTTTAATCCGGCATACCCCACAATGGCTGCCAGCATCATATCATAACAATCCAGCGAAGCCACTTCTTCCAGTGCTTTTTCGCCGGCAAATACTTTGGTATGGGTATGGGCAAGGGCTTCTTTTACAATGGGATATTTCTTCTCATCCCCGATCACTACAATATTGGGTTCAAACTGCAACGCCTGTTGAATAAGCAACACATCATTGGTCTGTGCCGTTAATACTTCTGCCGAAAAAAGGTCGGGGTTGGCGGCAATCACATCCAATGCCTGTGTTCCGATGGATCCGGTTGACCCGAAAAGCGCTATTCGTTTCTGACTCATTTAGTGTCTTTAATATACTTCCTACTGTTCTACAAATTACGTTAATAAGCGGGAGAAGGGGTTTGGAAATGGAAGAATGGCGAAATTTTGGTATGGTTTTACCATTTCGCGTTGTTTCTCAGCTCAAAAAAGGCTGCAAAGCATCCGCAATTACCCGGTCGTTGCTCAAACGGGGCACTTTGTTCTGCCCGCCCAGTTTCCCGATAGAGCGCATATAATCGATAAACCCGTTTTTCCGCACGGCCCGCACCTGCAGTTGCATCAGGATATTACCGCTGATCAGGTCATCATAATACACGTTCTTCTGGCGCAGGTTCAGGTCGAGCGAACGAACAAAACCTTCCCTGTCGGCCGGTTCCTGTTCAAATTCGATGAACCACTCGTGGTAACTCTTGCCTTTTTCCTGCTGTATCAGTGGTGCTACGGTAAATTCGGTAACCTTAACCTGATGCTCTTTGGATGCCTGTAACAGGGCTTGCTCCACTTCCTCGCCAATCACATGCTCCCCAAAAGCGGAGATAAAATGTTTGATCCGGCCACTCACCACCAGTCGGTAGGGATCGGTGCTCACAAATTTGACCGTATCGCCCAGGTTATAACTCCACAAACCGGCATTGGAGCTGATGATCATGGCGTAATTCTCGCCGGTTTTCACGTCACGCAGGCCTAAACGGGTAGGATTTTCGGCAAAGATCTCGCCCACCGGCACAAACTCATAATAAATACCACTATTCGTGTTCAGCAAGAGTCCTTCGGCATTTTGCGAGTCCTGGAAAGCAAAAAAGCCCTCACTGGCCGGGAAAAGCTCAATACTGTCTATCTTTTTGCCGATACTCTCGAACATCCGCGCCTTATACGGTTCAAAATTGACGCCACCCTGCACCATCACGCTGAAATGCGGGAACAGGTCAGCGATTTTTTTGCCGCTTCGCTCGGTCAGACGGTCGAAATACATCTGCATCCACGGAGGTATGCCGCTGATCAGGGTCATGTCTTTGTTGATCGTTTCGTCCACGATCTTATCCAGTTTGGTCTCCCAATCCTCGATACAATTGGTCTCATAACTCGGTAACTGGTTGGATCTCAGGTAACTCGGAATATGGTGGTTCACAATCCCGCTCAACCTCCCCGTAGGGATATTGGCCACCCGCTCCAGTTCCGGCGAGCCGCTGAGAAAGATCATTTTACCGCTCGCAAAAGCGGCATTCCCCGTTTCGGCCATATAACAAAGCAGGGCATTACGGGCCGTATTGATATGATTATCAATAGAATCTTTGCTGATGGGGATGTATTTCACCCCGCTGGTGGTTCCGCTGGTTTTGGCAAAATAGATGGGCCGCCCCTTCCAGAGAATATTCTGTTTGCCTTCTTTTACCTGTTCGATATAGGGTTTGAACTGCTCATAGTCGCGGATAGGCACCGCCTGCGCATAACCGGCATGGTCTGAAACGCTTTCGAGCCGATGTTCCTTACCAAAAACCGTGTTTTTACCGGTCTTGAGGAGCATTTTCAGGATCGCGTCCTGATCGTCCAGGGCGGTCTGCATGCTTTTACGTGTCTTATTATATATATAATTGGCAAAGGGACGTGCCAATAAGGATTTCAGATTCATCATGTCAAGGTCGCTAAAGGGGGCAAAAATAGAGGAAGTTTGGGGTTTGGGGTTTGGAGTTTGGGGTTAAAACTGCTTTTTTGCGAAAAAAAAGGAAAACCCAACCCCAAACCCCCAACCCCAAACGCCAAACCTCTACCCCCAAACCCGTTTTCCACCAGTGGGGACAAGATTTATTTGAAAAATGTTTGCGTATTTACGGCACGAAACCTTACCTTTGCCGTCCTAATTTTGGTAGCTATGTTAGCAGTTGTAAAAATCGCAGGTCAGCAATTTAAAGTACAGGAAGGTCAAAGCCTGTATGTTCCTCACCTGCAGGGTAAAACCGGAGATAAAGTAGAGTTCAGCGATGTGTTGTTTACAGACAACAGCGGAACCGTTTCTGTGGGCAGTGCTGTAAAAGCCACTGTAAAAGCAGAAATCATCAGTGATCTCGTACAGGGAGATAAAGTGATCGCCTTTAAAATGAAAAGGAGAAAAGGCTTCCGTAAGAAGCACGGTCACAGAACCCACTATACAAGAATTAAAATTGAAAGCATCGCTTAGTAAGCGATAATGAGTAAGATGATGATCGGGCGATGCCCGGTGTATTATTTTAGTTTTTAAAACAAAAGACTATGGCACACAAAAAAGGTGAAGGTTCCGTAAAGAACGGCCGCGATTCACAAAGCAAGCGTTTAGGTGTTAAGATATATGGTGGACAACCAGCACTCTCCGGAAATATCATCATCCGTCAGAGAGGTACCGTGTACCATCCTGGTAAGAATGTTGGTGTAGGAACAGACTTTACACTGTTCGCATTAACCGATGGTTTGGTAGAATTTAAGAAAGGGAAAAACGACAAAACCACTGTCTCCGTAAAACCGGTAGAAGTAACCGCTTAAAAGTTTTTTTTTGTAGTTCCAAATAAGTTTTTACTTTTAATGTATTAACTAACCATTAAATCTAAAAAAACATGGCAACTGCAAAAAAAGCCGCTAAGAAAGCCGCTCCTAAAAAAGCCGCTAAGAAAGCCGCTCCTAAAAAAGCTGCAAAGAAAGCTGCTCCTAAGAAAGCTGCAAAAAAAGCTGCTCCTAAAAAAGCCGCTAAGAAAGCTGCTCCTAAAAAAGCTGCAAAGAAAGCTGCTCCTAAAAAAGCCGCTAAGAAAGCCGCTAAAAAATAGTAGCCTTCTTATTTCTCAAGCAGAAATAGATTTAAGTCCCGGTAAACGCCGGGACTTTTTTATTGCGTAATCCCTACCTTCGAAACCCAATACCAGCAACGATATGGACAATTATGCCATTGCAGAGAACTTTGCCCTCTTAGGCAAGCTGATGGATATCCACGGCGACAATTCCTTTAAGGCCAAATCCTATTCTTCGGCCGCCTTCACCATCGACAAACTCACCACCCCCCTGTCCGAATTACCGGCCGAAAAAATCTTCGGGATCCGTGGTATCGGTGATGCCATCGGTAAAAAAATTGTAGAGCAACTGGAGACGGGGCAGCTCAGTTTACTGAACGAATACATTGCCAAAACACCACCCGGAATTATTGAAATGATGGGCATTAAGGGCATTGGTCCGAAAAAGATAGCCACCATCTGGAAAGAGCTCGAAATAGAAACTTTGGGCGAATTGCTCTATGCCTGCAACGAAAACCGGCTTACTTTATACAAAGGTTTTGGGGAAAAGACCCAACAGAATATCAAGGAATCGATCGAATTCTACTTTGGCACTTTGGGTAGTTATCTGTACCAGCAGATAGAGAGTTATGCCGTTGCGGTAGATAACCGCCTCAAAGAAAACTTTCCCGGGGAACAATTTATACTGACCGGTGAATTCCGTAGACAGCTCGAGATCATTAATACGCTCAGTTGGGTTACCACCCTGCCCATGGAAATGCTGAAAGACTTTTTTACACGGAATGAGTTTATGGTGGTAAACGAATCAGGTGATCAGATCGTTTTCAAAGGAAAAGAAAATGTGACGATGGGATTCTATTGCACTAATCCGGCTGCTATCGTTGCGAAATTATTCGTTACCAGTGCCAGTGACACATTCCTGGAAGCCTGGCAAACAAGCATCCAATGGAATGCCGGGGCTACTTATGCGAACGAGGAAGAGATTTTTACCGCAGCCGGCCTTCCTTTTATACCCGCTTACCAGCGGGAAGAAGCGAAGTTGATTGATAGAGCTAAGGCTGGTAAACTAACTACCCCCATCCAGCCAACAGATATTACCGGTATCATTCACTGCCATAGCAACTGGAGCGATGGGGTGCATACGCTGGAGCAGATGGCGGTAGCTGCCAAGAACAAAGGATTGCAGTATCTCGTGATCAGCGACCACTCCAAAACGGCTTTTTATGCCAATGGCCTGCAGGAAGACCGGATCCGCGCACAGCAGCAACAGGTAGATGAGCTGAATGCGAAACTGGCTCCCTTTAAAATCTTCAAAAGCATTGAAAGTGATATCCTGAACGATGGCAGCCTGGATTATTCGCCGGAAATTCTCTCCACCTTTGACCTCGTGATCGCCTCCGTTCACTCGAACCTGAAGATGAACGAGGAAAAAGCAATGATGCGTTTGATGAATGCCATAGAGAACCCTTACACTTCCATTCTGGGCCATATGACGGGCAGACTCTTACTTAGCCGCAATGGATACCCGGTAGATCACAAACGGATCATAGAAGCCTGTGCGGCCAACCAGGTAGTGATAGAACTGAATGCACATCCCCGCAGGCTCGATATTGACTGGCGCTGGATCGATTATGCGCTTGAAAAAAATGTACTCATCTCCATCGACCCCGATGCCCACGCTATAGATGGTTTTGATGATTGCCGTTACGGTGTATTGGTAGCACAGAAAGCCGGGGTAAGTAGAGAACAAAATCTGAGTAGTTATTCGCTGAGTGATTTTGAAGCGTTTGTAGCCAGGCAGAACTTAAAAAGACCGTAGGAACAGATGAACAGAGGAACAGACGAACAGAGGAACAGATGAGCAAGGAACAGATGAACGGAGGCGGAGAAGGAACACCGAATATCGAACTGGGAATATCGAACACCGAACCGAAAACATAGAACTCAAAACTTAGAAGCCAGAACCCCGAACCGCAGACGCCATAAGATACAATCGTATTTTTGCCTTCTCCGATCTTCTGTTCCTCTGTTCCTCTGTTCCTCTGTTCCTCTGTTCCTCTGTTCCTCTGTTCCTCTGTTCCTCTGTTCATCTATTACACTTCCGCCAAACTAATGTAAAACACCGTCCCCTCGCCTTCTGTTGATTCAAACCAGATCTGGCCGTTGGCCTTTTCTACAATGCCTTTGCAGATGGCGAGTCCCAGGCCCGTGCCGGATGATTTGGTAGTGAAATTGGGGGTGAAGATATTATCGCGCATGATCTCGGGAATACCGCCGCAGTTATCCTCTACCGATAAATAGATCACTCCATTTTCTTTTCGCTGGCGTATCAGGATAGAAATGCGTTTGTCTTTATCCGTATTGGCTTCTACCGCGTTCTGCAGCAGGTTGGTGAACAGGCGGTTCATCTGCACCCGGTCTGAATACACAGGATACGAACCTTCTTCTTTTTCCCACCTGATCTCAATGGCAGGATTGGCACTGTATAAACGGATCACAGACGAGAGCACTTCTGAAATATCAAAAGTTTCCATCCGCGCATTACCGATATTGGCGAACTGCGAAAAATCGCCGGCAATCTTGGATAACTGGTCTATCTGCTCAATCAGGGTTACAGCCATACTTTCTGATAACTCTTTTACATTGGGTGCACCCTTCTGTATCGAATTCTGCAGGTATTGGATACTGAGTTTCATAGGTGTGAGCGGATTTTTGATCTCATGCGCCACCTGCCTCGCCATTTCGCGCCAGGCCCCTTCCCTTTCGCTTTGCGCCAGTGCCTGCGCACTCAGTTCCAGTTTCTTCACCATCTTATTGTACTCTTCTACCAGCATACCAATTTCGTCGTTCCGGTTCCATTCAATGGCTTCGTTGATCTTGCCGAGATTCATTTCCTGCATTTTCTGCCCGATCAGGCTGAACGAAGCCGTGATCCGGCTGGTAAGGAAAAAGGCTATAGCACCCGCTATCAGGAATATAAAGGCATTCAGGTTGATCAGCGTAGCGAGAAACCCCGAGATCTCCTGGTTCAGTTCGCTCTGCGAGTTCAGGTAAGGAATATTGAGATAGGCGTAGTTATTACCGCTATCATCAGTAAGCGGTACATAAATACTCAGGTATTCAAAAGAACCAATGCTCTCCGACTGCATAAAACGGATACTATGCCCCGACAATAACTCGCGGTAAGCTTTCGGCTCCATTTTGGAGCTGAGTAATTGTTTGTTGTAGATATAGGGTTGGGTAGAAATGACGAGACTGCCACTCAGGTTATAATAGTTGATATCCACATTGTGCAGGTCAGAGATCTCGGCAATGGTTTTTTCGAGTCCGGCTTTTACACCCACATTATCCGGCACATCATCAAAAGCCTGGAGCGAACTCATGTTCGAATTCACTTCATTGGCCATTACCTGGATGGATTTGGACAGCCGCTCCTCATTGTTGCGGTTAAACCGCAGGATAAAGAAAGAGATAGTAGCAATCCCGATCACAATAAAAGAGAATACACTCAGGAAAATAATGGTAGCCTGAATCTGCGAGCGGATATTCAGCCGCATCATTTTACGCAGGGCAATGGCATTAAATCTCGCCTGTATCAGATAGTTCCCGAAATGAAAGAGCAGGATGATAAGCAGGAAAAAACAGAACAGGTAGGCAAACAGCGTAACCGCTTCCATAAAACCGGTATCCCGTTTTACCACCAGTACCTGTTTGTCGTTGGCAGAACTGTACCATAACTCGTTAAAGTCGCCCGCTTTTTTATACTGAAACTCCATTCCGGCCAACTGTTTTTTATCGAGTACCGAAGGAAAGCTATAGGTATTAAAATGATTGATCAACCGGCCGCGAACGTACACTGCGTATGCATAATTAGTGTTCAGATCAGAAGCCACATCCTGTACCTGGTTAAACAGTTCGGGGTAGAGGGCTTCGCTTTTGTAGCGTTTGGATTTGATGATCACATAGAGATACCCCAATATCTCCTGGTGGCGGCGTACTGTTTTCTCGTATATATAACTAAAGCCATCCACCGCATTTTCATAACTGAAGATATCCGGTATGGCCGTTGGTTTGGCGCGGTTGGTGATGATGGTTCGGATGGCAGCAAAATCCAGCGAATCCTCGTTGTGCAGGGGGTGGTACAGACTATCAAATGTATAGATCCGGGTATCATATTTATTCAGGTAACCGGAGAAATTCTGGTTTACCAGGCTATCCTTGATGTATTTATTGGAATACTCACTCTCTTCCAGCCGGTGAAAATTCTCGGTAAGAAATTGATCATCAAAATTGGTAGCGGCAATATTCAGCAGGTTTTCTCCGGAAGGATCTGTTTGCAGTGCCAGTTTCTCCGCAATCCGTTTCCGCTGCTCAAACTCCACTTTACCGTTCTGGTAAATCACCATGGTGGCAATAGACATCGTGAAGATCATCACCCAGAAAATAAAAAAACTGGATTTGAGTAAAGGAATGTCCAGGTCTTTTTTACGGCTGTTCAGCAACAGCAGGTACAGCAGTAACCATACCAATACCCAGAGATACAACCTGGTATCGGCAGCAGAAGTGGCCACCAAAACATAGGCGAATCCAAATAAGGCAATGGCCAAACATTGCAGATATACCGGCAATCCCGTCCTGATAACCGGTTGCAGCAGCACTTGTGAAAAATGAAAAAAGCTTAATACCAGTAAACAGAGAATCACAAAACTGATCACGCTGTAAATGGTAAGTCCGAAGAAATTGGTTACATCAAAAGGGATTTTGGAGTCTTTTACCAGGCTGGTAATAACACCCGCCAGCAGAAAACAGACCAGGGCAAGAATCAGCAGGCTCAGGTAAGCATATACCGTTGGTGTAAACCTTGAGCGGATCCAGGGTTGCCGGTCGGTATGGCTTTTGTAAAAGCTGACCACCCAGAACAGGAGTACAGCATTTACAAACAGGTCGCCCAGCGATGGGTGCAGGAAATTGGAAGCATAAATAGCCGGATCGAACAGTGCCAGCTTGCTGAAATCGAAAGGAAAAGAAAACCGGTAAGCAATCAGTCGAAGTAACAGCACCGATACCAGCAAAAACACAAAACCGGTTCTGAACCGGTATCGGCTCACCATTTCCAATGCCATGGCATGCAGGAAGATCAATAAGAGGATAATGGCCACTACCCGCAGAAAAATGGTAACAGGATCGTAAGCGATAAAGGATTTACCGGGTTTTAATTTAATGCGGAACAGTTCCTGTCCGTTGTACCCTTTTACAGGTAATGCCTGCGGATCTACACTGATTTCGTACTGTTCGTTGATACCAGGGTAACCGGCAAAAGCCGCATGGAGATATTTGTTCTCCATAAAATAAGCCCAGCGTACGGGTATCATGGCAAACAGATGATAGTGTTTGCCCCGCAGTTCCACTTCCTTTCGCAGCATTTCAAAATCGCCGTTCTGGTTGCCGATGAAATAACTCCCCTCCTTCAGTAACAGGTCTTCGCTGTTAATGTACATTCGGTTGGTATTCCAGTACACCAGCGAAGATGGCTGGTTATCTATCCGGGCTTCGTAAAGAAACAATCCGATCTCGCCCTGCAGTGGATCTTTTACGTCGGGAGATTGCGACAGGAGTGATTGCAGCAAGGCTGTATCGGCCGTTACTTCATTAAATTCAGCCTCCAGTGTTCGCAGGCGTTGTTCCAGTTTGCCTTGAACTTTTTTGGGAGTAGAATGATAACTCCAGTAATTGATGAAAATAAAAGAGATCGTATACAGCCATGCGGCGGTGATGATGAGGTAACCGTGTTTATATGCCGCCTGTCGTAATGAGTGGATCAAGTAAGTTTGTTTTGCTTTTTAACTTCGTTCCAGATAGCGTCCATCTGGGTCAGCGTCAGGTCCTGCAGTTTAGTACCCTGCCCTTCTGCAATAGTTTCCATCTGTTGAAAGCGCCGGATGAATTTCTGATTGGTTTTCTCCAGTACCCCTTCGGCATCTACCTGCAAAAACCGTGCATAATTGATCATACTGAACAATACATCCCCGAATTCTTCCTCTATCTTCTCCTGCGAAGCCAGTTGTATGGCTTCTTTCAGCTCGCCAATCTCCTCTTCTACCTTCTTCCACACATCTTCCTTATTATCCCACTCAAACCCCACCTGTTTGGCTTTTTCCTGGATTCGGGTGGCTTTTACCACTGCCGGCAACGAAGGTGGCACCCCTCCCAGCACTGATTTTTTATTGCCCTCTTTCATTTTCAGTTTCTCCCAGTTCTGTTTTACTTCTTCTTCGCCCGAAACTTTTACATCGCTGTAAATATGCGGATGGCGGAAAATGAGCTTTTCACAGATGCCATTCAGCACATCTTCCAGCTCAAACTGTTTTTGTTCCGAACCGATTTTTGCATAAAACAGGATATGCAGCATCATATCGCCCAGTTCTTCTTTGATACCTTTCCAGTCATCCGCTGTAATGGCATCGGCCAGTTCATAGGTCTCTTCAATGGTCAGCGGGCGAAGGGTGTGAATGGTCTGCTTTTTATCCCAGGGACATTGCTCGCGTAACTCATCCATGATCTTCACCAACCGTAAAAAACTATCTGTCTTGTTTTGCATACCTATCAATTTAAATGGCCATGGCCGAGAAAATAAAGAAAACTGTAAAGATAATCACCATCAGGAAGATCGACAGGAACCCTAACAGGAAATACTTCAGCAGGGTTTTGCCTCTGCCTTGCCCATAAAAGTTGCGCATGGACTTATACCAGTAAAAGATCACAAACAGAACAAATATGGTAGAAACCCAATCGGAGCCACTCATCCCCATATTCCCCATCAGCAGATCTATGAGCATACCCAGCAGAATGATGATAAAAGTGGCACAATACAGATGAATCGTATACACCACATGGTTTACATAAAAGAAGCTCTTCTTCCGTGAGTAGAGCAACTGCAGTAACAGGGCAAACAATGGCAGGGAAACAAACATCATCTGTGGAAAGAGGTGGCGGAATTTGGAGAAAACGGCCGTCCAGATTGCTTTACCATCGTTTTTATATTTCTCGCGCAGGTGCAGGTTCTGGTGGGCAAACCTCCGCTCAATAAAATTATCCCGCTTGCCGGGAGCCAATGTTTGTTGCAAAGAATCGTATTCTCTCTCGGTGCGGTAGCGCTGGTCGTTGGAAGAAATAGAGAAGATGGTAAAATTGCTTCCTTCCGATTTCAACCTTTTTTTAGCCGTGGTATCTTTCCGCAGTGCCGCCATATCACTATCCACCATTTGTATCGCTTTCAGCATGGGGGTACGCGCCATGGAAGGCATACTATCACTCAGCGTTTCCTGCAGATCCGCTTTCTTTTTTTCCAGGTTCTTCATCACCTGGGCAGCCGTAGGGTCTGTTTCATTGATTTTAACCACTTCTTCTTCCTTATGCAGGCTGAAGAATACGAGAAAGAAGAAGGCCGAGGTAAATACATACATCCTGATCGGGTGCAGGTAAGAAGCCCGTTTACCCCGCAGGTACTCCTTCGACAAAAACCCGGGTTTAAACAGCAGGTATCGCAGTGTACTGAAGAACTTGCCATCAAAATGGGTAACATCATAGGCAAAATGGGTAACCAGGTGCCAGAAACTCTCTTTGGGTTCAATATTTTCCTGCCCACAAATATGGCAATAGCGGCCCTGAACGGTGGCTCCGCAGTTTAAACAGTCTTTTTCTTCTCTTTCCTTTAAATGCGACACTTGTTAACGTTTGATTAAAAATACAGAACTATCTGATTGCAGCAAGAGGCTGGCAGCACTGTTTTTGGATTGTTGAAAACTGTACCTGACCTTTGGCAAAAATTAGCCCGATGCGTTTCTTCCTGGTTCTTATCTGTAGTTGTTTCTTTGTTACCGGTTTTGGGCAGTATTATTTTAATGATATTATTTCTACCCAGCTCAGCAACGAGCAGTACAAACTGCTGCGTTCGCAGAAAGTAAGGAAGATCAAAGCCACGAGTTATGAGGCCGACAACAGCCTTACCGAAGGTTTTCAACTGGAAGAAGATATCAGCATGGATGGCAAACGTATTATCCTGAGTACGGCCACATCAGCCGGTCGTACTGCCGTTACCAACCGGTTTTATGAACTGAGTAAACTGAAAAGAACCCAATCAGGCAGTCTTAATATAGATACACGCACGGAATACAGTTATACCGATAAAGGACAGGTACAGAAGATCGTACTTACCACCACCGACACTGCCATGAAAAGTACCTTAACAGAGGCACACGAATGGCAGTACGACAGTACGGGTGCACCGGTGCAGATGTTAAAGATCAAAAACAAAACAGACACGGTAACCGTGGTATTCCTCAAAGATGAACAGGGTCTGATAGCCGAAGAGCACTGGAAAAAGAAGAACCGCACACTCGAAACCTATTACTACTACTACGATGCCAATAAAAAGCTCACAGATATTGTACGTTACAACAGCCGGCTAAAAAAACTGATCCCCGATTTTCAATATGAGTACGACAGCAATGGACGGGTGAGCCAGATGACACAGGTATCGATGAGCAGTGCGAGTTATATTATCTGGAAATATACTTATACAGACAAAGGCCTGAAACAGAAAGAGCTGGGCTTTGATAAGGATAAAAAACTGATCGGCCGCATCGAATACAGTTATGAATAAACCGGCTTACCCCTCCGGTAATGGCTGGTTAGGGATCACCAGTGTAAAAGCTGTTCCCTTCCCATATTCTGAGCGTACAAAAATTTCGCCGCCGATACGCGTCAGTGCCTCTTTTACAATATAGAGCCCAATACCCAAGCCATTCTTGAAATCGGTACTGCGGAAAAAGATCTGGAAAATTTTATTGAGGTGCTCTTCAATGATGCCCACCCCATTGTCTTCGATATGGATCGTGGCGTTTTTCTCATTTACTACGGCCGATAATTTTACATTGGGATGTGGCTCTTCGCTGCGCTGGTATTTTACCGCATTGGAGATCAGGTTATTCAGGATCACCGATAAACGGAAAGCATCGCATCGGAAGCTAACCGGCTGCTCTACATGTACATCAAAAACAATCTTGGGGTTCTGCATATTACAAAGCTCAATGGCATCTGTAAATAGCTTCATAAATTCTACCTGTTCATGAATATCATCCAGGCGGATACCCTTGTAGTACTCGATGGTTTTGTGAATAAACGCGTCCATCTTGTTCACACAACTTTCTATCATCGCAAAATACTCGTTCTCTGCGCTTTCCGGCTGCTGCATTTTTGCCAGGTTCAGGATGCCGATGATATTGGCCAGCGGCGAACGCAGATCGTGCGAGGTACTGTATACAAAACGGTTCAGCTCATCATTGGCCTTCTCCAGTTCCGACACTTTATCACGCAGGGCTTTTCGTGTCTGGTATAATTCATAACCATTCTGGATGGCTGCAATCAGTTCACGTTCGTCCCACGGTTTTTTGATAAAGCGGAAAATCTCACCTTTGTTAATGGCATCGATCACCGATTCCATGTCGCTGTAACCGGTCAGTAAGATCCGGATCGGATCGGGATGTGCGCGGCGGATAATATTGAAAAACTCTACCCCGGTGGTTTTGGGCATACGCTGGTCGGCAATGATTACCTGGATGTCTTTTTCATTCAGGATATTCATCCCATCAGCAACGGTTTCTGCGGTATAGATATCATAGAGCCTGCGAAAACCAGCCTGAAATGCCAGCAGGTTATTGGCTTCATCGTCTATGTATAATACACGTACTTTGGAGTCGGGGGAATGCATACGGTAATGGTTGGATATTGGATTATGTCAGTGCTGTTTCTGGCAGCACCCGAAATAAAGATATTACAAATTCCGCACCTTTTCCACGGGTAGAATGTACTTCTATCTTTCCGCCATGTTTCTGGATGATCTTGTATACGATCGATAAGCCCAGTCCCGTACCCTCGCCCACATCTTTGGTAGTAAAGAAAGGGTCAAAGATTTTTTGCCGCACTTCATCTGTCATACCCATACCCGTATCACGGATACTGATCTCCATCCGGTCTTCTATATCTCTGGTACTGATGGTGATAGACTCTTTTTCCGACTGTTCTTCCTTTTCCTTGATGGCCTGTATGCCATTGCTCAGGATATTCATGAATACCTGGTTCAGTTTGCCCGGGAAACACTCGATCTCACCCTGCGCCTGAAAATCTTTTTGGATGGTAATATTCGGCGGCAGGGCATTTTTTAAGAGCACAATGGTGGATTCTATGCCCTCATGTACATTAACGGTTTTTACCTCACTCTCATCCAACCGGCTGAATGTACGCAGGCCCAGCACAATTTCGGCCGTACGCTCCGCCCCTTCCTGTATGCCTTTTACCAGGCTGTCAATCTCTGTTCTCACATACCCCAGATCAATCTGTTTTTTCAGTTTCTCTATCTCGGTTAATTTAACGGGGATCTCCTCTGCAGAAGCGGTATGTAATTGTTCATACGCATCAATCACTTCTACCAGATCATTGATATCGAGTTGCAGGGGTTTGATATTTGACTTTACAAAATTGATCGGGTTATTGATCTCATGGGCAATACCGGCCGTTAGCTGACCGAGTGATGCCATTTTCTCCGCTTCTACCAGTTGCGACTGGGTATCTTTCAGGTTCTGTAAAGTATCACTCAGGTTTTCATTGGTAGCCTGCAGTTCTTCGGTTCTTTCGGCCACTTTTCTTTCAAGTACAATATTCTGGTCACGTACCAGTTTTTCATTTTCGAGGGAGGCTTTCAGGGCTTCTGCCTGTGATTGTTCTTTTTCTTTACGCAGGGCATTGATCTTATCCGCCAGGGCGATGGATAAAAGCGCTACTTCCAGTGCAGAACCGAGATAGATAGTATAAGTGGTAAAATTATTATACGGCAGCAGCGACAGGTTGCGGAAAATGAGGATACAGAAAGATACCAGCAACAGCAGCCAGGCGAATAAATAGAAATAAGCCGCCTTAAATCCTTTGCGGGCAATGATCACACTGGTAGCCAGTACAGATACCACACTTACCAAACCATTATAATTCAGGATGGCATAACTGATACCCGGTAACGATAACAAAGAACAGAGTAACCCGGCCACATACACCGAAGCAAGTAACAGTAACCAGCGATGCAGTTTGGGCGTATAAAATTTCGTTCGTAAAAAGTGAATACTGAAAAGGAGTCCGCTTAAAGCAGAAAACGTAGAGGTGAATACCACCGCATAACGGTTAAGCCAGGCCTGTTCGGGCCAGAGATAACGGTAGCCATAACCTGCCACCGTAACCTGCGCCAGTGCCAGACAAAAGATATAAATGATATAATACAGGTAACTGTTATCGCGCGTACCATAAAACAGGAACAGGTTATACAGGAACATCACTGCCAGCACACCCAGGTATAAACCTGTTACAATGGTCTGTATATTAATGGAGTTATGTAATGCATCATAGGTATGCACTTCGGCCGGAACAATAATGGGGTGTTCGCTGTACACATGCAGCAGGTAGCGGCGTTGGTTACCCGGTGCCAGCTGCAGATCGTATACAAGGTTGGGAGAACCGGCTATAACAGCGGCAGAATGGATTTCGGTACCCTGCCGGCCCAGCATCCGCGTCCGGTTGCTATCAGCCGCATACAGGCTTACCTGCGACAGATTGGGATAAGCAATATTCAACAATAAGGTAGGCGAAACAGAACTGTTCTGCACCGTAAAACGGAACCAGGCATTTTTGACAGCGCCGCTAAACACGGGAATATTGCCCTTCAGCTGCACAAAACCCGTTGATTGGTTTACCTGTGCTGCCGTAAGCTGATTGGTAGGATCTACCAACTGCTCCAGCGAAGCGGACACAAAAGAAGAACTTTGCTGATCAGTAATGCGGATAACCTGCGCCTGGCTGCCGGAAAAAAGAACCAGTAGTAACAACCCTAATAAACAGCTCCTTTTCCCGGCAATGCCATGAAAAGGATTTTGTTTTACCAGCCTTACAAAAAAGCCGCTACCATACATAGGGAACTATCATTTTTGTTCGCTGCTTATACTGCAGGTACTCGTTGCCGAAACGATCGGTCAGTTCTTTTTCTTCAATGCCGATGCGCACGTAATAAGCGATCATCATGGCCATACAAGATATAATAAATCCCGCCAAACTTCCCAATACCACCCCACCTGCTACAATGGCCAGAAAAGCGCCGGTATAACTGGGATGACGTACAATGCTGTACGGACCGGTTGTGATCAGGCTATGATCGTCGCGGATCTGTACGGTAGCCGTGAAATATTTGCCAAGGTACCGAACGGCCATGGCCCTGAAAACAATACCGGCTACTATCATGCCTGCACCCATAAAAAACACCCAGTCATAGCCATCTTTTTCCGGTAAAAAATACGCCCAGTGAACCACAGGCACTACCACGCTCACCAGCGACATAGCGAGGATCAGGATCACCGAAAAACGATCGCTGTTCTGCTGGTCGCTGGTTTCTTTAAGGCTTACCGGTGGTTGGGTTAGCCAGATGGCAATACTGCCCGCAATGATCAGCAGGATCTTGGGATGCAGGATTAAGGCAGGCTTACCTAATAAAGGAAGAATTACCATCAGGATATTGCTGATGGCGGCTAATACGATCTTTCTCATCCAGGTTGTTTTTCTTGCACCGCTTCAAATGGTGCATAGTCAATTTTATATTCATCCGGGTTGGCAGAGGGCAGAGAAAGCTGGTAATGAATACTGATCTGGTGATTTTTGAAAGGAGATTTTTCCTTCCCGATATGCTCCGGATGATTGCGCAGGTAAAAGATCTTTTCCCGCTCACGGGGATGTGCGGCCCCTAAACTGATCAGGTCATCCGAATACAGGGCCGTGGCAATCAGGTCTATTTTGGGGTAATAAAAAGTGCCTTTATTACCTATTTCCGTCAGCAATTTGCCCCCGATCCAGTCTTTGAACCGGACCGTAGTAGGCGAGCAAAGCGAGAACATGGTATTCACCCCTATCTGGCTGGCCAGGGCTACGGCAACACGTGAGGGAAACAGACTACCGATCCCAAAACCGGCCACTTCGCGCGAGTTCCACAAACCCGATAGCTCTGCAGCACCATTCCGGGCTTTCTCCCGGACGATTTCATAAATGCGGGGATCCAGTTTACCCGTAGCTTCTTCTATCGGTAAAGGATGAATGCCATCTGCCACCTGTATACGCGCACCGCCATATAGCTTCTCCCCATCCAGGGTTTCTACCACAATCACAAAAATGGCGGGGTTAAAGATCCAGTCGTCAGTATTGGTGGTGATATTTTCGATCCCGTATATAGACAATACCTTCCTGTGGCCGGCAATAAACTTGCGGCAGGTTACAGGATCATCTATTGCCCTGAATGCACGTATCCTGATCTCAGTATCAAAAGTTGGGGGGCCATTCATCACAATCAGTGTTATTCTCTACAAAATAACAAAACTATATTCGTTTGTTTGACTATTATTGTATAAACGTATGTTTTTGTTAGATTTACGGTATTGAACAACCAAACGACCGAAACCCCCAGTCAAGTCATGGAAGAGAAAAAGATCAATGTTTTGTATATAGATGATGAGCCCAACAACATCACTTCGTTCAGGGCCGCATTCCGCAGAACCTTTAACATTTATTCAGCCGAATCAGCCGAAGAAGGCAGGAAGATCCTGGAGATAGAACCCATAGAAGTGATCCTCAGCGACCAGCGGATGCCTAAGATGACGGGCATAGAATTCTTTCAATCCATCCTGACAACACATCCCGATCCGATCCGGATTCTGATTACGGGTTATACCGATATCAATGCCGTGATCGATGCCATCAATATCGGCCAGGTGTACAAATACCTCACCAAACCCTGGATAGAACATGAGGTAAAAAGTTCGATCCTGAATGCGTTTGAAGTATTTGAACTGAGAAGGCAGAACCGCGAGCTGACCGAGAAACTCATGGAAGCCAACAAAAAACTGGAGTTCCTGGCCAGGCAGAACCTGCTGTCTTAAATACCCCAACACTAACATTCGTTTGTTTTAAGGAATCATTGTTTTAGCTTTAAGAGATAATAGCATCCTTATGAAAACAACTGCCACCCTTTGTATAGCTGTTATCCTGGCACTGGTATCATTTACCGCTTTCCAACCCAAGCCAGCCACTTCACTTACCGGTGCCTGGGGATACGGTACACCCGAAAACCGGACTGTGATGATCTGCACCAACACGGTATTCTCCGTGGTCCGATACAATATTACCGGCAAAGAATTTCTCCATTCCTATGGAGGTACCTGGTACCTAATGGGCAATCAACTGATCCAGAGAATTGAATGGAATTCGAAAGACAGTACACAGGTGGGCAAAGAAATCCGTTACAATATCCGTTTAACTGACGATGCATTAACCATTGAAGGCTCTGCTGAAACCTGGCAACGACTGGACGATGGCGGCCACCCTGAACTGGCGGGTGCATGGGTCATTACCGGCACATACAGCAACGACAAACTGTCCAGACGTGCCAACGCTTTTTATCCCCGCAGAACCATGAAGATCTTATCAGGTAAATATTTTCACTGGATCGCCTACCATATCACCAACAAACAATTTATTAACGCCGGTGGCGGATCCTATACTGCCGTTAATGGCAGATACACGGAAAATATTGAATTCTTTACCAAAACAGCAGCCAGTGTTGGTAAAACACTTTCTTTTGATTATTCTATTACCAATGGCGACTGGCGTCATCGTGGCGAAAAATCTACCGGCGGACTGATGGATGAGTGCTGGACCAAAAGGGAATTACTGGAAAACTGATTCGGCAAAACCATGTCCAACCGGCCATAGCTTTTCTGAAAAAATCTATAAGCCAACTCTTCCTGAACGCAACACTATCCGTAAGTGTACATTGGTACCAAAAAAACGGGCAGCCTGGAAAAGCACCCGTGATTGAACTATATAAACATGAGAAAAAAACAGTAATTGCCGGATTTGTAAAATAACCCGGCACTGTTTTCAGGCAGCACCGGGAACGGTTATATAAAAAACAGGGGTAACACTTCAAATGCCGGCGCATCACATCATCTCACAAACCTGGTACACTCAGAGATCCCTTCCCCTGACCCTGGTTACGGATGCTGCCGTGTGGAAAATACCACCCTGCCTTCTCAGATATATGAGAAGAAAATGAAAGCCAACCCTACGGAAATTTGCGGTTATTTGATATGAGTTGCCAATATTACGGCCATCACTTTTATCAGTTCAGAACGAAGGTATTTTAGTGAAAGGGTCATTTTCTTTTCAACAGTTTTTACGGAAATATCCATATGTTCAGCAATTTCCTGACACGACATTTGTTGTTCGCGCCTCAACAGGTAAATCAATTGCTGATCTTCCGGAAGTGCTTTGATCAGTTCCACCAGCTTGGTCTGCAGTTCCTTGAATATTAATGGATCTGCGGATAACAGTTCATTTGAGGCCAATCCAAGCCTTTCAAAAAACTGCGCATCCACTTTCCTGGCCTGGTAAGCTTTTAGTGCCGCATTCCGCAGAGCGCGGTTGAGGTAAGCACCCAGGTTACGAATATCCAATCCGGTTCTGTATTTCCACAATGCCATAAAGGTTTCCTGCACGGCATCTTCGGCCCCTTCTTTTACACCCAGTATCTTAAATGCGCGTATATACAACTCGTCAAAATACCTGTTATACACTTGTGCAAAAGCCGTTTCCTTTCCAAGGCGCAGCCCTTCCACCAATTGTTGTTCAGTACTGTCGGTATCGTATAATTTCTCTGGCATACAGCCTTATAAATGTAAAACAATTCTCTGTTCCGGATAACAGCATGTGATCAAATTATGATTTTTTTTGCCGGTTTTATATGTGTTTCCTACACATCATTGATAGCAGATTTCGTTAGTGTGTTACCTGTTCTCAGTCGCTCAGATAACACCCTAACAAAAAAATAGCTACCACTAAATGTGATAGCTATCAACTGTAACAAAACAACCCCATATTTTACAACCGGACCTTATAACCGGTTTTCTATCGCATGTATCGCGTGAATGGTTTTGATGACCGCGTCCGGGGTTACAGAAATACTGTCAATGCCCTTTTCTACAAGAAACTGTGCAAACTCCGGATAATCACTGGGTCCCTGGCCACAGATGCCCACTGTTACCCGTGCTTCTTTCGCTGCATCAATCAGCATCCCGATCATTCTTTTTACCGCTTCATTCCGCTCATCATAAATATGCGCCACCAGGGCTGAATCGCGGTCCAGCCCCAATGTCAGTTGTGTCAGGTCGTTGGAACCAATCGAAAATCCGTCTACCTGCTGCGCAAATTCTTTTGCAAGTATGATGTTTGATGGCACTTCTGCCATCAGGTATAAAAAGAGATGATTTTTCCCACGCGCAAGACCAAATTCGGCCATAGTTTTTTGCACCTTGCCAAGTTCTTCCACGGTACGGCAAAAGGGAATCATTACGGCCACATTATGCAGTCCCATTTTTTCGCGCACATACCGGATGGCCGCGCATTCCAATCCAAAAGCCGCTTTATACTCCAGAGAGTAATATCGCGATGCCCCTCTCCAGCCAATCATGGGATTTTCTTCCCGGGGTTCAAAATAGTTTCCTCCAAGCAGGTGATAGTATTCGTTGCTTTTGAAATCAGAGAACCGAACGATCACTTTTTCCGGGTAAAATGCCGCCGCTATTCTCGCTATTCCATACGAAAGCTTCTGAACAAAAAAATCTTCTTCATCCACATACCCCTGTATTTTTTTCCTGATCGCTTCAGACAAATCCGCGTCATGTAATGCCCGGTGCGTTAACAAAGCCAATGGGTGTACCTGAATGTAATTGTTGATAATAAATTCCTCCCTTGCAAGTCCCACTCCTTGATGAGGCAGGTGCGAAAACTGGAAGGCCATTGAGGGCGATGCCACATTCAGCATCAGTTTTGTTTTAACAGGTGGCAGTTCACTTAATTTTGTTTCAATCAGCGTATGCGTTAGTCTTCCCTCATATACAAAACCATCCTCCCCCTCTGCGCAGGAGGCTGTTATCAATTGACCATTTTTAAGCAGTTCCGTTGCATTACCGCAACCTACAATAGCCGGAACACCCATTTCTCTTGCTACAATGGCGGCATGGCAGGTTCTTCCTCCTTTATTGGTGATGATGGCAGCGGCTTTTTTCATCACAGGTTCCCAATCCGGATCAGTCATATCCGTTACCAGAACATCCCCTTCCGAAAAATCATGTCCTTCCATAACCCGTTTGTCGAGCGAGTACATAATACTGACATTGCCCGATGCGATCTTATCGCCAACCGCTATTCCTTTCAGCAGTAATTTACCGGCTCTCTTTTCATTGTCCATCCTGTATTCAACAAAGCTGTCGTGGTTTTTTCTTGAATGAATCGTTTCAGGCCTGGCCTGCACCACAAACAATTCCTGCGTTAACCCATCAACAGCCCATTCTACATCTACCGGGCACCAATGTTGTTTAACGGATGTGTAGTAGTTTTCAATAATACACACCCACTGAGCCAGCTGAATAATCCGGTCATCCGTAAGGCAGAATTTTTGTTGCGCGTTTTTTTCAACCGGGATAATTTTAACACGCTCATCGGGGTCATCTCCATATACCATCATTTTATCTTTCACTCCCATCTTTTTTTCGATGATCGGAATATAGGGTTCCTGTAACATGGGTTTGAATACGATAAATTCATCCGGAGACACCGCGCCCTGTACAATCATTTCTCCCAATCCATAACTCCCGTTAATCACCACCACATCTTTAAATCCCGATTCCGTATCCAGGGAAAATGCAACACCGGAACTCCCCAGGTCGGCCCTGACCATTTTTTGTACACATACCGACAGTTTTACCTGAAAATGTTCATAATGAAAAGTTTCGCGGTAGCTGATTGCCCTGTCGGTAAACAAAGAAGCAAAACAATTTCTTACTGCATCAATTAAAGATGCCGGGCCACGCACGTTAAGGTAGGTTTCTTGTTGTCCCGCAAAACTGGCATCCGGAAGATCCTCTGCCGTTGCCGATGAACGAACGGCTACATCGGTCATCTCCTGTTCGTACCGGGCAGACAATTCGTAATAAGCGTCGATTATTTCCTGGCTGAGATCTTTGGGAAATTTGCTGTTACGGATCAATTGCCTCACCTGCAAACCGCAGCGTCGCAAAGATTCCAGGTTGCTGTAATCAATACCCTTAACCAACTGCCGGATAATTTCATCCAGTTGATTATGCCTGATAAACCGGTCATAGGCATTAACGGTGATGACAAATCCCCCGGGTATATTTACCCCTGAAGCGGTAAGGTGTTGCAGCATCTCGCCCAGTGACGCATTTTTACCACCTACCAAAGCAATATCGCCGATTCCTACCTCCTCCAGTTTACAGATACAATTTTCATTTTTCATCTATATGGTTGCTTTATATATTAGGTAATACAAATCCGATAAAAGAGGGGGGAAAGTAGACACAATCCCCCGTGGCTCTTCTTGTTACTCATGAGAAAACATCGGTATTTTCCTACCCACCGAACTTGTAGGAAAAAGAAAATCTAAATATTTTTCCAAGTATATTACTGCGATAGGTAGTTATCTGGTTCTCGCTTCTGAACTGCATAAAAGAAGATACATTGTCTAGTATATTTTTTCCCTGCAAGCTGATTTCTCCCTGGCGCTTGTTAAATATTTTTTTTGACAGAGCCGCGTTCCACATCACCGAACTGTTTCCCGGCAAAAGATGCTGCTCTCCATCAATTTGCCAGAAACAATCCGAAGTAATCCTCCAATCCGATGGCAATAACCAGGTAATGTCTGAGAAATATTGCTGTGCCAGGAATTGCGTGTTCAATTCCTTTCTGCTACTATACCTGGAAATGGTATATTCTACACCGGCTCTGCAGGTCATAAAAAACTTATCAGAAAAACCAAGTCTTACACCCAGGTTCTTTCTGAGAATCAGGTCATTTCTGGCCGTTTCAACCTTATTCATAAAACTAAGATCATGCCTGTACCCGATAAAAGTTTCCACATCCCCTTTTGCCTGTTTATCAGCACCCAACAAAAAATTATAGTTTGCATTAACAGAAACAGAACAGGGACCACTCGCATTGATATATTGGTATTGCTGAACACCTGATGGAAAAATGGTTATGTCTGGCACAATCGCATGCTTTACATAAGCAGCATCCAGCAGTACCCACAAGCTCCGGAACTTTTTTGTATTTGCGCTTTGCAGTTCAAGCTTCAATCCATGGCCCGTTCCTGGCACCAACCACGGGTTCCCTTTTTGTATAAAAAAAGGATTCGTCAGGTCTGTTAGTGGCTGTAACTGTTCCATCTCCGGGGGCAGGCCTGACACCGTATATTTGATATTCATGTTACAGCTTTTGCTCAATTCCAGCATTACGGCTACCTGTGGATTCAGGCGGGAGCTTTTGCTCTCAAGAAATACCCCTGTAGCGTTGTTCTGATTCATCATCGAAATAATATTCGCACTCATTCCCAATTGGTACCGCAATCTTCCGGCAACAAGGTTGTACCCAAGAATGAAGTTCCGCACCAACTGTTTTTTTGTAAAATCATGAGTGGTGATCGTGTCGGTTATATCATAGAATCCTGTTATCGGGTTATACCTGTAGCCCTTGTTATCCGTATTATTTCTTCCTGATTCCTGTTGATATTCAACACTAATAGCCTGTCGCTTACCAATCGGTTCCGCATACTGGATTCTAAGGTCGCTTTGAAATTCCTTGTTGCGCAATCCTGTCTTTTGATCTATAACCGTATTCAGTATGCTGCCATTTGCCGGATCGAGAAAACTTAACCGTGTATTCAATCCTGTGTGATTCCTCTTCCGTTGAATCATGTTCGAGATTGTTATAGTCAGCATTCTGCCGGGTTTGTAAAACCTGTGCTGAAACATGATGCTGTTTGTGAGCCGGTTTTGAATGAGCCCACTACCGTTCGCTGTAACCCCTTTACTCACTGTATAAGTAGCCGGTGGTTTTAAAAAATCAACAATAGAAGAAGAAGAGAATTCTCCATTATTACTTAAGTAACTAAAGGCAGAAACAACCGATACCTTGTTCAATGAATCAATGGCCCAGTTTGTTGTTTGGCTTATATTATTACTAATTACGGTATTGAGACTGCTACTTTCTTTGCTTTCTGACACTGTTGTATCAGAAACAAAAGTTTCATTCTTCGAATATGTGAGCTGATTTGTTTGGAACTTAGTCAGGGAATTTGACAGAGACAGAGTGACTTTCTTTCCAATATTTTTTCTTACATGAAAGTTCATTGAATTTTCTTGTTTCAGTTTGTCCCCGGAACTTCCGGCAGTTGCTACCACCAGTGGATCTTTCAGGAAATTGATCAGTTTTGCTTCAAATAAATGAGTTTGGGCCGTTCCAAAACCACCTTGCAGTGCCCAGGCTGAGGTAAGTTTTTTATCTTTTTTCAGTTTCAGGTTCACTGTTTTCCCGGGATTCATGTCAGGCACACCAGAAAACTTTGAGAAATCGCTTTTCGTGTTCATGATTTCTACCTGTGCCAGGATATCAGCTGTCAGATTGCGGGTAATCATTTTGAGGTCTTTTAAAAAAATCTCTTTCCCATCTATCAATATTTTCTCAACTTTTTTACCATTAGCTAAAATATTACCCGACTTATCTACTTCTATACCGGGCAGTTTTTCCAGAAACTCTTCAACGGTTGCATAAGGGTTTGTGCGAAAGGCCCCGGCATTGTATACCAGTGTATCGCTCTTAACAATCACAGGCGGAATGGTAGATTTTACTACAACTTCAATCAGGTCAACGGAAGGTACCATACGTATTTGCTGAAAAGGTGGCATGCTGTCTTCTACCCGAATTATTTTAGAAGATATATATGTCTGGTACCCGATATGATTACCCACCAATATATAATCCCCGGCCGGAACCTTCTGAAATAAAAAACCCTTTTTACCCATTAATACCTGTTTAATGATGCTGGTACCCGGTAAAAGAACCAAGGTAACACTAGCCTGCTCCAACACAGTTCCTGTTATCGAATCAGTAACGGCACCTTGTATCGTCTGGTATCTTCCTTGTGCCCCTGCATATTTGCAACAGGTCAGCATGAGCAACATACACAACAGGCATCTGAACATTTTGCAAACCATAAATTACCTTTATCCTACTTCACGGGATATTTCACACGAGCCTTGTGCGGATATTTCTTTTGTGCCAAATCTTTGCTCCTGTATCCGGTCGTAAATCTTAACATAGTCCGGATGCTCTGTTTTCAGCATCCTGTCCCATACCCTGAAATACAAACTATAATTTCCTTTAAATTTCTGGTGATGCAGGTTATGGTAGGTAGATGAATTGAGTATCTCAAACCAGATACTGTTCCTGAATCCTTTGGGCATGATTTCATAACCAAGGTGACCGTATACATTGATCACAAATGACACAAACGTAAACAGCAAAATAACAGACGGATGCATGGGCAATACCAATACCAGCACAATAACCACTGCCCCTTCAGCAAGTGCCTCAATAAAATGAAATGAATAGGAACTCCAGGGAGATGGGTTGTTTGACTGGTGATGTACAAGGTGTGTGTATTTAAAAATGCGTTCGTGATGCATCGCCCTGTGGATCCAGTAAAAATAAGCATCATGTACCACCAGACTCAATACCAGGCTCAGGGGGATCCACCAGTACGGATAATCGCCCAGTTCCTCGTATACCAGTGTGTATGGACGCAACCAGCTCGATAACGCAACCACTGCCATAATTGCCAGCATAACACTTGATACTGATGAATGCATGATCTCGCGGATAAAATCCTTTTTTTGGGCATACCGTTGCTGAATCTTGGCTTTATTGAGTTTTCTGGCAAGCCCATAATAAAACAGCCCGAAAGCTGACCCTGCAATCAAAAAATAACGCAGGATCGTAACCGCAAACGTTACGGTAAGGTCGTGAATCAGTTGTATCATATAGTTGAGTTGTTATGAGAGTTCCCAGGTACCCTTATATATTTTTTTCAGAGAGGAAAAGTTGGCAGAGAGATAAATAATACACAGTAAAAACTCGCTTATCTGTATCAGCAGAATCCCGTCTATTACTGTAAGCGTTACAACTGCAGGTGTAATGGTAAGCAGGTTTAATGCCCCGGACAGCAGGTAAAAGGCAGTATACGGTATCAGAAATTTCAGGCTCTTCCGGTACAGGTATACCATCGGCAAAAAAAACAGTACACCCAGGTAACTTCGCCAGGTAACAGGGAAATCTCCCTGTAAAAGCCATCTCCAATGCATCACAAGCAATACCAATAATAGGATGATTACCACCAGCATCTTTTTTTTCTGTTTAGGCATACTATATAAGTTTATATTGAGTAAAGCGGATTAAGAAATGGCCATCAGTATCGGGTATCGGAACCCCGATGCTGATGTTTATTTATTCCGTTGACAATTTTGCATCCATTGTTTTATCAATTCTTGATATCAAGTCGGAAAAATGTCTCTTGCTTGCTTCATTCGTTGCTTTTGCCAGCGTCTTGTGAAGTTCGCTTCTGAGCAAAGCCATATCTGACCGGCACAAAGTGAATATATCCGTTTCGGTCATGGCCGGAACATTTGACAAAAGCACATTCTGCAGGTTGGCGATATAACTTTTCTGAAGGCTTCTCCTGTAAGGATCGCTGACATTTCCGGTTGGCAGTTCTCTCCAGATAATCTTGTGCAAGGCCGCGAGGTATTGTTCTACGGAGTAAGCCTGTTCTTTGAACTGTATCTGGTTAGCAAGTATTTTACCCATTTTATCATAATCCATTAACGAGTTCAGTGCTTTCACCTGCAAGTCTTCAATAAAATTGGGCTGTGCGGGTTCATTCACTTTACTGGTTACTTTCGGGTTAAATAACCATTCAGGTGTAGTAAAAAGATGTTTGTCAAAAAAATTGATCGCTTCTTTATGATAGGCAATACTAACCGGTTGTATCACTTCTCCCGGCTGATCTTCGCTTTTGGGTGTAATCATAACACCCCCTATGTATTTGTTTACATGCCCGATATAACGGCTATACTGGTTTTTTAATGCTTTGTACATATTATCCAGGTTGCCATAAATACCTCCTTCCTCATAGGTCCACTCGGGCAGGTTAGGCAATATTCGCTGGAGATTCCTGATACCATAGTCACCGGCCTTCATCGGATTATCACCTATATCTTCTACCTGGCAACGGGGATCCGTTTTTTTCTCCTCACCATCCCCAAACCAAAGCCTTTTATTTTTAGAAGTGCGGTCCACGATCAGCTGGCGCATGATCTTTTTATCCTCATCAAATCCTATAGCTCCGGCATATTTATACCCCCATTCAATAGCCCATTTATCATACTCCCCGATACCGGGAAAAAGATATTTTGCGGGGATCTTGTCTTCCGGTTGTGCCACGTAATTAAACCGTGCATAATCCATTATACTGGCAGTATGCCCATGTTGCTCCAGATAGGTTTTACTTCTCAGGCTATCTACCGGTGTCTGGCTGCTGCTGCCAAAATTATGTCGTAGCCCCAGTGTATGGCCTACTTCATGACTGCTTACAAAACGGATCAGCTCTCCCATCAATTTGTCGTCAAATACGGGTTTTCTTGCCGCGGGGTCTGTAGCTGAGGCCTGAATAAAATACCATTCCTGCAATAGTTTCATGATATTATGATACCACCCGATATTTGTTTGAATGATTTCGCCACTTCTTGGATCGTGTATCTGGGGGCCATAAGCATTGGTTATAGGCGAAGGCAGGTATCTTACAAATGAATACCGTGCGTCTTCCATACTCACGGTACTGTCGCCTTCCTCCAGCCACTCTTTTCCCTGTATGGCATTTTTAAAACCTGCCTGCTCAAAAGCTTTCTGCCAGTCGTTGATGCCTGCTATCAGATAAGGCCTCCATTGTTTGGGTGTTGCAGGATCGATATAAATAATAATCGGCTTCTGTGGTTCAACCAGCTCACCTCTTTTCCACTTCTGCATGTCTTCATCCCGAGGCTCGAGCCTCCAGCGAAGAATGAAATTCCGTTGCTCTACTTTCTGCTGGTTATCGCGAAAATTATATTCATAGTCGGCGAAGTATCCGACACGCGGATCAAAAGTTCTTTGTTTCATCGGCACTTCGGGTAATGCGATAAAAGATGTATTGGTAGTAATGGTTGCGGGCCAGCCAGCAGGGATCCCTACATCAAAATTCCCCATGGTCCTGCCATTTTTACTGAGCGTGATCTCCACATTAACAGGGAAAGCACGAACCGATTCTACAAGCATATCTCTTACCTGTTTCGCATCCATATACTTATTCATCAACGGATTTTCCACATCATTAAATAAGCTGTTGGCTGTTTTAATATACTGGCTTACATCAAATACATAACTGCCCTCCTTGCCATACGCTTTTATAGGGAACGATATTGCAACGGGCATGGCATAAGATTTAGTTACAGCTTTACTGATGGCATCGGCACTGTCGGCATTGGCTGCTACTGTTATGTACCGCAGTTGAATGGACGAATCAATGCTGTTTTTTACAAACTGAATAGTACGCTGCCCCAGTTCTTCGCCACTGAACACATTACTTCCACCAGGCCCCTGAACCAGGCGGTTAATCACCGCCATATGCCTGCCCAGAACTGATTCGGGAATTTCAAAATATACCGTATCCTTATACTGGTGCACGGTAAATAATCCCCTGTAACTTTTGAATGATTCGGTAATTACGGTTTCATAAGGTTTGATAACACTCCTGGGATCAAGTACCGGAGTTTTTTTGGTGGTATCTGCAATGGGCTTGGTTACAAGTTCCAATAATCGTTTCTGGCTGTTCGCTTCCCAGCTCAGCGAGATAAAAAAACTGATTAAAATAAAATATCGCATGGAATGATTTGAGTTTTGTTGATTAATAAGATCGTGACACCTGCTGAACACGGTTGATTTTACCTTCCGCTCTCGTCTACTTTCCTGTACCTTACCGCTGGCATATATTGTAACTCGTTCATAAATAAGGACGCTCTTTCCGAGGAACGGTGATCCCACAGAAAAATCAGCGACAGGGTTTTGTTCTGAAAATTTTTTGTTGTGTAATCCGCACGTTTGGCACTACCTCCGTTATCGCTTCTGAAATCAACCAGTATTCCTTGTTTTCCCTGGTTTTCCAGCATCACAAAAGCACTGTTGGCCATGGGCCGGTAAGCTTTCAGTAATACATAAGCCAACGAATCGCTGGCCGGATCCGGCATGGCCAGGGATAGGAAAACCTTCCCGGAAATGGCCGTATCCTTTATATAAAAAAAATAACCGCTGTAAGCATCCGTATTTCCTTCGTAAAATTGTTTGGAGAAATATCTCTGTTCATAATTGGCTTCCCAGGAATTGCCTTCATCGGTAATTTCCGGAAGTTTTTTCCTGGAGGGTCTCCCGCCTTCCTGGCAACTCATCAATAAAATAGCCAGTACAAAAGCAGAGGTATACGCTGCAAGTTGTTGCTTCATAAATCGGGGTTTATAATGATTGGTAAATGCTTTTTGATGAGTAATAACATGGGCAGCCTCCGGCCATACCGTTCAACGGGTTGCCTGAATCCCTTACTCAGGTCTCATCAAATATGATTACTGTTGATTTTTATTTCATGCCACGGCCGTTTAATAGCCTGGGTTCTGGGTAATATTATGATTGGCAATGATTTCAGTAAGTGGTATGGGATACAGTAACTGGTAATCCCCTAACCACGGTTGTTTCATGGGGATCTGCGACAGTACCTCATGCGCTTTCCCCGTTCGTTTCAGATCAAACCAACGATGCCCCCATTCAGCAAAAAGTTCGGTTTGTCTTTCGTGTGCCACTGCAGCAACAACCTGGTCCTGTGTTAAAGAGCCCGGTAAATCGGGTACCCCCGCTCTTTGGCGGATTGTATTCAGGTCGGTTATGGCAGCTGTGATCATATTCTGTGCAGCATTGGCTTCTGCCCTGATCAGGTATTGTTCGGCCAAACGAAGCACCATATAGTATTCTGTTGCCGGTGCGCCCGGGCTGGCATTATAAATGCCTGTTTTGTATTTAAACGGATAGTACACAAAACCCGGCAGTCCGAATGCTTTATTATCGGCACTATCCATCCAGAATTGTTTCCGTTGGTCTCCCTGCGCAAATGCTCCCAATAACTGGCTGGAAATTCCGAAAGCTACTTTTCCATTGTTACGTGGGTTGGGAATCAATACATACCCTTCGCTGGTTGCATTGCCCAACTGAACCATCGAAGTGTTTTGTTGTAACTGCCAGATCGCCTCATTGCTGTTTGCAGAAAATACCTGGTTCAGATTCCCTTCCAGTAAAAAAAGGCCGGCATTATTAAGTACAGCAGTAGAAGCGGTAACCGCTTCTGCAAAGTTTCCGGTATATAAATAAACCCTTGCCAGCAAAGCGGTTGCAGCCCATTTGTTTGGACGTATTCTCTCTCCCATTCCTGCCGAGAAATCCTCCGCCAATAACCCTGCTGCGTCTTTAAGATCTTTGATGATCTGTTTGTATATATCAGCCTGTGCTGTCCGTGTAAGGTTTGCGGTCTGGTTAAAATCAACCGTTAAAGTCATGGGAACGTCTCCGAACAGATTGGTCAGATAGAAATAAGCAAAGGCTCTTACAAATTTTGCCTCCCCTGTAACTGTTTTCCTGGCAGCCTCATGAAACGCGCCAGATTTTGATGCTGCGGCACCTTCAATAATAGCATTACACCCGTAAATCGCATCATAAGCACTTTTCCACAAAGGAACAGAGCTGGCATCATCCCGAAGCAGTTTATTGGTATTATACTTATAGATGAGCGCATTGGTCTTATGCCCATATACCAGTTCATCGGAAGACAGTCCTGTTAATAAGGTAGTAAGTCCCGTACAGAAAGAAGTATACCCTGAATTAGGCTGGCCGTCACCATTAATCAATCTCGTATAAATGCCCGCTATCGCAGCATTTGCCTGTTCATCCGTGGTAAAAACTTCCTCTGTGGTGATGGAGTTGATCGGTGGAGGAATCTCTACCATTTTCTTACAGGATGCTACACCAGCCACCATCAAAAATGAAGCAATAATATTTATAGAACGTCTATTAAAAGTTTTCATATGGTTTGTATTAGAATTGAACAGATATACCACCGGTAATAATTTTGGGAGGGGGTAATTCACCAAACAGGTGCGTCTCCGGATCAATGCCCCTGTAACGGGTAAGGATGAATAAATTCTGTGTATTGAGGAACAAACTGCAAGCACTCATTCCGGCTTTTTTAACCACCACAGAAGGGATCGTATAAGAAACCGCCAGGCTGGAGAGCCGTATAAAAGACGCATCTGAATACACACCGTCTGAGTTCATATAGTTACTCCAGTCGGCAGGGCTTGTTGTGGACGCCCTTGCGTATTTAGCTATATCGCCGGGTTTAGTCCAACGGTTATTATAATATTCCCTCGAAACATTCCTCATTTGACCTATATCCTGTGTGCCTGACATTTCATTGGCAGCTACCTGTTTTTTAAAACTGAGATGAAAGCTAAGGTTCCAGTTTCCGTACCTGATCTGATTAAATAGGCCTCCAAAAAAAACAGGGTTCAAATCCAGGGCAATGATTCTGTCATCAACTCCGGTACCGGCTTCCGTTAAATAATCAATTCGTGTGATACCATCTTTGTTCTGATCTGCAAAAGTGAATTGCCCTGTTTGAGGATCCACACCGGTATTATGAAGTACATAGATATTATTGAGCGACTGCCCAACTTTATACATATTAAAATAGGCTGAATTCTCAATGTCCGGATAAGAGAGCAGTTTATTCTTGTTGGCCGAGATATTAAAATAAACCGACCACGAAAATTTATTGCTCTTGAAAGGTGTTGCGTTCAGGGAAAATTCCCATCCGTTATTTTGAACCATTGCGGGCCAGTTTGCCAGTACGGAATTAAACCCGGTATAATAAGGCATAAATACTTCCATCAACTGATCATCGCAACGGTTCTGGTAATAAGAAAGATCCAGGTTGATTTTATTGTCCTGCAAAAGGCCGATACTTATGGCAGCTTCCAATTTTTTATTCCGCTGCCAATGATAATCCTGGTTAACCGCATGCTGGTTCACAAGTGGGGTTATTCCGTTATAAGAATAAAGGCTCCTTCCCTGAAGCTGGTTGTTCCATTGAGACAGGTATTGATAATCCTTCACGGCATCGCCGCCTGTGATACCATAACTACCCCTGAATTTCAGGAAACTGACAAAACTTGGCAGGCTTTTTTTCATCCACCCTTCTTCCGATGCTATCCAGATGATCCCGGCGGAACCAAAATTTCCATATTGTTTTCCGGGGCCAAAACGGGATGATCCATCGCGTCTTGCATTAAGGTTTATAACATATTTATCCTTCCAGTTGTATTTGATGCTGGCAAACACCGCTGCATATGTAAACTTGCCATCTGCTTCAGTAGACATTTGAAAAGGCGCATTGGTGAATGACTGTAAAAACGCATCATTGGTAAATCCGAATCCTACATGAGAAAGGGCATTGGTACTGGCAGACTGTTTACTTGCACCCGCAAATACAGCAAGTTTGCCATCCCCGATATAAGTGTTATAGTGAATCTGGGGTTCAATGATCCAGTTTGTATTCCGGTTACTGCCATAGTTCCCCATTCCCATAGGGGCCATCAGCGGATTTTGAGCAGCAATGGGTAACAGTGTGGTTAACCCATTCAATGCATGATTGTAACCTGCGTTGATGCTGAAAGTTATGCCTTTGAAAAGTTTGGCATTCAGTTTCAGATTGCTGGTGAGGAAACTGGTCTTTGATTCAAAAGTCCGTTTCAGCGACATAAAGGGATATTCGTTGGAGAAAGTTAGTCCCGCAGCATTCCATGCTGCATAGTTGAGGTCACCCTTTTCATCAAAAATATCTGGCGTATTGGGTGCCAGAGTTGGGGCACCGGTTATATTCACCGTATTAATCGCAGAATAAGAATATTTTCCTGTAAAAGATATTGAGAAACGCCCATCCATTGTACGATGATCCAGGCTGAGAGACATACCCCCTTCCTGATTAGAACCGCTTACCGTCATAATTTCGGTTTGCCGCCGATAGTTGCCTCCCAAGCGGAATGTGGTAGTTTCATTTCCGCCCAGCACAACCATATTCACATGTGTTGCTTTTCCCAGGTTGCCCCATAATGCCTTTTGCCAGTCCTGGTATCGGGTTGTATCAAAAGAAAACATATCCGGGGCATTGGAAGCATCCGGGATAATCCCGTCATTGCGGAATGCCTCCCTGCGCAATGCCAGGTATTCCTGTGTATTCAGCATATCCCAGTGACGGGTAACAGCCGTAACGCCCTGCCTGATATTGATATCAAGTTTGGTCTTACCCGGTTTGCCTCTTTTGGTGGTAATAATAATAACACCGTTTGCCCCCCTTGATCCATAAATGGCAGTCGCATCTGCATCTTTAAGCACTTCTATACTTTCAATATCTGAAGGGTTCATGTTAAAAAACGGACTCTGTGCTCCGCCTGCCGCATACACCTGTCCCTGCATAAATCCGGAAGAACCGTTTTGATAATTGTTGGCATCTCCATTTAATTCCAGGATGGTTAACGGAACGCCATCCACGATGTATAGCGGATCAGCAGTAAATGCAGGATTCACGGTATTCCTTCCTCTTATCTCCATTTTAACCCTGCCACTGGTAAGGCCCGACATTTGAGTTACATCCAGGCCCGCTACGCGCCCTACCAACGCCAGCATAGGGTTCATTACCGGTTGCTTGGCAATGTCTTCGCCTTTCACTGTAGTAATATTACCTGTCTGTAATCTTTTCGAAGTAATTGAATAAGCTCCAACCTGCAACTCATCCAGTTGGTTGGTTGATACTGCCAATCTGATTAAAACAGGATTGAATGCGGGATTGGTTGACACTTTATATTCCTGGAACTTGTAACCAGTGAAGGAAATAACCAGCACCGCATCCGGGGTAACGGACTTGATATTTACCTGTCCATTCCTGTCGGTGGTATATCCTTTATTTTTTCCTTTGATCACTACAAAAGCTCCTTCCAGGGGCTGGTTATCGGGATTTACCACGGTGATGATAAGACCCGCGGCGGCGGAACTTACCTGTTCCGGGCCTTCGTCGGGGGGCAGCGACTTTTTTTCCAGCACGGATATGATTTTACCGGTAAGGGTAAACGTAAGATGGTCCTGTGTTTTAAAAACCTGTGTAAGGGCTTCTTCAACAGATACATTGTTTAATGAAACCGCAACAGGTTTACCCTTTGACTTTACCAGGATCTCATCAAAGAAAAGATCATAGGCACTCTGTTTTTTGATCGCCTTCAGTACTTTTTCCAGCGGAGCTGATTTCTCCCTGATGGTTACCTGGGCAGAAGCCGGTATATTAGCCGATACCTGGATAATGGCTGATATCAATAAAAAGGCTGTCATTCTCATAACGAGCAGCAATTTGGTGAATGGCAACATTTTGCCGGTAGCAGTTAACTGCATAGCTTTGTAGTGTTTGGGTGTAAACAATAGTCATAGTCAGACTTATTCAACTTGGGTGCGCCCTTACAATGCCGTTCCTGTTACAGCAGGAACGGTTTGTTTTTGCCGGCATTCCAACTAAGGCGTCACTGTGAGTTTTCTTTTTCCTGCATCATACACATATTTCACATTATTCAGTTCCAATACCCTCAATATTTCACTTAATGCAGCGGTCCTCGATACTTCTGCATAAAAGCTTCTGTCCGGTATATTTCCCTGTACCATAGTTTCAATATTATACCATCTTTCGATTTCGCGAAGAATGGTTGCCAGGTCTACAGAATGAAAACTGGTGACTCCATTTTTCCAGGCTACAGCCTGTTCAGTATCTGCATCATCCACCAACTGAATAACATTTCCGGTAAGAACCGCCTGCTGGTTGGGTTTCAGCAGTTGAAACTGATCTCCCCTGTTTATCCCTACAGAACCTTCCAGCAAAGTAATTTTCATGTCCGGTTCATTATCATAGGCTTTTACATTAAAATGTGTACCCAGTACTTTTACTTCCGTATGGTTGTTTTCTACAACAAAGCCCGCACGATCATCCCTGTGTACAATTTCATAATAAGCTTCTCCGGTCATCTTCACCCTTCTTTCTTTGTTTGCAGCAAAAGCTACCGGGTAGGTAATTGAGCTTCCGGCATTCAGCCATACATGACTTCCATCACCCAGTGTAAGATCTATTGATTTGCTCCCCCTGGGGTTGGTAAGTGTATTGTACACTGCTTCATTGGTATTACCCGTATACACAATTCTTCCATCAGCCAATTTTTCCAGTTTTACCAATCCTTGTGTGGCAAGCACACCATTATCTGCACTGTCTAAATACATGGTTTGTCCATTGGCCAGTGTAACCGTTGCACGGTTGGTAGCCGGTGCTTTTACATCTGCCCGTAAAGCCATTTCTGTAGCAGGCCGGGATTCTTTTCTCAATAAAAACCAGGTTGCGGCAATGGCAAAAACAAATACCGCAGCAGCCACCCAGCGCAACTGTTTCATCAGGTAAACCCTGCCGGTACCCTTACTATTTTCGCTTGCCAATTGAAGTCGTTTCCAAATAGCCTCTTTTTGCAAAGCCAGTTCTTCTTTACCCGGTTCTGCCGTATTCAGCTCTTCCAGCAAACGGATATGCGCTTCTACCAATTCTTTTTCCAGAAGAGTGGCACTACCGTTTATATACTTATCTACCAGCTTGTCGAAGTCTTTTTCTTGCATGGTTCCGGGTACTTCTTTTACAGATGAGTTGAATTTGAAGCTGAACCCTACGGTTATGTATCTTTTTTTTGAAAAAAAATGTCAACAACCTTAACTGATGCCACTTTTCCTAATCTGGGAAAAATGTTTTCAATTTGAAAACATTTGTTTGGCTTTGCTGTATGAACATTATAGCCAAAGGAACCTTACTTTACTATATTGATACATATCCAAAAGCAAAAACAGCCCTGCTTACCTGGTATTACGAGTTTTCAAGAACCCATTTTACCAATTTCCACGAGCTTAAAGCTGTATATGGAAATGCCAGCAATTTGGCAGACAACAGGGTTATTTTTAATATAAAGGGAAATAATGATTACCGGTTACTTGTTTCGGTTAATTTCCGGCAATCAGCTGCATATGTGATCTGGTTTGGCGCGCACAATGAATACGACAAAATTAATACTGCAACGGTAGCATTTAATACAGCAATACTTAATTATAAAGCAAAATAATATGGAATGGAAAGTGATTAAAACAGAAACAAAATATACAAAAGCAGTTAAGCGTGTTATGGAGGTGTTCCAGTCAAAACCCGGTACGCCCGAATCAGATGAGCTGGAACTTTTACTGGTACTGGTGAAAGATTACGAGGATAAGCATATTATAATGCCTGAGCTTGACCCTATTGCTGCCATCAAACTGAAAATGGAAGAGCGTGGGCTTAGGGCTAAAGATCTGGAGCCGATTATTGGTACCAAGGGGCACGTATCTTCTATTCTATCCGGTCGCCGCGAACTGACCTTAAAGATGGCTCAAAAATTAGAAGATTACCTGCAACTTCCGTCTGATGTGTTTATGCATCACACTATATAAGCTATTCTGATAGAAGGTATCCGGTTGCTTTGGCTGGGTAAAATTGCAACAATTAAGGATATTGGGAAATATCTTATAGCCCCTCTCCTGCCACCCCCACCTTTGTAAAAGCGCAAACGCGTTGAGTATTCCGCTTTTACGGCAGGAAACTTTGCACAGATAGATGTAGGTAATAGTAGTATATCCTGTATTATTCCCTCAAATAGGTTGTTGCAAGCAAAAGTTTATTCACGTACAACAGCGAACCTGTTTTGATACAGTATTCTTCTACTCCCACCTCTGA
Organism: Sediminibacterium sp. GW821-FHT12F12; assembly: GCF_058806635.1. Taxonomy (NCBI): domain Bacteria; kingdom Pseudomonadati; phylum Bacteroidota; class Chitinophagia; order Chitinophagales; family Chitinophagaceae; genus Sediminibacterium; species Sediminibacterium sp. GW821-FHT12F12. Next base: position 27,946 of record NZ_JBXAPW010000011.1, on the reverse strand, counting down.
AGCACCTTTGGCCCAGTCGTAAGAATAACCCAGTCTTGTCCATGGCAAATGGGTAGCCGTTCCAAAATAAGCATCATAAATATTCTGGTTAAACCATTTGGTATGAAGCGGATCAGCATTGGCCGGAAAATACAGGCCGGTTGTTCTGGTATCTACTTTCGGATCGGTTGCGGGTCTGAACAGGTCTTTCGGCTTTACCCATAACTCAACAATATACTGGCTGCTGTTGGTGGGCGGCAATCCCAGTAACTGCCGTGTACGCAGCAAGGTATCCGCATACGGATAATAAGAGACACTCATTTTGCTTTTATACTGCGTGGGAATAAACACCCAGATCTCACCCCATGAATTTACAACGGTCGGACCTGAATAACTGCCGGGATATTTATTAAAACTGCCAGCCAATACATATACTTCGTTGTCGATGGTTTTCCATGCCAATCGTGTATTACTGCTGTGGATGGGCCAGAGTGTGTCGCAGATCTCGGAAGAGTCTGCTACCATGGCATCATAAATTGATGCCTGGTATAATTCATCCAGCGTAACGGGTTCGGGCGGCGTATAAGTAGTTACTGTTTTGGTACAACCCATAACCAGAAACGCGAGGGATAACACCAATAGCTTTTTCATACAATACCATTTAGAACAAAGGCAGGATTGCGTTAAACTGCTCTGGTATTCTGTGGCCGGCAACGGGAAGGGCTTTAAGCAGTTGGAGAAAGTAGATCCGTGTACTGGCAGCGAAGCCGCATAGCAAAATTACACAAGTTCAGCATACTGGTAAGAACTAATTCCGAACTTCACTCAATACCAGATCATCCTCAAACGGTGCCCTTGTGCGAGGATAAATGACACACCAAAGAACGGTTAAACCCACACTAACACACTGCACTTTTATATACCCTTAAAAACACGGTAAGAACCTGGGTGTTTGCCAGGTGCGATAATTCTTTTAGTTTTAACGCTAATACCACCACATCATGAGAATCACAGCCGCCCTACTCTGCCTGGTCATCTTTTTACAGGGTCACACCCCTCCCAAAAACAATACTAGTTCAGGCTGGATACAACTCTTCAATGGCAAAGACCTCACAGGCTGGACACCCAAGATCACCGGTTACCCCTTGAACGAGAATTTCGGGAATACCTTTTATGTAGAAGGAGGTTTGCTGAAAACAAAATACGATGCCTACGATAGTTTTAACGAACGTTTCGGCCATCTGTTTTACAAGAACAAATTCTCTTACTACCTGATGGAGGTGGAATACCGTTTTACCGGCGAGCAGGCCAAAAACGGCCCCGGCTGGGCCACGCGCAACAGCGGTGTGATGATTCATTGCCAGGACCCCAAAACCATGGGCAAAGATCAGGACTTTCCCATTTCTATTGAAGTACAGTTACTGGGCGGCAATGGCAAAGATCCGCGCAGCACGGCCAACCTATGCACACCCGGCACCAATGTGGTAATGGATGGCAAACTACTGACTAACCATTGTGTTAATTCCAGCTCGGCCACGTATCATGGCGACCAGTGGGTGCGGGTATCAATTCTCGTACTGGGCGATTCGCTGGTGCAGCATATCATCGACAACAAAGTGGTGTTGCAATACGAAAAACCCCAGATCGGAAACGGCAATGTAATACACTACGACCCGGCGGTGAAAATTGATGGCACCCTGCTGAAAGAAGGTTATATCTCCCTGCAAAGTGAGAGCCACCCGGTAGAATTCAGGAAAGTGGCGTTGTATGATCTGTCGGCTTACGCTAAGAATCCGAAAAAATTATCCACCGTATTACAGGAGCTTAAGCTACCGGTTACCAAATAATAAAACAATGTATTCCTACCTGTGCCTTTGCGTCTTAACGAGAAATATCAGCTCGCAAAGGCGCGAAGGCGCAGTTTCGTTTAATGGTAACAACCGCTTATATAAATCAACCAATCTGACATTTCCCTTTTAATTAGTTTAGCCCCATGGAAATTAACAGCAACACACTATCGGCGCAGTTCCGTGCCACCACCGATACACTGATCGGTTTACTCGAAGCATTTACACCCGAAACATTTAACCGCAAACCCAGCCCTGCCTCCTGGAACGCAGGTGATGTAGCCGAACATCTCTTATTATTCGATCTCCGCTTACAGGAAATACTCGCAACGGCCACCGAACCCGCCAACCGGAACCCAACAGAAAAAACGGCGGAATATACCGCCAGGGTTACCAACCGCGAAGCGCGCTTAGACGCCCCTCCTTTTCTCGTGCCCACCGATACCGAAAGAACAGCCGCGGAGATGATTGCAAAACTGCAGGCTGTACGCAATAAAATTATCGCCTCCATAGGAACCCTGGACCTTGGCCTGGTCAGCACGGCGTTCCCACATCGTTTTTTTGGAGAGATGACCGCTTTTGAATGGATTCATTTTTTAGACCTGCATACACATAGACATATTTTGCAGTTGAGGGAATTGCTGGCGGAATAAACGGCGCTACAAACCACCCAACCGAAACAAAAGCTAAAAAACTTACAATAAAGCAGTAGGCACTGTTTTGTTTTACGAGCTATGGAACCATGGTCAGCTTCGTTGTGTCACTCACTTCAACGCTGCACTCTTTTTTGAGCATCACGAATCGCCCGGTTCCTGATTGATCTCCCACGCCACCCCTTTTTTCTCCTTCTGTTGAACAACAGGTTTCATTTTATTTTCCTCGTACGCAAAGGGTACGATACGCCCCTCGCGTACCAGCACGGCTTCAATAATCTTACCGGCCATATAGTTCCTGTCGCCAATAGGCAAGGCACTTTTATCAAGGCAATAGAATCCTATGATTATCAGCAATACCTTATCATCTGCGGCCCCGGCGGGCAGCCTGAGACTGCCGCCAGGAAAAAAAGATTTGCGTAAGCTGATCTGCAGGTTATCCGCTTTGGCTACAAACCCTTTTTTATCAGCAAAATCACAGGCACAGCAGCATAACTGAACCACCAGGGTGTCCGCCTGGGGTAGTGCTTTAGCGATTCCTGCTACGTTAAACCGCGGAAAGCTAATGGAAATATCAGCCTCTGGATGGATACTCACAACAGGTTCTGCAGAACACATCTTTAGGCTGTTGGTATAGCGGTTCAGCTCAACTTTTTTCAGCAGGGACAGGTTGCCATCCACTACTTCCCGTTCGCCCGGTTGTTTGGTATTACAAGACTTGATTACCTGATAAAAATGAGCACTCAGCCTGTTGTAAAAACCATTGTCGGCAATACGGTCGGCCATGAACCCTGCTGCTTTTCTTACCAGCGAGGCGGCCGAGCCGGCCCTTCCAAATTCTATCCCGCTTTTTTGGCTGTTCTCAGATAATCTATGGTGGCCCGGGTTGGTGCGTACAAAATTTTTACCGTTCCGGCGGTAATGAACCTGGTTATCCAGTTTACCAGATAAGGTAATGATGCCTTTTGCAATGGCCATCCGGTTGGTATTGGTGATCGCAGAACCAAATTAATATTATTTTTTTATATATCATATAGGCCAGGTCGGCTTCAAGTGCCCTTCAAGTGCCCATTAAATGCCCATCAAATGCCCTTCAAGTGCCCTTCTGGTTCAATTCCGCTTCAATTCTGATTCGGTTTCTGTTTCTATACTGTCTCTATTCTGTTCCTGTTCGGTTCCTATCCGCCCATTCAGCGTCTGCGGAGCGAACCAAATAAGAGAAAAGTAAGCATGAACTAAGTAAAAATGGCAGGCAAAAAACGGCGCACAGGTAAAAATAGGGCGATAAATATCTATTTGAAATACTGGAAATTGCATTCCACCGGTTAGAGTACCTGCAGAAGCCGGATTCGCCAACCATTAAGCCGTTTATATACAATTATAAGCTCATTGGCAAAAAACCAGATGAATTAGCTGATTCTGCTGCAACTTTATTTCCTCTTACCTGTCTAATGCAATCAGTGAACCAAATACCTGCAAATAACTATGACGAAAGATCCATTGTAAAAGACATATTATCTGGCAATGAGGCTGCTTTCAGAGCCCTGATCAGGAACACAGAGGGCCTGGTGGCACAGATCGTTTATAAAATGATACCTGTTGCAGAAGACAGGAAAGACATTGCACAGGACATTTATCTGAAAGTCTTCAAAAATTTAGAAGGATTCAGCTTTAATTCCAGGCTGTCTACCTGGATCGCCCGTATTGCCTACAATACCTGTCTTAATTATCTTGAAAAGAATAGGATCATGGCAGAAGATCCACAGCGAATAGATGCAGATGTTGGTGCAGATTTTTTTTCCGGCAAGGCAGAAGAACAGCTTTTCACAAAAGACCGTATCAAGATCCTCCAGGCTGCGATGGAAAAGCTGTCACCGATTTATAAAACACTGATTACGCTTTACCATAATGAAGGGTTGAATTATCAGCAGATTTCGGAAATAACCGGCTTGCCCAACGGCACAGTAAAAAGTTACCTGTTCAGGGCAAGGCAAACTTTGCGTAAACTCATATTACAAACCTATCAAAAAGACGCTTTATGATAACAGCACATCCCTCAGATAAGATTTTGCAGGAATATGCAGCTGCCCATACAGATGAGCGAACGGCTGTTGCTGAACATTTGCACCACTGTACGGCCTGCCGCATGAAAGTATCGCAATACCGATTGTTATTTGACACTTTACCTGGGTTAAAAAAGCCGGTTTTTGATTTTAACCTGGCCGATACAGTAATCAGACAAATAGCAGAACAACGTTCAACAGTGAGCAACAACGATTCATCGTATTACAGCATACTGCTTATAGCATGCACTTGTGGTATTGGCCTCTTTTCCTTCCTTTTATACAAAACAGGTCCGATACTTTTTGCCGAAGGCACACTCCTCACAACTGTAGCAATTGCAACCGCCGGCCTGTTATTATTATCAGTTTTGGCTACTGAAATAATTAAAAAACATTATGCGCAAATAAAAACACTGGATCAGTTTTCGCATGCTGCAACCTAAACTTTTTTTTTCTGTCTAAATTAGAAGAACCCACAAAATAAAAATTATGAAATACCTGAATGAAGATGCTTTTAATATACTGGCTACCATTGTAACGGTTGCCCTGTTCATTTTGTTTATCCTGGCTATGCTGAAACATCTTATGAATTACCGCATTAAAAACAGGATTATTGATAAAGGAATTTCCGGCGACCTGGCAGACTCGATTCTGCGATCAGATCTAAAGGAAGAGAAAAACCAAATGATCAAATGGGCCTTCCTGCTTGGCACATCCGGTGCGGGGTTTACAATCATCTACTATTCAATGCCGCTTGGCATTCACTCACTCGCCATTCTTTGCTTCAGTACGGCAGCTGGTTTTTTGGGATATGGCATTTTTTTACGCAATCGAAAAGAGTCAGAAAAAAAATGAGACCACTATTTTTCGGGGTATTGTTATTGGCGGGCACAACAACTGCCTTTCCCCAGGATACGCTTACCCTAAAGCTGGATAAATTGATGACTGCCTATACCCGGACAGGATTGTTCAATGGATCTGTTTTCATTTCTCAGAAAGGGCGTCCCCTTCTTAACAAAGGATATGGGTTGGCAAATGCTGCCGAACATATAGAAAACACCCCGGAGAGCCAGTACCTTTCCTATTCTATTACAAAAGCGATCACGGCAACCCTGGTGCTAAAATTGGCAGAAGAAAACAAATTATCTCTTTACGAAAAACTTTCAAAGTATTATCCTTCTTTTCCTTCGGGCGATAGTATCACCATTGAACATCTATTGACCCATACTTCCGGTATTTATAATTACAACAATGATTTTTCCATGCCGGTAGACAGCGAAAAAGCAATGCTTGATTTTTTACAGCAAAAAAAGCTTTCGTTTTCTCCGGGTACAAAATGGAGTTATTGCAACACAGGTTATTTCCTGCTTGGCTTTATTATTGAAAAAGTAAGCGGTATGACTTACCAGGCTGCAGTAACGAAATACATTTTTGTTCCTCTGAAAATGACAAATAGCGGATTTGATTATGAAAAGCTGAATACCAAAAACAAAACCATTGGTTATTCGGTCTTATATCCCGATACCGTTCTGCCCGCCGTTATGTACGACAAAAGAGAATTATTTTCTGCGGGGGGAATCTATACAACAACAGCAGACCTCTATAAGTTTCACCAGGCAATGCAGTCCAATACGATTATAGGCAAAAAACTTACGGATAAAGCCTATACCCCATACAGAAAAAACTATGGATATGGATGGTTTATTGACAGCATTTCCGGTAAGAGAGTGGTGAGCCATAGCGGAGGTGCTTCAGGATTCCGGAGTTACCTGGCCAGAATTACTGAAGACAATACCTGCATTGTTCTCTTAAGCAATAACGAGAACACAGATATTGCTGCAATTGAAAAAAAGATTCTAAAAGTTTTGTCTAAGCAACCGTTTATATTACCGGACCCTGCAGTTATTTCCCCAGCCAATATACTATCTTATACAGGAGCGTATAGCCTAAGGGGTAATATGACAATCTATATTTACTCACAACATGGCCAGTTATTTGCCCGACCATCGCAAAAGAATGGCGTACTGTTGTTACCTGAAAAAGAAAACAGTTTTTATATTGATGAAACAGACAGGCATATCGAATTTAAAAAAGCAAAAGATGGGAATGTCGATTCCCTTGTATTTATGGAAAAAGGCAGTGAGTATAGCGGTGTGCGCATTCCTGCAACCTGGGGCCTGACAGGCAGCGCCTCTGTTAATGGATGGGACGGCCCGGATCTATCCCTTACAGAAAACAGTTTGCGAAGTGGCATATGGACCGCAGACCAGGTAAAGCTTGGCAACGGCGAAATCAAATTCCGGTTTAACAATGACTGGACATTGAATTATGGCATTGGAATCGGCAACAATAAACTAAGCGCGAACGGTGAAAATATAAAAATAAAAGCGGGTATCTATTCTATTGAACTCAACTTATCCGATCCGGATCGACCACGATTTGGTATAAAAAAAACAGGGTAAGTTTTTTCCGGGCAACCTATAATCAGCAAACATGAACAGGAATACTTGTACCGCTGGCAAATGTTCAGGAAATATTTACTTCTAATAACCTACCCATCTATAGGTGCTAAGCATACAGTTTTTTATCGGGTAGTGTATTGTAACCTGCCAAAAGAACTACTACAGCAATGATCGCAAAAATGCCAACAGCCCGCAACAACATTGCCAAAACCATGAAAAACCAGGACCCAAGATTGATCAGTACCAGTTTCCTTCACAGATTTCGGGGAGAGACGACCGCCCTTGAATGGATCCCTGTTTCAGACATGCTTATACTTAGACATCCCCAGGTTGAAATAAATGATGGCAGATTAAATACCTGCTTCAGCATTTACAGGCATCTTTTGATTGTAAAACGTATTATATTGGTATACAAATAAAAGTTGCATGAAGAACCTTTTGCTATGTATCCTGTTGCTGGCGCCATTTTCCATGATGGCCCAGTCTAACATTAAATTTTCTATCTGTACTGACTACAATAAAACAACCAATCAACCCACCAATTATTACGGACTGGATAACCAACCTATAAAAAGCACCCAACTCTGTATTTACCTGCTGGCCAATGCCAGCGCTGAAATTGTACCCAATATTAAATGCAGTATTGATAAACTTTTGTCGTCCGGAGGGGAACAAAATGATCGGACTTTTTCTTTATATGAAAAGTCTGAAAGAAGTGCACGCACAAATAAAACACATTGCTTTCTGGAGCCGGGGACCTATCGTATAACCATTTATCAGCAGTACGATAATGCAGCCAGCATCAATGATTACACCAAGACCATATTATTTGAGCAAAAGGTGATGATCAATATAGAAGAAAATCCGGCTAACAAATTAACAGGTATGAAGGGGCGGATGTATTACCTCGGCAGCAAAACCGAGTTCAGCGAAATCAAAGATGGCGAGACACAGAAACCCGCTGACCGATTTAAACTGAAGGATGGAGAAGTAAAACTGAAGTTGAATGTGTCTAATCTCAAGGAACTGCAATTAACAAACCTTAAAGTAAAGATATACAGTTATACACCCAAGGGTACCCCTGCAGAGATTACCAATAAAGTCTTATACCAGGAACAATCCTACACCGTACCGGATAAAACATGGAAAAGCGTCAGTGTTTCTACCAGTATCAAAGATCCCAACAACTATGTTATCGAGTTTTATACGCAGGATGACACTTTTATCATACAAGGGTTTATTAAAGTGAAATAATTGGCAAGCCTGCATAATCAATTTCGGGTATTTATGGGTTTAAATATGGGTATTTCTTGCTTTTTTAGGGGGGTATTTACAAGAGGCAATACTTGTCTCTCCTCAAATGAATAATGCAAATCAATGGAAACATCCCCGCTTAAAACAAGCAACCCTTGAAAGCTACTGCCATCAAGGGTTGCAAGATTTACTACGTGCCCCAGGCGGGAATTGAACCCGCACTCGCGTTGCGGCGAACAGGATTTTAAGTCCTGCGTGTCTACCAGTTCCACCACCAGGGCCTGTCCCATTGGTTCACTCGGGAGCGAACCAAAAAAAATCCCGCCTCGCCTCCGGCGGACGGGACTTCTGAGCGAAAGACCGGGCTCGAACCGGCCACCCCGACCTTGGCAAGGTCGTGCTCTACCAAATGAGCTACTTTCGCGTTGTTTGTAAAGAACTATTTAATTATTGGGAGTGCAAAAATAACCATCCGTAGTTCCTGACAAAATTTTTTATTGCTTTTTTTTATTTGTACTCAGGTTTGTACTGGCTGCTTTTCTGTACTTCTACATCGGGTTTGCCTTTGTAACGCTGGTTGTACAAACGGTAACAGCCGCCCAATACAAATGCCAGGATACAGAATACCTGCAGGTAAAACAGGAACCTTGATGAAGTTACCCAGTTTCTGGTAAAATCTTTCTCTTGTGTCTCGTTGATCTCGTGTGACATAGTGGTTAGTTACTTTGCAAAAATAAGGTACCGCCGCAAATTAAAAAGCCTTCTTTTGAATAATTTCCCTGAAACGGGTATGTTGTTTGATAAAATATTGCCATACCACCGATCCGCTGTACACGCCAGCCAGTGTGCACAAGGGTTTGCGGCCGCGGGTATTGTTACCGGCCGAGGTAAATATCCTGATCAATACCGCATAATGCGCCTGCAGTATGGCCGTAAAAAAGTACACATCGCCCGTTAACAATCCCTTCCAGGCCGATATGGCATCCAGCCCGAAGCGCAGGGGCAGTTTCCAGATCTTCTCATACCAGGGCAGGTTCTTGCACAACATGATGAGGTTATTACGGAAATTGAGATATACTTTCCGTCCACCCCGGGGCAAAGTACCTGCCCCCACATGGTACACCACCGATTGGGGGCAGGACCAGACCTGGTAACCCGCCAGCTGCAAGCGCCAGCAGAGATCGATCTCTTCCTGGTGGGCAAAAAAACTACTATCGAGCCCGCCCATTTCGTGGTACAGCTTCGCTTTAACAAACATAGCCGCCCCGGAGGCCCAGAAAATGGGTTCGGCTGTATTGTATTGACCGGTATCGGGCTCACACACGTCAAATATCCTGCCCCGGGAGAAGGGATAGCCCAGCTGATCTATCCAGCCACCGGCGGCACCGGCATATTCGAACATTTCGGGTTGGTGGTAGGCCAGCAGTTTGGGCTGGGCGGCAGCAATGCGGCTGTCAGACTCCATCAGTGTTATCACCGGCTCTATCCAGCCCGGCGTTACTTCCACATCCGAGTTCAGCAATACATAATAATCAGCTTCTACCCTTTTCAGTGCCCAGTTATAGCCTCCTGCAAAACCTTCATTCCGGTGATGCGTTAATACCTCCACTGCGGGATAGTTCTCCTGCATAAAAGCCACAGAATCATCTGTAGAGGCATTGTCTGCCACAATCACCCGCAGGTTGTTATAAGTAGACGCCAAAACCGAAGGCAGAAAGGTTGCCAGGTGTTTGCGGCCGTTGTAGTTAAGGATGACTACTGCAATGCTGGGTTGGGACAATGGGTTGATTTTGTGCGAAAATATAGGATTAAAGGGATTAGCGGATTGGCAGATGACGGATTAGCGGATTTTTTTAACACGAAACACAACACTCCACTTCAATCTAAGCCCCCAATCCGCTAATCCGCAATCCGTTATTCGTTAATCGCAATCCGTTAATTGTTCATTCCCCAATTAATCAGGTACCGCACTTCCCTGGGCACTGTTCTTACTCTTTCCTTCGAAGTGCTTTTGCCCAAACGAACAAGGATGGTTTTTTTAGAAGGGATCATGATAATAAATTGACCGAGGATACCACGGGCATAAAAGATTCCGGGGTTGAGTGGATCAAGCCACCACTGGTAGCCATAATAATCACAGGCCTGGCCTTTTTCGTCGGTGATGCCACAGGCTTTGATGGAATTGACAAAATAGGCACTGTCGATAATGGCTACACCTTTGTGTTTGCCACTATCGAGCATCAGTTTACCGATGCGCGCAAAATCGCGGGTATTGGAATTAAAACAGCAGAAAGCTTTGATAGTGCCTTTGTCTTTATCGGTACTCCACAAAGCCGGGTGTTCGGCCCCCAGCGGTTGCCATAGTTTTTCGGAAGCATATTCAGACAATGTTTTGCCGGTTACTTTTTCGAGGATCAGCCCCAGCAACTGGGTATCTCCGCTTTTATACCTGTGAAGCGTTCCGGGTGGCACTACAGCGGTAACGCCGGTGGCGGTTTTGTACAGATCAGATCCGTAATATCCTTCAGAAGTTACGGAGAAGAGATTCATATAAGATTCATTCCAGTCGGTGCCGCTGCTCATCGTTAATACATCTACAATGCGGATCTTCGCTTTTTCTCCGGTTGCAAATTCAGGCAGGTATTTACCTACCGGATCCTGCAGCGAGCCGATCTTTCCTTCTTTCAACGCCACGCCTATCAGCAAACTGGTAATGCTTTTAGCCATGGAGAAAGAACCGGATAGAGAGCTATCGCTGTAGCCGTCCCAATATCGCTCTGCTACAATGGAATCGTTTCTGATCATCAGCACCCCTACCGTACCCAGACTTTCGAGCAGCGATACCAGGCTATCGGGCATGGGTTCTTTGTTATAAGTTGTACTTAACTGCCAGGGCTCTGGTGTTCCGGTAGCCACTGTATTGTTGGAGAACTTTTCGTAATCATCAATATTGGCAAAATTGTATACCACTGCCTTAAAGAGGAAGGTCTTTCCGCTTACCAGCGCATACAAGGCAAATACCAGTAATAACACCAGCACCAACTGGCCGATCCTTTTTAATACTTTCATATCACAAACATTTGTTAGCTAACAAGGTAAAGATTTAATTCGCAAAAAAGCAACCGAACAAGTATCTTGCAGCAGAAATACAGCCTATGCGCTTCCTTCGTTTAAACCTCGACTTTCTCGATCATCCTTGTTCCTTCTGATGAAGGAATTAATAATTAGCAATTAAAAATTAGCAATTATTCTTTCCTGCCTACCCATTTCCTGTGAGCGGCTTTCCATTTTTAATTTCTAATTTTTAATTACCATGACTATTTCCCTGTCTGCCAAATCCGCAGCTTATCTCGCTTTAGAAAACAAACACGGTGCCCATAATTATCACCCGCTTCCGGTGGTTCTGGAAAAAGGAGAAGGTGTTTTTCTGTGGGATGTGGATGGCAAAAAATATTACGATTTCCTGAGTGGGTATTCAGCCGTAAACCAGGGGCACTGCCATCCGAAGATTATTAACACATTGATTGAACAATCAAAAAAACTTACGCTTACGTCGCGGGCTTTTCATAATAACCTGTTGGGAGAGTACGAAAAATTCATCACCGGTTATTTCGGGTACGATAAGGTATTGCCCATGAATACAGGTGTAGAAGGTGGCGAAACCGCTATTAAACTGGCGCGCCGCTGGGCCTATGCCCAAAAAGGCGTGGAAGAAAACCAGGCAAGAGTGGTATTTGCCGAAGGTAATTTCTGGGGGAGAACACTCGCAGCCATCTCCTCTTCTACCGATCCCAGCAGTTACAAGGGTTTTGGTCCGTATATGCCGGGGTTTGACCTGGTTCCCTACAACGATCTGGCTGCACTGGAAAAAGCCTTGCAAAACCCACAGGTGGCCGCATTTATGGTAGAACCCATCCAGGGCGAAGCCGGCGTGGTAATTCCTGATGAAGGCTACCTGGCCGGTGTGCGCGCGCTCTGTACCAAATACAATGTCTTATTCATTGCCGATGAGATCCAGACAGGTCTGGCCCGTACGGGTAAAATGCTGGCCTGCGATCATGAGAATGTGCGGCCGGATATTTTAATACTGGGAAAGGCTTTAAGTGGTGGCGTATTGCCCGTATCAGCCGTGTTGGCCGATGATATGGTGATGATGAATATTCACCCCGGCGAGCATGGATCTACCTATGGTGGTAATCCGCTGGCCTGCGCCGTGGCTATTACCGCCTTAACGGTATTGAAGGAAGAGAAAATGGCAGAAAATGCCGAAGCCATGGGACAGTTATTACGATCCGAGCTAACGAAGCTGAACTCCCCCTATATCACTACCATCCGCGGAAAAGGATTGCTTAACGCGATCGTGATCAAACATGCCAATCCGGATGCTTCTTGGGAGCTTTGCCTGGCTTTGATGCAGCATGGTTTGCTGGCCAAACCTACTCATGGCGATAAAATTCGTTTTGCGCCACCGCTATTGATCAACAAAGAGCAGATACTGGAATGTGTGGGTATTATCGGAAAGTCTTTGCAGGCATTGGGTTAACACCCTTTGCCCTGCTTATTTTTTGGTTACTTCCAGCCTGGGCAGTAATGTCATGACCTGAATTACGATAGCGAGTGCTACTAATGCGTATAAGGCGGGCTTTTTTTCCGGGCACTCTCCCATCAAACAGGAAGAAACGAGCAGGTAATTACGGAATGACCAGGCCAGGTTTAAAGCAGCTATAAACAGATTGGTTCTTTTGGCCCAGACAGCCGGTACCAGAAACATCACCAGCAGTATTGCCGCCATGGCTACAGAGAGTACGCCAGGCCTGCCAAAGCTGGTTCCGGTTGTATGGAATCCGGTAATGGTCAGTTGTTGGCTGGCAATATACGTCCAGGGTAAAAAACACATGACCACCAGGGCCAGGGTAGCTACGATACCGATTGTTTGTGAATGTTTCATGCTGGAAAAACTTGCCGCAAACCTATAACATTTTCTAAGGAATGGAAGGTTTTCTCTCAAACAGTTATGCATGCAGATTGATGAGCAGGCAACTTAAAAGTGGTCTTCAGAGGTCTTTACCTGCTACCTGTGTAAAAGAATCTCCTTTTATTCCGGTAATTCAGACATTAGGGATGGATATTGTAAAAATGGCTCCCTCACCTGGCTTCGATACCACATCAATACTTCCTTTCAGGTCATCAACCAGGTGTTTAACCAATGCCAATCCAAAACCATACCCCTGTTCACCTACCGTTCCGGAGGTAGACGAAACGGCACCCTGTGTAAAGAGTTGTTTTACAGCCACGGTATCCAGTCCAACACCTGAATCGGTTACTTTGATCTGCAGGTTCTTATCTGCACTGGTAACCACCAAACCTAATTCTACGGCAACAAAACCATGTTGCGGAGTAAATTTAATGGCATTGGAAATCAGGTTACCGGCAATTTGTAACAACTTATTTTTCGAGAAAGGAATGGATTCATGCTGATCATGAATCCTTACGGTAAAACGGATGTCTTTGGGTATGGCCTGCGGTGTAAATAGTTTCTCGAGTTTGTCTTTAAAGATCTGCAGATTAAAGGTATCAGCGGTAGCCTGTGTTTGGGAAAACCTGACAGCAGACGCATCCACTCTTTTATCGGCTCCCAATATGTCGTTCGCCAGCTCCAGCAATGAACGGCCGCTTTTCTGTATCAGTCCGATAAATTCCAGCACCTGATCCATCTTATTTTCATTGCCTTGCTGGCTGATGATCTGTGCAAGACTAACAATTCCACCTAAAGGGCCGCGGATATCGTGTGCCACTTTCCGCTGGGTATCTCCCGCCTCTCTCACTTTGCTTTTCAGTTCTTTGATTACCTGATAAGCGGTTAACCGGTTGACTATTTCGTTGGCAATAATTTTAAGCAGCTCAATTTTTTCAGGACTGATCTCTCTGCCTACCTGGTCCAGCACACAGAGTGCGCCCAGGTTCAGGCCATCGGCTGTTTGCAGGGGTACCCCCAAATAATATTTCAGCAAGGGCGGGCCCGTAACATAGAATTTATCTTTGAACCGATCATCTACACTGAGATCTTTTACCTCCAGTTTTTCTTCCCTGGCAACGATGGTATACTGGCAAACAGACTCATGCCGGGGCATTTGTTCAAGGGGAAGTCCGTAATTGGAAACCGTCCACTGGGTAAAAGAATCGATGAGGTTAATCAAGGAAATGGGGGTGCCGGCTACTTTGGCCGCTAATTTGGAAAGATCCTGTAATGAATCCTGCACTTCGGCATAATCAACATCAAGTTCGGAAAGTTTGAGTATACGTTCCATTTCATTGTCTGGAACAGGCGGCATTAACTCGCTCATGGAATTGGGGGGATTGGGGGTTTGGATATTGGTCGGAAAACTACTGCTATATACGAACTGAAATCGTTTCCGGATCCTCAGATCAGTTTGTTATCAACCGCATAACGAATGAGCTCCAGGTTATTGTGGAAGCCCATTTTCTCGAAAATACGCGCACGGAAAGTGCTGACCGTATTACTACTAAGCACCAGTTCTTTGGCAATATCGGAGATGGAATGACCTGAAGCAAGCAGTTTGAATACTTCGAATTCCCTGTCGGAGAGGCTTTCTACAGTTTTGGCACTATCAATATGTTCGAATGCATCGGCCAATGCATCGGCCACATCCGGACTCAGGTATTTTCTGCCCGACATTACCTGGTTAACGGCTTTTACGAGCTCCAGCGTAGCGGCACCTTTTGTAAGATAGCCCATGGCACCAGCCTTGATAGAACGAACGGCATATTGGTCGGGCGAATGCATGCTGAGAATGATCACCGGTGTTTTAGAGGAATGCTCTTTGATTTTTTTAACAGCTTCCAGGCCCGAATCGCCGGGCGGCATGGAGATATCACAGATGATCACATCCCATTTCTCCTTATACACAAGACGCATCAGGTCTACCGCATCAGATACATCTACAATTTCAGCCAATGGATATGCTTCCGTTAACAACATTTTTATACCCTCTCTAACAATTGTGTGGTCATCAGCTATTAAGATTCTCATATGTGCTATTTTTAGGTATAGTAGCAAGGACACTGGTTCCCTGTCCTGGTTTACTTTCTATGTGTAATATTCCTTTCAGCGAAATGGCCCTTTCTCTCAATCCCATCAAACCTAAAGTATTACGTTTTTCTGACATTTCAAACCCCCGGCCATTATCTGTTACCGACAGACTGATAGTATATTCATTTTCAACCAACAGCACTTTTACCAAACTGGCACCGGAATGGTGTAAAACGTTTACCAGCAATTCCTGTGCTATCCTGAATAGTCCGGTTTTACCCTGAACAGACAGGTTCTCCTCATCTATTTCCGCCGTAAAGATACACGCTATACCATTCTGACGCTGAAACTCGCTGCAATGAGCTTCCAGCGCCACCGTTAGCCCAAAATGGTCGAGTATGCTCGGTCTGAGCTTTGCAGCGATCCTGTGTATATAAGCCAGCATGATAGCAAGGGTACTGGTGGCATTTCCCAGCCTTTTCAGCACCGCATCTTCCCCCCCGGCAAGCCGGATAGAGAGCCAGTCGATGTCCATTTTCAGAACGGTGGTGAGTTGACCCAGTTCCTCATGTATTTCCTGGGCAATATGTTTCCTTTCTTTTTCCCGCATATTCTGGAGGTAATCAGATAGGTTTTTCAGGTCCTGGTTTTTTCCTTTCAGTAACGCCTCCTCCCTTTTCCTCTCGGTAATGTCCCGCTGAATCGAGATCCAATGTGTAAACCAACCCTTTTCATCACATACAGGAACCACAGAAATACTCACCCAGAATTCTTCTTTGTTCTTTTTATAGTTTAGTAGTTCCACTTCCACCGGTTTCCATTGCGTTAATGCCTCTTTTAAACGATCCAGTTCTTTACGGCTGGTTTCGGGTCCTTGTAAGATCCTTGGGGTTAATCCGATGACTTCTTCAGGCAAATAACCTGTCATACGGGTAAATGCATCGTTAACATAAACGATCTGAGGTCCCGGTTGATGAATCGGTTCGGCACTGGTGATCAGGATACTGTCTGCGCTTCTCGTAATCACCGATTCAAACAGTTGTAAGAGGGAAGCCTGTTTTTTGACAGCTGTGATATCACGGAAATAAACGTTCACTCCCCGGGCAGAAGCTGTCAATTGCACGGCAAACCAACATTGCAGTGAAAGCAGGTATATAGTTAGCTCTTCTACTTTTCTCCCTGTTAAAGCCAATTGCAGGGTTTCATCAAACAATGGTAAATTTTCTTTGGAAAAAAGAGAACCTATAGGTTGATCTATTAGTACAACACTGCCGGTTCCCAAAAGCTGATACGCCCGTCGGTTCAGGTGAATAATTTTTCCACGCCGATCCAGTTGTATGAGACCATCCGGGAATGTTTCCAGCAAACTATTATCCATGCTTTCTGCAGGGGGATGCAGGTACAGCCATTGAAGAAAAACCGTAACCAGGGAGCAGAATACTGTAATGTATATCGGAAATGTATATATACCGGTGGTATTCAGCCATAGAAACAGGAGCAGCACCAGAAGCTGAGCCATCAGCAGGAATGCCCAAAAGTTTTTCTTCCCGGAAATCGTTTTTATCCGGCTAAGATCGTTATCCAGTCTCATATTAGGATATATTACCAGGCTGTTGAAACCACTAAATCTCCAGTAAAAACCAGGTTGTTAAATGATTTTATTGGAAATCGCATATTTGATCAATTCCACATTGGAATGAAAGCCCATCTTTTCAAAAATCCTGCCCCGGAAAGTGCTGATGGTATTGTGGCTTAATGCCAATTCCTTTGCAATCTGGGTAGTGGTCATACCTGTTGCCAGCATACGGAAAACCTCTTTTTCCCGTTCGGATAATTTACTGATGAGGACAGTTTTCTGTGTATGTTCGATAAAGTCGGCCATCAGATACACCACTTCCGGGCTCAGGTATTTCTTTCCAGACGCCACTGTTTCCAGGGCTTTTACCAGCTCAAGTGTTGCCACTCCTTTGGTAAGGTAGCCGGATGCACCTGACTTAATCGCTTGTAAAGCATATTGAGCCGGGGCGTGCATACTCAATACCAGAATAGGAATATCAGGCCTTGCTTTTTTAATCTGTTGAATGGCGTCCAGTCCGGAATTACCGGGTGGCATAGATATGTCAGTTACAATTACATCGAACGTTTCTTTTTTTGCATAATTGATCAAATCGTTGGCATTGGCTACATCCACAATAGAAATATCCGGATAAGATTCCATTAATACGTGCCGGATACCATCTCGCACAATCGTATGATCATCTGCCAATAAAATCTTCATAATTACCTCCGCTGGTGTTTTATAGTATTCCAGGTGCTCAAATCCGACCGGTTATCAGTTGATATTATTGCAGATTCACATTCATGCAAACAATAACCGACTGAATACTACTGCAAAGGAATGAGGAAACTAAAGTGCGGCCAATAGACTAGTTCGTAAATGGCTGTGGTCAACTTTGCCAGACAAGGGTAGTTTATTAACTACATCCACATAAAAAAGGGCCATCAATTGATGGCCCTGATAAATTATAATTACCTCTATTTACTTCACTTTTATCAGTTGTACCACTTTGCGGTTGGCACCCTGAATCATTTCTGCAAAGTACGTTCCCGTCTGGTAATTAGCGCCTAACTGGAAGGTACTGTTAGGAGATACATTTGATTTTGCATCAATTACTCTTCCGTTAGCATCCAGCACGCGGATATTGACTGCTGTTTGATATTTGCTTTCTACTTTCAGTGTAAAGTAAGTTGTAGTAGGATTTGGCATTACAGTTACTTTCAATACTTCCTCAGTAGTTACAACTTCTGCCTGTTTTCCTTCACTGGTAGCGCTTTGTGTTACTGCTGTGTTTTTATTGTTAGGAACTACAGTCAGTGCAGATGATCCACAATCAAAGCTGCTCCAGCTAACAGTGTTACCTTTACTTTCTACCGTTTCAGCTACAAACAATCCCACCATATATACATCATCACTGCAAGCAGACGGGTTATGCGCCCTATGATCACAATCTTTGTGACCATGGCTTCTGTGTTTACAACTCCATGAATTGTGTGGTTTGTGATCACAGCTATCATGGTCATCGTCATCATCGTCTGTAGCAGTTACACGCAATTTACCATTGGGCATCAGGATATTAGCAATCACTTTTGTATCAGCACCTTTCACGGTAAATTTCTCTTCATCTGAACGCTGATCAGCCATATAGAAAGTAACAGTATGGTAGTCGGGGTTTACAATTACCTGGCTTCCGATTGTCACTTTGCTGCTTACCCTTACGCTGGTACCAGGTGCAAAACGAACATAACTGTAGTATCCATCTCTTGCACCATCTTCCACAACCAGGTTTTCGATATTTAAAACGTTGGCTTTAAACTGAACACTGGCACCTTCTTCCAGGTCAATGGTTCCGAAGGTATTTCCGTTTAAGATAGCGGTTGCCCCTTTGCGGATAGTAAGTGTTCTATAATTACCGTTTAAGGTAACATTGGCGTAGGATGACACTGTATAATTAGGCAGGTATTTGGTACTGGCCGTATTGCTTTGCATACCAGGCAGTGTTACATCTGCGGTACCATATATTGTCTGGAAATTGCTGCTATTGCTACTATTATTGGTATTGTAATAATTGGCATACCAATTACTCCAACCCCAGCCCCAGCCCCAGTCATGATCTGATCCACCATGCCTGTCAATTTTTGGCGCTTTTACGAAAGCTCCCTGGCCGGTGATATAAGCATATTTATCAATTTTGGCTTCACCTCTTTCAGTCATCACACCAACACTACCAGCTATCACCTTATTGTATTTACCTAAGTCAACTTTTTTGTATGCCAGTATAGCATAGCTGCTTACCTGATCCTGTTTACGGAAAGTATAAGTGGCAGCTAAGCTTGTACAACCATTAGCTGATACATATAATTTATAATCGCCCTCGTTGCTGGATAGATCGAGGGAAATCTGCTGGGATGTAGCATATACAGCATTGTTAGCAGTTACCCATTTATAGCTCGCATTAGCGGAAGAAGTAGACCCGGTAAGGGTTACTTTATTGCAGAAAGCATCTGCCCCGCTGGCCGCAATAACAGCAACAGGTAATACATTACAAACCGGGATATTGGTTACGGTAACCACTGTGGTTACTGTAGTTGCACAACCGGTTATATTGGTTACGGTATAACTGATTGTAGCTGATCCACCTGCAACACCGGTTACAAGACCGGTTGCACTAACGGTGGCATTACTGCTGTTACAGCTCCATACCCCACCAGGAGTAGTAGTTGAAAGTTGCGTAGTTGCACCTGCATTAACAGTAGTATTACCGGTAATCGCACTTACAACAGGATTGGCATTAACAGTAACTGTAACACCGGAAGAGATCGCTGAGCAACCATTAGCGTTAGTTATCTCAACAGTATAGTTTCCGCTATTGGCAGCGGTATAAGTTTGAGAATTGATTCCCAAAGCCACTCCATTTTTAAACCAGTTATAACCGGTAGCAGAAGAGGCGGTTAAAACAACAGAACCGCCTGTACAGAAACTGGTTGCCCCTGCTGCCGTAATGGTAGCAACCGGAACGGAAGTAACCGTTACAGTTATAGGATTAGCAGTAGCTACACAACTACCATTATTAACCGTTACGGTATAATTACCTGAAGTTGTTGCAGTATAGTTTGCCGATGTAGCACCTGAAATTGGTGAACCGTTGTTGCTCCATTGGTAAGTACCTGTACCGTTGGCAGTCAGTACTACTGAACCACCTGTACAGAAAGTAGTAGCTGAACCGGCAGTGATGGTAGCAGCAGGTAACGCATTTACAACAACTGAAACAGATGCAGAGCTTGCTGTACAAGAACCGTTATTGATTGTTACACTATAATTACCAGCCACTGTTGCGGTATACGTAGCGGCAGTAGCACCATTAATCGGTGTGCCATTGTTATTCCACTGGTAAGTACCAGCGCCATTGGCAGTCAATACTACCGAACCACCTGCGCAGAACGTAGTAGGCCCCTGGGCAGTTACTGAAGCTACCGGAATGGCATTTACTGTAACGGCTGTAGCAGCCGAAGTAGCTGAACATCCATTACCATTTGTAACCACCACTGTATAGTTTCCGCTTACAGAAGCGGTATAAGTCTGTGTAGTAATTCCCAGCGCAACACCATTGTTGTACCACTGGTAAGTACCGGCACCATTGGCGGTGAGCACTACAGACCCTCCGGTGCAGAAGTTAGTAGCCGAGCCGGCAGTAATGGAGGCAGCAGGTAACGCATTTACAACAACTGAAACAGGTTCAGAACTTGCTGTGCAGGAACCATTACTGATTACTACACTATAATTACCGGCTGTTGTTGCCGTATAGGTAGCGGAGGTAGCACCGTTAATCGGTGTGCCGTTATTGCTCCACTGGTAAGCGCCTGCACCATTGGCGGCAAGTACTACAGAACCTCCGGCGCAGAAAGTGGTAGTTCCCTGAGCCGTTATTGAAGCTACAGGTGCTGCCGTAGCATTAACTGCAACAGCAGCAGAAACGGCTGAACAGCCATTACTGTTTGTAACCATCACTGTATAATTTCCGCTTACAGAAGCGGTATAAGTTTGGGTAGTAATTCCGAGCGCTACACCATTATTGAACCACTGGTAAGAACCTGCACCATTGGCGGTAAGTACTACAGAACCTCCGGTACAGAAATCAGTTGCTGATCCGGCAGAAATACTAACGGTTGGCAATACACTTACCGTAACTGCAATAGCAGATGAGGTAGTTGCACATAAACCATTGCTAACCGTAACGCTATAGTTGCCGGATGTTGTAGCTATAAAAGTAGCGGCAGTTTCACCGGTAAGCGGAGAACCGTTATTATTCCATTGGTAGGTGTACCCAGAACCACTGTTTGCGGTTAATACAACTGATCCACCGGCACAGAATGAAGTAGCTCCCTGTGCAGACACGGAAGCTGCAGGCAGATTATTTACGGTAATAACCCTGCTCGCTGTTGCTCCACAGGCATTGGTATAAGTGATGGTAGCTGATCCGGCAGCTATTCCGGTAACTAAACCGGCTGCATCAACAGTAGCAACCTGTGAGTTATCTGTACTCCAGTTTCCACCGGTGCTGTTAGTTGCAAATACCGTAGTAGCTCCGGAACAGATACTGTTATTTCCGGTAATGGCAGCAACTGTTGTTGGCAACACATTCACCGTAAAAGTAGCTGTACTGGTATTATTGCTGATATCAGAAGCTGTGATGGTAACCACTGTCTCTCCGATCGGGAATACAGAACCGGGAGCTTGACTGTAAGTAATGGTAACCGGACCATCAGAATCGTCTGTAGCAGTGGCCGTGAAATTGGCAATAGCACCACAGATGGTAACGTCTCCGTTTAATGTGATCGCTGCAGGAGCAGTAATTACAGGAGCAACAATATCTGCCACTACCACTTGTTGTGTCTGGGTAGTTGTATTTCCGTTCAGGTCATTATAGCTCCAGGTAATCTGGTAAGTACCCGGTTTGTTGAAAGTTAATGCCATATCCGGCGTACCATTGATAATACCACGGCAATTATCATTTGCTGTTGGAATGGTGGTAACAGTGGCAGGGGCTACCAGATTTAATACAGGCAATGTTCCGATTGCAGGAACAGGTGCCGTCAGATCCGGAACAACTGTAACCGTAAGCGGAGCTGAGATGATCACTTCCGGTCCGCTGGTTACTTTAACCGTATAGTTACCTGTTTGGTTGGCTGTATAAGACTGTTCTGTAGCGTCTGCGATCAGAACATCATTTTTGAACCATTGGTAAACAGCACCAGCGGTAGCAGAAGACAGGTTTACGGAACCATTGGGACATATTTCAGTAGGTCCATCAGCAATGATCTGGGGCAGATCGGATACTTTGATCCTGGTGCTGGCAGTAACTACGCAATTAACATAAGAGTTAATTACAGTATAGGTTCCTGACTGGTTAAGCTGCGCATCATTGATAACCTGATTAGAACCGGGAGCTGTATATCCATTAGGTCCTTCCCATGTATCAGTACCATTACCATTTACGGCGAACAGGTTCACCACACTTCCGATCTGGAAAATGGAACCATTAGCAGAAGCTGTTAATCCCGGAGGAACGAAGTAATCGCAGACCCCATATACTTTACCTTGTACCCAGGTTGAACTGGTTCCTGTAAGGTCGAAATTATTCAATGTTCCATGATTACCATTTCCGCTGGAATCAACAAGTACATTATGCGCCGTATTATTCTGGTTAACTAAACCCTGATTAAAACGGTAATACGCACTTAATCCCAGTTGGGATGATAATCCATTATAATTTTCGTTGTAATCCCCACTCAGTTCGCAAGACTGCATGTTATTAATGATCTCACACTGAGACAAAGCCCTGTTCCATACTCTTATTTCATCAATCGCCCCTTTGAATGACTCTGCCCTGCCTGGTTGATTACCGATAGTGAGTCCTTCTTCATTGCCCGTATAAGTTCCGGTAATTTCTTTGGTACCTACTAACTGTCCATTAAGGTAAATCCGCATAAAATAGCCATCATAGGTTGCTGAAAGATGGTTCCACTGGTTCAGCGCACTTTGCGGGAATTGGGCCGTAACAGTTTGCCATTCACCATCCACAGAAAGGTCAAAAGAAAAGCTGTTCCAGCGGTCATTGGTCTTAGGGAATTTATAACCGGTGGTACCAAAACCACTGGATTTAGACAACACGTGTTGTACAGTAATAGTACCTCCGGTTGGATATATCCATGATTCTACAGTAAAAGCAGGACTGTTAAAAACAGGATTAGCAGGTATTGAAATATTATCATTGAACCCATCCAGGTCCAATCCACTTGCTGCCGGAGCAACAATAACATTTGTGCTCACAGACACAGCACAACCATTGTTGTCTACTGTAACCGTATAAGTACCAGAGGCATTTGTACCAACACCATTAATTACCGGATTTTGGTCAGTAGAAGTAAACCCATTAGGACCTACCCATGAAAAAGTACCGATACCTGTGGCAAACAGCCTGATCGTACCTCCTACCGCTACAGCAGCTTGTTCAGCCGTAGCCGAAGCCAGCGGAGCGGTAAACGGATCGCAGGAAACGCCGGGTGTTACCACGCCGGATGTCCAGTTAGAAGTAGTAGAAAGCAGACCGAAATTATTTAATGTACCAGTAACACTATTCGGACCGGCATCCACTAATTGCGTTTCGGTAAGGTTGGATATATCTGCAGTTCCCTGGTTATACTTGTAATATGCGGCAAGACCATCTTCGGTGCCTGTAAGTTCGCAGTTCATATGCTGTGCAATCTCACACTGCGATAATGCCCTGTTCCAGATACGGGTTTCATCAAGCGCTCCACCAAAATAGGTATTATACCCGGTCTGAGAACCAATGGTCAGCGGATTATTATTGGTAATGATAGATCCGGAAAAAATTAACTGACCGGCTTGTACACCATCAATGAATACGCGCATTATTTTACCATCATAAGTAGCTGCAATGTGATGCCATTGCCCCAGTTTACTGGTACCGAAGGGTACGGAAAGTCTTCTCCAGCCATAAGAGTTCATGTAGAGCCAGAAATCAATGGTAGACCATCCGGAAAGTGTTCTTAATATATATCCGTTATCAGCGCCGGAACGGGCTTTACTGATGATATCCTGTACGCCGGACGCCTTGGTAGGCTTAATCCAGGTTTCGATGGTAATGGCAGAACTTATATTCAGCGCAGGTTGAACAGGTATTGCAATATTGTCATTAACACCGTCAAAATGCAAACCTGAAGCAGGCTGCGCAAAAGCAGTACCGGCCGTAAATGCAAAACAAGCAAAGCCAAGCAGCAATGCTTTTGAAACTGTTTTGAAACGTAAGTTAATCCTGTTGTAGAATTTCGGGCCCATAAGTCTTTTTATATCGTATCCTGTTAATAGAACACCGGTGTTGGTTAATACCGGATTGGATTCTAAATTCCATGAAACCTATGCCAGCAAAGGCTTTCAGCTTTCAGGACTGGTTAGTCAGGATTGGATTTCGGGGCCCAGAACTTTCAGAATCTGTGCTTTCTGTTGCAATCTTCGAGGAAAACAACGGATTTTCTGTAAAGATTGCACTACAAATATAAATAAAAACTCTATTTTTCGTCATAATTATAAAAAAAAGTAAAAAAAGATTTCCACAGTGTTGGGAGCCCTATTGGTAACCATCGCCAGGGAAGAAAAGAAACCACCCTCCGGCTTAGCCCTTACATAATACGTATATAGTTGATTATCAAACAAAAAACCCGCTAAAAGCGGGTTTTTTGTTTGATAATTCAGAGGTCCCGAGCGGATTCGAACCGCTGTGGAAGCTTTTGCAGAGCTCTGCCTAGCCACTCGGCCACAGGACCTTTTTTGTCATTATTTTGTAGTAAAAAAACTACAATTCTTTATTTTGCCATCCTTTCTGTAAAACAGCGCTGCGAAAATAAAGCAATCAAAGGAATTTTAAAATTCTAAATCTGAAAAGCCGAAATTTGGCTGCTAATAATATGATATATGAACCGAATTGCTGAAAGTGAACTCATAATCAATAACCGCGGAGCTGTTTATCACCTGGATCTAAGACCCGAAGAACTGGCCCCTACCATCTTAACCGTGGGAGATCCTGACCGGGTAGCTGAAGTGAGTAAGCATTTCGACTCGATAGAGCACCAAAGCCAACATCGGGAGTTCATCACCCATACAGGTTATCTCGGTAAAAAAAGGCTATCGGTAGTATCCACCGGTATCGGACCAGATAATATTGATATCGTCTTCAATGAGCTGGATGCTCTGGCCAATATCGACTTTGCCAGCAGAACCATCAAACCTACCCTCTCCTCCCTTACGATTATACGGGTAGGAACATCCGGCGCCCTCCAGGCAGATATCCCGGTGGACAGTTTTGTAGCCAGTAGCCATGGATTAGGTATTGATAATCTGTTGAACTTTTACCGCCGCGATAACCATGAAGAAGAAAAACAGATACTTCAGGCTTTCGGCGTCCACACACACATGGAGAATATCACTACACCATATATTGCCTCGGCAGGTGCGGGTGTGCAGAAACATTTTGTAGAGGGATTCCATCATGGCATAACAGTTACCTGCCCGGGATTCTACGGTCCGCAGGGACGTGTTCTCCGCCTTGGTTTAACCAACCCTGAACTGATAGACCAGTTAACTTCATTCCGCTTCGGCAATCACAGGATCACTAATTTTGAAATGGAAACCAGTGCCATTTATGGATTGGGCAAACTGCTGGGACACCAATGCCTGAGCCTGAGTGCCATTGTTGCCAACAGAGTAGAGAAAACTTTCAGCAAAGATGGCGGTGCTGCGGTTGAGAACCTGATCCGGAAGACCTTGGGTATTGTAGCGGGGATCTGATGCTTTACCCGTCCGTTTATTGGTTTGGGGGAATGATCATATGATAGAACCAGCAAAAGACTACACCAGTAAACAACAAACATTTACTACATGACATTGAACTTTTACAAATACCAGGGTACCGGCAATGATTTTGTGATCATTGATAACCGTGAGAGAACCCTTTCATTGAATACCGAACAGATTGCACATATCTGTAACAGACGTTTTGGGATTGGTGCTGACGGACTGATGCTGTTGGAATCGAAAGCGGGCTATGATTTTGCTATGGTTTATTATAATGCGGATGGCCGCGAAGGAAGTATGTGTGGTAATGGTGGTCGTTGTCTGACAAGATTTG
Source organism: Sediminibacterium sp. GW821-FHT12F12 (assembly GCF_058806635.1). Taxonomy (NCBI): domain Bacteria; kingdom Pseudomonadati; phylum Bacteroidota; class Chitinophagia; order Chitinophagales; family Chitinophagaceae; genus Sediminibacterium; species Sediminibacterium sp. GW821-FHT12F12. Next base: position 1,874 of record NZ_JBXAPW010000011.1, on the reverse strand, counting down.
CCTATGATAGGGGGATACATAAAACCAGTTTCTTATTTACAGCAGTAGATGGAGACCATGAAGCCACACTGGCCGAAAACGGCTGGATCAATCTGAAAATGAAAGATGTGGATGGCATCACCGATCATCACGGTGATTTTGTCCTCGATACCGGCTCACCACATTATGTGAAACAATGTGCCGACGTAATGAATACTGATGTATTTGCAGAAGGGCGAAGTATCCGATACAGCAAAGAGTTTACAGAGAAAGGTATCAATGTGAATTTTGTGGAGAGTGATGAGAAAAAAATCGTGGTCAGAACCTACGAACGGGGGGTAGAAGATGAAACCTTCAGTTGCGGAACCGGTGTTACCGCTTCTGCGCTTGTATTTGCACATAATGAAAATGGATTTAACCGGATAGAAGTACAGACCAAAGGTGGACACCTGGCAGTGGAATTTGAAAAAACAGGAGAATACAGTTTCCGTAATATCTGGTTATGTGGTCCGGCCGTTTTTGTATTCAAAGGCGAAATCACCTTGGATTCTTAATACAGAAAGCGGTGCCGTTAGCCGGATATACCCCATCTTTGCAGTCCCAAACGCAGTTGTCCCATGATCCAGTACTTTAAAAATATCAATGGCCAGACCCTAGAGATCGACAAACCGGATATGGGTGTGTGGGTAAACCTGGTTCCTCCTTTTAAAGAAGAAGAATTTATTGAACTGAGCGAAGACCTGGAGATCCCCATCGAGTTCCTGCGCGATTCACTGGATATTGATGAAAGACCACGTTATGAAATGGAAGACAATGTCCGTTTTGTGGTTATCAAAACACCCACTGAGAACAACTCGTTTAACGACAGTGACGCTTTTTATATCACCATCCCGATCTGTATCATCTTAACCCACACCCAGATCGTTACCGTGAACTCGTTCGATAACGGTGCTATCAAGAAGTTCCTGAACTCTTTTCAGAAAAGGCATCCCGACAAGAAGAACATGATGATTCTGAAAGTATTTGAGAAAGTGGTACAGAATTTCATGGAGTTTCTGAAAGAGATCAATCACCGCCGTAACCAGTACGAAAGCAGTTTATACCACAGTAACAGCAATGAGGATTTATTGAACCTGATGCGGATCCAGAAAAGTCTTGTATATTTTGTTACCGCCTTACGCAGCAATGAAATGCTGATGATGAAACTGGAGCGCACCAATTTTCTGGGATTGAATGAGGAAGAAAGGGAATTTCTGCAGGATCTGATCGTTGATACGAGCCAGGCCCTGGAGATGGCGAATATCTATACCAATATCCTCAGCAGCACTATGGATGCATTTGCCAGCATCATCAGCAATAACCTGAACAGTGTAATGAAACGGCTGACATCGATCACCATCATCCTTTCTTTACCCATCCTCGTAACCAGTATTTATGGCATGAACGTAGATATCCCCTACCAACACTCCAATCATGCTTTTTATATTCCCGTAAGTATCTCACTGATTGTTTCGCTGGTGATCAGCTGGTATTTCATGAAGAAAAAATGGTTTTAAATGGCGCTCTTCAATGTTCGTGTATATGGATTGCTGTTTGATGACAACAAACGTTTACTCGTAAGCGATGAATTTATCCGTGGCATGTACATCACCAAACTGCCCGGCGGCGGACTCGAAATCGGGGAAGGCACCCGTGAATGCCTGAGGCGTGAATTCATGGAAGAGACCGGTATTGAAGTGGAAGTGCTGGACCATATCTATACCACCGATTTTTTTCAGATCTCCGCATTCAATAACAAAGACCAGATTATATCTATCTAACGTGTTGTGCTATTGAAAACTCAGAGCATGTTTGATCTGAGCCAGTTTTCTTCCATTTAAATAATTTATCCAGTG
>NZ_JBXAPW010000010.1:0-165338 GCF_058806635.1 Sediminibacterium sp. GW821-FHT12F12 | reverse complement strand
CCGCCTACTATATTACCGGTAACTGTCAGGTTCTGTAAACCAGACAGATTAGTGATGTTCGCTGTTGTAGCACTCAGTACATTAGTAACAGTGGTACCACTTACAGTAAGACCCGTTAAAGTTCCTACAGTGGTAATATTAGGTTGACTCGCAGTAGTTAATGTTCCACTTAATGTGTTCGCACTGATATTACCAGTAACTGTCAGACCATTTAAGCCAGACAGGTTCGTGATCGTTGCTGTTGTTGTACTGATAGAGCCCGCACTTACATTACCACTCGCTGTGATTGCACTCAGATTACCAAGTGCGGTAATGCCGTTTAAAGTTCCTTGTGACAAGGTACCACTAAACGTGCCGCCGGTTATCGTACCGGGAACAGTAAGGTTGCCGATAGTACCTGTTGTACTACTGATATTTCCGGTGGTAGCTGTACCACTTACGCTCAAGCTGCTTAGCGTGCCGATGCTGGTGATATTAGGTTGTGCGGCTGTTGTCAGTGTACCACTTATGGTAGACATATTCGCAAAACCCGTAACTGTGATATTGGTAAAGGTTGATAATCCGGTAATACCTGCAATAGTACCGGGAGAAAGCGTACCACTAAAAGTTCCCCCGACAATTGTTCCCGTTACAGATAGATCAGATAGTTGCCCTACAGATGTAATATTGGGTTGTGCAGCTGTAGTAAGTGTTCCTCCCAGCGTTGTACCGGTAATAGCGCCGGTTGCTGATACAGAAGAAGGTGTGATATTACCCAGGCTCAGGGAAATCGAAGGAGTAGTTGTAGGATTGGTTACAGTGGCAGAAATTCCATTGGCAGGTACCACTGATACAGTGGTTACACCTGTTGCGGGCACATTACCAGAACGCACATAGCCACTTAACATAGCAGCGGTATCTGACACTTTCAACCTGTTGGAAAGCATGGCAGCAGTATCAGAAATCTTCAACCGGTTAGAAAGCATATAAGCTGTATCACTAACCCGTAACAGATTCCTTAACATGTTGGCGGTATCTGTAACAAAAATGAAATTACTGGCAGCCACTTTCCGGAGCGTTCCATTCAAAGTGGTTACTACAGAATCTGTTACTAAACCTGTACCCGATAAACTGATCTGCGAAATGGATTTAGGTTCCCACATATTGGTAACCGCATTCCATTGCAATACCTGTCCCGTAGTGGGTAAGGTTCCGGAGATAGCCCTTCCTACTAATTTACTGGCATTCCAGATAGCAGCTGTGTTATCTGCCACAATGGTTAAGATATTACCATTCTTGGTAACCGAAATTCCATTATTATCACCATTGATCGTGATATCTCCTATCTCACCATTCAGGGTAGTTACCCCTCCGCTAAAAGTTCCAAATGTTACCCAGGCACCTCCCTGACGCACATAAAACTTATCATCACCCGTCTGGTAAACAAGCATACCATTCACCGGTTGCAGAATCAGCGCCGTATCAAATACACGGGGGATCAGTAAAGCTCTGTTAGATGCATCTATTTGTAAAGCTACACTGTTATTCAGAACAGTAGTACTACCTATAACAACTCCTTTTGCATTAACAATAAAGTTGTTAGTCATCCGGAGAGTATCCGTAGCACGGTGTGTTCCGAGGTTATCCCCGAAACGCTGCGCATTGGCTACTGTTACCAATGAGAAGAGCAAGACACAGATAGCTATGACATGCTTTATAAAATTTCTTCTCAAATTACTCACGATCAATTTTTTCTCCGTTAGTCTATATGCTGAATATGTTCCTCAATGTTTGTTTTCATACAATCATTATTGATATATTCAAATTACTTTATTACTACAATCTTATACTGACTACCCAATACTGCCACAGGTATATCTGTATAATTGGCAAAACGTATCCGCACCACATCATCTCCAGCTACCCAGGCACTGTATACCGCCCAGTTCAGGTAATCATCCTGAGGGGTTACAATAATTGGATCACCTTTTCGTACACCCGGTACCGCTACCGTAACAATGGCAGTGGTATTAGGTGGTATACTTACATTGGTTCCACCTACTACATTCAAACTCAGGTTAAAGTTGGTGATGGTAGTCACCGTCTGGTTGGCCGCCTGCGGCGTTTGCCAGTTTACATTACCCAGGCTATCTGTGATCAGAAAGGTATTTGGTGGACCAGGCTGAATACTGGTATTAACATTTGTCACAGTTGCATTACCAGCAAACAAAGCATACGGCACGCTCAGCATCTGTGTTGTTCCCATGTCAAGGTAATTATCTGCCGCTACCCACCAGGCTGCAGGAACAGATGGCTCCACAGCTACTTTCGTATTTAAGAAGAAAGGCCCATTGGCCCAGTCAATCTGCCCGATATCCAGTAAAGTAGTGGTGGCAGATTTGGTACCCCTTCCAATCACAACGGTAAACACCCCATCATCATTAGAATTGGTTACATGCGATTCCTCCCATACTTTCACACCTCCCACAGCCGCCGTCTGGTAAATGATAATTTTTGTATAGATTTTGCGGTTTTTGGCCACGTTTCCCAAAGGATCCTTGGCTACCAGCTGATAGTTCATGGCAGGCGGTGGCTGCGCGATAATCTCTCCGGCTATGAAAACCAGACAGGCCACCACCAAAGTCCTGACTAATAAATGCTTCATAAGATAGATTTATATGAACTAATTGCTATGTAAAACGCTTTTGATTCACAATATATTACCCATATACAGGGAATACTGTAAAATAGTTTTTCATAGGATAAGAATTCCAAAAAATGGTTTTTCATAGGACATATGGCTAATAAATAGTTTTTCATAGGATATCAAAACCATTTGGCCATATAAAGTTGACACTAAATTCCTGTTACAAACCTGAGACTCATCCGTAAAAACGCGTAGTTACATTACTACAAAGATACCTGTTTACGACGATGTGTTTCCTCAGATCTTATTATAATTTTATCAACTTCAGGTTGTAATGCTGACTCATAAAATCAACGCTAACTACATAAGTACCAGCGGCATACGAGGCAACATTCAGTGTATATCCAGCCTGCAATTCCTTCATCGGCACCATTTGGCTCATCATCGGCTTACCTTCCATGCTCAGAATACGTACCTGGCAAGACAGATTTGCATCAAACTGGCCCTCACATTTCAAAATACTGGTGGTATGGGTTGGGTTGGGATATACTTTCAAAGACGTTAAAGAAACCAGCACAGTAGCTACCGGAGGATTTTCCACACAGGCAGCACCAAACACACCTTTTGCATTGGTAGCCTGCGACAGGGTAGACAGACCTGAAGCAACATTCAGGCACTTACCTTTTCCATCACCTACAAATGGGCTACCACCTGTAGCAGTAACGCTACCGGCAGACATCGCAAAAGGCGATATACTGTACGTTGCCTGGGCCATACCTGTAACGCAGGCAAGCATCAGCATAATAAAAAGATATGTTCCTTTTTTAATATGCATAATACACTTCACGCTGCGTTTTCATGTTCAGGGTATACTCAACATCCATCCTGTCGGCTGTGAGTTCGTTAAAACTTAAATAAGGAATAACAATGGGGCCCGCTGGGTTATTGGTAATGGTTTCATACAAAGCGTCACCGCTGCCGATCAACTTCCAGGTACCATTAAATCCGTCAGAATTCACAAAAAAACCACGATATCTAAGGGGATCTGTATTGGTAGGATCTATTGTATAAGTCTTTGTAAACTTGAGTTGTGCATCGGTCAGCGTCTGTTTTACGCTGTTTACATACACTTCTTTTAAGTGCCAGTATTTATTACCTGTACCAGTCAGCAAACGAACCACCTTTTCCTCTCTGGTCTCAATAACCTCAGAACTTTTGGTACATCCTGTTATCAGGATGATGCCAGTAAGAAGGGTTAAAAATGTCAGTTTGATTTTCATGTTGTTCTGGGTAAAAGCTGTTTTGATAACTATACTTATCACTTACGATATTTTTTGCCTTTCAGGCAATTCCTAAAACATGTCGGTGAAAGCAGGTTAACAGAGGAGAACAATTCTTTGATAATGCGAATAACACGATCCGGAATAAGGCATCAGGAGAGTCCCGATAGATCCTTACGGATGTTGCGTTGAATTTCCATTAGAATCAAAGAATGCGTATATATTGGATTGTAAAAGCCAGCTTTTACAAGGATATTGGATTGGATTGTGTCACTGGGTTCTGCACCCTTAGTAGTGATTACACTACAAATGTACATTGATAAAACGACACTTGTAGTATTTTTCATAGTTTTTTTTCAAAAAAAGTCTACAAATAAAAAAGGCCCTGATAATCAGGGCCTTAGGCAAATAATATCTAAATATGTAATTTATACCTTGAAGTGAGAGAAGGCTTTATTAGCTTCTGCCATACGGTGGGTATCTTCTTTCTTTTTGAAAGCAGCACCTTCACCCTTGGCGGCGGCCATGATTTCATTGGCCAGTTTGTCGGCCATAGTACGACCATTCCTTTCGCGGCTATAGCGGATCAGCCATTTCATGCTCAGGGAAATTTTACGGTCTGCACGAACTTCAGCAGGAATCTGGAAGGTAGCTCCACCGATACGGCGGCTACGTACTTCTACAGAGGGAGTAACATTGGCAATTGCCTTTTTCCAGGTTTCATAACCATCTTCGCCGGTGGTTTTGGTTACTTTATCTACTGCATCGTAGAAAATGTTGATAGCAGTACTTTTTTTACCCTGCCACATCAGGTTATTGATAAAACGGGTAACCAGTTTATCGTTAAAACGTCCGTCCGGAGCGAGAGGTAATTTTTTGGCTTGTGCTTTACGCATGTTCTAATTTTTACTTTCGGCTGAATTTCTTCAAGTATTAAAACTTTACTCAGCCTTTTATGGAGAAATTATTTTTTTGCTTTTTCTTTCTTGGTACCGTATTTAGAACGGCTTTTCTTACGGTCTTTCACACCGGCAGTATCCAGACTACCCCGTACAATATGGTAACGTACACCCGGCAGATCCTTTACACGACCCCCACGGATCAGTACAATGGAGTGCTCCTGCAGGTTGTGACCTTCACCAGGGATGTAGGCAATCACCTCGATCTTGTTGGTCAAACGCACTTTCGCTACTTTACGAAGCGCCGAGTTTGGCTTTTTAGGCGTAGTAGTGTACACACGTGTACAAACACCACGACGTTGTGGACAGGAATCCAAAGCCCTGGATTTACTCTTAGCCCTGATAATTTCGCGACCCTTTCTTACTAATTGCTGTATTGTAGGCATTCTAAACCGTTTAAAATTTCGGACGGCAAAGGTAATGGCTGGATCGGAAAAACCAAAATGTTTTCCAAAGTTTTCCATCTTATCTGCTAAAACAAGGCTGGAATACACAAAAAAAGACCTGACGGGCCGTCTTTTGTGGATAAGAACCTGTCCCCGATCTCCTACAGAACTGCCTGCCTCTGCCCGGAAACAAAAGTACAATTACCTGTTTGCCAACCCGTTTTTGCACCCATTTTCGCTGACAGCTTTGTGAACCGTCAGGGGGTTGTGTATTTTCAGGCCGTAACCCCTCCCACTGGATATTTCTTCATCTTAAAATGAACCAGATGAGAGGCCTATTCTATACCTGGGTCCTTCTGTTGGGTATCAGCCTGCCAGCCGGTTATGCCCAAACAGGTTTTACCCCGGTTATCTATACTACCGCAGGTGCTTCCTATAGCCAGCATTTTGACGGCTTACCTGCAACAGGCAGTTTTTCCCTTACGGGGAGGGGACCACTGGCTTTATCGGCTGCCCCCATCAATGCCAGCAACCTCGCTGGCTGGCAATTATGGATGATGGCCGGATCCCACACCAATGCCAGCTTTGCCGCCGGAACGGGCTCTTCTACCGGTAACGGAGTGTATAGCCTGGGAAACAGCAACACTACAGAGAGGGCATTGGGCACTCTTTCGTCCGGTACCGGCCTTTATGCATTCGGACTGATCCTCACTAACCAGACCGGTGACCTGTTGAACAGCTTTACCATCGGCTTCACCGCCGAACAATGGCGGAAAGGAGGCTCTACCAATCCAAACACCTGGACCTTCCATTACAAAACAGGAAATATCAGTACATTAAATGAGGATAGCCTCCGGGAAGAGAACCACCTCAACTTTGGTTCTGTAAACACCAGTTCATCGGGCAGCAGCCTGAACGGGAATCTCCCGGCTAACCAGCAAACCGTTTCTTTTACCGTTTCAGGGATCAGCTGGCGCGATGGTGAACAATTGCTACTCAGATGGGACGATGCAGACGAAACCGGCAGCGATGATATCGTGGCCATGGACGATTTCGCGTTTTCAGCCAGTCTCCAAAGCAGTAAACCCCAGATCAGCCATGTTTCAGCAGATTCTATAACCGCCACCACCGCGATTCTCTCCGCCATAATCAATGACAATGACGCCCCTACCACCCTGCACATCCAATATGATACTTTGCACGCTCTGTCTACGGCATTTACTATCTACCCCAACCCGGATACCCTGGCAGCCGGTTCAGGTAACAGCGCCAGTACTATCAAACTAACCGGATTGTTTTCCGGGAAATCCTATTATTATCGTTTTATCGCTACCAATATCAATGGATCCGACAGCAGCACCATTCAGTCGTTTACTACCTCCATCAGTTTGCCAACAGTCATCACTACCCTTCCCGGAGGCATAAGCACAGAAACCGCTGAATTGGGTGGTACCGTAACTGCACAAGGGGGAGCACCGGTTACAGAAAGAGGTATCGTATGGAAATTGGGGAGTATGCCGACCCTGTCAGATAACCGTATTCTTCAGGGAACGGGTATGGGATTTTTTATGGGTACCATAACCGGATTACCACAGGGGGCTATTATTTATGTTCGTGCCTATGCCATCAACAGCGGAGGAGTAGCTTATGGAAATCAGGAAATCTTCCAGACAAAAAATACCGTACTTGCGCTTGGCCGTACCGGAACGCTAACAACGAACGCAGGTTCCGTTTCTTTCCGGTTGCAGGTAGCTACTCCTGTAACGGGTATCAGTGCCGCCAATTTTGCTGTTATGGCCAATGGTATTACCGGAGCAGCCATTACTTCGGTACTTGGAAGCAGTACCATTTTTACAGTTACTGTTGCCACAGGAAACGGCGATGGACACTTATCAATTGCTTTTGCCAACGACAGTGCTGTATCCACACCTTTTTTCAATACCCCTTTTGCTGCAACGGATTTTTATGAAATAGATAAAACGCCTCCTACCATAAAAGAGGTTTCCATTCCGGCCATCAGCAGAAAAATCGGAGATACGATACCGGTATCGATCCGTGTTGAGAAAGATACAACGCTACTTGCTTTTAACGCCGGTAACCTGGGCGACCTCTCTCTCATGGGTTATACACGTATTAACGATAGCCTCTACACTGCAAACTGTGTTGTAACAGCACATACAAAAGATATGGAAGCGGCAGATAGTGTACCTGTTAGCATTTCGGTAACAGACCCTGCAGGTAATGCCGGTGTTTACCAGTCAATTATCCGGCAGAATACTTACCGGATAGACAGAACAAGGCCCTCCATTACTTTCATGAAATATCCCGGTAAGGGACTATACAAAGCAGGTGATACACTGGTGTTTCTGGCACGGTTTTCAGAGAAGGTCTGGGTTAGTGGCGGTGTTCCTTCTCTTACTATTACCATCGGAACAAGATCACAGATGGCTTTATACGCAGATGGTTCAGGCACGGATAGTCTCACTTTCTTATATATCATACAGAGCGGAGAAAAAGATGCAGATGGTATTAAAACAGCCAGTCTACTTACAACAGGTTCCGCCTTACTCACAGATACGGCCGGCAACATAACACTTAATGGCTTCAGCAACAATTTACCTCCTAACAGCCTGCTGGTGGATGCAGTTTTACCTACGGTTACTGCAGTTACCGTAGAACCAACTATCACTTATACAACAGGCCAGCATCTTGATCTCACCATTCAGTTCAGTAAAAATTGCCGGGTTCTTTCTACGGCAAATAAACCTGTGCTGCCAATCGCCATTGGAAATAAAATCAGGCCCGCTGAATACCTGCAGGGATCCGGCAGCCAGTTGCTCATTTTCCGCTATACCATCCAGGCAGATGATCGGGATACAGATGGCATCAAACCCCTTTCACCCCTGATCAACAACGGACAAGCCATCCGCGATTCAATTGGCAACCCCATAGATACCGTGCTGCATAATATAGCTACTATGCGTATGATCCGGATCAATCCACCCACAATTATTTTAACAGAATTAAAATTGCCGGCAGAACGTGTATACGCATCAGGAGACTCGTTACTTTTCGTTGTAAATTATTCAGAAAATGCTTTCGTAACCGGCACTGAAACACTTCCCTATCTCAACATTATTATCGGGAAAACAAATCGGAGAGCTTATTACTGCATGGGCACAGGAACAACAGCACTTTTTTTTCTTTACCAGGTGCAGGCGGGAGAAGAAGATACAGACGGCATCTCTATGGCTGGCGCCATCAGCCTCAACGGTAATATGATCGCAGATGAAAAAGGATATCCTGCACCAGTAAGTTTTGCGCCCATCATCAACAAAGGAAAAATACAGATCGATGCCATCGCCCCTTTCATCAAAACAATCGGATTGCCGGCCAATAAAATGTATGGGAGAGAGGATTCGCTCTCATTCATCGTCACATTTTCAAAACCTGTTTTTGTTGCAGAAAGAGATACGGTATTCCTCGCACTGAGAATCGGAAGCCAACAAAAAAAACTGGCTCACCAACGAAATCAAAACTTATTTCAATTATTATTCAGCTACCGGATTCAAACGGGAGATCTTGATAAAAACGGGGTCAGTATGGGCACGTCATTATCAGCTGCAGATAATAGCCTACAGGATAGTATCGGCAACCAGGCAACGCTTACTTATGCAGCCGGACTGGCTGCAGGAATCAGGATAGATGCTGTATCGCCGGAATTTTCCAATACAACAGATTCATTGCTGATCTGCGAAAACAGCCCTTCTGTTTCTTTGGCAGAATGGTTAACTGTCAACGACGAAGAAAGCGGTGAAACAGTGTATGGCGGGATACAGGCGGGTAGTAAAACCGATTTGATTTCTCTTGCAAAATTCACGACTACCAGCACCGGTAAAAAAATACTTTTTTCAGGAATCAGTTACAAACCCATTACAGCTGCTACAGGTATAGATACACTAACCGTCACTATCAGTGATGGAGTAAACACCACGCAGAAGAAAATATACATCCAGATAACCCCTGCCATCCATAACAACCAGATCAGTGCACCTGAAGTGGTTTGTGCGGATAAAACAGTACCACTATTACAGGGTTCCTCTCCCACCGGAGGAAACGGTCAGTATCTTTTTTACTGGCAAACAGCCTCTTCATCAGACTCTACCAAGTTCAGCCAGGCAGCAGGTAATTTTCAAACAGTTCATTATCAACCTGCCAACCTGATAACCACCAACTGGTTTCGCAGAATGGTGCAGTCTGGCGGTTGTGTGGATAGCAGCCTTACCGCAAAAATCATCTCCCTGAAAAATGGATTATGGCTGGGCACGGATAACAGTAACTGGAACGAGACCGGTAACTGGTGCGGTTCTCTCATCCCCACTCCTACAACAGATGTATTCGTATATCCTGCCACTTTACACCAGCCACAAATCAATGATACAGCCAGTTGTCATCAACTGGTAATAGCAAACAATACTTCTCTCCGGATCAATGGCATTATACAAGTATATGGAAACCTGGAAGCGGATGCCGGGCAACTACAGGCAGAGAAAGGTACACTGGTATTCAGCGGCCAATCAATGCAGCAGGTTTCCGGAAAAACTTTCAGACAGTCCACCATTAAAAATATAGTCGTGAATAATCCGAATGGATTACTCGTTACAGATACCATTTTTATTACCGGCACGTTAAAACTAAATGCCGGCAAACTTTATACACGTAACCAGGTATGGTTGAAGGAGAATGCCAGTATTGGCCCTTCTGCTGCCGTAACCGGTATTGAGGGAAATATGATGGCTACAGAACTGATCAGAGGGGGAAGGCGGAGTTTTCGGTTGCTGGCCCACCCTTTTTCGCATCCGATTGGCCTTAACATGATCAAGGACAGCATAGATATTACCGGAGAAGCAGGCAGCTTCCGCGGATTTACGCCTACCCAAACCAATACCCCATCCGCTTTTTATTTTGATCACCACAATGCTAACGATTCCACGGGTGTGGAAACCGGATGGTTACCCTTCACAGACACCAATGGCAAAAATGAAAACGCCTGGAACCCGATGGAAGGCATCCGGCTGCTCGTAAGGGGTAAACCCGGACAGGGACTGGATGGTACACCCGCCGGCGATGGCAGCAACGGAACTTATCTCCCTTTGCCGGTAAGATTACAATACAAAGGTGAAATCAAAATTGGCGACAGGGAAAAAACATTGCCGGTTAGCAGCACAGAAACCTATCATAGCATTGGTAATCCTTACCTGTCCAATATCGATCTTTCACGGGTCAGCAGAACAGCAGGAATCAGCCGGCATTACTGGTTGTGGAATCCGCTGCAGGGAAAACAAGGTGGGTATACCAGTTATCCGTTCATCGTAAAAAACATAGTACCCAAATTTGGCGCTTTCCTCATTACCACTCATGCGGATGCGGCACAGCAATTATTATTTAGTGAGAACAGTAAATCGGCGGATCCTGCGCCGGATACCATTCCCTCTATCCGAACAGATGAATGGTATTATGTGGAGCTGAGACTCGAAACAGATACTATTTTCTGGGACCGGCTGCTGCTGGTACAGCTGGATAGCGCCCGTTGGGGTATCGACAAAAATGATGCAGCAAAACTGCTCAACAGCGAAGTCAACTTTTACAGTCTTTTACAAAACGGAAAAATGCTTTCGATCGATGCAAGGCCTTACAACAATATATCCACCATCACACTTGGTATCGAAAGCAAACAACCCCAAACATTCCGCATCAGGGTAAGTGCCGCCAGTTTGCTGCCCGGCAATACACTGATGTTGCACGACAAATGGCTGAACCAATGGATGCCGCTTACCAAAGACAGTAGTTATGCTTTCTCCGTTACCACGGATACTGCCACACAGGGCAATCAACGTTTTGAGATCAGCAGCCGCAAAAAAAAGACAGACAGTATTGGGCATGAAAAAATTAGACTTAACATGAGCCCGGTACCGGCCAGTAACCAATTACAGGTTTCGTTTGTAGCAGAAGAAAAAGGCAATACCTCTGTCAGAATTCTCAGTTTATCAGGCAAGCCATTAAAAGTGGTTTCGCTGGGTATGGTAAAGGAAGCAAAGGTATTGATACCGGTGGGAGAGCTGTTCAGAGGACTGTACCTGCTGGAACTTCGTTGTGGCAAAGAAGTACGCAGCCGCAAATTCATCAAGGACTGAGCAAAAAATAGCCACAGATGCGAGGCAAAACCGTACATCTGTGGCTATGAAACTGATAACTTATATTTTAACCAGCCAGCCATGTGTATCCGGCACTTCACCGTTACGGATGGCATTCAGGCGCTTTTTCAGTTCAGGGGCAACTTCCCAGGTGTCTGTGTTAAAGTGCATTACGTAGTCCTTATACTTCAGTTCTTTAATCAACGAAATAGTGGCAGCAGTTCCGGTACCAAATACTTCGCGTAACTGGCCGGATCTGTGCGCCTCCATCAATTCATCAACACTGATCTTCGCTTCCACCACTTCCAGTCCCATTTCTTTTAAAACAGTAATAGCACTGTCGCGCGTAACGCCCGCCAGTATCGTCCCATCTTCCAGAGAAGGGGTTATGGCTTTATTACCGATGATAAAGAAAACATTCATGGTTCCTACTTCCTGCAGGTATTTGTGTTCAAAAGCATCGGTCCACAACACCTGGTCATACCCCTGTTGTTTGGCCAGTGCGGTAGCATGCATACTGGCGCCGTAGTTACCCGCATTTTTGGCAAAACCAACGCCACCGGGTGCTGCACGGGTATAGGTTTCTTCTACATATATCTTCATGGGAGCTGCGTAATAAGGGCCGGTTGGGCTGAGGATGATCATGAACTTATAGGTCTCAGAAGGTTTTACGCCGATCACCGGATCTGAAGAAAACATAAAGGGACGGATATACAGGGAATGCTCGGGCAGAGAAGGGATCCAGTTTTTATCCAGCGCAATCAGCTGACGCATTCCTTCCATAAAAATTTCTTCGGGTACGGTAGGCATCTGCATTCTTTCGGCAGAAATATTAAACCGTTTGAAGTTATCGAACGGACGGAAAATTGCCGCATTACCCGCTGCGTCTTTATAGGCTTTGATGCCTTCAAAAATGGCCTGCCCATAATGCAGGGCAGCCAGCGAAGGTTCCATCAACAGGGGTTGGTAAGGTTTGATCTCCACGTTCTTCCACTCACCATTCTCATAATCCGCTTCCAGCATATGGTCGGTGAAATAGCGGCCAAAAGGAAGGTTCTCCAGCTGGGTTCCGGTTAATTTACTCGTTTCAACTTTCGTGATCTTTATGTCTGCTGCTGCTACCATAGTTTTATATTTGACGCAAATAAACAAAAAATTTAAAAACTAACGACTGTTAATATTTCCAACGGTATGAATGAAGAAAATACCCGGTTACCCGATTTCCTGCTTGCCGATCTGTATAAAAACAGCCTTGTTATTACCCAGGATGCGTTGAAAACAGAGAGAAAACTAGCCAAACCGGAGGCTCCGGCAAGCGAACGTCAGTGGTTTCTGGGAAGCAATTTACGAAAAATTACGCTGTTGGTCAGCGAAAAACAGGCCGTGTACCTGCAGGACGAATCCCTCCAGTTCCTTTCTTCTATTCTGGGGGCCTGTAAGCTGAACCTGGGAGATGTAGCCATCGTAAATTACCAGAACGACCCGGTAAGTTACCCACTGCTGAAAGAAAAGCTGCAACCGGCATTTCTGCTCCTGTTTGGCGTAACGGCCGCTCAAGTGGCTTTACCCTTCACTATCCCCCATTACCAGGTGCAGAAATACGACAATTGCCAAATCCTCCTTGCCCCCCCACTGGATCAAATGCTGGGTACCAGCCAGGAAGCCAAACTCGAAAAAAGTAAACTTTGGCTTTGTTTAAAAAAGATGTTCAACATATAAATTACATCCAATACGATCCGCAGAGAAAAGACCCTGTTATGACCAAACTGATCTTCGCCACCAATAACCAGCATAAAGTAGCGGAACTCCGCAGTTTAACCGGACCCACATTTGACATCATTACCTTGCAGCAAGCTGGCATTGATATCGATATTCCCGAACCGCATGATACACTGGAAGCCAATGCTACCGAAAAATCGCAGACCATTCACCAGCTTACAAAACAGAACTGTTTTAGTGAAGACACGGGACTGGAAGTGGAAGCCCTGAACGGAGAACCTGGCGTAAAAAGTGCCCGTTATGCAGGAGATGGCCGGGATTTTCAGCAGAACATTGATAAACTACTGGCCAAACTCAAAGGAAACACCAACCGGCAGGCGCAGTTCAGAACGGTCATCTCACTGATCCATGATAACAAAGAATACCAGTTTGAAGGCATCTGCAAAGGAAAAATAACCGAAGACCAGCAGGGAAACAAAGGTTTTGGTTATGATCCTGTTTTTATTCCCGATGGTGCAGACAAATCTTTTGCAGAAATGACGATGGAAGAAAAGAACCAATACAGTCACCGCCAGAAAGCCGTTACCCAACTCATTCAATTTTTACACAGCCTGTAATATGAACCGGATCAAGATCGACCTGCCCGAAACCTTTCTGTTTGCCGTTACCCTTCGCATACGGGTAACGGACCTGAATTACGGCGGACATGTGGGTAACGACAGTTTTCTCTCACTGATACAGGAAGCCCGGCAACAGTTTCTGCTGTCGCATGGTTACCGCGAACTATCCATCGGCGGTGTAGGATTGATCATGGCCGATGTGGCTATCGAATTCAAAAAAGAACTCAACTATGGCGATGAAGTAAAGATCTCCGTTGCTGCAACCGGTTTTGACAAACTGGGGTTTGATCTTCTTTACAAAATGGAAGTACTACAGGATAACGAGTTATTGTTGGCAGGTAAAGCCAAAACCGGTATGATGTGTTATGATTATTCGTTGAAGAAAAAAACCGCGGTACCACAGGAAGTAATTACAAAATTAGCTGGCAGCTGATCAGCTGTTCCAGATCCGCCAGCTCTCTTCTGCCTGTAGGATCAGCATTTCCTGTCCGTTTTGCGTGGTGGCCCCCTGTGCTTTCCCGTTAGCCAGAAATTGAGTCTCAGCAGGATTATAAATCAGATCGTATAAATGATGTCGAGGGGTAAGAAAGCGGTAAGGCAGGTCCGGGCATTCTGTTACGTTCGGATACATACCCAATGGAGTGGTATTAATCAGTAAATGATGGGTAGCCAGTATCTGTTCATCCACCTGTTCATATGCAACCGCATTACCCGAAGCCATCCGCGAAACATACTGAACAGTGATACCGAGTTTGTGTAACACATATTCCACTGCAGCGGAGGCTCCGCCCGTTCCCAGTACCAACGCCTTTGCATGATGCGGTTGCAGAAAAGGTTTCAGCGATTCTTCAAATCCTACCACATCGGTATTGTATCCGGTTAGTTTCCCTGCTTTGATCTGAACACAGTTACAGGCACCAACGGCTGCTACTACGGGCGAAACTTCATCCAGAAAAGAGAGTACCTTTTTTTTATAGGGTATGGTGATATTAAAACCGCAGAGGTCTTTTTTTTCCTGCAATACGAGCGCCATTTCATCGATGCTGGGCAACGAGAAATTCTCGTACACACAATCAGTGAGACCCAGTTGGGCAAATTTTTCAGTAAAATATTTCTGTGAGAAAGAATGCGACAGCGGGTATCCCAACAGACCAAAACGGCGCATAGCTTATTTTTTATTGAGATACAGATCAAACGTGTCTCCTCTCAAACCAATCCGCATCGCTTCCAATGGAATAACTTCATTAGGGGCAATGTTACCGAGATTCACATTACAGCCGATCAGTTCCAGAAAATACAACTGCTGTGCTTTTTGTGGCGCTTCCCAGATGATTTTTTCGGCAGGGATCTGTGTAAGAATTTCCTGTACCAGTCCTTCCCTTACTTCACCACTTCCACGATAGATGCCTACGTTTCCCGCTTCGCGGGCTTCAGCAATCACATAAGAAGAACCGGCTTCCAGTTCGGCCCGCATCAGTTCGATCCATTTATAGGGAGGAATGATATGTGCCGCATCCTTACTGCCCACTTCGCTCAGCACGGTAGCATGTTTGGTTAGCTTCTCAATATACCCGCATTTCTCGGCATGCGGAATACTGATGGAACCATCACTTACTTCCACATAAGAAATGCCATAATCCTTACACACAGCGATATAATCATCAAACTGGTTACGGATCAGAAAGGCTTCGAATAAAGTTCCACCGAAATAAATAGGAATATTATGGGAATGATATACTTCAATCTTCTCACGCAGATTCGGTGTTACAAACGAAGTTCCGAAACCCAGCTTTACAATATCAATATGCGGTCTTGTTACGCTGATAAAATCATGCACTTCATTAATGCTGAGTCCTTTGTCCATCACCATGGTTAATCCTGATGTTCTGGGCTGTGCGGTGCGTTCGGGGATCTGGGTAAGGGTAAAATTCATGGGTTACAAACTTTTTTCCGGCGCAAAAATACGTGAAACGGGCGAGTGTAGGATTCAACAATCTGATGACTACCAGAAATTTATCAAATCTTTTTCCCTTTTTTGTAGCGGGCCACAATATCCACTACCTGGTTATTCTGCAGGATGGCAGGATTGAGATCGATAAATTTCTTCAGTTGACGCGGTGCTTTCTCCATGGCCATTTCCAGCTTCTGCAAAGCATCTTTGGATTTACCCTGTGCAAAAAGTATTGTGCTGTAATAAAACAGGAATACCGCTTTACCATCTGTGGCTTTCATGGCAGCGATACATTGTTCAATTCCTTCTTCATACAGTTCGGCTTTGATAAGGCAACGGATCAGGGCTTCCCAGCCAGCTACATTTTTGGGCTTATGCCGCACCACGGTTCCAAAATACTGGATCGCATCTTTGAATTGCTGAAGGTGCATTTTACATTCGCCCATGGCCAGGTTATACTCCGGTACTGTGCGGTGAATGCGCATGGCATTCTCTAATTGCCTGATGGCCGGCTGCCATTGCTCTTCCAGCATATAGGTAACCGCAATTTTATAATGCAGTTTGCTATCATCCGGATTCAGATGCACCGCTTTTTTATAATGAAACCTTGCCTGTGCATAATTCTCCATCCGGTGATAACAATGGCCGATGGCTTCATAAATCACGTCTTCCGGACGGGTCAGTTCCAGCACTTTTTCCAGCACTTCAATGGCTTCCTTGTATTTGCGGAGGCGCAGGTAAGCATCTCCCATATTCCGGTAAGCATAATCAAATTTTTCATCAATGGCTACCGCATATTGATAGGCATCGATCGATTTTTCATAGAGCTTTAATCCCTGGAAAGCGGCTGCCAGGTTAAACCAGGCCAGTTCACTGAACGGGAATTCCTCAATGATCTGCTGGTGCAAACGGATACTTTCCTCGTTCCGGCCGGTAAAATCGGTCCAGAAACAGATCTTATACAAAGCTTCCTCATTGTTCGGCTCTGCCTCCAGTATCAGTTTCAGACAGTCAAATACCTTGTCAAACTCTTCATAATCATCATATACATCAGCCAGTTCGAACAGCAGGTCTATTTTTTCCTCCCCCTCAAACAGATGTAAGGCAGCTTCCAGCAATTCTACCGCTTTGGACTGTTGATCCAGCGCCAGGTACGCATCTGTTTTTAAAATATATAAGTTCAGATCGCTGCTATCATATAGTTCCGCCACTTCCAGTATATCCAGCGCTTCCCGGTATTTACGGGTAGCCAGTAACAGGTCGGCTTTTTTGATCATTAACTGGGAAGAATAGGGAAACTGCGATAAACCGGTCTCGGCGGCTTCGAGTGCCTCCGGAAGGTTGTCTTTTTCGTCGTAATAGTCGATAATACGCTCAAAAGCATCCTCTTCGAGGAAAGCATGGGTTCGGCCATTCTTGAGATTCTGGTACTGCCTGAGTAGTTCTTTTAGCTCTTCGCGGTCTTCGCGATACGGATTTTCTCGCATGGCTATTAGGTTTATACAATTTATGATAAAAAACCAGCTTTTTTGGGGTTTTTAGTAACTTTTTGGACTTGTTAACGTTTGTTAATAAAATCAGAATTGTCTGATATTTAAGAAAAGAGTATTTTTGTAAAAATGAGTATTCGCCAAAATAGTAAAAAAGTCGCCTTTGTTGCCCTTCTGCTGATGGGTATACAGGTAGCTTATGCGGCATTCTCATTCACTGGTATCACTGATGAAAAGACCAGAAGCAGTAAATACTCTTTCAAACACCTGAGTTCTTTATCACACAAAAGTCTTTCCTTCTCTTCGCTTAAATCAAGCCTGCAATACAAAGGACCTTCTACCTCTCTTACCAAAGAGAACGGTTCCGGTTCTGAAGTAAGTTCCATGCTGCGTTTTGATAACGGAAACACCACTTATGTGTATCCTTATAAGTTCAAAGTAAAGGCGCCCAAATTCAAAACGCCTGCTCCTCCGCAGAATTAATTCAGCAAACGGTATCCACTTACAGGGATGTCAAAACGTGAAGCCGGTACAGGGCTAAGGTTAATTTTTGAGGCAGTATACCTGATCTTTTTTCCTTCTGCTTCCTGCGATTCAAATTCGAGTACAAAACCCGGTATGTCTTTAAACTGGTACTCAAACTCTTTTACAGAAGGAATAATGGCTGTAGCATAATAAAGCGTAAATACAGTGCCGTCTTTCAATTGCATCAGTGCTTTTTTGCATTCATAACCCAGAATAGTTTTGGTTTCAGCCGATAGGATTACCGACATGCCATCATATTTTTTGTTCTCTTCCTTCCATCTCGCATTATCCAGTTTCGTCATGAACTTATTATTGCCAAACTCGCGCAGGATCACGGCAGAACCGGTTGATTTGTTATAGATCAGTGACTGGGTAAAAGTAGGACTCACCAGATCCGTACGACTGTCATTTCCCTTGATATAAACATTCTTGGTACTGGCTTTCAGCGATTCTGTTACATCTTTATCCGCACTGCCTTCTTCGGCACTGATGGCATAGCTGACACTGCAATCAGCTATAACCCTTTGCGCATACACCTGCGTAAAGCTTACAGATACTGCCAGTAAAACGAGGGTAAAAAGCTTCATGTATACTTATTTTCAGATGAATAGTTCTCTCCGAAGATACTCAAAATAAAGGCCGGGTATTGTTAAATAAGATCGGGGACCACTGAAACGGATCAAATCCATTGCAACGGTCCCCGGTCCGGTTACAGGTATGTTTATTTCTTTTTCTGTGTCTTATCCTTCAGATCCTGGATTTTCTTCTGGCTCTCCATCATCTGCTCATAACGCTCCTGCCATTTGCTCTTGGTTTTGGGCGTTTTCCTTTTTATCTCAATCTTAGCCAGTATCTTATCATGATCAATGATATAGTTCTGGATCACAAACTGCAATCCCAGCGTTACCAGGTTTGATACCGTATAGTACCAGGTAAGCGCCGAAGGCAGTTTGTTGAAGATAAATAATAGCATGAACGGGAAGATATACGGCATGTATTTCAGTGCCGGATTATCCTGTGTGGGTGTCATGCTCATATTGTAAATCGAAATCAGGAAACTGGTGGCCACCGCCGTGATAGTGAACAAACTGATATGATCGCCAAATGCTGGGATCACGAAGGGCAGGTGTGCAATCGAATCGTACGAAGACAGGTCATGGCTCCAGAGAAATTCCTGTCCGCGCAGACTGATATTCGAGTTAAAGAAACTATACAGGGCAAAGAAGATAGGGATCTGTAACAGGGCAGGAATACATCCCCCCAGCGGGTTAACCCCTGCCTCGCGGAATAATTTCATCTGCTCCATGGCAAAGCCCTGCTGGTCGCTGCCGAATTTCTTTTTTAACTCATCCAGTTCCGGACGCAGCACTTTCATTTTAGCACCGCTGAGGTAACTGCTGTAAGTAAGTGGTGCAGTTACAATGCGGATGAACAAAGTGAGCAACAATACCACCCAGCCATAATTCTTTACAAAACCTGCAAAGAAATCAAATACATTCATGATGATGTATTTGTTGATCGGGCGTACAAAAGAATACATATCACGTCCCAGGTTCACGATCTTGTCCATTTCAGGCGCCTGGTTTTTCAGGATCCCATACTCACTCGGACCATAATACAGCTGAAAAGGAACACTCAGCGAAGCGCTGACGGGCAGTTTGGCCTGCAGCGATACATCAGCCGTTGCAAGCCCTCTGCTGGAATCTGTTTTACGGCTCCACTGGATCTGACCGGTATTGAAATTATTTTTAGCCACCAGTGTGCTGTTAAAGAACTGCTGTACCACACTTACCCACTGTATGGGCTTCTCAAATTTCCATTCGTTCTTGGCCGAGATATAATCGAACTCATTGCCTTCTGAGAAACAGATATTCGACATCTGTCTTTCGTAATCGGTAGTTCTTTCTAACTGGAATGTTTCTGCACGCCAGTTCACATTCAATAAACCCTGGCTCAGTAATTTATCCGCTCCGTTCATCGACACGTTCCAGTCGAGCATATAATTATCTTCTTTCAGGATATACTGGTGTGTTACAGTTTCGCCATTGGCACCGGTAAGGGTGAAGCTTACAGACTGACTTTTATCTGTATTGGTTACAGGCTGTGAAGCTGCAAAGAAGAGGTTACTGGTTTGCGCAGACTGGTTCGCAGAAGTATTGATGGCATAACCGATCTGGCTTTGCTCAGACAACACTACTTGTTTTCCATCTACAGAAGATTTGTAATTTTTCAGTTCCACTTTGCGAACCTGTCCACCCTTGTTGGAGAAAGTAACTTTCATCACTTTGTTTTCCAGGGTAACCAGTTGTTCGGTACCGATGGCAGCTGTGGTAAAATCGCCGGCAGCAGATACGCGTGAAACAGAATCCCTGTGCAGAGAGTCGATCTTGGCAGTAAGGGTATCAGATGCTTTGATATTGGCAGCAGCCACCCGCCTGATGGAATCTTCCTGTTTTTGTTTGATGGCCAGCATTTCATTCTGCTGTTTATTGCTGAACCAGAAATAAGCAAAAAACAAAAGGCCAAGCAAAACAAAACCAATGACCGTATTCTTGTCCGTCTTCATACTATATTTTATTGAGCGGCAAAGGTAGTATTTGGAACGAAGATTGGGTATACCAAGTTCACAACCCGTTAAAATAGACCTAAAACGCCCTAATGGGTTGAAAATGCGGCTTTTTCATCGTTTCTTTAGGGCACTTCAACTACAGGGATATACCCGACTTCTGCCAGCCATTCATTTATAAAGCCTTTTTATGCCCGAAAATTCCGTGCCCATATCCCAAAGGGAGGGGTATACACCTACCCGTTTTACCCGTTTTCTCTGGTGGCTCTCTACTGCCGAACCCGAAATATTGACCGATTGTGTGGTTGACCGGAACCGGTATGCCATTGTGGGAATGACCGTTCTGGGCACCTGGGCCTTTGCCACCCTTGCCTGGACCTATTTTTTCAGTACCGTAGTGGGCAACTGGGCAGTGGCTGTTTTGCTGGGCTTATTCATGGGTGCCATGATACTTACCATTGACCGGGCTTTGATCAAGGGCATCAGCCGATCCAATAAGCAAAGGTTTTTACCATTGGCTTTCAGAAGTGTGCTGGCCGTGGTGATCGGTTTGTTTATGGCACAACCAGCTTTGCTGTATCTCTTCGATAAGGAAATTCATGTACAGATCTCGTTGGATAATGAGCAACGCAAAAAAGACAAACGCGGCAGGCAGGATTCGGTATACTTTGCGGAAAGGACATTAATACAGCAAAAAAACAATTCCCTGCAACAGGCACTGAACAGCCGCTATGCAGAAGTAAGTGCCGCACGCGAGGCTTTTATCCGGGAAACAGATGGCACAGGTGGCAGTAAAAAAATCGGCCTGAAAGATATTGCCCAGGCCAAACAAAGGGAATATGAAAAACTGGATGCCGACTACCGGGTACTGGAGCAAGAGTTACGTCCCCAGCTCAGGAATAACGATAATTTACTGGCGCTGATCAATACATCGATAGAAAAGGAACAGGCTTCTTTTGCCTTGCTGCTGAATGATGGTTTTATCACCAGGATCGAAGCACTGAATCACCTCGTACAGAACAATACATCTGTGGCCTTCCGGTACTATTTACTGGTGGCCATCTTATTACTGATCGAACTGATGCCCGTCATCTCCAAAACATTATTACCTGAAGGCAGCTATGATACCAAACTGCGTTTACGTGAAGAACTGGAAAAGCAACTCACCGAAAATAACCATACCCGCGAACTGGCCCTGAAAGAATTATACAACCAGACCGCATTTGAACAGGACAGTCAATTTATCAAAGCATTTTTCAATCAATCGGAACAGGAACGACAACAGAAAATGGCAGCGCAACTGAAAGAATGGAAAGAAGGAGAAAACAAAAGCTTTGATAGCCTCTGGGAAGAGCTGAAGAGGGGGATGCTGACGAAGCAGGAGAATTGATGAACAGATGAATATCGAACGGACGAACAATGAACAGACGAACGAAAAATAAATCATCCGTTCATCTGTTCATCTGTTCGATATTCGATATTCCCTACCTCCCTCCCGGCGGACAATAGGTTCTCAGGTAATTCGTGTACAACTGATTCAGATGAGCCGATGTGCCTTTTCCTTCGAAGATGCCGTGCGTGCGGTTGGGATAACTCATCAACTGAAACTGTTTGCCGTTAGCGACAAGTTCATTGATCAGTTGTTCTGCATTATTGTAATGCACATTATCATCGCCGGTGCCATGAATGTACAGGAGATTACCCCGCAGGTTTTTAGCATGGGTGATGGGAGATCCGTTCACAAAATCTTCGCGGTTTTCCTGGGGCAAGCCCATATACCTTTCCTGGTAAATATTATCGTAGGTAAGCTGGTTGGCCACTGCGGCAATGGCAATGCCGGTTTTATAGATCTCGGGATAATTGAACAGCAAACCCAGGGTGGCAGAACCGCCCCCACTCCAACCCCAGACAGCGATCCTGGATGTATCAACAAATGACCATTTCATAATTTCTTTGGTGGCCATGGCCTGGTCGCGGAGATTGATCTGGCCTATTTTACGGTAGATGGATTTACGCCACTCTCTCCCCTTCGGTGCCGGTGTGCCGCGGTTATCCATGGTGATGTAGATATATCCGTCTTTGGCCATATTACCGGTATACATCCGGTTTATACCGGCTCCCCACTGGTCTTTGGCGTTTTGTCCGGCAGGCTCGGTGTACACGTAAAATACAACAGGATATTTTTTATTAGGATCAAAATTTTCCGGTTTGGTCATCCAGCCATCCATTTCAACACCATCCACTGTTTTAACCTTAAAGAATTCAACAGTTGATTTTGACTTGTCTGCTTTTGTTACTGCTGTATTTACATTATCTCCATTGAATGTTTTGTGATCTGGCAAGCTGATCCATTCGCGGGAAGGTGGTGTGTAATAGTTTGAGAAAGAGTGTTGCGCAAATTTAGCGCCTGGCGACATGTTATACGAGTGTGTCCCATTCTGGTTCATCGGCGAAACACGCTCTGCGGGTGAACTGCCATCCAGTTTGCTGCGGTACAGGTAACGCTGGGTGGCATTATCAGGGGTTGCATTAAAGTATACATATCCACCTGCTTCATCTACGGCCGTTACACCCATGATATCGTAATTCCCTTTGGTAAGCAGGGTTTCGGTTTTCCCGTCTCTGCTGATCCTGTATAAATGGCGCCAGCCGTCTTTCTCACTTGTCCATAAAAATTCTTTGCCCCCATTCAGCCAGAATTTATCCGAGAGTGAAGCAACCGCATCGATCCATGCCACATCGGTTTCCTGGTAGATAGAAGTGGATTTACCGGTTGCTACATCGCTCAGGAGGATATTACTTGTATTCTGTTTACGGTTCAGGTGCTGCATGATGAGTTGTGTGCTGTTGGCGGCCCATTCCATGCGAGGAACATAGGACTGCAGTACAGGATCCGTAGGGATCTGCATCCAGTTGGTTTTGGCAGTAACAATATCCACTACCCCGATTTTGTAGGGCGATGGAGCTTCCCCGGCAACGGGATATTCCAGCGGAACAGGGAAGGGATAAATAGAATCGGTGGTATTCACCATCAGGTAATTCTTTACTTTGGAAGCATTGATCTGCCAGTAAGCAATTTTTTTGCTGTCGGGGCTCCAGCGGAAACCATCTCTGCAGCCAAATTCTTCTTCATAGGCCCAGTCGAAAGTGCCGTTGATGATACTTCGGTTACCACCGGTAGTGAGCGGAGTAATTTTACCGGTAGTTAGCTCTTCGAGGTAAATATTGAATTCACTTACATACGCCACTTTTTTCCCATCTGGCGAAAACTTGGCAAACATCAGCGAAGAAGCCGGCTTTCCTTTTCCCAATTGTTTCAGACTTTTGTCAGCGATGTTCAGCACCCAGTAATCGCCACGGCTTTCTTCGCGCCAAACCCTTTTGGTATTAGTAAAGATCAATACTTTCTGGTCATCTGCAGAAAAGCTGAAATCACGGATGGCCAGTGATCCTGTATCATTTTTTGGCTTCAGTTGCGATTTGGATACCAACACTGTTTTGGCGAGAGAGGGCAGATCGTTTTTGATGATCTCTCCCCTTTCTATCGAAAAAAAAGCATTGCCTTCGCGTGTCCAGCGGATACCCTGCGAACGCAGTTCGGATACGAACAGTACAGACAGCAGCAAGCAGGCAGAAATGAACCAACTCTTTCTCATAGTTATTGTTTTAGAACCCTGAAAATACTTAATTCAGTTTATAGTTGTATGTACATTCCTGCATCGGTTGAATAGCAGGATCAATCAATATAAAAGCCCCGGCAATAGATCATTACCGGGGCTTTTGTAATTATTCTTTTATACTCAGATTAATGCATCCTGTAAAGAAGTGGTTTTGAAAGAACTCTTTTTCTCGTTATACGTTTTGGCAGCATCAATAAAACTTACAAATAAAGGAGCCGGCCTCTCCACCGTACTTTTCAGTTCGGGGTGAAACTGTACACCAATAAAGAAGGGATGGGTAGGGATCTCTACAATTTCTACCAGTCCGGATTCAGGATTTCGGCCACTGGCCATCATTCCATTATTTTCAAACTGGGCCAGGTATTCATCATTGAATTCATAGCGGTGACGGTGGCGTTCTGTGATCATGGTTTCACCATATATTTTTTCTGCCAGGCTACCGGCTTTGATCTCGCAGGGATAAGAACCCAGACGCATGGTACCACCCATCATCCGGATCTTCTTCTGCTCTTCCATCATATTAATCACCGCATGCGTAGTAGTTGTATCCATTTCTGTTGAGTGGGCATCTTTCAATCCCAACACATTTCTGGCATATTCAATCACTGCCATCTGCATACCCAGACAGATCCCGAAGAAAGGCAATCCTTTTTCACGGGCATATTGTACTGCAACAATTTTCCCTTCAATACCCCGATGGCCAAATCCAGGTGCCACCAAGAGTCCATCCAATCCGTCTAATTTTTCCGATACATTTTCTGCCGTGATAAATTCACTGTGCACATTCACCACCTGCACTTTCACTTCGTTCATGGCACCGGCATGTACAAAACTTTCGAGAATGGATTTGTACGCATCCTGCAGTTCAATATATTTTCCGATCAGGCCAACGGTTACTTTGCTTTTCGGATATTTCAGTTTATCAAGAAAGCCTTTCCATTTATCGAGCTGCGGTTCACCATAACCGGTAATCTGCAGTTTCTTCAGGCAGATCAGATCCAGTTTTTCGCGAAGCATATGCAAAGGCACTTCGTAAATGGTAGAAGCATCCATCGCTTCAATCACCGCTTCTTGTTTTACATTACAGAACAGTGCGATCTTTCTTTTGATATCATTATTCAGCGGCTCTTCGGTACGGCATACAATGATATCCGGATGCACCCCTGTTTCGCTGAGCATTTTAACACTGTGCTGGGTAGGTTTGGTCTTGAGTTCCTTGGCCGCTTTCAGGTAAGGGATCAGGGTCAGGTGTACCACCATCACATCTTCTTCGGGCAGTTCCCACTGTAATTGACGAACCGCCTCAATAAAAGGAAGACTTTCAATATCCCCCACCGTTCCGCCAATCTCTGTCAGGATGATATCATATTTATTATCCTCCCCCAGCAATAACATCCTTCTTTTGATCTCATCGGTAATATGGGGAACTACCTGTACGGTTTTACCCAGAAAATCGCCGGCTCTTTCTTTGTTGATCACCGTCTGGTAAATGCGGCCGGTGGTTACATTATTGGCCTGTGTGGTAAAAATATTGAGGAAACGCTCATAGTGCCCCAGATCAAGATCGGTTTCTGCACCATCTTCTGTTACATAACATTCACCATGCTCATAGGGATTCAGTGTACCGGGATCTACGTTGATATACGGATCGAATTTCTGGATGGTTACCCGTAAACCCCTTGCCTGCAACAATTTTGCCAGCGAAGCAGCAATGATTCCCTTTCCTAAACTACTGGTTACACCCCCGGTAACAAATATAAACTTGGCCATAATATGGTAATTAATTAATACGTGTTTATTACAATAATGTCTTTTTCAAAAAGTATAGCCACACCACCCCGTTTTGTATAGCATCCATCACTGACCTGGTGCCATACAAAATAGATTGCCGCCAAAAAGCAGTTATTGCTTTTGCGACCTGAAATCAAAGAATATTGACCCTGGAAAAATAAACTGTGCGAGAAAAATTTCGGAGGTCATACAAACCTACAGCAAATAATTTGTTCAAAAAAATAGCTGGGTGCCAGCCAACAAATTTTTATAGTAAAGTGTTAATTCCAGGTGTACATCTTTATTCAAAAAAACGTCTATATGAGAAAAATCCTCGTCCTGACCCTGGCAGCTTTTGTGTCTGCCACTTTTCTGAGTCACCGATACAAAAGTCCTGAACCCGAAATGCTTACCCCGGGCTGTTACGTAAGCTGCTACAATGGCGATGTACGGGAGCAATTCCGCCAGGAGGCCAATACCCTCGCTTTTGCCAGTATGCATGAAGCCCCTAACTATTATACACTCCAGAACCCAACCGGTAATACAGTATCGTTTACAGCGGCAGATGGCTCTACCGCCATGGGATATGAGATCAAAAGCAAAACCAAAAGCAACAAATGGATCTTTGTGATCCAGGAATGGTGGGGACTGAACGATTATATCAAGCGCGAAAGTGAGATATTAAGCAAAGAACTGGACAATGTAAACGTACTGGCCATTGATATGTACGATGGCAAAGTGGCCGCCACCCCGGATAGTGCCATGAAACTGATGCAGGCTGCCAAAACCGAACGCCTGGAAAATATTGTAAAGGGTGCATTGGTCCACGCTGGTAAAGATGCCAGAATCTACACCATTGGCTGGTGTTTTGGTGGTATGTGGAGTTTACAAACCACATTACTGGCCGGCAAACAGGCGGCGGGTTGTGTGATGTATTATGGCAGACCCGAAAACAACCTGGAAAAATTAAAAACACTGAACTGTGATGTGATCGGTTTTTTTGGCAACCAGGACCGTAGTCCGTCGCCAGAAGTGGTAACCAAATTTGAAAGCGATATGCAGACCGTGGGTAAAAAACTCACCGCTTACAAATATGAAGCCAACCATGGTTTTGCCAACCCCAGCAATCCCAGCTTTAATAAATCTGCCACAGAAGATGCCCATGCCAAAGCAGTGGCTTTTCTGAAAGAACATATGAAGTAACAGAAAGTATACTTATATAAAAGGCAAGCAGCTTCATCGCTGCTTGTCTTTTATATATATACGATACCACTTACATATCGTTGACGATTTTTTTATAACTGGTTACGATGCCTTTGATGAGGGAAGAACTAAAGCCCTGGTGTTCCATCTCGTTCAAACCGGCAATGGTACAGCCTTTGGGAGTGGTAACTTTATCAATCTCCTGTTCGGGATGTGTATTGCGCTGCAGTAATAATTCTGCTGCACCTTTTACGGTTTGTGCGGCTATCAAAGAAGCAGTAGCGGCACTGAACCCGATCTCGATCCCGCCCTGGATATTGGCGCGGATATAGCGCATGGCATAGGCAGTACCGCAGGCACCAAGCACTGTAGCCGCATCCATCAGTTTCTCCTCTATAAAAACAGATTTACCCAACTGCTCAAAAAAATCAGCTACATACGAAAGCTGATCCTGGTTGGCACCATGCGCACAGATACAGGTCATACTTTCCTGAATGGCAATCGCGGTATTGGGCATGGCACGGAATAAAGCAAAATCATTCCCCACGATTTCCTGCAGGTCTTTGATCCAGACACCGGTTACCACACTGATCAATGAATGCTTTTTTACATCGAGAAAAGGCTGGATCTGCGTGAGTACTTCTTTTACCTGAAAGGGTTTTACGGCCAGCACAATCCAGTCGGCATATTTTACTGCCTCGGTATTATCGTTGCTCACCATTACCCCCCTTTCCTCCAGCGATTTCAATGCGCCGATATTCCGTCTGGTAACGATCAGATGGTTAGGTAAAATAAACCCACTGTTGATCAGTCCCTCAGCCATGGCAGCTCCCAGGTTACCACCTCCGATAATGGCTATTTTCTTACTCATGACGATTGCTTTGTGTGAAGATAAGCAATAACAGATAGACGGGAAGAGTCAGTCTACAAAACTGATAGATAACAGAAAGCAATTATAGATATTGTCCCGTACGAAGGTAACCGCGTACATAATCATCCACACCGGCTTCCAGCGAGTAAAAGGGTTTGCTGTATCCGGCATCCTGTAGTTTTTTCATATTAGCTTCTGTGAAATACTGGTATTTATCACGGATATCTTCGGGCATATCAATGAAAACAATATTCGGGGATAAATCCAGTCCGGCAAAAGTGGCTTTTACCAGATCATTGAAAGATCGGGCTTTACCGGTACCCAGGTTATACAAACCATTGCAGGCAACGGTCCATTGCTGATGGTGCATAGAATGCATGATCCATCCGATCACACTTACCACATCTTTTACATAAATAAAATCACGCAGCTGTTCGCCGTCTGCAAAACCTTCTTTGTGGCTTCTGAACAGTTTTACCACCCCATCTTTTTTGATCTGGTTAAAAGAATGCCAGATCACGCTCGCCATTCTTTCTTTATGGTATTCATTGGGACCGTACACATTAAAGAATTTCAGACCCGCCCAGTAAGGAGGGGCTTCCCTTTGCTGTAATGCCCATTTATCAAACTCATTTTTGCTGATGCCATAAGGATTGAGCGGCTTTAATTTTTCCACCACGGCATGGTCATCATTATACCCCAGTTCGCCGGCACCATAAGTTGCGGCAGAAGAAGCATAAATCAGTGGAACACAATTAGCGGTACAATACTGCCAGATATCTTTTGAATACTGCACATTCAGTTCTTCATGAATGGCATAGTTAAATTCGGTGGTATCTGTCCTGGCCCCCAGGTGGATGACCATGTTTATTTTGGGTTGATGTGCAGCTAACCAATCAAACAGGTTATACCGCTCAACGATCTCTGCATACTTTTTAGATTCCCAGTTCTTTCTTTTCTCTTCGATCCCGAAATCATCTACCAGGATCAGGTTATCCATTCCATGCCCATTCAGAAACTGCACCATACAGGAACCGATAAAACCAGCCGCCCCGGTAACAATCATGTATCCCGACTCAGCTTTTGCAGTATGTGATTGTTTTTCTGTCATGAAAATTAAATCTGTTTAATCAGCAAAAAATCATCTTCCCTTTCCGGATCACCAGTTCTTCTGTTCTTTGTTTTATGTTCCGGGTTCTCCGTTCCTTGTTCGTCTGTTCCTTGCTCTTCTGTTCTTCTGTTCAATATTCCCTGTTCGATATTCAACCTTCTCCTTCCATCGCCAACAATTTCTCAATCGCTGTATCATATTTTTCTTTCCACACACCAATACTACCCCAGTTCTCACCGTTCACTTCAATATTACCCGAAGTAACCGGTCCCAGTTGCGCAATGGTTACGCCGGCAGCTTTGGCTTTCTGCATAATGGTGGCTACCTGCTGTGCTGAACAGGATACCACTACCCTGCCCTGTGCTTCGCCAAACCAGTAAGCGTCTTTACGCAGTTCTGTTTTTGCAGCTACTATGAATCCAAGATTTTGATTGAAGCCGCTTTCGAGCAAAGTGATGGCTAATCCACCCTCACTGATATCATGTGCGCTATTGATCAGTTTTTCTTTGATGATGTCTGTCACCAACTGCTGCACGGCCAGTTCTTCCTCCAGGTTAAAATAAGGAGCCGGAGAGTATTCTGTCTTCTTCAATTTATGCAGGTATTCAGAAGAGCCAATATCATTTTGTGGTTTGCCGATGAGCAGGATCTGGTCCCCTTCCTTTTTAAAATCCATCGTCATACGGTTCGAGAAATCATCCAGGATACCCACCATACCGATAGTAGGAGTAGGATATACAGGACCATCGGGATTCTGGTTATAGAAACTCACATTACCACCTGTAACTGGTGTATTGAATTTCCGGCAGGCATCGCCCATACCCGTAACCGCTTTTACAAACTGGTAATACACTTCCGGATCATAAGGATTACCGAAATTGAGACAGTTGGTAACACCAATGGGTTCGCCACCACTGCAAACAATATTACGTGCCGCTTCTGCCACAGCTATCATACCTCCCACATAAGGATCGGCAAATACATATTTGCTGTTACAGTCTACGGTAATAGCCAGGGCCTTACCGGTACCTTTTGCCAGCACAATGGAAGCATCGCTGGGTGCATTGGTAGAGGCATTGGCCGCTCCCACCATACTATCATACTGTGTATACACCCAGCGCTTGGAAGCGATATTGGGAATCTGTACCAATTGCTCCGCCACCGGTTTCAATTCGGTTACATCAGCAATCGTATTACTGTCAAATGCTTTGATCTTCGCAAAATAGGCGGGCTCTTTGTATTCGCGGGTGTACTGAGGTGCGCCACCACCCAAAACCAGTTCGTACGCTGGAATTTCGGCTTCCAGTTGGCCATGCATATAGAATTTCAGCAGCCCATCATCGGTTACCTGACCGATCTCGCTGCAGCTCAGGTCCCATTTCTCAAATACCTTTAATACAGCAGCTTCTTTACCTCTTTCCACTACTACCAGCATCCGCTCCTGGCTTTCGCTCAGCAGCAGTTCCCAGGCTTTCATATTTTTTTGGCGGGTAGGTACTTTATCCAGATCAATACGCATACCCACACCACCTTTCGCACTCATTTCGGCGGTAGAGCAGATAATACCGGCAGCACCCATATCCTGCATACCGATCACAGCGCCGGTTTCGATCACTTCCAGACAGGCTTCCAGTAATTTCTTTTCCTGAAAAGGATCACCCACCTGAACGGCCGGTAACTCTTCCACACTGTCTGATGTAATATTGGCCGAAGCAAAAGAAGCCCCGCCAATACCATCTTTACCTGTGGCACTACCCACAAAAAATACCGGGTTACCGGTTCCTGCGGCGGTAGCACTCACCATTTTATTGGCCTGCATAATACCTACACTCATCGCGTTCACCAATGGGTTGGTATGATAACAGTCTTCGAAATAGACTTCTCCGCCCACTGTAGGTACACCAAAACAGTTACCGTAATGACCGATGCCGTGTACCACACCACTTAACAGGCGTTGTGTTTTTTTATCTTTCAGGTTACCAAAACGCAGGCTGTTCAGCGATGCGATGGGGCGGGCGCCCATGGTAAAGATGTCACGCTGTATACCACCCACCCCGGTAGCCGCACCCTGAAAAGGTTCGATGGCGCTGGGGTGGTTATGACTTTCAATTTTAAATACTACACCAAAGCCATTACCCATATCCATTAAACCGGCATTCTCTTCTCCGGCGGCTACCAACATACGGCCACCATCGCGGGGAAGGGTTTTTAACCATTTAATGGAGTTCTTGTAACTACAGTGTTCGCTCCACATACCACTAAAGGCACACAACTCGGTAAAGTTGGGGGTGCGACCTAATTTCTGTTTGATGAGTTCAAATTCTTCGGCTGTTAAGCGAAGTTGTTCGGCTGTTTGGGCGGTAATTTCCATGATGCCGCGAAGGTAAGAAAGTAGCTGTAAGAGGCAAGATGAAGTTTTGCAGTATCAGCCGGTCGTGTGGAAAATCTGGTTCCTGCACGACCGGCTGTAGATTATCCCTGCGACTTTACCAGTCTGCCGCTGCCCGATACCCTTTTTGTGATATCAGTAGCCGCTCCCTGGTAACTGATATTTCCGCTGCCGCTGATACTGGCATCGATCCGGTTGTTGGCATTGATTTTAATATTCCCACTGCCACTTACATGGGCGCTGGCATTTTCTGTGATCAGGCTGCTGCAATCAGCATTACCACTGCCGCTGATGCGGATATTCACGGCGTTAGCGGAACCGCTGAGACTGATATTGCCGCTGCCGGAGATAGCCAGTTCGGCTGTTTTGATCTTGTGAATACCCATCCGGATCTTACCGGAGCCGGATAATTTGAATTCGGTGGATCCTTCATTACTGAATTTGCCATCGCCCAAAATATCACCACTACCGGACAATGATATCCCGGTTAAACGGGTAAGGGATACATATATAGTGATCTTATTTTTAGAACGCAGGTTATAGGATTTGCGGGCGCGGATGACCAGTTTGCCATCATCTACTTTGGTTTCGATGTATTCGAGCAGGTTTTCATCTCCCTCTACCTGAATAGAACCGCTCTCACCATACGCCACCATTACATCCCAGGAACCCGAAGAAGAAATGGCTGTAAAATTTCCTACCTGGCGGTTTTCTTTTTGTACACGGCCATTGCCTTCTACTTTCTCCCAGAGACCCCATTGTGCCATTACCGGCAAGCTTGCCAGAACGGCCAGCAGCATCATTAGTTTTTTCATGTGATTGATTTAAGTTCTGGTGAAACGATAAAGCAGCGGAAAAGTTACAGGGCATTTTGAATCATTCTAAAATGATCATATTAAAATAAAAACAAATTAATATTTATTCTATGTTTTTATTTTTCCACATTTTACCAGTTTTTAAGAAGTTCGTGAACGCTAAAATTGATTTTGTGAAGGAAATACGCGTATTTTTGGTCAGTCAAAAAAAATTAAACCTATGTCTTTACGTTTTTCAGCTATCGAAAACATCTCTAAAGAAAGTGGAGATGCTCCGGCTCCAGCAAGTACAAAGATCACGGCTATTTTTAATGAGAACGTGTTCACGTTAAAAACCGCGCGTGAGTTTCTGACGGATGAAGCTTATAAAAGTTTGGTAACCAGTATCCGTGGTGGTAAAAAAATCGACCGCGCCGTTGCTAACCAGATCGCCAACGGTCTTCGTGCCTGGGCTGAGAGCAAAGGGGTTACCCACTATACACACTGGTTCCAACCATTAACCGGTACCACTGCTGAAAAACACGACTCTTTCTTTACCCTGAAAAGCGACGGCACTGCGATTGAAGAATTTGATGGCGCAGCCCTGATCCAACAGGAGCCTGATGCATCTTCTTTCCCCAGCGGTGGTATCCGTGTCACTTTCGAAGCCCGCGGTTATACTGCCTGGGATCCTTCTTCCCCTGCTTTTATCATCGAGATCGGACATGGTAAAACACTGTGCATCCCTACCATCTTTGTTTCTTATACCGGCGAATCACTCGACTATAAAGCGCCTTTGCTGAAAGCACTGGAATCGCTGAACAAAGCCGCGGTAGATGTTTGTAACTATTTCGACAAAAACGTTACCAAAGTAACCGCTACCCTGGGTTGGGAGCAGGAATATTTTGTGATTGATGAATCACTGGCTATGGCCCGTCCGGATCTGGTTCAGTGCGGACGTACTGTTTTTGGTGCTTCTCCTGCCAAAGGGCAGCAGCTGGAAGACCATTACTTTGGTTCTATCCCTGAAAGAGTATATGCTTTCATGCGCGATTACGAGCAGGAAGCCTACAAACTGGGTATCCCTTTACGTACCCGCCACAATGAAGTAGCCCCTGCACAGTTTGAGTGTGCCCCCATTTTTGAAGAAGTGAATATTGCCGTTGACCACAATACCCTGTTAATGGATGTGATGAGCCGTGTGGCCAAACGCCATAAACTGGTGGTATTATTGCACGAGAAACCTTTTGCAGGCATTAATGGTAGCGGCAAACACAATAACTGGAGCATGGCCACCGATACCGGTGTAAACCTGCTGGCTCCGGGCAAAACGCCTAAGACCAACCTGATGTTCCTCACTTTCTTTGTGAATACCATCAAAGCGGTACATGATTATGCAGATATCCTGCGTGCGGCCATTGCTTCTGCCCCCAACGATCACCGTTTGGGTGCCAATGAAGCGCCACCTGCCATCATCTCTGTATTCGTGGGCCAATATCTCGCCAAAGTACTGGCCGATGTGGAAGCCCGTGTGAACACCAAGTTCGACGAGCAGGACGAGGCCATCCTGAAACTGGATCTGCACCGCAGTATTCCGGAACTGATGCTGGATAATACCGACCGTAACCGTACTTCTCCCTTCGCCTTTACCGGTAACAAGTTTGAGTTCCGCGCGGTAGGTTCTTCTGCCAACTGCGGTATTTCTATGACCGTATTGAATACCATCGTGGCTGATACCCTCCGCAAATTCAAATCGGAAGTAGATGGTTTGATCGAGAAAGGAGACAAGAAAGAAATCGCGATCATGCACGTGATCCAGAAATACATTGTAGACAGCAAAAAAGTATTGTTCGAAGGAGATGGTTACAGCGACGAATGGCATCATGAAGCAGAGCGCCGTGGTTTACCTAACCTGAAAACCACCCCGGTGGCACTGGATGCTTTACTGACAGACAAAGCCAAACACCTGTTTGCGAGCACCGGCGTTTACTCGCACACAGAACTGGAAGCCAGACACGAGATTGAGCTGGAGAAATACATCAAAAAAGTGCAGATCGAAGCCCGTATCATGGGAGATCTGGCTACTAACCATATCCTGCCCGCAGCCATCAAATACCAGAATGAACTGTTGCAGAATATCAACGGTTTAAAAACCGCCGGTTTACCGGAAACTGCGTATGCCAGTCAGCTGGAGATCCTGAAAACGGTGAGCAACCATATCCAGGTGATCCATACCAAAGTGCATGAGATGGTGGAAGCCCGTAAGATCGTTAACAATATCGACAACAGTCGCACCAAAGCCATCGCTTACGAAAGCCAGGTAAAAGCTGCTTTCTTTGATGAGATCCGCTACCATGTAGACAAACTGGAGCAACTGGTTGACGACGATATCTGGACCTTACCTAAGTACCGCGAGATGTTGTTTTTACGCTAATACTTTTTGACTTGAGCCCAATACAGCCCTGTTCTCCTGCAGAACGGGGCTTTTTGTTGGCACCTTAAAGAATAATTAAGACCGCTTTACTGCCGACCAGCGGCTACCATCCACCGAAAACATTGGGAACGGCATTATTTTTTAGATAGTTTTCCTATACTAAATCCTAAAACAGTACCAGTATGAAAAAAGTAATTGTATGTGTAGCCATTGTGCTTGGTTGCTCCATGACAGCTGTAATGGCCCAGGGGGGCGGTGGTCAGCAAATGACTCCCGAACAGCGTATCGCCATGATGAAAGAAAGGTATAAAGGAATGGGACTGAATGATGTTCAGGCTGATTCTGTTATTGCCATTAGTAATGATCTGAGATCTTTAAGACCAAACAGGGAAACTCCTGAAGATCAGAGAGCAGCTAAAATGAAAGAATTTACTGACGCAATGCAGAAAAGACTTGACAAAGCGATTGGCGTTGAACTGTCTAAAAAAGTGTTGGAAGCAATGACTCAGCGCCCTGGCGGTGGACGTCCGGGCGGTGGAGGAAAATAATCCTCCCATCCAAATAACAAAGGCGTTTCTATCGAAGCGCCTTTGTTATTTTAACGAATCCCTGTTTTGATTTGTTCCTATTTTAGGGGCACAAATGAATCGTATGAGAAAAATGATAATCGCCGGAATGGCTTGTTTAATGCTGAGTTCGCTGACTATAACAGTTCGGGCACAGGCACCCGCCATCAAACGTACATCCGAAGAAATAAAAGAGTTGTTTAGTTATTGTGATAAGCCGGCACTTATCAGGGAATTAAAGATAACGGCTGAGATAGCAGACAAGATCGGGGATATTGACCATTGGGCCAGGCAACAGCAAGCCAGTATTGATGCCAATACCAACGAAGTGTATGCTACAACTGGCGAACTGATGCAGGAAGTGAGTAAACGGTACAAAGCATTGGGGCTGGCAGCTGATCAGGTGAAATCGCTCAGCGAGGTAAAACGCATTTTTGAGATCAGTACCCGCGCCTGCCCGGTTACCGAATTACACCCGAATCATCTTTTCGACACCCTGATGGCAACCAGAGCCTTACAACTCTATAAAACAAAATACCGTAAACAAGTAATTGACAAACTGGGCGTAAATGGCCGCCAGGCAGATATGCTGCTGGAAATAGAAGTATGGAAACAAAAAGAAGCCGTTAGCATTGCAGCCATTCCTGAAACAGATTTTAACCGGATCCGCAAAACGGTGGCCATGTACGCAGAGCGTCAGCGGAGATGGAAAGTAGTGGGCATCGGCGAAGAACAGTTTGAAACGATGGCCCAGTTCTTTGACCAGAACACGCTATGAAAAAACGTTCCAAAATAGAAAAGCCCCATTTTTCAATGGGGCTTTTTGTTATTTCATCTTGAATGATTCGAGAAACTTGGTGGTAAAATTTCCCTTCCTGAAATCCTCATTCTGCATCAGTTGCAGGTGGAATGGGATGGTTGTCTTCACCCCTTCGATCACATATTCGCTCAGGGCACGATACATGGTATCAATGGCTTCTTCGCGGGTTTGTGCCACGGTGATCAGTTTACCGATCATGGAGTCGTAATATGGAGGGATCACATATCCTGCATACACATGGCTGTCTACCCGAACCCCATGTCCACCGGGTGTATGTAACACCGTGATCTTACCCGGTGAAGGACGGAAATCATTATACGGATCTTCCGCATTGATCCGGCATTCGATGGCATGCATCTGTGGTTCGTAATTGCGACCGGAGATCTTCTCGCCCATGGCAATTTTAATCTGTTCTTTGATCAGGTCAAAACTCACCACTTCTTCCGTAACACAGTGTTCTACCTGGATACGGGTATTCATTTCCATGAAATAGAAGTTGCGGTGTTTATCTACCAGGAACTCGATGGTTCCCACACTTTCATAGTTGATGGCTTTGGCCGCTTTAATGGCCGCTTCTCCCATTTTCTGACGTAGTTCGGGTGTCATAAACGGAGATGGTGATTCTTCTACCAGTTTCTGGTGACGGCGCTGGATAGAACAGTCACGCTCGCTCAGGTGACAAACATTGCCATACTGATCACCGGCTACCTGGATCTCTATGTGGCGGGGTTCTTCCACAAATTTCTCCATATAGATCCCATCGTTCTTGAACGAGGCGGCAGCTTCCTGTTTGGCGGTGCTGTAGGCTTTTTCGATCTCTTCCTCATTCCATACCACACGCATCCCTTTACCACCACCACCGGCAGTTGCTTTGAGGATCACGGGATACCCCACCACTTTGGCAAGGGATTTGGCCTGATCAACATTCTCCAACAAACCTTCGCCACCAGGAACCACCGGCACTCCGGCACGAATCATGGTGTCTTTGGCTGTGATCTTATCCCCCATCTTATTGATCATCTCCGGCGTAGGCCCGATGAATTTGATGCCATGATCGGCACAGATCTGGGAGAACTTGGCATTCTCGGCCAGAAAACCGTAACCAGGGTGAACCGCATCTGCATTGGTGATCTCTGCCGCGGCCATGATATGCGGGATATTGAGGTAAGAATCTGCACTGGCAGGTTTACCGATACAAACAGCTTCATCAGCAAATTTTACGTGGAGACTGTCTTTATCAGCCGTAGAATACACCGCCACGGTTTTGATACCCATTTCACGACAGGTTCTGATCACACGCAGTGCAATCTCTCCCCTGTTGGCTATTAATATCTTTTTGAACATCCTGAAAATTTGAGAATTTGAAAATTTGAAAATTTGAAAATGGCTGACACGATTTGAGAAATCCGAAGATGAGAACAGTACTCATTTTCAAATTCCCAAATGGCCATATTTTCAAATTACCTATGCCGGTTCTACGAGGAACAGGGGTTGATCGTACTCAACAGGGCTGGCATCTTCTACCAGTACCTTTACGATGGTTCCTTTGATCTCTGATTCAATTTCATTGAACAGTTTCATGGCTTCGATGATACAAACCACTTTACCCGGTGCGACCTCGCTGCCTACTTCGGCCAGGATGGGTTTATCCGGAGCCGCGCGGCGGTAGAAAGTTCCGATCATCGGGCTTTTAATAGTGATGAGGTTATCCGCTTTGGGAGCAGCGGCAGCCGGAGCAGCCAGAGCGGCAGGTGCTGCAGCCGGGGCAGCCGGCTGAGGGGCAGCTGTAAATACCTGATGCTGTGGAGCAGCCGCTACCGTTACTACCTGTTCTTCCTTTTGTTTGATGGTTACCTTACCATCTTTATCTTCAATGCTAATCTCACCAATATTACTTTTATTGATGATTTTGATCAGTTCGTGAATTTGCTTTAAGTCCATAAATGGCAAGTTTTAGGGGTAAAAACAGTGAAATTTGGTCAAATAGTGGGGCAAAATAGCCCTTTTTTGCTAAAAACGGGGATTTTGTTTATTTCCGGAAATTTTCATTTTCACCCGGCCTCCCTACCCGCAAGGGCAAAAAAAGGACAGCCTTGGCTGCCCTTTACCTGTATAGTCAGTTTGGGTTGACCCGTTTTGCGTAAACGGCAATTATTTCTCTTCTTTTACGCGTTCTACATAAGAACCGTCCTTGGTATTTACCCGGATCAGTTCGCCATCTTCCACAAACAGGGGTACCATTACGGTAGCACCGGTTTCTACAGTGGCGGCTTTCAGGGCACGGGTAGCGGTATCGCCACGCAGTCCGGGTTCGCAGTAAGTGATCTTTACCACAATCTTTTCGGGCAGTTCCGCGCCAATGGGCTGTTCGGTTTCCGTATTGATGAATACAAATACTTCGGCTCCTTCCATCAGAAACTGGGGAGAATCGATCATTTCGTCGGCCAGGGCAATCTGCTCAAAAGTTTCATTGTTCATGAGATTATACCCTGTATCATCTTTATATAAGAACTGGAACGCTTTCTTTTCTACACGAACCGGGTAGATATTTTCCCCGCTGTTCCATGTTTTTTCGATAGAACGCTTGTTATCAACCCCTTTTAACTTGGCCCACACTTTTGCAGCGGCCCGGGCTGTTTTGTTTTCGCCAAATTCTACTACAGAATATAAACTGCCGTCTAATTTCAGAATCATGCCACGGCTGATGTCGGATGTTGTTGCCATTGAGTTTGTTTTTAAATGAAATGTCTTCTCAGACAGGCGCAAAAGTAGGGATTGGCGGCCAAAAACAAGAAAGCTTGTTAAGAGAAAGTTTCTATGCTAAATCAATGATTATCACACCAGCTGTGGCTTTCCCGCCCCATTTACCGCATCCTCCGGATAAGAAACTGTTAAAAAAACAGGAAGATTTAGGCTGCAATCTTCCACAAGGGGGTATCTACTAACACAGATAACCTACCTCTTATGAAAACAATTCTACGTTTTGTCTTGCTCCTTTCGCTGCTGTTTTTAAAGGGCCAGTTACTGGCCAATACAGTCATTGTAAAAGGAACCATTAAGAATACAGCGAACCAACCCGTTGCCAATAAAAAAGTAAAAATCTACAGTGTAGACAGTACCAATGGCGGTTGCCCGATGGTGCATTATACGATTACCAATCCCAATGGCTATTATATAGATACACTGAGCTGTACCGGAGACATCCGCAAGCTGATGCTCTATGTTGAAAACTGCGATGGTACAATGCTGACAAGAGATCCGGCAGTGGGTATCAGCAACCTGGTGGAAGTTAATTTTATTATCTGTACACCAGGCACAACACCAGCAAGCTGTAAAGCAGCTTTCAGTTACCAGTCATTAGATACCGGCGTAAAATTTAATGCAGCAGGTTCATCCACTGTTGCCGGAGATAGTATCCTCAGCCGTACCTGGCAGTTTGGCGATAGCAGTGCCACATTAACCGGCAACAGAATAGATCCAACACATGTGTATGCCAAACCTGGCATTTATAAAGTATGCCTTACCATCACTACTAAAAGTGGTTGTCAGAGCAGTTATTGCCAAACGGTCGTATTTACACCCGAGTCGAACGATTGCAAAGTTTCTCCTGTTATCACGATCGAAAAAACAGGGGCTAAGAAATTCAGGTTCAACAGCAGCCAGAGCACTGTGTTGCTGGGCGATAGTATTTTCCAACGCATCTGGAAATTCGGTGATGGCAGTTCGCTGGATGGTAACCAGGTAAATCCGCTGAAGGAATACAGGGAAAATGGCAGCTTCAGTGTATGCCTGAGTATCCGCACGGTGAAAGGCTGTGAAAAAACAATCTGTGTTACTGTAACCGTGAAAGACAGTATGCCAACGCAAACTGAATGCAAAGCCAAATTCAGTTACCTGATACAGGGAAGAACCGTGAAGTTCAACAGTTCTCTTTCTTCAGCAATAGTCGGCGATAGTATCATCAGCCGTACCTGGAAATTCAGTGATACTTCTGCCTCTCTCACGGGTAATCGCCTGGATCCTTCCTTTACTTATGGCAAAGCAGGTAAATACACAGCCTGCCTGTATATCAAAACAAAAAATGGTTGTGAAAATACATTCTGCACAGAGATCGAGATCAAAGATTCTGCTGCTACCTGTAAAGCTTATTTTACCTGGGAAAGAAAAGACTCTTTGATTGTATTCAACAGTGCCGGCTCTAAGGGAATCAATGATGCCGACAGTATCATCAGCCGTACCTGGTATTATGCAGACAGCAGCACTTCTGTATCGCTGGGCGGTAATGTGGTTGCACCTTCCTATCCTTATACCAAACCGGGTACTTACAAAGTGTACCTGGTGATTAAAACAAAAGCTGGCTGCGAGAGTAAGTATGGTGCAACTGTTACCATTCCAGCACCCGTAAACTGTAAGGCTTATTTTAACTGGACCATCAAGGATTCTCTGGTTGTGTTTAACAGCTCAGAATCGAAAGGAACTTCAGAGCGTGACAGTATCATCAGTCGTACCTGGTCGTATACAGACAGCACTACTTCGGTATCGCTGGGAGGCAATGTGATAACCCCATCCTACCCTTATACCAAACCTGGCACTTACAAAGTGTACCTCGTTATTAAAACACAGACTGGTTGCGAAAATAAATTCGGCGCCAATGTGTTGATCTTACCTCCTGCGCCACCAAGCGGTTGTAAAGCGCTGTTTACCTACAGCCAACTGAATGGTGTGGTAAAATTCAACAGCAACGGATCGAGGGGAAGCACAGAAAAAGATTCTGTTATCAGCCGCGTATGGTTCTTTGGCGATAGTACGGTACCGATGGAAGGCAACCACATCGATCCTTCGCATAGTTATTCCAAACCCGGAAAGTATCTCGTGAAACTGTATATCAAAACCCAATCAGGTTGCGAAAGCAAATACAGCGAAACGATCACGATAGGCAATCCGGATTGCAAAGCAGAAGCGCAGTTTACCGCCGAGCGCATCAGCCTGAAGAAAATAGCGTACAACAGCAGTCTGAGTAAAACCTTACCCGGCGACAGTATCATTCAACGCACCTGGAAGTTTGGAGATAATACGGTCCTGTCGGGCAATGAGATTAGTCCGGTGAAAGAATTTTTGCAACCAGGATTGTATACCACCTGTTTATACATAAAAACGCTGAATGGCTGTGAAGCAAAATTATGCAGGGAAGTAGTGGTACGCGATACGGTAAACACACCGCAGGCCAATGTGGATTATATCAAAATCATCCAGCTCAACCCCAATCCCGTGGTTACCCGGATGATGGCTACCATCTATAGCCGTAACAGTAATGCCGAAGCGGAAATTACGGTATATGATATCTATGGAACCGCCAAATTCCGGATCAAAAAACTGCTGCAGCAGGGAAATAATATGATCGAGATCGGTTGCGAGTCTCTGTACCACGGTCCATACTTCCTGAAAATAACCACGAAGAATGGCCGGGACAGCAAGGCATTTTACAAACTCTGATAGCTGTTTTCGGGACAATCTTCCAACGGGTGATCGGTTATGGCCGATCACCCGTTTGTTTTTCGCGGTACCCCATTCAGCAGCTAACTACCTGTTCGGGCCGGAACCGGTGGAGACGGGCAGAAAATGCATGCCCCCCAGCTGTTTCTTCCAAAAAAACTCCAAAGTTTAGCCTTCAAATGGGAAAGTCTAGCCCGTTTTAACCTATTTTTGCCGCGAATTTCAAAACCACAGAAATCATTCCCCATGGCAGTATTAGTGAATAAAAACTCCAAGATCATTGTTCAGGGTTTTACCGGTACAGAAGGTACATTCCATGCAACCCAGATGATTGAGTACGGAACCAATGTAGTAGGTGGCGTTACCCCCAACAAAGGTGGTACCACACATCTCGATAAACCCGTATTTAATACCGTAGCGGATGCCGTTAAACAAACAGGCGCTGATGTAAGTATCATTTTTGTACCACCGGCATTTGCCGCTGATGCGATCATGGAAGCTACTGATGCCGGTATTGCACTGGTGGTATGTATCA
The DNA here is from genome assembly GCF_058806635.1 of Sediminibacterium sp. GW821-FHT12F12. Taxonomy (NCBI): domain Bacteria; kingdom Pseudomonadati; phylum Bacteroidota; class Chitinophagia; order Chitinophagales; family Chitinophagaceae; genus Sediminibacterium; species Sediminibacterium sp. GW821-FHT12F12. Next base: position 123,356 of record NZ_JBXAPW010000010.1, on the reverse strand, counting down.
CAGAAGGTATTCCGGTACAGGATATGGTGAAAGTGAAAAACTACCTGCAGGGTAAAAATACCCGTCTGATCGGGCCTAACTGTCCGGGCGTTATCACTGCCGGTGAAGCCAAAGTGGGTATCATGCCCGGCTTTATCTTTAAAACAGGCCGCATCGGTATCGTTTCAAAAAGCGGAACCCTGACGTATGAAGCAGCTGACCAGGTAGTGAAAGCCGGCCTCGGTATCAGTACCGCTATCGGAATCGGTGGCGACCCCATTATCGGAACCCCTACCAAAGAAGCGGTAGAATTACTGATGAACGATCCTGAAACTGATGGTATCATCATGATCGGCGAGATCGGTGGTAGCATGGAAGCCGAAGCTGCCCGCTGGATCAAAGACAACAAAACCAAACCCGTGGTAGGCTTTATTGCCGGCCAGACAGCCCCTCCCGGCCGTCGTATGGGTCACGCAGGTGCCATTATTGGTGGTGCAGACGATACGGCTGCTGCCAAGATGAAGATCATGGCTGAATGTGGTATTGAAGTGGTGGCCAGTCCTGCCGATATCGGCATTACCATGGCTACTGCCCTGAAGAAATAGTTACATACCTATTTATATCCCGATCCCGGTCAATATTGACCGGGATTTTTTTGCCCTGCTCCCACCCCAGCTATCCTACCTTTACCCTATCCCCGACTTACAATCTTTTGTTAATCGGTTATCACTTATATGAATTAATCAGCAAGTTTGCATCCTATCCTGTAAAGGAATTGTTTCACCGAAATATTGCTACATGTTTTTAAGAAAACTGGTTTTTGTTTTTACGATCTTATTCTCTGCCAACCTGTATGCACAGCCGGCAGATTCCCTTTTCCAGAAAGAATGGCTCGGCATTGATACCCTGATTGTTCATAATGATCTTACCAGGTCGGCACTGGATAAAGTGACTATATTATATAAAAAGGCAAAACAAAAGCAATTACATGCGCAGGTGGTAAAATGCCTGATTTATGAATATACTTTACAAAACAGGATCACTGAAGGCGCATCCGATTCTTTACTGAACAGGATCCGGAAAGAACTGGCAGATACCCGGGATGAAACAGCGAAAGCCATCCTTCACTCTTTGCTGGCGAAACTGTATCGTCAATACCTCGATAACAACTTCTGGAGGATCAATGACCGTAAAAAAACAACCGGCACCAGTCAACCGGATATCACCACCTGGGGTGTTGCAGATTTTGCCCAAACCATCCGAAAGCATTTGGCCCAATCATTGGAAAACACAGCCTTACTGCAGCAAACACCGGTAGACCGTTACGATGCCATTCTAAAAAGAGGAAATGCCCGTTATCTCCGGCCTACTTTATATGATCTGCTGGCACATGAAGCGCTGGATTATTTCAGATCAGCCGATCAGTTAATGATCCGGTCAGCCCTACTGAGACCAGCTACCACATTTATCCTTCCGGGAAGACCCGCGCTCTCCACGATGGATAAATTTATTGCCCATCGTTTTCTTACCAAAGACAGCAGCTCGCCCAGTTGGAACAGCCTGCAGTTATTTCAGCAGTTATTGCAGTTTCACCGGAAAGATCCAGACCCCAATGCTTTACTGGAACTGAATACCGAAAGAATAGAATGGGCCTATCAACAAACCGAACTGGCAGAAAAAAATGTGTTGTACACAAATGCACTGAAAGAAATGACGGATAGTTATCCCGCCAATATAGCAACAGCGCAGGTTTGGTATTTACTGGCCAGAAAAGAAGCAGATAAAGCGGCTACCTATCAACCCTTTCAGGACAGTACCGGAAGATGGGGCTATCGGAAAGCAAAAGAACTCGCAGAGAAAGCGCTTTCCCTATTTAGCGGCAAAGAAAACCATCCCGGTATGGGCAATCTGCAAAACCTGATACGGGAGATTCATCGCAGAGAGTTAAGTACCAGAACCGAGTCTGTAAATCTTCCAGGTATTGCATTCCGTGCACTCGTCAATTACCGGAATATAGATACCCTTTATGCCAGAATTATCCGGATAGAGAATACTGATTTTCCTGAAAATGATTTCGCCAGTGATGAAGCCTGGAAAAAAATAACCCGTCAGAAAGCATTCCGGAATATGATAGTCTCCCTTCCTGCCACTGAAGATCACCAGTTGCATGCAGTAGAGATAAAACTGGATGAACTACCCCTTGGAAGATATGCCTTACTCTGTTCAGATAATCAACAATTCAACGATAGCCTGCATACCCTAAGTCTGCAATATTTTCAGGTATCCCAACTCAGTTATGTACGCAACGGCAATGATTTTTTTGTACTGAACCGTGCAAGCGGTCAGCCCATGCCCGCTGTTACTGTCAAAATTTATAAATCATGGTATTCGGGTCGTGAATGGGTGAATTATCCGGTAACAGAAAAGACCACAGACCAAAACGGCCGTTTCTCTTATACAGCAGAAACCAATAATGAACGTGCCAGCTTTGTATTAAAACTGAAAGATGACCGGTTAGTTTCGCAAGACCAGGATTATATTTTTCAAAATAATACTTTACGTAATAACCCTGACAGTGTTACGTATGAAAAGAGAAACCAACGGATGTTCTTTTTTACGGATCGCAGCATCTACCGTCCGGGCCAGACGGTTTTCTTCAAAGGCATTGCTGTCAGCAGAGATTATCATACCAAACGCAGCAAACGTTTTACCTCCAGAGAACCCTATTGGGTGTATCTGCAGGATGCCAACCGGAAAATCATTGATTCTGTAAAACTGACACTTACCGATTTTTCCTCTCTTAGTGGACATTTCCAGCTTCCTGTAAATGTGCTTACCGGCAGTTTCAGTCTTTCGCTGAAACAGATCCCGGCAGAAGGAAACTATTTCTCTGTAGAAGAATACAAACGGCCAGCTTTCCAGGTCTCATTCGACAATGTAAAAGCGGCTTATCGTTTACAGGATACAGTTACGGTAACCGGTAATGCCATGGCTTATGCCGGCAACAGTATCGCTGGCAGCAAAGTTGTATACAATGTTACCAGAACCATTCATAGGTATGAACCCTGGAGATTCGGAAGAAGATCCTACCCTGGCGGTAATGACCGGCAGATCAGTTCCGGAGAAACCATTACCGATGCCACAGGTAAATTCAGTATTGACTTTATTGCGATGGCAGATGATATTATTGACCGATCCGGCAATCCGTATTTCGACTATAGGGTTAGTGCAGATATAACGGACATCAATGGAGAAACAAGAAGCAGCGAAACCATTATACGGATAGGCACCGTTTCTCTGCAACTTTCGCTGAACGCACCTGCTGTTATGGAAGCAGACAGTCTGAATAAAATCAGTATCAGCACTACCAATCTCAGTGATGAGAAACAAACTGCCAGTGTACAACTACATATCTATGCCCTGCAGGAACCGGGCCGTATGGTAAGAAAAAGGTACTGGCAAAGACCTGATCAGTTTATACTGAGTAAGGATGCCTTTCTCCAGTATTTTCCCTCAGATGAATATGAGGAAGAATCAGACTATCAAAATTGGCCGGTAGCAACATCCGTATCAGATATCACGCTTGACACCAAAACAACCGACCAATATACCATCACACCCGGAACACTGGCAGCCGGTTTTTATAAGATCGAAGCGGTAAGCACAGATACCTACGGAGAAAAAGTAACTGCGGTTACCTATGTGCAGGTGTTTAATACTGCTATGCAGTTATTTGGCAAGCATACCACCAACTTCCACTTTACTTACAAACAATCCATTCAACCGGGAGAAACAGCGGAATTTGCCAGTGGCAGCAATGCCCATGTATTTGTGATCAGACAAATGCTGAAACCGGATAATCAAAAAGGAGCTTTTCAATTTATAGACAAAAAGAAAGGACTTGAAAATATCCGTTACACCGCTACAGAAAAAGACAGAGGTGGGGTGGGTATAGCGGAAGTATTTGTTTGGAACAACCGGGTATACCAGAACACGTACGATATAGCAGTACCCTGGCGTAACAAAGAACTACAGATCACGTATGCCACCTGGCGCAACAAAACAGAGCCGGGAAGCAAAGAAAAATGGACTATGACAGTGCAGGGAGAAAACAAGGAAAAAAATGCCGCTGAATTACTGACGGGTATGTATGATGCTTCGCTTGATCAGTTTCATCCGCATAACTGGTCAATCCCAAATCTCTGGCAGAACTATACTTACCGGAACGAATTTAACGGGTCGGCTAATTTCCATGAAACCGCTTCATTTGAAAAGAATGTCCCCGTTTCCTATCAGCCCGTTGCTGCGATTGAATTTGACCAGTTGGCAGCGAATGGGTATACTTTATGGAACCAGAACCTGAGCAGGTGGATCAACGATTCCGTATTTCATTTCTCCCTTTCGCTCCGCAGATCACTTGAGCAATTGAGTGAATCAGAGGTAGCAGGTTATGGCTTGCCTATGAAAAAGACGCTATCTGCCGGAGCAGTCCGTATCCGGGGTAATAGTTCGATGGATCAGAATAAGAGCATGCTGACAGAAACCTCTCTCAACAAATTCTTTGCTCCGCCTGCGCTTGATGAAGCTGTTGATATAACAGCCAAAAGTACACCCCCATTGCCGGATCTGAACCAGGTAGTACCCCGTAAGAATTTTAACGAAACTGCTTTCTTTCTGCCCCAACTTTATGCCGATTCATCCGGCAAATACAGTTTCAGCTTTACCATGCCCGAAGCCCTGACCCAATGGAAATGGATGAGCCTGGCACATACCCGTGACCTGGCTTTTGGTTACAATAGCGAATATGTAGTTACGCAGAAACAATTAATGGTGCAACCCAATACACCCCGGTTTCTACGCGAAGGAGATAACATGGAACTGAGCAGTAAAATCGTTAACCTCAGCGATAAAGAACTGACCGGACAGGTAAGTCTGGAACTGCTGGATGCCGCCACCCTGACTTCTGTAGATGGCTGGTTCCAGAATGTGTTTCCTACCCAGTATTTTACCGTAGAAGCAGGTAAAAGTTTCCTTGTGAAATTTCCGGTACAGATCCCCTTTAATTTCAATCGTCCGCTAACCTGGCGCATCAAAGCGAGCACCGGTACCTTAAGTGATGGAGAAGAAAATACTTTGCCCGTAGTTACCAACCGGATGCTGGTAACCGAGAGTCTGCCCCTGTTTGTATCTGGCGATACCACCCGCAACTTCCGTTTTGATAAACTGTTACGGAATACCAGCGAGAGCCTTACACAGGAAGCCCTTACCGTTGAATACAGCAGTAACCCGATCTGGTATGCGGTACAGGCATTGCCTTACTTGATGGAATACCCTTACGAATGTGCCGAACAGAGTTTTAACCGTTTATACGCCAACCTGCTGGCCGCATGGATCGTGAACAAAGATCCCCTGTTGAAAAAAGTATTTACGCAATGGCAGCAAGACAGCAGTTCCTTACAAAGCAACCTGCAGAAAAATGAAGCGCTGAAACAGATCTTACTGCAGGAAACGCCCTGGGTATTAGCAGCAGAAAGCGAAGAACAACAGAAAAAGAATCTGGCCCTTTTGTTTGATTTGGTAAAACTGGGCACACAAACAGATGCACTGATTGAAAAACTAACCCAACTGCAATTACCCAACGGCGCATTCAGTTGGTTCAAGGGAGGATATGAAGACAGGTACATTACTAACTATATCCTTACCGGCATTGGCAAACTAAAACGTTTGGGAGCCTTATCGCCCGAAGCTGCCGGCAAAATCCGTAACCTGTTGGTAAATGCCATTCGTTACACAGATGAAAAGAACCAGGAGGATTACCAGGCATTGCTCAAAAACAAAGCTGACCTGACCAAATACCTGCCTTCTTCCAAACAGGTTGAGTATCTGTACATGCGTAGCTTTTTCCGCGATATCGCGCAGCAATCGCCCAAAGCCTATGACTACTTTTTTACACAGGCCCAAAAAACATGGGTGCAGCAGAGCAGTTATTACAAGGCACAACTGGGACTGGTATTCTACCGTAACAGTGCTGAAAAAACCGCCACACAAGCGATTTTACCGGCTTTGCTCGAAAATGCCATAATTGACCCGCAACTGGGTATGTACTGGAAAACAGCTTATGGAAGATATTGGTACCAGTCGCCCATAGAACACCAGAGCATGCTGATCGCATTCATCAGCGAGATCAACCAGCAGACAAAAGACCCGGCTGTTAACAAACAGCTGAATGCCATGCGCACCTGGTTATTGCTGAACAAACAGACCAATCACTGGAAAACAACCATCGCTACTGCCGATGCCTGTTATGCTTTGTTGCTGAATGGAGATAATTGGCTGAACAGGGAAAGAACGGTAACCATCCAGCTGGGCAAAACACAGATCAGCAGTACCAATGAAAAAACAGCTGCCGGAACCGGCTATTTTAAAAAGCGGATCGAAGGTAGCCGTGTTACAAACGATATGGGCAATATTACCGTAACTACGCAATCCGGTACCTCTCCCTTTACCGGATCTCAAAAAAATACATCTCCTTCCTGGGGCAATGTTTACTGGCAGTATTTCGAAGATCTGGATAAGATCACAAGCGCTGTTACTCCTTTATCCATCACTAAAAAAATCTTCATCGAAAAAAATACTGATGCCGGAAAAATGCTGCAGGCTGTAACCGAAGGGGAGGAACTAAAGATCGGCGACAAAGTAGTGGTACGCTTAGAACTCCGCAGTAACCGGGATATGGATTACCTGCACCTGAAAGACATGCGCGCCGCCGCCATGGAGCCGGTAAATGTATTGAGTGGTTACAAATGGCAGGATGGATTAGGTTATTACGAGAGTACAAAAGATGTAAGTACTAACTTTTTCATAGACCACCTGTCAAAAGGAACTTATGTGTTTGAATATCCGATGTTCATCACACATAGTGGTTTGTTTTCAGCAGGCATTGCGAGTATCCAGTGTATGTATGCGCCGGAGTTTACCAGCCATTCAGAGGGAATCAAAATCAGGGTTGCACATTAAACTTCTTTCCCCGCGCCTTTGCGCCTTTGTGAGCTAATTTTCACGCAAAGGCGCAAAGGCGCGGTTTTGTATCCAGAGAAAATAATTTTTGCAGCATCTTTGTAGAGATGCAAGTGGATTATATCATAGTAGGCCAGGGAATCTGTGGCACATTTCTCAGTCATGAGCTCATCAAAGCCGGCAAATCGGTTCTGGTGATCGATGAAAGCAAACCCTTCTCCTCCACCAAAGTAGCCAGCGGTGTCATCAATCCCATTACCGGCCGGAGAATGGTGCGTACCTGGGAGATCGAAACACTGATGCCCTATGCAGTGGGTGCTTACCGGGCATGGGGCGAAGAACTGGGTGTGGAACTGATCCGGCAATGCAATATCCTCGACTTTCATCCTACGCCACAGATGGTACTGGCTTTTGCTGAAAGACAACCTTTTGAACAGGAATATTTGCGCCACCCACAAAACCCCGACCAGTGGAAACAATATTTTACTTACGACTTTACCATTGGAGAGATTGATCCCTGCTGGCTGATTGATTTGCATACACTATTGGATAAATGGCGTGCCAGTTTGCAGGCGCAGCAATTATTGCGGGAAGATGCTTTTGTGCTGGGGGAGTGCCAGATCACCCAGGAAGTAGTTCGCTACCAGGATATACAGGCTCAAAAAATTATTTTCTGCGATGGCGTAGCTGGGTTTGACAATCCTTATTTTAAAAGCCTCCCGTATGCCCGCAACAAAGGACAGGCTTTGATCGTCCGGATCCCGGATTTACCAAGGACGAATATTTTCAAACAAAGTTTTACGTTAGTGCCCTGGCAGGAAGATCTGTTCTGGGTAGGTTCTACCTATGAATGGGATTTTACAGATACCAACCCCTCGCCCGATTTCAGGAACAAAGCAGAAGCGCATTTACGGCACTGGGTGAAACTTCCTTTCGAAACTATGGATCACCTGGCAACTGAAAGACCGGCCAATATGGAGAGAAGACCTTTTGTGGGATTACATCCGGTAACAGCATCGGTGGGACTGTTTAATGGCATGGGCACCAAGGGTTGTTCTTTGTCGCCCTATTTTGCCGCTGAATTTGCCAATTACCTCGTGCATGGAACACCGATCATGCCACAGGCAGATGTACGGCGTTTTACGAAGATTTTAAGTCGTTGATTCATCACAAAAAATTAATATTGTATCCATCAACTCACTACCAACGCTAATTGAATGGATACCACTTCAACACCCGCTACCAATACTGCAGACAACAGTTATGTGATTCCGCTGGCTTACCGCAAAATGGAAAACCTGCACATTGTATTCTGGCTGTTCAAAGATGTGGCCTGGTGTATGGTATGGCGCCCATTGGGAATTGTGATGATCATTCCTACGCTGGTCATTTCCATCATCATCGCCTGGCGTACCCGGCAGTACATGTCTGAACTCTGTCATAACCTCGCCATTACAATCTGGATCACCGCCAACTCATACTGGATGGTGAGCGAATTCCTGGGTTTTGACCATTATGAACTGATCGGCGACCTTACTTTCAAACATCTGGCCCTGATTCCCTTCACCATCGGCATCCTGATTCTGGGCTTTTATTATCTCTACTGGAAACCCCGCCACCGAAACGAACTTGAAACCATGTAGCAAAAATGCCGGAAAAACCGTCATTTTACCGTTCATCAAGAATACTTTACCACTTGTGAAAGCGCAAGTCCCGTTTAACCCGGTTCTATATCCGCATATCCTGCCCTCCGCTATATCTTTATGTCTTCAAAGTAAATGGAGCCTCGCTCCCATGACATATGAACCACTTGCTCGAATTCCTGCTTTTTAGATTTCGTCAGCACATCAAACCACCGGGCCTCTAAGCCTTCCGTTCCATTCACCTTTCCGGACAAAGAAAGTAAGTACCAGTTGGTGCTGTTAGCAGTGCTTCGTATTACGAACGGGCAGCAGACAGACTGGGATTTACGCCTATCTTTCCAGAGTAGCCGTCCCGCCATATAACGGGGCAATGGAACCGTATACACCAAATTACAACTGACTACTTATGCATAACCAAATGAAACCGATCGTTTTAGCGATTCTGGGCAGCGCCGCTTTATTATTCCTGTTTTCCTGCAAGGAAAAAAACGAAGACATTACCGAAACCGTTAACAAAAACGGGGCGGTAGAAACTGCCATACAGGTAGAGCACCTGGACAGTTTACATGATGTATTGATCACCACTCACCGCATCTGGGCAAAAAACCAGGAAGTAAAAACCCTGGTATACCGCGATACATTACCCAGCCTGGGCATGACCAATACCGTGGCCGAAAATGAAGCGGGTGATACCAAATCGGTACGCGTGAAAAAGGATTACGAGATCTTCATCACCGTGAAGTAAAGCAGCCAACATGAAAAAATCGACATACATTAACCTGGTTCTGATCACGGCCGCATTGGCCAGTTGCGACAAGCCCAAAGACGACTGGGACGAGAACAACAAAGTACACCTGCGCAGCGATACAACCGCACCGTATACACGTGTACACCATCACAGTGGTGTGGGTACGGCCCTGTTATGGTATTATGCATTCAGACCCTATGGCAACTACCGCAATGGCGAATACAGAAGAGCGGGCTATTATTCGGGAGGTATTCCCGCTTTTTCCAATATCGGGAGTAACCGTTTTAAGGGTGCCGTAACCAGAGGTGGGTTTGGCAGAAGCGGTTTCAGTGTGAGTAGCTAAGGTGTTCATTACATAACTGCGATCATCATCTTTACTTTATTAACTATCTAATGCAACTCCCCAACGGGAAAAAAATGAAAAGAATCACTACCACACCCCGAAACCACTGGCAGGCCGAAGTTGAAAAACTGGGTTTTGGTTTTCATACCGCGAATGTGCCGTATTGGGATGAATCCGTGTATTATGAACTGCCACTGGCAGAAGTATTGGCGATTGAAAAAGCAACGGCTACGCTCTGGGAACTTTGTCTGGGGGCCGTGCAGCACGTGATAGATAATAAACTTTATCAACAGTTCAGTATCCCTGAATGGATCGTGCCGTTGATTGAAAAAAGCTGGACGGAAGATCATCCTTCTATCTATGGCCGTTTTGATCTCTGTTATAAAAACGGCGAGATCAAAATGCTGGAGTTCAACGCAGATACACCCACCAGTTTATACGAAGCGGGCATTGTACAATGGTTCTGGCTGCAGGATAAAGATGCGCTGAAAGACCAGTTCAACAGCATACATGAGCGGCTGATACAATACTGGAAATATTTAAAGAATTACCTCAATCCGGGCATCCTGCATTTTACCTGTTTGAAAGAAACGCTGGAAGACCTGACCAATACCGAATATATCCGCGACTGCGCCATACAGGCCGGTATCGAAACCAAACTGGTATTCATTGACGACCTGGGTTGGGACCAGCAGCAAAAACAATTTGTTGACCTGGAGGGATTGACCGTTACCAATATCTTCAAACTATATCCCTGGGAATGGTTACTGGCCGAAGATTTTGGCAAACATATTCCGGAAGACAGCAACCGCGCGCTTTGGATAGAGCCCGCCTGGAAAATGATCTTATCCAACAAGGCCCTGTTACCCATTCTGTGGCAGTTATATCCGGATTGCCCTTATCTTTTGCCTGCGTATTTTGAAGAAGGCAGGTTGGAGAACTATGCCAGAAAACCCATCCTCTCCCGCGAAGGAGCGAATATAGATCTGGTGATGAAACAGCTGACCATTCAGCAAACTGAAGGAGAATACGGAGCCGACGGTTATATCTACCAGGAATTATTTACACTGCCCAATTTTGCAGATCATTATCCTGTGATCGGGAGCTGGGTGATTGGCCAGGAACCCGCCGGTATCGGTATCCGCGAAGCTGATACTTTAGTTACTGATAACAAGAGCCGGTTTGTGCCCCATATGATCGTTTCCTGATAACAACAATTAATACCTTCGGAACGTATACCGCGCAACGGTATACCCATTGTAATTGGTAGCAATGATCCGGTTGCCGGTAAACACCACATCATCAAAATTGAGATCGGCGGAACCTTGTGTAACACGATCGTACACATGGATCTCGAACGAATCATGCAGATCGTTGTTCCAGTTGCCATACTGATCATAGTAGCCGGAACTGATGGTTCGGATACGCCAGTTGCCACGCATGAAATTGTAACCATCATCATACTCAGCAGCTCCGCTATTGTAAAAACGGAAAACACCCTGCTCCAGTCCGGTATCGAAATAGTACCAGCCGTTTCCGCTGTTCTTAGACGATTCGCTCAATACCCAGGAACCCGCAATGGGTGGCTCTCCGGTACCATTCAGCGATTTGGTACAACTCTGTGCAAACAATAAGACCGCGATGAAAAAGAGATAACGTAGACTTGTTTTCATACCATTGGTTTTAGTAACACAGTATTACCTATCCAATTCTTTTACCAGAAAACAGTTGTAAGACAGATGAAGCAGCTTTTGGCAGTTTTTTAACAAATCCTTACTCTTCCCACTTAACCATAGAAGCGAGAACAGTGGTGCCCATACCGAGCAAAGCAATCAGGGTGAAAGACCAACGCAGGCTGAATGCCTGGGCCATAAAACCTACAACAGGCGGGCCGAGTAAGAAGCCCAGAAAACCAATGGTTGATACAGCCGTAAGCGCCACGCCCGGCGACATGGTTTTGGATTTACCGGCAGAGCTATATACCAACGGCACTACAGAAGAAACCCCGATGCCTACCAATAAAAAGCCAATAGTAGCAGGAAGAACAGAAGGAAACAAAACAGCGATCAATAAACCCACAGCGATAGTAATACCACTGCCTTCGAGTACCAGTTTTTTACCAACACGGGTTACGATCCAATCGCCTAAGAATCTGCCGCCAGCCATGGTACTCATAAATGCCGCATAACCCAGTGTGGTCATTTCTTTGGGAACGGCTACCACTTTTTGAAAATATACCCCGCTCCAATCAAACATGGTGCCTTCACAAACCATACAGCTGAAAGCGATCAGTCCGAGTTTAAGCAGGTGTTCATCGGGTTTTACAAAAAGCGGCTGATCGGGATGGCCGGCATCTTTGGCCAGCGCATACTGGCGGATCAGTATCACACTGACCACACAGCCCGCTGCCACAAAACTGAAATGGATCAAAGGCGTAATATTATTGGACACTACAAAAGTGCCGATAGCCGCACCGGTAAAACCCGCCATACTCCAGATGCCATGAAAGGAAGCCATGATGGAGCGGCCATATAAAGATTCTACACCCACCGCCTGCGTATTGATGGAGATATTGCAAAGATTGCCCAGCAGACCAAATGCAAACACCATGGGCACCAATTGCCAAACGGTACCAGCCCAGCCGATCAGGATCAGGCTAAGCGGATAAGCAATGGCCGCAATGGTAACTATCTTTTTACTCCCGAATTTAGCCACCAGCCAGCCCGCAAAAGGCAAACTGATCATCGACCCCACTGGAAGTGCAAAAAGCACCCCGCCCAGGGCAGCATCGCTCAGCTGTAATTTGGCTTTTACATCCGGAATCCGGCTGGCCCAGCTGGCAAAATTGATCCCGGCAATAAAAAAGAAAGCAGCCACAGCCAATCGGTGGGCCTTTTTTGATATGGGCACTGGTTGCATGGCACAAAGATGCTATCAAAATCCACATTTCCCGCTTTTTGGCCTCAAAATCCCCGGATGGCCCAATTCGGTTATATTTGCCGTCCGAACGAGGGGCGGAAGGCGTGAGACGTGAATCGTGAGACGTGAGTTGAATTTTACTCACCACTGACGACTCACGACTCACGATTCCCGCCCCCCGAATAAGCAATCGAAAAACAAGTTATTTTATGTATCGTTCACACACATGTGGAGAGTTAAGGATCAGTGATGTAACTAAAGAAGTAACCCTGGCAGGATGGGTGCAGACAGTCAGAAAATTCGGCGCCATCACTTTTGTGGACCTGCGCGACCGTTACGGTATTACCCAGTTATTATTTGGCGAAGAGCTGAATGTGCAACTGGATGCCCAACCCTTAGGCAGAGAGTTTGTAATACAGGTAACCGGAAAAGTATCGGAGCGCAGCAATAAAAACGCCAATCTCGCCACTGGTGAGATTGAATTAGTGGTGCTGTCATTCAAGATTTTAAATAAATCTGCCATCCCTCCTTTTACTATCCAGGACGATACCGATGGCGGTGATGACCTGCGCATGAAATACCGTTTCCTGGATCTGCGCAGAAATGCGGTAAAGAAAAACCTGGAACTGCGTTACGCGGTAAACCGTTCTGCCAGAAACTACCTGCATGAAAACCATTTCATGGATATTGAAACGCCCTTCCTGATCAAATCAACACCGGAAGGTGCGAGGGATTTTGTGGTGCCTTCCAGGATGAACCCGGGTCAGTTTTATGCGTTACCTCAATCGCCACAAACCTTCAAACAATTGCTGATGGTGAGTGGTTACGACCGCTACTACCAGATCGTTAAATGTTTCCGTGATGAAGACCTGCGTGCCGACAGGCAGCCGGAGTTTACGCAGATAGACTGTGAAATGGCATTTGTAGAGCAGGAAGATATCCTGAATATGTTTGAAAGCCTGATCAAACGCATTTTTAAAGACGTAAAGAATATTGACTATACCGAGCAGGTGACCCGTATGACATGGGAAGATGCTATGTGGCAGTATGGTAACGACAAACCGGATATCCGTTTTGGGATGCAGATCGCCAACCTGAAATCAGCCTTTTTAAAAGGCGGTAAAATACAGGCCACCGGCGAACTGATCAATGGTGCAGGTTTTGGTGTATTCGACAATGCAGAAACTGTATTGGCCATTGCCGCACCGGGTTGCAGCGAATATACCCGCAAACAGACCGATGAACTGACGGAGTGGGTAAAACGTCCGCAGATTGGTATGCAGGGACTGGTGTACATCAAGTGTAATGCAGATGGCACTTATAAAAGCAGCGTAGATAAATTTTACACAGAAGATAAATTAAAAGCCATTGCCGAAGCTGCGGGTGCCAAGTCGGGAGACATGGTATTGATCCTTGCCGGTCGTGAAGAAAGGACCCGTAAAGCCACCAGTGAACTGCGTCTGGAAATGGGCAAACGCCTTGGTTTCAGAAAAGAAGATGAGTTCAAGTTATTATGGGTGATGGATTTCCCTTTGTTTGAATATGCAGAAGAAGAGAACCGTTGGGTAGCGCGTCACCATCCGTTCACTTCTCCCAAACCGGATCAGATAGAAGTGATGATCAATAATAACCCATTGATCGAGAACGCTGATAAATACCTGGAGCATCCCTATTCCAATATCAAAGCCAATGCATACGATATGGTATTGAACGGAAATGAGATCGGTGGTGGTTCCATCCGGATCTACCAGCGCGAACTGCAGGAGAAGATGTTTGCGGCACTTGGCATGAGCGAGGAAGAAGCGTTGCACAAATTCGGCTTTCTGCTGGGTGCTTTTGAATATGGTGCGCCGCCGCACGGTGGTATCGCATTCGGTTTTGACCGTTTGTGTTCCATTCTGGGTGGCAGTGAAAGCATCCGCGATTTTATCGCCTTCCCTAAAAACAACAGCGGACGTGATGTTATGCTGGATGCCCCCAGCAGCATCGATGATAAACAGTTTGATGAATTACAGATCAAACTGAACCTGAAAGGATAATTTTTAGTGGCGGAGCGGCAGATTGGATCAGTACATCTGCAGTTCCGCCATTTTTACTGCCCATTGGTTGTTTCCCTTTTATTTTTCCCTTAACTTGTAGCAGTTGCTTACTTCCCCACCGGAGTGGCAACTATTTTATTTGTACCTGACCATACAAATTAACTGCATATGACCGGAGAAACCCTCTTCCAGCACTACCCTGCTATGCCCCTGATATGGGACGAAATGAAAGATGCAGATGGCATCAGACAGCCTTACCACAGTATCTATGAAGCTATCCGGAAACTGAACCTGCCCGACCTGCAGCAGAAAGACAAACTGGCCAGCGAACTTTTTATGAGCCAGGGTATCACATTTACCGTGTATAGCGATAATGAGGGGATAGAAAGAATTTTTCCCTTTGATATCATTCCCCGCATTATTACCTCAGCAGAATGGGCGCATATTGAGGCCGGCATCAAACAAAGACTCACCGCTCTGAACCTTTTTCTGAAAGATATTTACCATGAGCAGCAGATCATTCACGATGAAGTGATCCCTGCTGCGCTGGTTGCCTCCTGTCCGCATTTTACCAGAGAAGTATTCGGCATCAAAGTACCCAATGATATCTATGTGCATATTGCCGGTATCGATCTGATACGGGGAGATGATGGCACTTTTTACATTCTGGAAGATAACCTGCGTACGCCATCCGGCGTATCTTATATGCTGGAGAACAGGGAAGTTACCAAACGAATTTTTCCCGATCTGTTGGCAAACAGCAATGTGCGGATGATCAATAATTATCCTCTCATCCTGCATGATAACCTGGTGGCATTATCACAACGGCAAACAGAAAATCCGGTAGTGGTACTCTTAACACCGGGTGTATTTAACTCAGCTTATTTTGAACATACTTTTCTTGCGAGGCAAATGGGCATCCAGCTGGTAGAAGGGCGGGATCTGGTAGTGGATCACCAGAAAGTGTACATGAAAACCACGGCCGGATTGCGACAGGTAGATGTGATCTATCGCAGGGTAGATGATGAGTTTCTTGATCCGCTGGTGTTTAGACCGGATAGTGCGCTGGGCGTTCCCGGATTGATGAGTGCCTACCGCAAAGGAAATGTTGCTATTGTAAATGCACTGGGAAACGGGGTGGCCGATGACAAAGCGGTATATGCCTATGTACCCGCCATGATCAAATACTACCTCAACGAAGAACCCATTCTGCAAAACGTGCCTACTTACCAGATGAAGAATGAAGCCGAACGACAGTATGTATTTGAGAATATGGAAAAAATGGTCATTAAAGAAACCAACCAGTCTGGTGGTTATGGCATGGTCATGGGCAACAGTGCTACTAAAGAGGAATTGCAAAAATCAAAAGAATGTATCCTCGCCAATCCAAGGAATTTTATTGCGCAACCGATCATTAAATTATCTACGGTTCCCTGTTTGCTGGATGGAAAGTTACAGCCAAGGCATGTGGATCTTCGGCCTTATGCTTTGTGTGGCCCCAATGGCATTGACATTGTACCCGGCGGCTTAACCCGCGTAGCTTTACGCGAAGGCTCGCTCGTAGTCAATTCCTCACAAGGAGGAGGAAGCAAGGATACCTGGGTGATTGATCTGCGGGAGACGTGAGTAGTGAGTAGTGAGTGGGAAGTTAAGAACCCTATCTCAACTGACTACTCACTACTGACCGCTCACCATTGCCAATTCACCATTCACAACACACCACTTATGCTCAGTAGAATCGCCGACTCATTATTCTGGCTGCACCGTTACATGGAGAGAGCGGATGGCATGCTGCGTTTACTGAAAACCAGCTATATTCTATCGTTTGATAAAGTACAGGCCAGTGGTATTTCCTGGGGGCCCGCCCTGCAGATCTTCACTGCTTTATCGAAGGAGGAGATCGAAGCCTTAAAAACAAATGATGCTGCCGTATTACAGTACATGATCACAGATACCCATAACCTGAATTCACTGAGGGTAATTGTTACCCGGGCCAGAGAAAATGCCAGAGGGGTACAGGACCAGATCACCAAAGAAGTATGGGAGCAGGTTAACCACCTGTACCATATGGTTACCCACCCTGCCCTGGCTGAAAAACTGGCCGGACCGGATGCCATTGTGGCCATAGATGCCATGATCACCAGCAGTGATCAGTTTTGCGGTATTACTGACAGTACTATGCCCCGCGGACAGGGATGGAACTATATGAACCTCGGGAAGTTTACCGAGCGCTGTTTATTAACGGTAGAGTTCACCAATATTTTTTTCAGAAAAGTAAATTATGATTTTACGGATGAACAGGATATCCTTTTCTGGAGAAGTCTGTTGCTGGCCTTATCAGGATATGAACTGCACCTGAAAAATTACAGTAACCAGAACCATAACTGTAATGTGGCACAACAGGTATTATTCGATAAAAATTTCCCCAGGTCTTTGTATTATGCGTTAGACAGAGCAAACAAATATCTTTGCGATGTAAGCGAAATGAATCCGGTAGAAGGTAGCCCCCCTTTGTGCCGTATGTTCGGTCGTTTGCATAGTTATGTAAAGTTTTCAGATCTGGCTATCGTAGCAGAAACCGGTATGGAATCCTTTTTAAAAGAAATCAGGCATGAGCTGAACGAATTCAGCAGACTGTTAGGACAAACATATTTTTCTTATGCGTAAACAAAGTTCAGATGCCGATTTTTAAGATATACCATATCACCAAATACGAGTACGACCGACCGGTAAAGGAGAGTATGAATAATATCATGATCTTCCCATATCAATCTGCAGAACAGGAAATACTGCAGCACGAATTAGTGATCACTGATCATCCGGAAATATTCACTTATACCGATTACTGGGGTAATAAAATCGGTACATTCAATTTGTTACGTCCTCACCGTGAACTTACCATCGAAAGTAAATTACTGATCAGAACCTTGTCTCCAGAGCAGATCCCGCTTCCATCAGACACATTTGCGAAAGATGTGGAAGCTGTGGCTTACAACGATCTTCACCTGTTGGAACTGGAACGGGTGTCCAGAATGGATTCAATAGACCAGATGGAACAGTATGTGCAGCAACTGAACCAACCCGGAAACAATATCCGCCTGGTGGTAGAAGACACCTGCCGTTTTATTTTTACCGAATTCACCTATATCAAAGGCATTACCACCATTGAGTCAACCGTTGATGAAATTCTTGAAAAGAAAGCCGGTGTTTGTCAGGATTTTGCACATGTAATGCTGGAACTGTTGCGGATGATGGGTATACCGTCACGTTATGTAAGTGGTTATATCTGTCCGAATAAAAACGGTATGCGGGGGGAAGGGGCCACCCATGCCTGGGTAGAAGCCTATATTCCGGGCTATGGCTGGGCTGGTATTGATCCTACCAATAATGTCTGGGCCACCAATCACCATGTAAAACTGGCGGTTGGCAGGGATTTTACAGATTGCACACCGGTTAAGGGAACTTTTAAAGGACCCGCCAGACAATCATTATCCGTATATGTATCGGTTGGATACGAAGATGGCGAAACCTTTGAAGAATTAACCAATGTTCAGTTAGAAAAGCAAGTAACCCCTGCCATTCATGAGCTTATAATTGATAACTTTGCCGGGCAACAGCAACAATAATTGCCTGCCCCATGAAACAACTGACCATATTCCGTATTCTTACTTTTATCCTGCTGCCTATTGCGGCCATGTTCGGTTTTATGGATTTCCTGTTCCTGTTCAGTGCACTGGCCAATCCTGCCCTGCTGCTGATGGTATTTGTGCTGGCCGCTTTTGTGATCTACACTTTTGCCAGTCTGAAATTTCTGACCAAACATATTGATGTAGAACGCCCCTGCTCCGCATCGCTCCGCGACTGGATCCGGGTAAATGCTTTTGTGTCAATGTTCATGGGTATGCTTTTCCTGTTGAATGCCGTCAGCATTCTCTTTATGGGCGATATCAGCCTGCGCCAGTTTGTGAACCAGTTCCGCGAAACGCAGCCCAATATCCCGGCCATATTAACCACCGAACTCTTCCTTACCATCATGAAAGGAGTGGCTTATTTTATGTTTTTTGTGAGTTGCATCCTCATCAGCCATATCCTGATCAATTTCAGGATCATGAAAACCTATGGTTACTTGTTTGAAGCCCGCCCTTCTGAATAAGTTTTACTCTGCAGTCAATAAAAGCTGCTGTACAGCCCCTGATTTTTTGTTACTTTTCCGGTGTGAACAGCGCTACCCCATTGGCAGAAAGAATGCGTCCGGTTACGTTGGACGACCTGGTTGGACAGGAGCACCTGACCGGTAAGAACAGTATTCTGCGCAAAACCATTGAGCAGGGACGAATTCCTTCCATGATCCTCTGGGGGCCACCGGGTGTGGGTAAAACCACTATCGCTAATATTATCGCACATAGCTTACAGGTTCCCTATTTCCAGTTAAGTGCCATCAGCAGTGGCGTGAAAGAAGTACGGGAAGTGATCGAGCAGGCCAAACAACAGCAGGGGACCATTTTATTCATTGATGAGATCCACCGCTTTAACAAAGGCCAGCAGGATGCTTTACTGGGTGCAGTAGAAAAGGGTATTATTACCCTGATCGGTGCCACTACCGAAAATCCTTCTTTTGAAGTAAACAGTGCGTTGCTGAGCAGGTGCCAGGTCTATGTATTAAAAGCACTGCAGGAGAAAGACCTGGTAAAACTGGTGCAACAGGCCATTGAAAAAGACGAAGAGATCAGCCAACTGCATATACAGCTCAAAGAAACCGAAGCCTTACTCACTATCAGTGGTGGTGATGGCAGAAAATTACTGAACCTGTTTGACCTGGTGGTACAGACACAGTTATCGGATAAAACCAACAACTCAACCGGGATGGTGATTACAGACGCGTTAGTGATGCAGGTGGCTCAAAAGAAAATAGCCCTTTACGATAAACAGGGAGAGCAGCATTACGATATCATATCAGCCTTTATCAAAAGTATGCGGGGCAGCGATCCGAATGGAGCGGTATATTGGCTCGCAAGAATGATAGAAGGTGGGGAGGATGTAAAATTTATTGCCCGCCGCATGCTCATTTTTGCAAGTGAAGATATCGGCAATGCCAATCCCAACGCTTTGTTGCTGGCTAATACTACTTTTGATGCCGTGTCCAAGATCGGATATCCGGAAAGCCAGATCATTTTATCACAGTGCGCTACTTACCTGGCGTCTTCCGTTAAAAGTAATGCGGCAGTAGCGGCCATTGGTGCCGCCCTGAGTGCAGTACAGAAAAACGGAGATCTGCCCGTACCTCTGCATATACGCAATGCACCTACCAAACTGATGAAGGATATGCAATACGGTAAGGGTTATCAATACTCGCATCTGGGAGAAGGTAATTTTATTGAACAGGAATACCTGCCCGAAAAAATTGCCGGCACCACTTTCTATGATCCCGGAAACAATGTCCGCGAAAATGAATTACGTAAATTTTTACGGGAACGCTGGAAGGGGAAATATGGGTATTGATCACATATCGTTGTTGTGTTGCCCCTCCAGGGCAATGGCATATCTCCTTCCTTCGGGTCTGCAAACGGGGAATCCCTCCGGGATTCATATTAAAATGTTATAGATTTTACGATAAACCAATATCCTCATCATATAAGTTACCCCGGAGGGGCAATCAGTTTGTAACTCACAACCCACTGTGTTTTTACAAATGCCCTGGAAGGACTACCCTTAACAATTTCGGAATCATTCCATTTCCGTGAATAACCAGGTCTGATTATACTCAACTCTAACCATACCCGCTAATGTGTTGCCCCTCCGGGGGCAATGGCATATCTCCTTCCTTCGGGTCTACAAACGGGGAATCCCTCCGGGATTCATATTAAAATGCTATAGATTTTACGATAAAACCAATATCCTCATCATATAAGTTGCCCCGGAGGGGCAATCAGTTTGTAACTCACAACCCACTGTGTTTTTACAGATGCCCTGGAAGGGCTACCCTTAACAATTTCGGAATCATTCCATTTCCGTGAATAACCGGGTCTGATCATACTCAACATAAAATCCCTCCAACATTTCACGGTACTCCGCCAAAAACTTCTTACGCTTATGATGAATCTGCTGATTCTGAATATATCTAACAACCGTATCCATCTGCGAACGTGCATAACTAAACGCACCGTAGCCTTCCTGCCATCGAAATTGATGGATTGCCAGTTTTTCCTTATTGATCCATTCAGAAGAATCGCCCTTCACCTGTTGCATCAGTGCAGAAATCGATTGTGCAGGGTTTAATCCAACAAACAGATGCAGGTGATCCGGCATATTATTGATAGCAATCAACTTATGCCGGTTGTTCTGCACAATCCCGGTTATATACTGCCGTAGTCGCTCATCCCATTCTTTAGAAAGAGCAGCCTGCCGGTACTTAACCGCAAAAACAATATGCACATATAACTGTGTATAGGTATCCGCCATAACGATGAAAAATTACAGCGCATATTGCGGAAAGAAAAAATTATAACCCTGTATTTGTAACAAGTATTTATACCTTTTGTATCACTTTTACCCGGCCTGCGCTTTTGAAATAAAATAAAAATTAGCCAATACATATGCTACCAGTAAGACCTGCGCAATCACCATATCAAAGCGGTTGGCTTTTTTGAGGTTATTCCTTTTCACGAGTTCCAGCGAATAGACAGAAGAAGCCACGATGAGGAAGATAAAAAATAGTGTAAGGCCATGCAGGCTGTCTACCAGGGTAAAAGCTGTCGATTCCGGCAGTGATGAGTCAATGATATATTTATTACCAATGGCTGCAAACAAAGAGCCTACGCTGAGTCCGAAACGGGAATCAATATTATCGGCATGGATATAAAAGCAGATATACGAGATCAGGAAAGCCACATACATACCCAGAAACATTTTCCAGAACAATTCAGACGCATCGCGTTTGATCGAGATCCGCACACGGTAACTGCCATACTCCATATGTGGTTTCACAATACTTTTATCACCAAAATTAGTCTCGTATGCCTTGATACCCGGCGTAACAATGAAACTATCTATCTCCCATCCCCGCAGTGTAAATCTCGGGTCATAACTTTTTCCGGCCGTATCGGCTGCAAATACGAGTGATTTGGAATCGTACTGTGAATTCTCAATCGAAAGCCGCAGTTTCTGTTTGTCGAAAGGGAAGTTGCCGATCTTCCAGGAATCTTTCATCACACATTGTAATTTCATCAGCACATACACACCATTATTACTGGTATCCACGGTTGTATACAATTTGGTAAAACTTTTCGCCTGCGGAATTTCAAGGTTCTGTACAAAATCGAACTCTTTCCTTTTATAGCGCATCCATAACCAGAGGTTGGTGGTATATTCATTCTGTTTAAAATCGATATCGTGTATACTGGTGATATAGATCCCTGTATACACCGTATCAGGCACTTCTTTCTGGGCATAGGCAGAAAGAAGGCCGAGAAAAGTAACACACAGAAAAAGAAGATTGATTTTTTTCATGAAAGGGATGCTTTACAGTCAGAAAGATAACCCATTTTCCTGTTTTGCCAACTGCTTGCCTTGATCGGGTATTCACACCGCGATACCGCAATTTGGCCCCATTATCAAAATACTGTTCCTCAATCAGTTCTGCTCATTAACTTTAGAATTCAACAGAAACCCCATGAGAAAAAAATTACTGATCGCCAGTCTGCTGGCAGTAGCCCTGCAACCTGTTTTTTCGCAAACCCTGATCCAACGCGATCCTGAGATTGAGAAAATGGTCAGGGAAGTATCTCCCGATTCACTGAAATCCTATATCTATCAACTGGTAGGGTTTGGTACCCGTAATACCTTAAGCACGCAAACTGATCCTGCAAGAGGCATTGGCGCTGCCAGAAACTGGGTACTGGCTAAATTCAACGATTTTGCCAGACAATCCAATGGCAGGTTAACCGCTATGATCGATACCATCACTTTACAACCCGATAAAAGAAGAGTGGACACCACTTTACTGCTCGGTAATGTGATAGCCAAACTCAAAGGAACCGACCCGAATGATACCCGCATTTTTGTCATCAGCGGCCACCTCGATAATATGCGGACCAGCGTAATGGACCGTACTGGCGATGCACCCGGCGCCAATGACGATGCCAGTGGCTGCGCTGCTGTACTGGAATGCGCCAGAATCATGAGTAAACGCAGTTTTCCGGCTACTATTATTTTTGTTACAGTAAGTGGTGAGGAACAGGGTTTGCTGGGCGCTAATTTCATGGCATCCAAAGCCAGAAAAGAGGGTTGGAATATTGAAGCTGTGCTGAACAATGATATCATGGGCAGTAATAACAGTAATGAAACCAATATCATCAACAATACCCGCATCCGCGTATTCAGCGAGGGTTTACCTGCTTTTGAAACGGAGAAAAGTGCCAAACAGATCCGTCAACTGGGACTGGAAAACGATGGCAAAGCCCGTCAACTGGCACGTTATGTAAAAGAAACCGGCGAACGTTATGTAGACAACCTGGAAGTGGTTATGATTTATCGAAATGACCGTTTCTTACGCGGTGGCGATCATACCCCCTTTGTAGAAAATGGGTATGCGGCTGTTCGTTTTACGGAAATGAATGAAAACTATACCCGACAACACCAGAACGTGCGCACCGAAAATGGTATCAACTATGGCGATCTGCCAGAGCATATCGATTTTGAATACCTGCGCAAGAACTCAGCCATGAACCTTGCCAACCTCGCTAACCTGGCCAAAGCACCCGCCATGCCCGAAGAGGTAAAGATCGAAACAAGAAGACTCACCAACACATCATCACTCACCTGGAAAGCACCGAAAAGCGGGAATACGAAAGGCTATTATATTCTGCTAAGGGAAACCACCAGTGCCTTCTGGCAGAAAAAAATCTTCACCACCGATCTGCAATACTCATTGCCCTATTCCAAAGACAATTATTTCTTTGCCGTACAAGCTGCTAACGAATCAGGCAACGAAAGTTTAATGGTAGTACCCGGCATAGCAGGCAGATAAAAAAAGAGCCACAGATAGCAGGTATGAGATCTGCTGTCTGTGGCTAATCAATTTTTAATTGTTAATTTCTAATTGCTAATTAATCTTCTCCGGCACCAATCTGCCTAATACCTTCTGTGTCTCTTCTGTACCTCTATCACCACCTTCATGGTATTCCGCATCTTCATTCACATCCCAAAGATCGAACAGTTCTTTTCCGGCAACGATATTTTTAGCAGCCAGCATTGCTGTCATCATGCTATGATCCTGGTTATTGTATTTGTGCATGCCATTGCGGCCAATCAGGTATAAACCGGGATAAGCTTTCAGCGCTTCACGGATCTCGCTCACATTTTCCTTGTAGCTGTGATCGTATACCGGATACGCTTTTGGCTGGCGAACCACATAACCATCCACCACGGCACTATCTTTGGTTAAACCGATCTGTTCGATTTCTTTTTTGGCGAGATTGATCAGTGTTTCATCACTGCTGTTCCACAAGCCATCCCCTTCAAAACAGAAATATTCCAGTCCATAACAGGCCATATTTGCATCCGGTACCATAAACGGACTCCAGGATTTGAAATTCTGTATGCGTCCCACTTTCACACTGGGGTCGTGAATATAGATCCAGTTATCCGTAAACGCATCTTCATCCTTACAGATCAATACCACTGTTAAAAAATCGCGGTAGCCTAATTGTTTGGCAGATGAAAAAGCTTTTTCCGGAAACTGCGGCGATACAGCTGCTACCAGTTCGCGCATGGGTGCTGTTGACAATACATAATCAAATCCTCCCAGGCTTTGTCCATTCGTTGTATGAACGGTCCATTTTCCGTCTGTCGTTGTTACTTCTTTTACCCCACAATTCATTTCTATCTGCACACCCATGGCTTTGCTTTTAGCCGCGCAGGTTTCCCACATCATACCGGGACCGTATTTTGGATAACGGAAAGAATCGATCAGTGTTTTGATTACTTTATCCTTGCTTCCCCCTCCTGCTTTAGGTTTGAACAATGCATTCCAGATGGCGCTGCTGAGTGATAAACCTTTGATCCGCTGTGCGGCCCAGTCGGCTGAAATCTCTTTGCAGGGAATACCCCATACTTTCTCTGTATAGGTTTTGAAGAAGATATTAAATAAACGTTGACCGAACTGGTTCACCACCCAATCTTCAAAATTGGTCGGATTCTTTACCGGAAAAGCTTTGGCTTTCAGGTAACTGGCTACACACAAACCACTTTCAATGACTCCCAGTTTATTCAGGGCTTCAAAAGCCACCAAAGGATATGAAAAGAATTTTTTATTATAGTAAATCCGGGAACTGCGTGGACGTTCCAGCATTTCATCGCCAAGGATCTCGGTCCAGAAATCTTCCACTTCTTTCGACTTGGAAAAGAAACGGTGACCACCAATATCAAAATGGTACCCTTTATAGGATTCTGTGCGGGAGATGCCTCCCACATATTGTGGGTCTTTCTCAAAAACCATGACCTCCTGGTTTTCCTTCCCCAGTAAATACGCGGCTGTTAATCCTGCCGGCCCCGCACCAATGATGGCAACTTTTTTTGACATATTACAGGTTGTAAATTGAACTCATTTCCTTTAAAGTGGTAAAGGTGTGAAATTATTGTGGTTCTACCGCTATTTTTGTACCGCAATTGACAACCGAACCCGCTAACAAAGCCCCAAAAACTCCCATGGCCAGTTACTTCTACAACGTTACCTGTAAAGCTTTTGGCGATCTGACGCCACATGAATTATACGAGATCATGCGTTTACGAAACGAAGTGTTTGTACTGGAGCAATTATGTGTATACCAGGATGCAGATAACAAAGACCAGCGAAGCCATCACCTGATGATCAAAGACAGCGGCAAACTGATAGCCTATGCCCGCCTCTTACCGCCGGGTGTATCTTACCCTGAAATGTCGATCGGCCGCGTCATCAGCTCGCCCGAATATCGCCGAAAAGGGGCCGGCAGGCTACTGATGCAGCAGGCAATAGAAGGGTGTCACAAATTATTTGGCGAAGGCCCCATCCGCATTGGCGCGCAATTATACCTGAAAAAATTTTATGAATCTTTCGGGTTTGTACAGGCTGGCGATATCTATCTGGAGGATAATATTGAGCATATAGAGATGAAGCGCCAATGATAGAATGATAGAATGAGTGAATGAGTGAATGAAAAAATACTATCAACCATTCCATCATTCTATCATCCTATCATCCTATCATTATGTAAGCTCCGTCTTCAAAAACCTCGCCGTATGGCTTTTGGTTATCTGGATCATTTTCTCCGGAACACCTTCAAATAAGATGGTTCCTCCACCATCGCCGCCTTCGGGGCCGAGGTCGATGATATGGTCGGCCACTTTTACTACATCGAGATTGTGTTCAATTACCAGTACTGTATTACCTCTGTCTACCAGTTTATTGAGCACATCCAACAGGTGTTGGATATCCTGAAAATGCAGACCAGTGGTGGGTTCATCGAGGATATAAAAAGTTTTACCGGTATCTTTTTTACTGAGTTCTGTGGCCAGTTTAACCCGTTGGGCTTCGCCTCCGCTTAGGGTAACGGCTGATTGTCCTAAAGTAATATAACCCAGCCCTACATCCTGTAACACTTTGATCTTGCGGTACAGGTAGTTGATGGGCTGGAAGAATTCACAGGCTTCATCCACCGACATATTCAATACATCACTGATGGATTTCCCTTTGTAACGGATCTCCAGTGTTTCGCGGTTATATCGTTTACCGTTGCATTTTTCGCAGTGCACATATACATCGGGTAAAAAATTCATTTCAATTACCCGCATACCACCTCCTTCACATACATCGCAGCGGCCCCCTTTTACATTGAAGGAAAAACGGCCGGCATTGTATCCGCGGATCTTGGCTTCGGGTATGGCCGCAAACAGGGTACGGATCTCGGTAAAGAACCCGCAATAGGTAGCCGGATTACTCCGGGGCGTTCGACCAATGGGCGATTGATCGATCTCAATCACTTTATCGATGTGTTCAAGTCCTTTGATACTGGTGAATGGCATCGGTGTTACCCGGCTGTTATAACAGTGTTTGGAGAGAATGGGATATAGGGTTTCATTGATAAGGGTGGATTTACCACTGCCGCTTACGCCGCTCACTACAATCAGTTTGCCTAATGGAAAAACCACATCTACTTTTTTCAGGTTGTTTCCTTGGGCTCCCTTTAACTCCAGCTGTTTACCATTACCCAGGCGACGTTGCGCAGGTATTTCAATTTTTTTCTTTCCGCTTAAATAGAGTGCTGTTTCGGATCCACTTTGTAATACCTGTTGTGGAGTGCCGGCGGCTACGATATGTCCGCCATACATGCCCGCTTTGGGGCCGATATCCACCAGGTGATCGGCGGCCATCATAATATCCTTATCATGTTCTACCACCAGTACGCTGTTACCGATATCGCGGAGATTTTGTAAAGCCAGGATCAACTGGTGATTATCCCGTTGATGCAGACCGATGGAAGGTTCATCCAGGATATACGTAATGCCCTGCAACTGCGAACCGATCTGTGTAGCCAACCTAATCCGCTGCGATTCGCCCCCGCTTAAACTGCGGGAAGGGCGGTTGAGTGAAAGATAAGTGAGCCCCACATCCAGCAAAAACTGCACCCTTTCGCGGATCTCTTTCAGGATATCTTTGGCAATAGCATTCTGCTTTTTGGATAACCGTTTTTCGATCGTTTCAAACCAGGCATGCAGTTTATCAAGATTGAGATTACTGAGTTCAGCAATATTTTTTTCATCTACTTTAAACCAGAGACTTTCCTGTTTTAACCTTGCTCCATTACAACTGTTACAGGTTTTCAACTCCATGAATTTTTCTACCCACTCGCGCAGGGTTTCACTACTGTTGGTGCCAGAGAACCAGCGTTTCAGCATGGGTACGATTCCTTCAAATTCGCCTTCGTAAGGCTGGCCTGCCACATCTTCTTCCATATCACCAATCTCCAGTGAACTGCCTTCCGCATTGCCATAGAGCAGGATATTTAAAGAAGCAGCCGAGAGATCCTTGATCGGTTTATCCAGACTGATCTTATTCTTTTTAGCCAGCACTTCTACATTGCGATACATATATGCATCGCGCTGTTCGCCCAAAGGAACAATACCACCTTCCTTGATACTCAATTTGGGATCGGGTATGATGGCTTCCATACTGATGCTGTATACATTGCCCAATCCTTTACAGGTAGGGCAGGCACCGTAGGGTGAGTTAAATGAAAACGCATTGGGTGAAGGTTCTTCGTAGCTGATACCTGTATCCTCACACATCAGCTGTTTGGAGTACTGCACGGTTTTATTGGTATCATTCAGCAACAGGAACATCAGGTCCTTTCCCATTTTCAGGGTTTGCTGAATGCTCTGGCTCAACCGTACTTTCATATCATCCGTAACCTGCAGCCGATCAATCACCACTTCAATATCGTGGATCTTGTAACGGTCAACCTGCAGTTTGGGAGTAAGATCCATCACTTCCCCATCCACCCTCACTTTTAAAAAACCTTTTTTACGGATATCTTCAAAGAGTTCGCGGTAATGTCCTTTACGGCCCCGGATCAGGGGTGCGAGCAGGCTGATTTTTTTATTTCTGAATTTGGCAAAAATATTCTCTACAATTTCCTCCTCACTGAACTTGATCATTTTCTTACCCGTATGATAGCTATAGGCTTCGCCGATACGTGCATACAGCAAACGCAGAAAATCATATACTTCTGTAACGGTACCTACAGTAGAGCGGGGATTTTTATTGGTAGTTTTCTGTTCGATGGAAATGACCGGCGACAACCCGGTGATCTTATCTACATCAGGCCGCTCCATATCGCCCATGAACTGACGGGCATAGGCACTGAAGCTTTCCATGTAGCGGCGTTGCCCCTCGTTATAAATGGTATCAAATGCCAGCGAAGATTTTCCACTGCCGCTAACACCGGTAAATACCACCAGTTTGTTCTTGGGAATGGAGATATCAATGTTCTTGAGGTTATGCTCCCGGGCACCAAACACTTCAATTCTTTCGTCGGTAGATATGATTTCTTCTGTTTGCTTTTTCCTGCTTACTTGCTTAGCCATGAACGGAGATGATAAGGGTCAAATGTACTAACATTCAAAAAGCCTGCTTGTTTAAATTATATGGGCGATGCAGCAAATAAGACAGTTCTGGCATCATATTTGTTTAATTTTATATAAATCCTGCTTATGAAAAATCTATTTCTACTCATTGCTGTATTCTTATGCATTCATTCCCAGGCACAACTGGAAAAAGGTAGCCGTATTGTTGGCCTCCAGACGAACCTGATCATCGGTGATATCTATACTACCCTGCCCGAACTTTCTGTGGGTAGCAACAGCAGTACCTATGGATTAAACCTCGTGCCTACCATTGGCTGGGTCGTAGATCGCAACTGGGTAATTGGCGGACAAGCCACATTGGGTTTCTGGCATGAGCAGAATACGCCTCCGTATCCGGGCGCAGGTACCAACATATACAACTATTATGACTTTGGCATCGCCCCTTTTACACGTCTGTACCTTGATATCACCAAAAATAAAAAATGGAAGGGCTACGGCCTCGCAGCCATAGAATTTGCCAATATGCAGCGCTTTTATACAAACAAAAACCTGTCTGGCACATCAAAATCCTCAGATAGTTACACAAATGTCAAGGCTACCGTTGGTATCGGATTCGCCTATTTTGGCCGGAAAGTAGCGGTGGACCTGAACGCCGCTGTAACCGGTTTACGGTTGGGCGTATATAAAACTTTCAGCCCCCGAAAAAAATAATTTTCGTCCCGAAACCCTTGCTGGTATTGAAAAGAAGGCATATTTCTACAAAACGAGTAGACTTTTATTTTGGAAATCTGAAATCCATGCCCTTATCTTTGCAGCAGTTCTTTAGAATACTTATCAAGAAAGGCAGAGGGAATTTGGCCCGATGAAGCCTTGGCAACCCATACATCTCACTCAGTTGTATGAAGGTGCCAACTCCGATCCCGTCGTAAGGCGGGAAAAGATAAGTCAGAGTAATAGTTTGTAATTGATCCACCCAGGTGGTATACCATATTCAAGCTCATCTGACTTACCGGATGAGCTTTTTTTATGCAGTTTACCCACGGTAATCTGTGAGGAAAGTTTATCTGGTAAGTTCCTGCTCGCTTCTCTTGTTAAGTTTCGAATAGAATTTTTACAACATTCTACACTTCTCCGGTTATTTCTTTGAAGCGCCGGGGGCAAACTGATTAACAATGAGCACAGCCACAGAACTGATCCACAGCATTCCGGTAGACCCTTTAACAGGAGCCATTTCGGTTCCCATTTACCAGACTTCCACTTTTGTGCAGGAGGCACCGGGTGTAAACAAAGGATATGATTATGCACGCAGTGGCAATCCTACCCGCGCTACACTGGAGCAATTGATTGCCCAACTGGAAAAAGGAACCGTAGGGCTCGCTTTCGCCAGTGGACTGGCAGCGATTGATGCCATTATAAAACTTTTACAGACCGGCGACGAGATTTTGGCGGTGGATGATATTTATGGCGGTGCTTTTCGACTGTTCACCAATGTGTATGAGAAATTCGGCATCAAAGTGAAATATGTAGACACTTCTGATGTAACCAATCTGCTGGATGCCATTACCCCACAAACCAAACTGATCTGGCTCGAAACGCCTACCAATCCAACACTCAAGATTTCAGATATTGAAGCCATCGCCAAACTGGCCAAAGCGCAAAACTGCTTACTCTGTGTTGACAACACCTTTGCTTCGCCGGTATTACAACAACCGCTGGCCCTGGGTGCCGATATTGTGATACACAGTGCCACCAAATACCTGGGCGGACATAGCGATCTGATTGCAGGTCTGGTGGTAACCAAAGATGCAGAGCTCGGCGCAAAGATCAAGTATCTGCAAAATGCCTGTGGTAATATTCTGGGGCCATTCGACAGCTGGCTGGTGATCCGTGGAATAGAAACCCTGCACCTGCGTGTAAAACAGCATTGTGACAACGCGCAAACCATTGCAGAATACCTGACACAGCATCCCCTCGTAGACAAGGTATTTTACCCCGGTTTGACAACACATCCGAACCACGGCATTGCTAAAAAACAGGCTAAGGGTTTTGGTGGTATTATCTCTTTTGCGCTGAAGAATGATACAGAAGAAGCGGCTGTACAGCTGGTTACCAAAACCAAACTGTTTAAACTGGCAGAAAGTCTGGGAGGTATCAAAAGCCTGATCTCACATCCGGCAAACATGACGCATAAATCCATTCCCGCAGCAAAAAGAAGATCGGCAGGTGTACAGGATAGCCTGGTGCGATTATCTATCGGACTGGAAGAGGTAGAAGATCTGTTGGCGGATCTGGAACAGGCATTTACCGCTATTCAGCAAACAAAACAGGTTTTACAACAGGCATAAGACATATAGCTAATTTAAAGTAGAAACAGCAACACCATTATGGAAACACACAAACAGTTAACGATCGGATTATTCGGATTTGGCGTAGTAGGCGAAGGTTTATACAAAGTATTACAACAAACACCTTCCTTACAGGCCACTATCAAAAAAGTATGTATTAAAAATCCCGGGAAACAGCGGAATGCACCGGCATCTTTGTTCACAACCGATAGGGATGAGGTTTTACAGGATGAAAGTATTAATGTAGTAGTAGAAGTGATTGATGATGCCAATGCGGCGTTTGAGATTGTTTCGATTGCCCTGCGCAACGGTAAGGCAGTGGTAAGCGCCAGCAAAAAAATGATCGCGGAACACCTGCCGGAAATTCTGGCCTTACAGCAGGAAACCGGCCTCCCCTTTCTCTGCGAAGCCGCCGCCTGTGCATCCATCCCCGTGATCAGGAACCTGGAAGAATATTACGACAATGACCTGCTGCATTCGATCAAAGCCATTGTAAATGGCTCCACCAATTTTATCCTGACCAAAATGTTTGAAGACAGGCTGGATTTCCAGGAGGCTTTACTGCTGGCCCAACAGTTGGGTTTTGCAGAAAGTAATCCCAAGCTGGATGTGGAAGGATATGACGCTGTAAACAAATGGACCATCCTGCTGAACCATGCCTATGGCATCGTAGCACATCCGGATAATATTCTCTTCAGTGGTATTCAGAATATCCAGCTACAGGATGCCGTAGTGGCTAAAGAAAAGAATCTCGACATCAAACTGATAGCCCAGGCACAGAAATTAAAAAATGGGAAAGTAGCGGCTTTTGTACTGCCACAGTTTGTGAAACTGAACGAACCTTTATCCTTCGTTAAAAACGAATACAATGGTGTAGTGATAGAAAGTGGGTTTTCTGATAAACAGTTTTTTTATGGAAAAGGTGCAGGAAGTTTCCCTACGGCATCGGCTGTATTGAGCGATATCAGTGCTTTGCGCTATGATTACCGGTATGAATACAAGAAATTGTATCATCATACACCCAATGAACTAACACACGATTATTACCTGAAAGTGTATATCAGTTTTGATGACTGGAAATATATTCCCCGCGAAAAATTTGAATGGATAGAAGAATGGCATGCCGAAGCGGAGCGAAAATACCTGATCGGCGTATTACATGTGAAACAACTGAAAGAAAGCAACTGGTGGAGAGAAAATGGCAGTTCACTGATCCTTACCAATGAACCGATCATTGATAACCTTGACATCATTAACCTGAAAAAAAGAAGTCTTGAGCTGGCGGGTATCGCCTGATGATTTTTTGTACTTGTATGGTTTTTAGTATGGCCCCGTCTATCCAGATGGGGCTTTTTGCTGTATTTTACCGGCTTCAATCAGTAAATTTGTCAAAACCATTCTCTGCATGTACAGTTCCTCCCCCTTCCCTAACCGGAATTTTCTGGCAGGTTTTCTACTTACCCTGATCGCTTCGCTTTTTTTGCTGGTTAACTCATGGGTAGTAGGCAAAGACCTTTTCTTTCTGATGCTGAATACAGATCTGGGCACCAACGCAGATGTTTTTTTTCATTACTGGACCTATCTCGGTGATGGCGCCATCTGGGTACCGGTGGCCGTATTATTCTGGTTATACCGTAGAAAACAATTTCCAATGCTACTGGCTGCCATCTTATTTTCAACGGTAATCACCCAGGGATGTAAGAATTTTATACTGCCCGCAGAACCCAGGCCCACGACAGCTATCACTAACACATCAGCTATACACACCGTACCCGGTGTTGAGTTACATGCTGCCTATAGCTTCCCTTCCGGTCACACAGGAACGGCTTTTACGCTTTTTCTGCTGGGTTGTTTACTGATCCCTCACAGATGGTTTGTGCCGGTTGGTTTTGTATATGCTTTGCTGGTGGGGTATTCACGCATTTACCTCGCCCAGCATTTTCCATTGGATGTGGGTGGTGGCATGATGACCGCACTTTTTACTTTGCTCCTATCCATAGCCGTTCAGCAACAATGGGAGAAGCGAAAAAAACAACATAACAAACAGATATGAAAAGAGCCGCAGAAATTCTGCGGCTCTTTTAGATTAAATAGATTTTCTTAAATTAATCCTTCCATCTCCAGTCGCCTGCGATCTGTAAAGGTTCTTTCAGGTTATTTTTGATCAGGAAAATCCTTGTTTCTTCATCTGAAAAATGTTTCGCTTTGATCTCTTTTGAATCGGCTATTCCATATAACAACATGGCATTAAAACGTACCGTGTTTTTCATTCCCATTTCGTCTACGAGGTTAAACCCGTCACAATCAGCATGGTAACAGGGGCCGGAATTATTCGGCAGCGTGCCGCCTGCAGCACCACCGGTTGGCACACCGTGCAACATAAAGGGCTGGTGATCGCTATGTAATCCAGCCCCGCTGCGGAAGGTGTTTTTGAAAGTGGTATCCAATGAATGCGCAATAGCCCCGATCGACTGGAAAAGTTCTTTACTTTCTTCGGCTGTACTGGAATATCCTTTGGGATCATTGGTCATATCATAGTTCAGCATATAACGCACCTGGTTTATGCTTTTATCTTTGGTAGCCGCTTCTACATAAGCTCTCGACCCCAGCAGTCCCTGCTCCTCGCCCATGAACATCACAAACTCAAGCGTTCTTTCAGGTTGTAGTTTCAGTGCCATAAAGGTTCTGGCCATATCGAGTACAGAAAAAGATCCGATACCATTGTCTATGGCACCGGTGGCCAGATCCCAGCTATCCAGGTGTCCGCCAACAACCACTTTTTCTTTGGATAATGATTTCCCTTTGATCGTAGCAATCACATTACGGGCCTTGATCATACCGGAGAAATTGGTCAGGCTGATATGGCTGTATAATTTCCCAGCTTTCAGTTTTTCCTTCCAGGCCATACCATCTTCTTTACCAATACAAACGGCCGGTATCGGAATCAGTTTTCCGGTTACAGAAGCCGTACCGGTGAGGAGAATTCCACCGGTAGCGGTATTGATAATGATAATTCCCTGAGCACCGTGTTTAGTAGCAATCGCTGTTTTTTCAGAGCGGTGCAAAGATTTGGTACCGGCTTTTGAACCCGGCAATACACCAAGGTATACCAGTGCGATCTTGCCTTTTACTTTATCGGGAGCGGCGGCATAATCTTCTTCCAGTCCATTACCCATATCCACTACTTCCAGACTTACATCTGATTTTACAGGTGAGTGCGCCAGCGATACCGATTTTACATCCTGCAGGTTAGCAGGATCGGTGCCCATTTGCACACGAATGGTTCCGCGGCTCCAGCTCTCTACTTCAAAAGGCTGGTAACGCAGGTTCGTAAAACCATAAGATTTCAACAGGTTATAAGCAAACTCTTCTGCTTTTTTACCGTTGGCCGAGCCGGTTAACCGATGGCCGATAGTAGTGGTAGCTGTTTGCAGGCTACTATACGCTTTTGAATGTGTTAATACTTCCTGGTTAATGCGGGTGAAGATCGTTTTCCATTCAGGTTTTTCCTGGGCAGAAAGGGATGAGATACCTAACAAAGAACAGAGGGTAAGAAAACCGGTCAATTTTTTCATATGCTGTTATGATTTGAGGAGCCAATTTATCCAATATATTCCAAATACAGCCAGGCAGATGAAAACACTATAAGATACAGGGCTGATTGTGTATATTGGGTAACCAAAATTAATAATATGAAATACTGCCTGGTTTTCTGCCTGGGATTGATTTCTTTTCTCAGTACTGCCCAAAAAAATGCATCCATCGCTTTTGAAAAATGGTTAAGCCTGAAACAGGTGGGTTCTCCTGTGATTTCACCCAATGGAAAATACGTTGTGTATACCCTGACGTCTACCGACTGGGCCAGCAATGGATATGACAGTGAGATCTGGTTATCCAAAGAAGGGGGAACGCCTATCCAGTTAACCCGCACCAGTAAAGGCAGCAGTAGTTCACCGGCATTTACGCCGGATAATCAATTCATCAGTTTTTTATCCGACAGGGGAGAAAAAATGCAGCTTTACCTGATACCGGTAGATGGAGGCGAAGCGTTACAGATTACCAAAGATGAAGATGGTATAGGTGGTTATGAGTGGAGCCCGAATGGCCGGCAGCTGGTTTATACAAAAGCAGATCCGGATAGCCGGAAAGAAAAAATGGTGAAAGAAAGGTATGGCGCATTTGCGGTGGAAGGAGAAGAATACAAATTGAGCCATCTCTGGTTATTGCCCTTCAACTATGATTCTGTTCTGCTCGCAGGTTTATACCCCTGTTATACAGGTAAAGATTCTATGAACCGGAAACCGGACTGTTATAAAATACCCGTGGCTAAAAAACTGACCAATGGAAATTTTACAGTTGCCGGTTTTTCATGGAGTCCAACAGGCACTGCTATCCTCTTTAATAAACAACCCAATCCGCTGATCAACTCTTCTTTATACAGCGATATCGCATTGGTTGATATCACAACAAAAAAAATCGAAACATTGGTCAGCAACCCCGGCAGCGATGGGTTAACGGAATGGGCACCGGATGGCAGTGCCTTTATTTACCGGAGTTCGGTAGATGATTCTATCAGTAATTTTTTTAGAAACAGTCGTTTGTTCATCTATGACCTGTCTACCAAAAAGAGCCGGGAAATAGGCGCAGATATTGATGAAAACAAAAGCATTTATAGCTGGAACGAAAAAGGGATTTACTTCGGCGCTTCACAAAAAATGAAGACCGCTGTTTACCGGATGGATCCGCAGACCGGTATCAGCAAGCAGCTGTCTGTACCATTAGACAATACCGGCACTATCAGTTTTGCCCGCAAAAGCGATCTGATCGCCATTACCGGCAGAAATTTTTCTGATCTCAATGAAATTTATTACGGCACATGGGCAGGCAACTGGAAAAAGGTTACTAATATCAACGCGCAGATCAGTAACTGGAACACACCTGTCAATGAGATTGTTGAATGGAAGAGTAAAGATGGTGCCAGCATTGAAGGCGTATTACTGAAGCCGCGCAATTTTGATCCCTCTAAAAAATATCCATTGTTGGTAATGATCCACGGTGGCCCTACAGGCATAGACCGGCCCGAGCCAACACCTGGCGGTGTGTATCCTGTGATGCAATGGGTAGAAAAGGGTGCATTGGTATTACGGGTTAATTACCGCGGCAGTGCGGGTTATGGCGAAAAATTCAGATCCCTGAATGTTCGGAACCTCGGCGTGGGCGATATGTGGGATGTGGTAAGTGGTATTGAATCCTTACAAAAAAAGGGATTCATTGATACAGCCAGAATGGGTTGTATGGGATGGAGCCAGGGCGGTTATATTTCTGCCTTTCTTACTACCAATACAACCATGTTCAAAGCCATTTCGGTGGGTGCGGGAATTTCTAACTGGATCACTTATTATGTCAGCACAGATATCACCCCCTTTACCCGCCAGTACCTGAAAGCCACCCCATGGGAGGATATGGGCATCTATCAAAAAACTTCTCCCATGACCACTATCAACAAAGCCGGCACGCCTACTTTGATACAACATGGTGAATTTGATAAAAGAGTTCCTATACCCAATGCGTATGAGCTATACAGGGGGCTTCAGGACAGGCATATCCCTTCAAAGCTGATTGTCTATAAAGGTTTTGGGCATGGCATTACCAAACCAAAAGAAAGACTGGCGGCCATCTGGCATAACTGGCTTTGGTTTAATCATTTTGTGTTT
Organism: Sediminibacterium sp. GW821-FHT12F12; assembly: GCF_058806635.1. Lineage (NCBI taxonomy): Bacteria > Pseudomonadati > Bacteroidota > Chitinophagia > Chitinophagales > Chitinophagaceae > Sediminibacterium > Sediminibacterium sp. GW821-FHT12F12. The sequence goes on along the minus strand of NZ_JBXAPW010000010.1, from coordinate 86,491 downwards.
GGAGAGCCTGAAGAGTCATTACCCGTTGATTAAAAATGCTATAACAAGCCATTCTGAGTGGTTATGAACGCTTCCTTGTTTTGTTCAGTAGGCAAAACAGGGATTTCATACAGACAAATTCAGGGTTCGGGATCATAGTTTTTTACATATGGAAGAAAAAGAGAACTTTTACAGTACAATTTTCTCATGTTGTTATTCAGTTTTTAGTTTAGGGAAACAACAACATACCGAGCGGGTATTCTTGCCCGCTTTTTCTTTTTCTCTAAGGGAGGGGAGCGTAGCTGATTTCTGTCCAACAGCCTGCCTGAACCCGCTTCAACCAAGCCGTCCGGTTACATCCACAAAAAAATTGGTTGTTTGTAATAAAATTCAAACAAAGTCTATAATAAATAATTAATTTCCGATTGGAACATTTATTGCACATGAGATAATCCCCCGTTATGACCACACACTCATTTGTGTATTCAAACAACCCGAGATTCCGGCTATTCAGACATTTTGTATTCTGGATGGTCTGGATTTTTTATTTTACCCTGATCTACAGTCAGCGTGGCGGAACGAGTGCCATTGGGTATGCCGCCCATTTGCAATACACCATCCTGGAAATGCTGATCATCCTTTCGGTGGATATAATTTTCTGTTATGCCGTCCTCTACCTGCTGGTTCCCAAAATGCTATTGCAGGAAAAATACCTCGGGTTCTTTTTGTTCCTGGGTCTGTTCCTGTTGCTGGATGCATCACTCTCCAGTTATTTTTATACCTGGCTGGTAAATCCCCTCAGGAAATTTTACGGTCTTCCCGAATTCAAATACATTGCCCTTACAGATCTGCTGCGCGGATTAAATGGCGTATTAATGATCACGGGCACAGCCGTATCGATCAAGTTCTTTAAGTATTGGAATATCAAAAAACAGGAACTCTATCTTGTTAAATCAGAAAAGATCAGCCGGGAGCTCAAATTTATCGACAGTCAGATCCAGCCCAGCTTTCTGCCCTTATTATTAAAAAAAATTCATTCTTACTCCTTCTCCGGCACCAATAAGGTACCGGAAATGCTGGGTAAATTGCAACAGATCCTTACTTACCTGATAGATGAGTGTAACCAGCCAACAGTGCTGCTTTCGCATGAAATAGACAGTATCCAGAATTTTGTACAGCTGGAACGCTTAACCAGTACCGATCGTTTGTCGCTGCAGTTTGAGCAAACAGGTAATCCCGGAGAACTAAGGATAGTTCCTTATATCCTCTTCCCTTTTGTAGAAAGTAATTTCAGGCAGGTAAGTGATAATATTACCGATAAACACTGGACCAGTTTGTTTATCAGGATAGAAGGCAGCCGTATTATCCTGCAGGTAAAGAACAGCAAACCCGTAGAAACTTCAAACCTATTGAACTATGAAACATCTACTTTACAGCAGATGCGCAAACGCCTTGATCTTGTATATCCCGGCAGTTATAAAATGAATATTATCATAGAAGAAAACATGTTCACCATTCAACTGGAGATTGACCTGAGTAAAGCTGTTAATTAACGTAGTTCCTATTGATCAACTGCCCTACCCTTGATTAAAAGAAAATGCCACCATCTTACGATAGTGGCATTTCTTGTTTTGTACTACAATGGGGGATTAATCTTTAATACCCTGTATTCTGCTGCGACTTGATATTTGGATTGGCATCCAGCTCAGTCTGCGGAATAGGCAGTATTCTTCTGAAATTATCCTTGGCAATGGTCAATGGTACATTACCGGGGTAATTCCCATTCACATTTACACGAACCACGTCCCTGTTATAACGGACAAGATCCCAGAAACGATGTCCTTCAAAAGCCAGTTCCTTCCTTCTTTCTGTAAGGATATCTTCCAGCACCTGTGCACCTGCAGAAACATATCCCGCAAAAGCGGCATCCCTGCGGGTTGCTACCTGATTTACATAGGTTAATGCCTGTGGAATATTACCTGTCTGATAAGAAGCTTCTGCAGCAATCAGGTATACTTCTGACAAACGAACCACTTTGATGGTGTAGTTATTGTTGTTAGGATACTTGTTGATCACTTTTACATTCTTTCCACCACGAACCGCATCTACCATCAGTGTTCTTCTTAGATCCGTTGCACTATATGTCTGAAACAATTCGTCTGTAGCCAGACCGTCTCCATAACCTACCTGTGAAAAGAAATAAGGCAGTGATTCAAGACCGGCATTTCCGTTGGGATCAAAACCTAACTCAAAAATGGTTTCCTGTTTGTCAGTACGCAGGTTAGCATTAGACCAGTAAGCAGTATAGTTAGCCAATGTGGTTAAAGAATAACCTCCGTTATTGATCACGTCCTGCGCATTCGTAAGCGCTTTTGCCCAATCACCTTTAAACTGGTACAATCTGGCCAGCAAAGCTTTGGCAGTGTTCTTACTGGCATACCCTGCAGAATAAGGCGCCCTGTCTGTTAAGAGCGGTATTGCCGCCTGAAGGTCTTTTTCAATCTGGTCATATACTTCCTTTACTGTATTCCTTTTGGGTTTTACAGTTGGATCATAGGTCAGCACCAATGGTACACCCAGGTCTGTAGCTGCCGTGGCAGCGGCATAAGGTTTCGCATATTGTTTTACCAGGTCAAAATAAACCAGTGCCCGCATGGTGAGGGCCTCACCACGGTATTGGTTAATATTGGCATTTCCTGTGAGTGCACTATTGATCACATTATTGGCCCGGAGGATTGTTGCATAAGAACTGTTCCAGTTACCGGATACACTTGCAGAAAGTGCATTGTAATTCAGCTGAAAATATTCCAGAAAACGGTTAGAGTTAGTAGCTGATATATATATGTTATCAGCCAGCAGATCTGCCCGCAACTGTATATCTCTTCCATACAGTGTATTATTACGTAATGCTGAATAAATACCATTAGTAGCGGCCTGCATATCACCCTCTGTAGTAATGGCGATATCGAGTGCTACCTGGTCGTAAGGTTTCAGCTCCAGGTAACTTTTCTTACAGCCGGTTACCAGGTAACTACCTGCAGTAAAAGTGAGGATATAAATGATTTTTTTCATCTTCATTGTCATTTTTAGTTTAGAAAGTAAGGTTAACACCTACTGTGTAAGATTTAGGAATAAAGAACTGGTTATTGGCTAAACCATTGATAGGCTGTTCAGGATCCATGGCAATATTCGGATCGTATGTTTTGGTCCAGATATTATTACCCCTTACATAAAAACTTAAACCGGTGATATCCCATTTTTTCAGCAATACGGCCGGCAGTTCATAAGATACTGTCAGACTACGTAATCTGATGAAATCTCCTTTGTAGAAATAACGGGTAGAGTTGGCATTAGAGGCGGTAGCGTTATTAAAATCATAACGCGGAATATCCGTGATATCGCCTGGTTTCTGCCATCTTCTCAATTGTTTCTGATTTTTATTCAGGTTAGGCAGTGCTCCATCGCTGGTATAAATAAAGCCCCAGTTATCATTCAGCAGGTTGCCATACTGGAAGTAGAAATTAGCCGCTACTGAGAAGTTTTTATACTTCAGGGAGGTATTGGCTCCGCCAAAACCTTTAGGAGACGCAGAACCTACAATACCTCTTAAAGCATTGTTCACGTTGCTGGTAGTAGCACCCTTGGTTTCATCTACATACCAAAGCGGGTTACCCGTGGCTGGGTCTGCTCCTGCCCATGATCTTACATAAATAGACTGGAAGTCTCTACCCACTCTCCTGATCTGACTGGCAGCAGCCAGAATATCTGCACCGGATGCAGACAGGGAAAGAATCTTGTTTTTATTCCAGGCTGCATTGAAACCGATATCCCAACGGAAATCTTTGGTTTGTACCGGTACAAAGTTCATGGTAACCTCAAAACCTCTGTTCTCCATAGAGCCTACGTTGTTACCAAAAGACTGGAAACCGGCAGTAGAAGAAAGCGGCTCATTCAGCAGCAGGTCATAGGTTTTACGGTAGTAATAACCCGCATCAAAAGTGATCCGGTTTTTAAGGATCCCTGCTTCTATGCCAACTTCAAAAGATTTATTCTTTTCCCATGTCAGGGTTGGATTACCTACGTTAGCAGGCGCACTGGCTGGCTGTCCATTATAAGTACCTGATGATCCAATACCATTGGCAGCACCTGTTGTGTTACCGAATGTATAAGTAGGCCGTGCCGCATAATCTCCAAATGTATTGTTACCGGATGTTCCGTAAGAACCTCTCAGTTTCAGGTAAGAGAAGGCGGTTACTGATTCGAAGAATTTCTCACGGTCAATATTCCATGATCCGCCCACAGACCAGAAACTACCCCAACGACGTCCTTCTGCAAAACGGGAAGAACCATCACGGCGGAAGCTTAAGCTCAGGTTAAACCTGTTATCATAGGTTAACAAAGCCCTTGACAGGTAAGATTCGATACTGTTATCTGTCTGTGCAATCGGCTGGGTAGAAGTGGGTACAGATACATTCGGATAAGTGATAGAAGTAGTTAAAGGAACTCCCGTACCACTTGTGAATATATTTGTGTTTACTGTTTTCTGGTTCTCATGACCCACCAGCAGGTTCATATCGAGTTTGTTATCAAAGAACCTTTTGTTATAGTCAACAGTTGTAGAAAATACATAGTTAAAAATCCGGCGGTAAGCCGCAGAGAAATAACCATTAGTAGGGGGTCTGGAATCACCGAAGAATGGGTTGTTATATTGTGTTTCTTCAATGCTTGAATAATCAAGACCATAATTGGCTTTGAAATTCAGGGATGGGATGATCTTATAAAGCAAACCGATATTGGCCAATACTTTGCTGGTGTTGTTATTCTTTTTATCGTACATATTTATGGCCAGCGGGTTATACAACTGCTCAAAAATGGTTCTGGAGTATTCAGGTGTACCATCTGCTTTATAAGCTTCCTGAGAAGGACGCAATGCCAGCGAAGCAATGATGGGGTTACGGAAACTGCTACCTTCCGATTCGCCGATCTGGTTAAATGTACTTACATTGGCACCAGCGTTAAAGCTCAGTTTTTCCGAAGCTTTGAAAGTACCTTTCAGTGTTCCGGAATATCTTTTGAACTCAGAGCCGATTACCGGCGATTGCTGGCGGAAATATCCCCCTGATGCATAAAAAGTAGTTCCGTTACTGCCACCCGATACAGACACATTCGCCTGCTGCTGGATACCTTTTCTGCGAACCAGATCAAGCCAGTTATAGTTAGCAGTTGAATTGTATCCATACTGAGCCAGTATCTGGTCGATATCTGTTTGGGTAGCACCCACGTTTCTCAACCCTTCAATGGTTAAAGCTCTGGCATCTGCTTTATTAAGTGGCTGGGCCATGTCTGGGAAATATGCCACATCATTACTACCCACTTCAGTGGTAACATTATACTTTGCTTTTCCGGCTTTACCGTTTTTAGTAGTGATCAGTACCACACCATTCGCAGCCCTTGAACCATAGATAGAAGTTGCAGCCGCATCTTTCAACACGGTCAGGTCTTCAATATCATTGGGATTCAGACCCGCGAGCAGGTTACTACTGGTAAGTACCTGCGATCCATCTCCTGTGGCAACCGGTATCCCATCAATAATAAATAACGGAGAAGAACTGGCAGAAATAGAGCCGATACCACGGATCCGGATCTGTGTTAAAGAACCCGGCTGACCGGAAGCTGCCACAGACTGCAGACCTGCAGATTTACCCTGCAGCATCGCATCTACGGAACTTAAAGGCTGGTTCGCAAACTCTGCACCATTCAGGCGGGTGGTAGAACCGGTTGTTCTTACACGACTTTGTGTACCGTAAGCGATCACTACTACATCATCCAGACTCGCAGTTGCCGGTTTCAGCGAAACGGTAATACTTGTTTTCCCGGTAATAGACAATTCCTGCTGTGCAAAATTCAGCGAAGAAACAACAATTGATCGGGCAGCTGCTGCCACGGTCAGGGTAAAATTACCTTCTGCATCTGTATTGGTACCGGTAGTAGTACCTTTTACCACGATAGATGCATTGGCAATAGGTATGCCTTTGTCATCGGTAACCTTCCCTTTTACGGTACGGTTTTGTGCAAATAACTGACTGATGGCCAGTACCATGCACACGAGTAGCATTGTAAGTCTTCTCATTGTAATAGATAATTTGAAAATGTTTAAAAAAGCTGTGTCCTGTTTCTTTTTATGGATGCACAGAATCAATCAGACAAGAAAAGTAAATTGAGCCGGAGGAGAAGAGGGTAATAAATAACCGAAGCATGAATTTTTTGAACCGAAACAGCCAAATCAAGAACTGATTTTTTTCTGTATTATCAATTTCTTAAGAAAAGCAACACAGCAAACAGGATCTGTTTTCCAAGAATTCCGTTGATGCAAAGTGGGCAAATACGAAAAGCTTGTGAAATTATGTGAACGGTAAAAAAAAGCTACGAATGAATTCGAACTTCCGGCTTTCATACTGTCTTATATATAGACCAACTACTGTTAATGAACACGCTCCTGCAACCTGTTAACGATACCTTGTTCAAATGGATAGGCATTCCCCTCACGGGCATATTGATCTTTCACCTGTCCGGCTTTTTATTCATTACGGGTGGCAGTATGAATAGCTTATCGCTTCATTATCTGTATTTTACTGGAATCTCTTTTTGCATATGGCAGGGCAGTGCTTTTGCACACCGGACCCTCAGGCATTATTTATACGCCATCAAGGAATTATACATCCGGATTCCCCTCAGGTTTGCTATTCCGCTGGTGGTTAGCTGGGGTTTTTCATTTATACTCCTGACAGTCTGGAACCGTTTTTTTGTCAATAACATCTTTAGCGCAGGAGATCTTCTGGCCTGCCAGATCATCATCACCGTTATCAGCCTGCAGATCAGCAGCATTTATGAGATCGTTTACCTGTACAAGGAACGGGAATCCGACCTGGTAAGAGTAGAAAGAAGTGAGAAATTGAAAGTACAGGCTCAACTGGATGCACTGAAAAGCCAGATAGACCCACACTTTATTTTCAATTCCCTGAATACACTTTCCTACCTCATCAGCCAGAATCCTGAAAAAGCCAGGTTGTTCAACGATACCCTCGCAAAAGTGTACCGGTATATCCTTTTGAATAAAGAGAAAGACCTGATACAACTGAAAGAAGAGATTGAATTTGCCAGTAACTATTTTTACCTGTTGAAAATCCGTTACCAGACCGGTTTAAGTATGGTTATCCGGATGGATAATATCAGTGTGGAAGATTATCTCATTCCCCCACTTTCTTTACAGACCCTGATAGAAAATGCCATCAAGCATAATCATTTTTCCGACAAGAAAAATCTTGACATAGAGATTACCATTACAGAAGATGCTATCACGGTAATAAATCCACGTCACCTTAAAAAATTTGACATCCAATCATCCAAAATCGGATTATCCAATCTGAATGAACGGTATTCATTGATAGTACATAAAAATATCAGCATACAGCAAACCCCCGAATGGTTCACCGTTACATTACCCATTCTTAAATCCTGACAGGTTATGATCAAAGCAGTAATTATTGAAGACGAAAAAACAGCATTGGATAATCTTATTCACCATATCCAGTTAACCAGAGAACCGGTTACTATAATTGCCACACTGGAAACCGTAGAAGAATCTGTGGCATGGTTTCTGGCCAATCCTGCACCGGATCTGATCTTTTTGGATATTCATCTGAAAGACGGGATCTCATTCAGCATATTTGACCGGGTAAAGATTTCCTCACCAATCATATTTATCACTGCTTTTGACAATTTCATGGTCAAAGCTTTTGAGCAGACCAGTATCGAATACCTGTTAAAACCTATCAATGAACAGGAACTGGCCAAAGCCATTGCCAAATACCGCACATTAAAAAACCATTTCCTTAACAACCACGAAAACCTGCTGCGATTTCTTTCCGAAAAAGATACGAGTCGTAAATCAAGGATCGTAGTAAAAAAAGGAATCGAGTTTCAAAGTATCCTGCTTGATGAAGTGGCCTATTTTTATACGGAACAAAAGATCAGTTTCCTTGTAACAAGAGATGGCAAAAAATTCCTCGTAGATAAAAATCTGAAAGAACTGGAAGAAGAACTGGACCCAAAGAAATTTTACCGTGCCAACCGGAAATTCATCATCAACATTGATTTTGTGAAATCTTATCGGTCCTATGATAAGATCAAAATACTGGTAGAACTAACAGTTCCGTTATCAGAAGAAATCATTGTAAGCCAGGAAAGTGCCATTGATTTCAGGAAGTGGATCACTGCATTATAAGTATACGAGCAAAAGAATGGCATAAACCTTTCACATAACAATACTTACTTAGCAGAACGTGAATAGTTTCGTAGCACGCTGCTGTAACACATACTGTACATCCTTTTCTGTACCCTCAAACGGACCAGACCCTTCAATTTTACGGGTGGCCATGGCTGCGGCAAAATTGCCTGCATCATTGATCGAATCGCCTTTTGTTCTCCGGTAAAGATAACCAGCCATATAGGTATCGCCGCAACCTGTAGCGTCAATTACCTGCTCCGGTATATAGGCGGGAATAATAGAGGTATCTCCATCGCAATAAATTACAGAACCTTTGCTTCCCAAAGTTATAATCACTTCTGCAACACCCCAGGCTGTTAATTTCTGTATGCCGTCCTGTATATCACTTGTTCCTGTCAGCTTCTCCATTTCGGTTTCGTTGGCCTTGAGAATACTGATAAAAGGCAAAGCCTCTCTTTTATCGAGCCAATCCACCGGGTACACATTCTCTTCTCTTACTTCACGCAGGTAACCCTGTACATCCAGCGATACTTTTCCACGCGAAGCCAGATCACGGATCAGCGATACAGGAATATCATCTGCCAGCAAAGGTCCCAGGTGAAAGATCTCAGCCTTTACCTCTTGCAATTGCGCTACTGTAAAAGGATCTGATTTATGTAACACACGCTGTGTGCGGTTGTCCTGATCCTGCGAATAAATATTTTCAAAAAAAACAGTTTGTTGGCTGGGAAATACGGTTACCTCAATTCCCGCATTCCGTAAAGCAGTCACATAAGGAAGTTCCTGGGCAGCTACCGCTGTAACCAACTGGTAGCGCGTATCCATTTGCCGGATGGCATTGGAAAAATAAAACGAAGTACCACCAGGCATGTGTACAACTGAACCGGATGTAACTACTTTATCATGGGTAATATGTCCTATACAACAAATATTATGCATCTCTAATCGATTGAGCCGGACTATGCCGCAATTTATAAAACCAATTGATCAAACAGTCGCTGCAATGCTTGTGCCGGGTCATCGCACAAACCCGGATGTACTTTGGATGTTTGTAATACCGTACTCCTGGTTGCCGTAAGCCACCTGAAACGTGACGCTTTATCCAGCAAAGCAATGGGTCCGCCATCAGCAGTTCCCCTGCAGATCTTTTCAAAGCTGGAGAGATATTCTTTCAGCTCTTCCATCTGCAACATTTCACAGAAGAGTCTGATTTTTTCTTCTGGCAACACATATTTCACTTCCAGGAAATCCAATTTTTTACAAAAGAGTACCACCCCCACATTGAAGAACTCTTCGCGCTCCACTCTGGGTACGATCCGTATGATGGCATACTCAAATAAGTGATTCTCTGGCATGTGTGGCTTCTTTTACAAAAATCTGTGATAAGGCTATTCTTTGATTCAGAAATTCAGCATAAACGGTTCTGCGCTCTTCGGCAGTTATATTTTCATCTCCCGGTAATAACCATTCATCAGGCACCAGTGCTACAATGGCTTTCACCAGATCCGGCGTAAGTATCTGCACTGCCTTCGCCTGTACTTCTTCCAAAACAGAAGCCCTCGCTAATAGTACATGGTCTTTTACCTGCACAAAAGGTTTGGCCGCATACGATGCCCATTCCTGCCAGGTATGGTGAAAATACAGTGCCGCGCCATGATCTATCAGCCACAATTCTTTTTTCCAGATCAGCATATTGGTATTGCGGGCAGTTCTGTCTACATTCATCAGCAACGCATCCAACCATACAATTTTGGAGGCAGTTAACGGATCAACCACCGTCACATTGGGATCAAAACTGATGGCACCGGAGAGATAATGCAGGCCCAGGTTTTTTCCCACACTTGCTTTCAGCAGATCCTGGATCTCTTCATCAGGCTCCGTACGTCCGAAAGCCGTGTCCAGTTCAGCAAAAACGATTTCGGGTACTTTCAGGCCCAGCGCCCTCGCAATTTCGCCTCCGATCAGTTCTGCAATCAGGGCTTTCACCCCTTGTCCGGCACCGCTGAATTTCAGCACATACAAAAAAGAATCATCAGCTTCGGCAATGGCAGGCAAAGAACCACCCTCACGCAAAGGCGCCACATAACGGGTTACCGCTACGGTTCTGATCTCTGGAGAAGGAATTGTCTGCATGCTAAAATGGTTGGAAACAATGAAATAAATATACCGCAAAAAGCCAAGACCCTTTTGTATACTATCCCGGACTGCGTTCACGGATGGCCTGGGTCTGTAAAATGAAAAAGTCCTTCATTGCTGAAGGACTTTTTACGTCGGGAAGACAGGATTCGAAACGACTTACAATATATTAATTTTCAACACTTTACAAGACTTTTGGCAAATGACTCAAGCCATGTCTCACAGGTAGAAAATGTGTTTTTGAAAGAGCTATTGTAAAGGTACAAAACCCATTGTATCAGGCAATCACTTTTCGTTACTTTTTCATAGTAGCTTATATTTGCAAACTGGTGCGGGAATGACAACCTGCGTCCTCAACTTTGAAGCCTCAAGCTTGGCCCAGGGAAAGAGAGTAACCATTAAGTTCTTTAAGTTATTGCTGATTTTGATTGTAATTGTTTGGCATGTATTGGAAGCAAAAGAAATAGTACACCAATTATTCAAAAACAACTCTGTGGAAACACAGATACAAACCAAAAAAAAGGAGGCCATTATGAAAAATAATTTAACTGTAATTTATCCAGCAATGTCAAAGAACCCTACCACTCACCCTGCAAGTCTTTTAAAATAGAAAGCCCTCAATCGAGGGCTTTTATCTTTTTACCGCAGTACGAATAATTTCAATACCCTTCCTGCACCAGCTTCTTTACATCATCCTTGTTGTAATAAAGTGTACCACCCACTTTTTTCACACGGATCTTTCGCGAAATTCGCAGCGCCACCAGTTTGTTCACCGAACAACCCAGTATCGCACGCACGTGTTTCGTTTTATATCCTTCCGGCGATTCCGGTATTTTCTGCACCACCTCGCTGATCACTGCTTTCAGATCGGCGAGTAAATTATTTCTGAAAACAAGAAGGTCATCCTTCGTCACAATATCTATACTCATAAACCCTCCTTACAGTTTATTGAATTTAATTTTACTGTTCCTCCCGAATGCCGGGAAGTATTTGATGTACCCAAAATCGGCAAGATCATTCATCACTTTATCATAGGTAGATCGTGCATTCACCTTTGCAAGCTGCATGATCCTTGTCCTGTTCACGAGATACATTTCACCCTGGTCATTTTGAAACTCACTCAGCATAGCAAGGTATATACTGACATGCGCAGTCGTAATGCGCGGGTCCTCGCTGATGGTTTCAAAAAACGCCTCGATGCTCATCTGTTGAACAGGCCTGGTTTGCGGTTGGCCTTTGTCCTTTTGGTGAGTAGTTTGCCACCTTTCGCCCCGGTATTGGCACTTTCCGCCCGCTCATTTTTTACCAGCAACTTCCTGTCCGCGTTGATCCTTTTTTCCATCCACCGGCTGGCCAGGAAACGCTGCGCCTCGTCGAACCGGATGGGCGGCAGGTCAGGCACTAAGTAAAACCGCTGCGACAATTCATGCTGCGATTTCAGCACCGCCAGGTTTGGGACAGCGTTTTCCAATGCCGTCCCCGCCCAGTACCTGAACCGCAACACGCCGCCCGCGTCAACCTCATTTAACTGGCTGATCAGCTCCGCTGCTTTCACAGCATCACCGTCCGAACCCTCTACCACATGTTCCCGCGCCGCCAACAGGCGCTCCCAGTTAACAGCGCCAAGAGACTGATCCAGTCCCTCCATACCCGCAGGAACAGAAGGCTGTCTTTTAAGTACAGCAGTATAATACAATGCATCGTACAAGCCCTGGTCGCCCTTAGCGCAATGGATCAAAAACTCACAAGCTCCATCCGTTAATGGAGTTGTATGCAAAATCTCGAAAGCCGCAGGCCCGAAGCACGCAAATGCTTGAAGACGTTGCCGGATCGCAGGCCCGCAACCCAATGCCTCCAGGCGGGTTGCGAGCTGATCGATATTTTTCTGGTTCATAGTTTAGTTTTAAGCGATTCCTTGCCCCTTACCCTGGCGAACACGATTCTTAGGAAGTAGACTATTCTGCCGTGTGTTTTTTGGAAGCAGGTCTTTCTTTTTATCAATCTGGTTGGCCACGCTCTCCGTCTTCGCAGTGGGCGTTTCGCCGTTCTGCACACTGTTCGCCGAATTAACCAACGCATCACCGGCCTTCAGTTCCGTTCCCTCCTCGATCCTTTTCTGGTCCACCGGCGCTTGACCATACTTCGTTTCCTTTTTGGGTCCCGGCATAAACAGCGAAACCCCGTCCTTGTCCCACATCTTTAAGGTATGGTGTTTCGGATCTGTGGTCAGTTCGATCGGGATTTCCTTTCCACCCTTGATCAGCGTGGCATTCACCAGTTCACCCTGTTGCAGCGTTTTGTACAGTTGCTCCATCTGCGCAGGATCACCCATTTCCTTTAACTGGATCCTCCCCACGGCTTCTTTCAGGTCGAAACCATAGCCACGGTTGTAAGAACGCATAGCAGCATTTTGATGCTCATCCCGTTCACTAAAATCCAGCTTGAGCCAGGCACGGTATTTATCGCCATCCTTCGGCGTCAGTTCCTTGTAAACGCTGCGCCCGTTCAGTAGGTTCTTCGCTTCATTCAGGTCAATGCTCTGCCCCTTGTTGTTGATGAAAAAAGTCTGCGTCGTATTGACGCTTTGGTTTTTCAAGGAAGCATCATACTTGTTGAAAAAATACATATCGCTTCCTTCCTGTTTGGAACGCGCGAAATGCGGTGTAACAGAAAGCTCATCCTTTCCAAAATTTACTTTGTCCTTCAGTTCGAAATTTTCCTTGCCTTCCACCATGTTCTTTTCCAGCTCGGGGAAAATCGATTCGTTGAATCCCGCATCCTTCAGTTGTTTCTGCAGGTATTCCAGGTTTTTCTGTGTCATACTCGTTGTTTTATGTTCGTGATTAATAGATTGCTGTAGAATTTTTCCGGACAGAACATCAGGGATAAATTTTTCCATCGGCGTTCCTGTCCAGTGCCGTCCAACCATTTCCGCTACGCGCTCCGCCGCGCGCTCGCCGGTCAAAGCAAAACGCGAAAGACTTTCAACCGCGAAGGATTGATGGATCGCATGAAGTATGTCGCCCAACACCGTTCCTTCAGCCGGAACCTGCACAGGTTGGTAAACTGCATTTTGCCATTTGTGCTGGTCAAGCATTTCCTCCAGTTCCGCAACCGTTTTATTGAACTTCATTTCTGAATAATATCCCAACACACGCTCATCATCGATCTCGATATGGTTAAATGGTTTTCCCTCTTTCAATTGTTCGCGCGCCGTATCCTGGACATACCCTAACAAAGCATCCACAGGAAGCAGCACCACTTCTTTTTCATTGTGGTGATTGAAGAGTTGAAAATCCGCAGCGGCAGAAGGCGAATCAAAATAATGCAGGTCATACACAGAAAGCAATTGGATCTCGCTGTCAAAAGCCAGCCATTCCTTTTCATTGCGCAAAGCATCTTCGAGTGATTTGCACATTTTGGGTAAATGCGAAGTAGTTATATGCATAAAACTTTAGTTAAGCAGGATTGCGTTAAGAATGTATTTGTTCGTAAGGTCGAGGTGCAGTTGCCGGTCGCTGCCTTTTTCCTGCACATGGATCTGAAGGGTTTGCCCCTGCACAAGCCCTGCTTTGGGAATGATGACCACAATCACCAGGCTTTGTTTTTCGCGAACCGTGTTGTTCGCTTTATCGGTAAGTAATAGTGGTACCTCGCGATCCTGAACAGCCCGCCGCTTCGCAGAAACTCCGCCCGAGAGAAGCGCACTCACGCCGCCGATCTCGTAAGAAAGGGTTGACCGGTTATCGATCCGCAGTTTCACTGCGATTACGTTCCCGTTGGTATAGATTCCCTGCACACGGAGCAATACCAAACCAGACGAATAACGTACACCATATAAGCGGTGATCCATCGCGCGCACTTTTTGTGCAAGCGCAGTAAGGACTGTATCGCCTAATATATTTTTACCCGCACCGAGATCGAACGTCAGAACTGCGGGTGACGCGTGATACACGATAAGAAAAGAATACAGTTTCCCATCTGTTGTGATTACGGTCAGATTGGTCGTATCTGCAAAAACAGAATCCGCTTTTACTTTTAAGACCTGCGCGGTTGATTTCTGGACGAGGATATGTTCACTGCCGCGGTCGATCGATAGGATCGCAGAAGGAAATATTAAACTGATGGTTTTATTCGTAGTTACTTCCACCACTGCAACCTGCGCCTTCACCGCAACAACAAAAAATAAACCTATTACACACAATATCATTCTCATCACTTCTCTATTTTGAATGGTTATCACGCAGAAAAACCTGGTAGCCCGCGGCTACGCTCACACGCACGGCTTTGACTTTTTTAGACAACATATTTTTAACTGCCCCGATCCCCGCTATCGCAGCCTGTGTTTTAATACTCGGGTCAAGCGATAATACATTCATCGATTGCATGGATTGTTCAGCAGTAGATTTCAAAACATCCCTTGAAATAGATCCCGGTACATAGATACCCTCCATGCCATCGAGATCATATACACTCAATTCAACAGGTAAAATTTCATCGCGCAATCGAACAGAGGGAATACGAATCAGTAACCGTTCATTGTCAATTGCAGCAGTTCCATAGACCATACTTCCCGCAGGCAGCATCCGCCCGCCAATCGTAACAGGATTGTTCAATACCATTTTCACCACGGATCCTGCCTGCAGCACCTGTGCAACCGGTATTGTCGCAGTCATTGAACCGGTAGTCGAACCCGTGGTCGTTTCTTCATAAAAACTACCGGCACTTTTTGAACGTGCTTTTCCAAAATAATTTTCTTCGCTATTGGTTGCTGCCTGGACATCCAAAGTCGCTCCATTTTGTTTGGCAATTTCTTTCGGTGCCTTCGCAGGATTCTGCAGCGCGGCCAGTTTTTCAATGGTCTGGTTGATCGCTTCAAGGTCCGGGTCTGCGATTCGATCTTTTGAAGTAACAACAGGCGCTGTATACACAGGCCGTTCATCACGCACAGGTGGTGAACTGGTCTTTTGCGGCATTTGTATCCGTTCCCTTATCGCCTCAATTTTCTCTTCAACAGTTTTTGTCTCCGCACGATTTGTATATGGATCGTTTTTCAACTGCTGTTCATGCCGCACCGAGTCACTGACGGCCTGCGCATAAAAACTCATTTTATCTTTCGCACTGTCCTTTGCGATCTGTGCATCCGGCAACCGCGTATTCATGCCACCACGTTGCACTGAATGATCAGTCTTTATTTTTCCGCCACCCATACACGCAAATGCCACGCTGATAAAAGGTATCGCCAGTACAGGAAGGAGCAGGTAAAATTTCAGTTGCTTGTTCATCGTGTTTCAATTTTAAGATCCTTGTTATCCAGGATTTCCCAACGCTCGATCAGGAAGCCGTGCGGGTTATGGTCACTGCGCGCCACACTGCGTAGGACTCCTTGCGTTATAAGGCTGCGTGTTACTATGCTGGTGGAACGGATGATTTTCAGTGTCGCGTAACAGCGGAATAAATACGGTTCGGCCACGGTATTCACGCTCACGCTGTCGATCAACACTTGCTGGCTTACGTTACCAGAAATGATCCCCGCGATATATCCGGTTTCTTGCAAGTCATCGTATTGTTTTTTTGCCGATCCATCTGCCATATACAAGGCACGTTTGACAGATGCCGCGATCGCTTTTTCATCCGGGTCAAGTGAGAAGAACCAGGTATGGAACATCGCCACATGATCCCTTGCTTCTACGCCGATATTTTCTTTACGTGTTCCCGCCAGCAGCTCCGCTGCTTTGCCGTTGGCGAGTACATATACTCTTTCCTGCATACGCGCCGCAAGCATTGCATTGTTGTAAATCGCGTACACACTGACACACAAACTGCCGATTACAACGATGAGCATAAAGCCACGCATTGCGCGAAAAGCAGTATCAATATTTTGAGTAGGTTTAAACATTTTATTTGCCGCTTACTTTGTCCTTGAAATATCCGCCGCTTGCGGCTGCATCACTCATATTGCTGCTCATCTTGTTGGCAGCGCCGCCATACGCATCTGCTGACATTCCTGTTGTTGCCATGCTCGCTGCCTGTTTACCTGCGCCAACTGTCATCGTAGTAACCTTATGAAGGAGCGCATTACCACCACCTGCATTGACGATATAATTCGCAACCGAAGGCACCGTGAAATAACCGATGATCCCGATCAACAGAAAAGCGATATACGCCCAGTCGGTAGTCGAAAACGGCTGACCCGGGATATTGGGCATGGTATCCGTCATCATGCTCTCCTGGATCTTCGCGATGATCGCGCCGAAAATATTGGCCACCGGCAACCACAGGTATACATTGATGTAGCGCGCGAGCCACACCGTCAACAAATGCTGAAACCCATCGAAAATCGAAAGCGCGAAAACCACGGGACCAATGATCGCGAGCACGATCAGGTAAAAAGTACGGATGACATCTATGATGAGCGCCGCCGCCTGGAAAACAAACTCAAGTATTTGCTTGATGCCTTCGCGGATCCAGTTGGCAGGATTGAGCGCTCCTATCCCCATCGTACTGCTGTCATGCAGGCCTAAGTATTTTTCCATCGCCGCGTTACTGTTCTTCACCATTGCCGCAGTTGCCATGACAATGGGTTGTAGTATCCCGTTGAACAGCGCGATCACCTGCGGAAAAAGGCCGATGCAAAGCCCGATTACGAAAGGCCGTGCCAGTCCATACACATCAACCGGTTCCGCTGCTGCAATATTTTTCCATACACGCATCGCGATATAACAAAGCGCCGCCAGCCCGCCGATCACGCGCGCCACGCCGATCAGCTGGCTGCACATCGGCATCATGTTATTGTACAGTTGATCCAGCACAAACTGCAAACCCTCCCCGTTGGAAATGGATTGCGCACTGACAACCATTGGCATTATCACCAGCATCACACACACTATTCGCTTCATCACTTGGTCTTTATTGTTTGCTCAATCCTTTCAATGATTCCATATCACGCCTGTTCTGCCTGCGAAGCATCATGAGTTTTAAATACTCATCACTTAAACCTTTTAATTTCGCCGCCTGTTTCTGCACCGATTGCTCCATTGTTCCCATGACCTCCGTGCGTTCACCATCACTCATCCGAAATTTTCCCGGTGTCAACACAGACAATAACAGTTCTGCATCAACACCAACAACATCCGTAATATTTTTACACGCGAGGGTAACTTCATTGAGTTCAGAAACGGTGAACACCTGGCTTTTTCGTAAATCTGACAAAAGTGATTTGCTGTCAATAATGATTTGTGTCTGCGTGTTGTACACGCGATTAACAGCAGGATTGTTTTTCACCGAAGGACTTACCAGCAATAATCCTTCGAGATAATCCTGGTGCAGGTTAAAATTCGATTTACCGATATCGCGTATCCCATTGTAACCATTCTGCAATACCTGGTAACCCGATTTCATTTGGGACAGTATCAGCTTGAACTGCGCGAGTTTTTCAAGATCGAGTTTTAATTGCTGTAGTTCCTGTACCTGCGCACACATCCGCACACTACTAATTAAAGCGATCAATATCACCATCACTGTTTTCATACTCACTGTTTTAATCGTTGTAAACTTTTCATATCCGTTTGCAATTGTTGTTTACTGCCTGCAAGCCTGTTAGTTTGCTTGTCCAGTTCTTTCATATTATCTAAACAATCCTGCATTGCATCACGCAGGGAACTGATCATCTTTACACGATCCGCATCTTTCATCTCAAGTCCATTACTATTTGTCACTTCCTGCAACGAGGAAAGAATATCCCCGCACAAACCCATTAGTCCATCGGCCGCGGTGCGCGATACTTCATCTTTTGCAATACGGTTATAGGTTCCAATTAATTCGGTTTGCAGGGAAAGGATCTGTTTTACCTGCGGAAGTGTTTTCACCGCGTTGCGAACGGTTTGCAGTTCTGAGAAATAACCAGCATACAATTGCTGTTGTTTCCTTTGCCAGTCCGCGATCTCCGAAAGTTTCAGTTTCGATAATTCATGCTCTGCCACCTGCTGCGCCTGTTGAAGCCAGATCGTCTGGTTTTGAAGTTTCTGCACCTGCAGGTCGATAGCCTTTATTATTTTGGCGATTAACAGTGAAACAGGATCGATGCTTTGCGCACCAGCGCGAAATACACATCCACACAAAACCAACATCACCATTAGCTTTTTCATCTTTCACAAAATATTTTGATGTACAGGTTAACAACAGCATCCACGATCTGCTTCCTTGAGTGGCAGCACCACCAGATCCCGTAGACTACTACAACGATACAGATCAGCGCAACAGCGAACCACAATAATCTTTCCCTCATATTGTTAAGGATTTAATACCCGCTTCCATACTTCCTTGCGCAGAAGCAGCACGTGTGACTTTCAGTTTTTCTTTTTCTTCCGTTGTATAGGTCAGGTATTCGTCCGGCGAAACTTCCACGCGGTAGACTTTCGAAACGCGGCCACCCAGCGAGATAAACACTTCCTTGTATTTGCGTGAGGAATCATTGGCCTTGTTCAGCGATAGCACAAGCGTCTTTTCTTTTTCAGTCAATCCCAATAGTTCCTGCACCACCTGAAACTTGTTTTCATACCGCGACTGGTCCAGCAGGATCTTGCATTCACTGTTGTTGATGATCGCCTGTTTGACGATTGGCGAAGCAATAAGATCCTCTACATCCTGCGTCACCACCACCGCTTCACCGAAATATTTACGCACGGTCTTGTAGAGGTATTTGATATACTCCGCCATGCCATCGCGCATAATCGCTTTCCACGCTTCTTCGATCAGGATCATTTTACGCACACCGGTCAGCCTGCGTAGCTTAGAAAGAAACACTTCCATGATAATGATCGTAACAACAGGCAACAGGATCGGGTGATCCTTGATATTGTCCAGTTCAAAAACAATGAACCGTTCATCCAGCAATTCAAGATTTTCGCGGGAGTTCAGCAAATAATCATATTCGCCGCCTCTGTAAAAAGGACGGAGCACGTAGAGAAAATTGGCGAGGTCAAAATCCTTGTCCTTCACTGCGTCCGCGTGCAACGCGCTGGCAAAATCACCCTGCAGAAATTCATAGAAACTATCAAAGCACCTGAACGCTACGGGTTGTTCATAATACAATTGCAATGCATTGGAGAGCGCGACATATTCGCTACGTGTAAAACGTTCGTCGTCTTTTTTCCAGAGTGCCACGAGCAGCGTTTTGATGCTTTCTTTTTTCTCGCTGTCAGGAACGCCGCCGAAAAAAGGATTAAAACAGATTGGTTTTGTTTCCGAATACGTGAAGTAATAGCCGTTCAATAGTTCGCACAGACCTTTGTAAGAATGCCCCACATCGACCAGCACGATATGCGTACCCTGTTCGTAATAAGAACGCACCAGGTGATTGGTAAAAAAAGATTTACCGCTTCCCGAAGGGCCGAGGATAAATTTGTTCCGGTTGGTGGTAACACCGTTAGCCATTGGCTCATCCGATATATCCACCAGCAGCGGCTGACCATATTGCCTATCTCCGAGCCGGATGCCGAAACTTCCGCCGGAAGATCGGTACCCCGTTTCAGTCGCAATAAAACACGCAGCCGGTTCCAGGAAACTCAAAAAACTTTCGTTGACCGGAAGGTCAGCCGCATTGCCCGGTATCCCCGCCCAATACAACTGCGGCGCACCCACCGTTTCCAGTTTCGGCGATGCATCAATTGCCGCCATCGCGGCACTGCACGCATTTCTTACTTCTTGTACCTTATCCGCATCCTTTGTCCACGCCAGCACATGAAAATGCGCACGCACACACAATCTTTGTTCTGCAACTGCTTCACGTAAGTATTCATCCGTTGCATCATGCGCCACAGCATTATCACGCGAATATGCGGACAGCGAACGAAGCCGTAGCTTTTTCTTTTCCAGTTCTTTGATGACAACTTCATTGTCCTCAACACGAATAAATTGCTGGTACAGATGATCCACACCCAGCAACTGTCCGAGCGGTGAAACAAAACCAATGGAAAATTTGACTGTATCAGTAGAATATTTCTCGTGTGTGATCCTTGGCCCGCATACACCCGGCAATTCATCCGCCGAAGCGAATGAAAACATGCTGCAGTGTTTTTCACCAATACGCACACCATCCGAAAAATCAAGATCGCGCCGAACACCATCACTATCGAGAATTAAGTATTCATTCACGAGGTCCACCAGTTCATTTTCTACCAATCGTTCACAGCTAATCATTCCCGTATCACTCAGTATTCGCACAAACTGTGAACACACACCTTCAAAACTTTTTAAGAATGCAGGGTCAATCGTTTGGGCAGGAACCAGGTGTTTCCGTAACAACGAAGAGTATAATGAATTCACCTGTTTGCGTGTCTGCGCAGGGATGGTCAGCATGAGTCTGCAGGAATGTTCGAGATAAGGACGTTCATGGAAATACCGATCGCTGCTATGTGAAAGAAACGACGTTGCGGCACCGAAATCAGCGCGGTACGGAACTTGAGTAAACCGGTCCGTTTTATGGAGATAAGTACCGACCGGGAGGATCTTGATGGCTTTGATCCAGCATTGATGAAGAGATACATAATCATTGTTTGATAAGGTGAAAATTTCAGGAAGCGTTACACGATAGGCAATTGTTAAGTCACCCATCTTCGACAAGATCATATCATGTTCGACACCATATAATGGAATATGTTCAGACAAATTTTTCATTTAGTAAATAGTTGATCGCAATAAATTCTGTTAGGGGTGACGCGTTTCGCCCGGTGTTTCATCCATCCATGTTCACCATACAATCGGTTGAGCCTGTAAACGCACATCACATGCAACGTAATAGAAACACCCACCAGTACCGAACACATGATCATTGGTACGCCCAGGATATACATGACGGTGAACAGCAGCAGCGAACAGAGCAACCCGCCCGCGAGCCACCAGATATACTGAGCCTTCAGCCCCCGGAACACAACCGGTCGGTTCACACCTTTATTAATGGTATACACGTTTGTCATAATCTTCTTCCTTTTCCTTGTCTTAACCGCTTCTTCGGCAAAAGCGGTTCACGGTTTGGTTTCTTCGGCAACAGGTCTTTCGCTGTAACCCCTTTTTGCTTTGGGTGCGGCATCTCATTGATCACCTCCGGTATCCGCTCGATCATCGCTGCCAGTACCGGGTTCTCATCCTTCCATGTTTTAACGTACGCATCCCAACCGACAGGATCCATTTCACCCAGGGATGGCAGGTCGACGACTTTCAGTTCTTCTTTTCGCTTTTCGTATTCCTCCGCTGAACCATCGAAAAGATTTTTCGTTTTCGGATCAAAACAGAGTTTGAAGCCGGTTTCTGTTTCGAATAAATCATCAATCGAAAACTTGTTCATAAAATCATCAACGTCGCGCATCTCCCATAAACGCAAGTCAAGAAAGAACTGCGTTCCGCCGATATCAATCTTCGGTAACTCCCTTGCCGGCCAATGCTCCCACATACTAGTTTGTTTTAAATTCCAAAGAATGCACGGATCACGGTAGTTACTACCACCAGGAACACACAACTGCCAAACCATGCAGCGGCCACCTTGCCCGTATCGTGATCGCCCGCGTTCCATTTGTTGAATACTTTTACCGCACCGATCAGCCCAACGATCGCGCCGACCGCGTACATCAGTTGCGTGCCCGATGCGAAATAGCTGCGCACTTTCTGGTTCGCATCAAGTATACCCGCATTACCATCTTGGGCAAATGATGTTACGGCGAGTTCGCATAGAAGTATAGTAAGCAGGAATGTACCATAGAGGGTTTTCCTGTTATGTCTGCTTTGATTTTTCTTTAGTTTCATAACGCACATTTTCTTGTTTCTCACTTTTTTTATAAAACATGCCCGCCGCTACTTCGTCCTCGCAATCGGTTCTCCTGCACTGCAGCGGCAGGGCATGTGTGTTGTGCCGGTGTTCTTCACTCACGTTTCTTTCTGCCACGCCACCATTGCAACAATTCTCTTCTGTACATCCAGCCAATCACTATGTAATAAGCAAGCACCACCAGCGCAATGGTCCTGATATATTGTATCCAGCCGATTCCGTAGAACATAAATGTTTATTGAAAATTGCCAAGGTTAAAACTGATCGTAAGTCCCCACGATCCCTGATAGGGTGATAGACCACCACTCGCACCGAATGGCACCAAATAATGCAGGTCGATCTGCCAGCCCTGATCATCCACGAATCCTTTGTACCCTGCACCGAATGAAAAATATTTCCGGTTACCTGCGCTTGCATTTTCAATCGACGCGCCACCCCGCAGGAAAAACTGGTCCACATACCCGTATTCGATTCCAGCTGTGTAACGTGTGCCGCTGAAATTGTCTTTCAGCAATCGCGCAGCATCAACAGATACCTGCACCGAGTGGAATTCCATCTGTTGTTTGTAAGCGACACCAAGTGCCGCGGTTGCAGGCAGGTTATTTTTTTTAGATCCGAGGTTGGTGATAGTAGCGCCCCATTCCAGTCGGCTCGCCGATTCTCCGATAGAAGTAAAACCATAATACCCTACATCACCACTGACAGAGTACCTGTTCACAGGGTTGGGCTCATACGCATTCTGCGCGAGGAAACGCAAGGTTGTGCTGAGTGCATGGTGTTCGTTTAATTGCAAAGCGAACGATCCGCCCACATTATATTCACGCGCCGTATATGAGCTGAGCGTTGCGCCGTTTTCATCGCGCGTGTCCATGGCACCGAGGTTCAAATAGTTCAATGAAACACCAAAGGCTGCCGTGTTTACACTCGCGATATAACCCACACTCATCATGCGCGTATCGTTTGAGATCCCGGTGAGCCACGGCATATAACCAACAGACACCTGGTGAAAATATTGCACGAAAGCACATTTCGCAGGATTGTATAAAAGCTGCTGCGTTCCTTCTGCCGATGCGATCCCTGCATCACCCATTCCCATACCCCTGCTGCTTGCATGTATGGATAAAGAAGGAAATGTTGTAACCACCTGCGCGCGAAGGATAGTCACACATAGTATCCATATCAGAAATAATATCGTTCTCATAAAATAGTGAGTGTTTGGTAAAGCGTTACTGATTTGTTCCCAAGATCATCCACGACATAAAGCCCGATTTTATGATCTCCCTTCGCATGAAAGGTCCAGTACATCACGGGTTGATTGGTACTGATTTCCTGGCCGTTGATAGAGTAATGATATTCGCTGATCGTGCCATCAGGTTTATTGGTATTCGAAGCATCGAACACATAGTTCCAGCTTTGCATTTGTTCACTCCCGAGATCGCGCCAGAAAAAACTTGGGCTGGCAGTAGTGTTTGGAACGCAGCGAACGAATAATTTTTTTGTTTCACCACGCCCGAGCCTGTCTGTGAGGTACAAATCAATTTCATAAAGTCCTGGAAGGTCTGCTACGCAATAGAGTTGCACACTGTCCATCACCAGCATCGATTCTCCGCTCTTGATCTCTGTGCCGCGGTACAAAAGATGTACAGGTGAAGGCATGCTGTCAGTCCGCATGTTCAGTTGATGCCCCGGATCGGTTAAATACAAAGTCACATTGCCGTTGCCAGTGCCACGCACATTCGTCCAGTCCTTCTCACGCACACGCACTGTATCCTTGCTGAACTGTATCACTGCGTGCGAGGCAGTCTGTAGTATCACATCCTTTTGATTGCTGCATGCGGCAAGAGCGCCAATCAGCAAACCGAATAATATTTTTTTCATAGCTCAGTATTTAAAAACTTTATCAAAATGTTTTTGTCCGTTGTAAATCGAGGTGATGAAATAGACCACGTTCGGTGTTAATCCATCCAGCCCGTCGAGTGTAAAAAGATTCTCACCTTTTTCTGCCGTTTTCCGCCAGTTGCGAACCAGCTTTCCTTCGCCGGTAAACAACTGTATAACGATCTCCTGTTTTCTTTCCAGTATCACCGATACTTTCAAATGATCATGGAAAGGGATCGGGAACACGTTCCAGTCTTTTAAATTCCCCCGCACAAATGTTTGTGGTTTGGGTAATGCCGCCTGCGGTAAGACTTTCACCCATGCATCGAAATGGGTGATACAGTTCCGCTTACTCACTGCGTCTAAACCAACATGCACCGAATCTTTAGCGAGGTAATAATGTTGCATTAAAGCACTGTCACTGGTCACCGCTTTGGTACCATCACCAAAATCCCATCTGAATTCATTTGTGTGCGATACCTCTGCAAGCATTTTTACCTGTCCTCCGTATACAATAGAATCTGGTGTGATCATCAACCTGCCCGCCGGGTACTCAGTATCATCAGCTGTAACAGTCACTGTTGTGCTGTCATAGCATCCTTGCGCCATCACCATAACCTGATACTGCCCGGCGCCCGCGAAAAAATTGCTGTCCCACCCGTACGTTTTTCTCGATGAAATACTTTCTGGTGGATCAGTCCACCGCCAGACCTCAAACGGTTGCCCCGCATTGGTAGCAATGAGTTCTGTTTTACCGCCTTCACATACTTTGCGTGATCCCAGTATCACCGGTGCAGGCACAGTGCCGATCGTGATCTGCACTTCGTTTGAAAGTGCAGCCGCTTTACATCCCTGTGCATTGATCGCCTGAACGGTGAATTTTCCAGGCTGGTTATTAATGATCGTATCCTTGGTACTCAAACGAAATGGTGCTGCATTGAAGTTCCACTGGTAAGAATAGCCGCTTGTATAGTTGAGTATTTTAATGGCACCACTCGAACCGTTGCAGAGATGCGCATTATCAGCCGCGATCAGGGCTGCATCCGGTAATGAATAAATGGTAACAGTCGCATCACCCGAAACACTTGCCGCACACGTAGTAGAACTCGCATCCTGAACACTGATGAGCGTATAAACAAAACTTCCTGAAGCCGTAGTGGGTACTGAAATAGTTACACTGTTTCCTGTGACGGTCGTTACAGTCTGGTTTGCACCACCATTGATCCGGTAAGTGAAAGTATACGGCGCAGTTCCGAGTGATCCTGTGAATACAACAGATGGTGAAGAAGTATTCTGACAAACAGCTGTTGTCCCGCTGATCGAAGCTAAAGGCAATGCATTCACATTCACGGTTACAGATCCTGTCGCAGAGTTGCTGCAAGCCGCACTGCTCGCATCCGTCACGCTCACCAGCGTATAAGTAAAACTACCGGGAGTAGAAGTAACAACAGGAACACCCATGCTGTTACCAAGTGTAGTAGATACTGAAATATTCGCCCCGCCATTTATTCTATAAACAAACGTATACGGCGCAGTTCCGCCTGTAGCAGAGAAGACAACCGAAGGCGACGCACTGTTTTGACAAACCGAAGTGTTGCCACTCACAGAAGCGACCGGCAGTTCATTCACACGAACAGTTGTGCTTCCACCCACAGTTGCAGAACAGCTCGTACTACTTGCATCCTGTACTCCGAGCAATGTATAAGTAAACAATCCTGCCGTAGTAGTTGGAGCAGAAATGGTCGCGCTGTTTCCACCGGAAGTTGTAACGGTCATTGCAGAACCACCATTGATGGAGTACGTGAATGTATATGGAGCTGTGCCCAGCGAACCTGTAAATGTTATAGAAGGTGAAGACGCATTCTGGCATACCGCAGTTGTTCCTGAAAGGGTTGCTGATGGCAATGGATTAACCGTGATTGTCGCAGAACCCGATGCAGTATTTCCACACGAGGTACTGCTCGCATCTGTCACACTTAGGAGTGAATAAGTAAACGTTCCCGCACTACCTGTCGGCGCTGCAACCGCTACAGAATTTCCGCTCGATGTAGCTACACTCTGCGCAGCTCCTCCATTAACACGGTACACAAAAGTATAAGGCGCAACCCCGTTTGCTCCCGTAAACACAACGGAAGGCGCAGAAGCATTTTGGCAAACTGTTGTCGTACCTGCAACAGAAGCCGTAGGAAGTGGATTCACCACGACTGTTGCAGATCCGCTGGCAGCAGCAGAACAACCCGTGCTGCTCGATTCAGAAACACTAACCAATGAATAGGTAAAACTACCCGCACCCGTAGTTGGCGCACTCACACTAACGCTGCTGCCGCTTGTAGTAGTAACCGTCTGCACAGTTCCACCATTTACACGATAAGAAAATGTATAAGGCGCAGTACCCGCACTGCCGCTGAAGGTTACCGAAGGCGAAACACTGTTTTGACACACAGATGTAGAACCAGAAATCGAAGCGCCGGGCAAAGCGTTGACAAAAGTCGTAATGGTATTCGAAGTCGACTGGCAGCCATTGTTATCCGTAACGGTAACATTAAAACTGCCCGCAGTCGAAACGTTGATCGCCGATCCGCTCGCTCCCGTGTTCCACAAGTAAGCCGCAGCTGGTGTGGAAGAAAGTGTCACACTTCCGCCCGAACAAAATGTAGTTGAACCCGATGCAGAGATCACCGGTGCAACAACCGTAAAATAATTTACCATAACAGAACCGGACAACGCGGTGCATCCTTCCTTCGTAACGGTCACACTGTAATTGCCTGGTCCTACATTGATGGTTCGTGTCGTCGCTCCATTGCTCCACGCATACGAATCAAATCCAGCACCCGCGTCCAGTGTTTTCAAAGTGCCGGGACAGATCGTATACGATGTGCCGGGTGTCGGCAAAGGACAGGAACCCGTTGTAACAACGATTTGATTGGAAGGCGACGAATTACCACACGCATTGTGATCAACTGCGTAGTAAGTGCCCGCAACAGAAACAGTTAAATTGTTTCCACTTGCGCCATTTGACCAGCTCACGCTCGATCCCGTGGACACCAAATTAGCAGTGGCACCATTGCACAACAATTGGTTGTATCCAGGCGTGACAGTAGGCGCTGCAGGAACACTACCCGTTGTAATAACAACTGTATTGCTGTTCGCAGAATTCCCGCAACTGTTCTGTTCCCACGCGAAATAATTGCCGGGTGTAGTAACCGTGATCGTGTTACCAGTTTGCCCCGTGCTCCATTTGATGGTTCCACCACCCGAAACAGATGCAGAAAGAACTGTAGAAGATCCGTTGCATAAAAAAGTTCCATTACTGCTCGATACGGTTGGTGCAGCAGGTGTACCGCCCGTACTGATCACAACCGTATTGCTATTGCCGCTCGTGCCGCAACTGTTCGATTGGTACGCGTAATAATTTCCAGCACTGGAAACAGAAATGCTTCCGCCTGTTTGACCAGTGCTCCACGTAACTGCACCCGTAACACCTGACGCTGCAAGCGTCGTTGAAGAACCGTTGCATAGTTGCGTACCATTCGAAGAAGATATCGAAGGCGCAGCAGGTGTACTGCCCGTACTGATCGCAACAGTGTTACTGTTGCCGCTTGTTCCACAGGCATTGGTATTGGTCGCATAATAAGTTCCCGCATTGGAAACAGAAATACTCGCCCCCGTTTGTCCCGTGCTCCAGTTAACCGCTCCGTCAATTCCCGATGCGGTCAAAGTAGTCGCAGCACCGTTACACAATAAATTACCGTCAGATGATGAAACCGAAGGCGCAGCAGGCGAAGCACCGATGGTAACCACGATCGTATTACTGTTACCGCTGGTTCCGCAACCGTTTGCCTGGCTCGCATAATACGAACCCGCACTGCTTACCGTAATTGAATTACCTGTCGCGCCCGTACTCCAGGTCACCGTTCCATCCACACCCGATGCAGTAAGTGTTGTTGACGCACCATTGCACAACAGTGTCCCGTTGTTTGAACTGATCACCGGTGCCGCAGGCGAACCGCCCGTGGTAATATGCACCGTTGAACTATTCGCACTCTGCCCGCAGCCATTCACTTCCCATGCATAATAATCACCCGCTGCACTCACCGTAATGGATGCGCCCGTTGCCCCAGAGTTCCAGTACACTGTTCCACCTGTGGTGGTTGCCGTAATCGTAGTGGATGCACCATTACACAAAGAGGTTCCGGCAGAAGAAGATAGCGTCGGTGCAACAGGAGCCGAACCCGAACTGATCGCAATTGTATTCGAAGTCGCCGTCTGGCACGCATCACTCACGATCGCGTAATAATTTCCCGCGGTGTTGATGGAAACGGTTCCTGTATTATCTGATAACAAAACAGGCGACCCGTCTTTGTACCAGTCATACCGGAAACCATACGAAGCATAATTCGGTGAACCACTTAAGCTAACATTATCCCCGCATACAGTGGTAGCAGATGCAGTGATCGGCGCACTCGATAAGGTCACAGGATTCGTATACAACAATGGTACAGTGAAAAGTATTTTTGAACTTCTCGTTGTTGTATTATTTCCCTGGTCTACCGCTTCAATATCCAAAGCCAATTGCTGCCCGGTATTGTTATTCGGGAACGCCTGGTAGTTCACATCGAGCGACATCCAAAGCGTATTCGGTCCCTGCGGGATATTCACAGGGTTGGTAAACCGCGAACCGTCAAAATAAGCGGGTTGCATATTGATATAGGTCTGCAAGGGCGTACTGCCTGACCAGATGATCTGGTACCAGCCGATCATATCGTATGAATTGGAAAAGCTGTTGTAGTAATAATAATTATAACGGATGCCCTTGTACATGTTCGGTGTCGGGCTCGTTACTTTTCCATACATCCTGATATTCGAAGTGGGTGTACAGTAGAATAGTTTGTCAACACTCGCCGATAGCGAGTAGGGCTGCGCGCTCACGCATAGGCACGCGAAGAGCCCTGCACACAATAGTAGTATTGTTCGCATGTGAAAAGATTAAATGGTGAATAGGAGTTTAGTAAGAATTGAATCGATACGCTAATCCCAGCCCGTAGCAAAAACGCGTGGAACCGAGCGAACTTCGAAGCAGGTATTTCTGTTGCCCGAATAGCGAGAGCCGGAATACATCCGTAAGGTTGCATTCAACGGACGCTTCACTCGAGAGCCCATAGTTCATGCGTTCGGAAGGAGAAAGTCCTTTGTACACCCACGGCTCCGACACCAGTTGCCAGGTTACACCCAGTCCTGCGCGCCACGACAAAAGCGGCAACGGATCGCCCGCCACGAGGGGGGAATATTCGGCCAGCAGATCCGCGCCGTAACAGGAATAAAGTAATGCATTTTTTCTGGAACGCTCAAAGAAACCAACAAGCGAAAAATTGAGCACACCGTTGGTCCAGTGCTCGTACTTTAAGGATACATGATCGGAAGGAGTAAGCGTATGTCCCAGCCTGAGACCAATGCTTTGCGCATTTGTATTCAAACTCACGAGGATCAGCACGCACATCACAAATGTTTTCATAACAATAGATTTTAGATGATCTGATTGACAACCCAAAATTATTATGAATGTAGAAGGAAGAAAGTTGCAGCAGCAACACTGATAAAGAAATTGGTTTCTTTATCAACGCCTGTTATTTTTTTTGTTGCACATGCAAAATCCCAATTATGGCTTAGCAATAAGGCATTGAGTAACCGATGAAATTATATTGGAAGGCTGAACCATTCCGTGCATGACAAGATCTTCCAGGTCAAAATACATATGTGATATATCGGGGAACATATTAGCATCTACAGGAAATATAGCTTTCGGGTTATGAAACATGATTAAACCATCCGCCCATCCTTCTTCATAATCAGGTGAATCAAGATCAAGCGTCATTTCGATTGGATCCACTGCATATGGGTCCGGATCATACATGCGGACATGCCGTAACATTTTTACGGTATCAGTACCAAGCCCGGCTATTTTACCCATTCGGTTAAAAGTGGCAAGTGTTGCATTATTACTGAACAACACCGCACTGACATTTTCGCTGTCTGGTAACCCAAAAAAATTAGAAGGAATTGTTTTTCCATTCCATTCGTGGGTTTCTATCTTCTCCATGATCGGTTCGATATGCCGTCCATTATCGCGTATATGTCTTTTAATACTGCCATCTTCTTCAATGGTAACTTTCATGCGGTATCCATACAGGTAATCGCCCAATGCATCCCGGCTCCAGGTCATTGAGCCAAATGATTCAAGGGTAGATGGCATGTGAAAATCATGAATGGCAAGAATGAATGGGATTCCTTTTACGTGCGCTTTCTCCCAGTATTTTTTCTGTAGTTTGCTGAACAAAGAGCTACCGAATTTGATAGGCATGTAATCATGGTTAAACCGCAAAACATCTTTGAGTGTTTTCGGTGCAGCTTCATCGAAATTTTTATTTGCGTTTACTGTAACCGCTTCAATAGCTGCTCTTTCTCCGAAGTAGGAGATTAAATAATCTGGTGCCTGGAAACTGTTATCAATCTTATAACCGGAACTATACAGGTACACATACAGGTACAGTTCCCACAAACGGGCGTCAAATCCGGTTGTCTGAAAATCCTTTACATAATTACCATCTACATCTACAAAGCTGTAGGCAATCTCAGCTAAGATTTTCCTTGCTGATTCATGGCCACGTGATTGGAGAACGGTAAAGTGCCTGTGTAATTTACTGTCAGCTACCTGTGGTGTCAGTAATTCGTTTGGCAATGCTTTTTCATCGCCCTGTTCATAAATTTCTTTACCGTCATTTTCATATTTGGCGAGTGCTTTCTTCAGTTCTTCAACAGCTTCCTCCTGTGTACCATAAAAATCCAAAGGCGGTTCGAGTGTCCTGAATACTTTTCGCTTGTCCCGTGCAAGGATAATATAGGAATAATCACCGTCCGTGTAATCCATTGCGATTGCCGCGATTAATTTTTTGTTGAAAACACTATACCATGCCAATTCCTTGGCGACATACCTGATGTAAGGAGAACGTGAATAACAATAAGCATCGAACTGCCTTCTGGAAATCGTTGTAAGCATCCTGGAATTTTAAAATAAGGTACATTAATTATATTGTAAATTAAAATAATATAGATAGATCAACAGCAGTATGCTTAACAACCAGAATATAATCTATGGCCTCCCCGCAACTACTCCGGTTGAGTTTTTAAAGAACGAAGGTTGGCAAAGCTGGGTGGAAGAAAAACAAAGTATGAATATGGAAATG
The DNA here is from genome assembly GCF_058806635.1 of Sediminibacterium sp. GW821-FHT12F12. Classification (NCBI taxonomy): domain Bacteria; kingdom Pseudomonadati; phylum Bacteroidota; class Chitinophagia; order Chitinophagales; family Chitinophagaceae; genus Sediminibacterium; species Sediminibacterium sp. GW821-FHT12F12. Next base: position 55,149 of record NZ_JBXAPW010000010.1, on the reverse strand, counting down.
GAGATCTTTCCCGATTGTCCGCAATAAGAAAGGACGGCCTTGTTGGAACCATCCTTTCTAAATTATTCTATCCCCCTTCGATACCTGCTGAGCGTTGCCTTATCCATTCCCAAATAGGCCGCAACCATATAATCTTTAATCCGCGGATCTTTCAATATCCACGGATATTCTTCCTGTATTTTTTTAAAGCGCTCCTTCGGCGGCATTGCCAGAAGTATCACATGATCCTCACTCATCGAATAATAGCTTTCAGTGATTCTCCGCGCATTGATATTAAAATCAGGAAACTTCTGCATCAGATCTTCCAGTTCTGTCCGCTTGATACGCCGCAGCACCGTTTCTTCCATCGTACGGATCGTTAGCTTCGATGGCGATCCTGAATAATAACTTTTCATCGATCCCATCACATCACCTTCCTTATGAAACCAGACAATCCGTTCACTCATATCTTCGCACTCGTAATAAATTTTAAGCAACCCTTTCTCGATAAATGCGATCCAGTCGCATACCTGTCCCTCTTCGAGGATGGCTTTGTTCGCCCGGTGCGTTTCTTTGGGCAGGTGATGTAAAAGGAATATTTGTAACTGTGGGTCAACCGGGTGAAACGATTCTAATAATTTTAAGAGTTCTTCCATTGCATTCTCGCATTGAGCACCATGATAGTCGCAGTTAGAAAAACGAGGACGGTAATAAGTCCTGGTCCGCCTTTAAAGACCATCTGTTTGTGACTGTTGGTGAGTTGCCAGTAAAACGCAAACAATGAACACCACATGACGAGCAGGCTTACCGGCTGAAGGAAATTTCGTCTCCAGAAAATACTGGCAAGGCAGATAAGGATAGCGAACATCCCGATGATCGCGAATACTTTACCATCGGCCGTACCAAAAACAACAAACCAGCCATAAGGCATGGCGTTCCATTCTATGCCATTGACCAGGATAATCAGAAAAGATAAAAGCTGTACAAGTGGGTGTGCAATGATGTTTTTCATGGCAGTAAGATTAATAAGATTAATTGCAGGGACCTTTACTGGTGCCACCATAAGCTTTACTTCCCACAGTTGAGGCTCCTGGCGTACCCCATCCTCCCAAATCATTTATTGCGTTATATACCCCTTGTGGCGTATTCGATCCACCAGGGGTTGGATAACCAGGGATATTTTGCTTAGTAATGGAAAGTCCGCCACCAGTTGCGGCATTAAATATGCCTAGAGCAAAATCCACACAATTAAATGTCGTCATATTGTAGGAATTTCCGCTATAGGCATTGACCTGCCCGATAGCCGCCTGTAACTGACCAGGTGATATAGGGATAGTATACCGCGCGTTGTACTCATGCGACGCATTGTCAACAACCTTGGAGTTTACATCCCCGCCACCAAGAACTTTGAAACCCGTACTGGGATAAAAACCGATTGTTTGCGTAACAAGACCCCCATTTTCTCCAAGTTTATACATCTCGATAAACACATGACCGGGATTTCCTTGGCTCCAGTCAAAAAGGATCTCAGGGTGTCCATCCACAGGAATATCTGCGTAAATGCTGATGGTGCATGTAGCGCCAGCGTCTGGTACGTTGCCAAAACAATCCATATATTTCTTGGGATCGATCTTCTCTTTGTTTTCGGAGTTTTCTTCATCCGCGCTGATTACCGGAGGCGGTGTATAGCCACCACCGCCGCCACCTCCGCCACCGCCGCTATAATCAGTCAGCAAGTATTCCATACGAGGCCAGTCATTGAAGAGGGACCAGATGCTGAGCCAGCTCAGCCAGTTATAACCGCCATTGGAATAACTGGAACTGACAATGACCTCTGGAAGCGTACAGTCTGCGCATTCGTAATTCAGCCTGACACCATTTGTCTGCACCTGGCTGGAGTGCAGGTCCATGATAAAACCATCCTTAATAGCAGACCTTTTAACATCAGTATGCTTAAGGGAACTGGTCTCGATACTACCATTGAATGCCTGCTTGTTCTTATTACTGGACAAGGGCTGTGGTTTCCCTTCGATATGAATGATCTTACCGTCTTTTACTTTTCCGTCTGGGTCGAGCTGGAGGACAACAAAATCATGAAACCGCTCCTTCCCCTTAAAGTCTGCGCGTATCAGGCGTTGATTGGACTTGTGGCTGCTAAAAGTGGTAACGGTAGAAGGATCGATCCGGGCAAAATCAACTGCCGTTAAGTTTTGCCTCAGCACGTTGAATGTGGGGTCTGTCTGTGGAATCTCTCCTTTCCGACAGGACATTACCATAAAAGCACTAATCAAAATAAACAGGATCTTTTTCATAGTATAATATTGGTTAGGTGACGTTTGGAAATTACCGGCAGTGCTATTGATGGAAAATGCAACTGGCCACTTTCACGAAATTGGGGAATCGTGGATATTGGCTAAATATGAAGTCAATTAATGCCTTCAATTAATGTTGCGGCTTCCTTGATGCCGGTGATTATAAAACGAAACAAACCCCATTATATCAAATAATAAATACTTTCAATAACCTGTAAAGAAGTTTCAATAACCAAAACAGAAAAAATCAGGTTCTACAAATAAATTATTCGCAGGGGTTATCAATACTTCCGATTAGGTTATTACGCCACTTTTTTATCTCGTATCCTCCACCATACCTTGCATCTTGTTCCCCCCGTGCAAATTTTAAAATCCATTCCATGAAAAAGCAAACTGCTATCGGGATTATTTCTGCATTGCTTATACTGCTCTTCGGTTACACGGGCTTGAGTAAACTCTTACGTTTAAAAGTTTTCAGCAAGGATATGTACAACCAGCCTTTCCCCTCCTGGCTGAGTGAAACGATCACATACACTTTGCCCCCGCTTGAATGCGTGATTGCATTATTGCTTTTTTTTGATACTACGCGCCGCCTCGCTCTTTGGGCCTCCGGCGTTCTGATGGGTACCTTCACGCTGTACACTGCGCTCGTCCTGGCACATATATTCAGCCGCACACCCTGCGGATGCGGGGGCGTCATCCGTAATTTGAGCTGGCCGCAGCACATGGTGTTCAACATTGCTTTCACCGCACTGACAATCTTCGCACTCGTAATGCAGAAAAAAACACAACCTGAAAATATTTCACGGCCATGAAAGGGGGATGCCGAAAACCCGATAGAGTAGGCGATCATTTTTCCAAAAAATATCTTTTATGAAAAAAATCAAAATGCTGTTGATTGCCGCGCTCCTCGTGGCAACAGCAGGAGCTTTCGCAGGCAACCTGAAAGCCGACTGTTCATCCGGTCCGCTGTTCTATTACACGGGCTCCAATCCTGATCCGGCCAGCGATCCAAGCAATTTCTTTTCGGCTTCGGACAAAAACAATTGCGATCTCAGCGGTGGGGTCTGCACCTGGTACCATGACGGGGAGAATTATATTCCTTGTCCTGAAAACCCATCAGGCGAGTACATCCCGTAGTAACAGCATCGGCAGTTCACGTAAATGTTCCCGCTTCGGCGGGAACATTGTTTTACTACAACAGTGATTCGATCAAGGCCGTAAGTTTTGGTAGGTCCCGTAAGGTTTCTTCGGAATTGCTCACGATCCTTCCATCCTTATCAATAAGCAGGCTGAAAGGATAACCGGGTGGATTATAATGTTTGATGATCGCATGTTCAACACCCTTACCTCCTGTGTACAGGTTCACCACGTTGCTTTGATTCCCCGAAGTATAGCGATTGGAAAGCACGCTGTTGATCCACGAACGTTTATCCGCATCAATGGATACGCTGATAAAGACGACATCTTTATTTCCCTGGAATCGTTTCTCGACTTTAGAAAGTACATCACGGTAAAACCCAGCACAGTTGCTGCATCCGGTATACCATAGATCGAGCATCACGATTTTACCGCGGTATTCAGACATCCCCACCATATTTCCTTTCGTATCAGCCAAACCGCCGTCAAAGCTTTGCGCCCCTTTTGACTTCGCAGACAGGAACGCAAGGATCGCGCGGCAGTAACCGTCTTTCGCAACCCGGAGTGTTCTTGCCATCAACAACTCTGGTTTATCTGTCTCTTCAAATCGTTCAACAAGGTGAAAAGTAATAACGCGCTCCCTCGTATTTCCGTCAAATGACTTGTATAGGAAATCCGAAAATGGTTCCTTGCTGTTTTCCGCCCAGTGTTGCAGTTGCACTTTCTGGTGCAGCATTATGGCAAAATCTTTTGACAGAGACGGCTGTACAATAGCAGGAAGGCGCAAATACCTGTAATAGTAATCACGAAACGCAGAATCCTGGTTTTTCCGCTGTTTCTCGCTCAACACCTCATGCCTCGGATCTTCGATGGCATTTTTTAAATACCGAAACTTAAAGCCCCACCAGTAGCAAACTAGGTCAGCATACAGCGATGCATAATCGTGAGGAGGCAACCTATTTTTAAACCGTTCCAGCGCTGTGAGTTGCGCTTTCATGGCTTGATCGGTTTCATCCCTGAAATAAGCCTCGACAAGCTCTGGTGTCCGGCCTTGGCTTATGGGAGGCACCGGTGGGTATTTATATTGCCGGTAAAACAACACCTTCGCTTCTGAAACAGCTTTCTGGCATTCAAACAATACTTCATGGCTCCCGGTCACCGAAACAATCTCACCCGGCTTGTAATCGACAAAATCATTGGTCGCAGTCTTGACCACCCGCTTGACCCTTATGGAATCAAACACGAATTCACTGCTGTCACCACCATGCAGGAGCGAAAATGAAACAAGGGTGATCAGTGATCCATAAGCAGTTTTCCTCGCCAGATTCTGAATAGCTATCGAGAAATACGAAGGATTTTTCGACGATGGAACTTTGAAAGTAAATCTGTCGTTAACAGGGACACAGGCATACCGCTCATGCGGTAAATTCATTGCCTTCCTTTCACTGATAAGGTCTTTCCATACAATGAGCAAGACCGAATCTCCCGGCAACAGGCCCGGTATGTACCCGCTTAATACAGCGCGGTCGCTGGCTAGGCAATTCGCGCTAAGCATCAGAGGCAAACAGCATAATAACAATACTTTTTTCATGGTCTTTGATTTTGAATGAGTCCGCCGAGTTGCACTGCATCGGGCGGAATGGGCAAAACATACAGCGGGCTGTTTGGTGAGAGAGTATAGGCCTGGTTGTTGACAATATGGATCAGCGTAATATTCGCCCCCTCTTTGTTCAGTCGTTTAAGATCCGACCAGCGTACACCACGCAGGGGCATTTCTTTTCTTCGTTCGGTAAGTACTTTTGTGAGTGCATCACTGGAAGAACCGGCAGTCAGATCTGTATATGCGTTGGTTTTATACCGATTGCGCAAAAGCATGTTCAGGTCCTTCATCGCTTCTGTCACGCGCCCCGCCCTTGCATGGCTTTCCGCGCGAATGAGAAAAAGTTCATCTGTCGCAAGCCCGGTGAAGGAATTGCCGACCCCTGCATAGGAACCGTTGACATTGATTGAACCATTCGATTGCTGATAGAAGAAAATATTGCGGCGCAGGTCGTTCGCATGATAAGACCGGAAAAGGGTGGTATCAATACTTAATTGATTACTGATACCCGCAAACTGGATGAATATAGCCGCGAACCCGCTCATAGTGGATTGGAAAATGGTTTCTGCATTCAGCCGCGTAAACGGAAGATAATAAGCAGATGATAAAGACACCGTGTTATAGTTGATTAGTGTTGCGTCCAGTTGTAACGCGCTGTCTGCATACGATCCCGCCTTCGCATAATCCCGCATACTTAAATACACACGCGCAAGCAAAGCATACGCAGCACGCTGGCCGGGCCTGTTGCGATAATTGGAAACATCAACACCCGCAAGCAGAGGCGCCGCCTGCAAGAGATCCTCAAGAATCCTTTCATAGGTATCTTTCACCGAAGCGCGCTGCACTTTTTCGTTAAGATCAGCGGACAAACGAAGTGGGATACCCATATCAGTCTCAGCAGTAGCAGCATCATAGGTGGGCGCAAATACTAGCGCCAGGTTATGAAATGCAAATGCGCGGAAAAACAATGCTTCGCCTTGTATTTGTTTTGCAGCAACACTTTGGTCTGAAAGTTTTGCCAGCCCCTCAAGTACCGTATTGGCATACAGTACCTGTATATAAGGCTCGTTCCAGTCTTTAACATTGATGCTGCCGTTGTAGATCTCGGGCTGCCATGTGTAGGCATTCTGATCAGGGATACTTCTTCCCTGCCAGTAAGTGGTTGTCATAAAATAATTATCCGCAGATAACTCACCCATATACGGGGTCACATTCATGGTGGAATAATTATCAAGAATGGCCTGAAAATCTTTCAACGTGCCGGGAATGACCAGGCTCGTCCTTGAACGCGCATCCAGCAGTTCCTGCTTGTTACAGCAGATAATGAATGGCAGCAACACAAGCGCAAATAGTGTATATCGTTTCACGTGATAAAGTTTGATAGTTTAAAAATCTACCGTAACGCCGATCGCGTAGCTTCGAGGGTTCGGTGCGGCAGTAAGAAAATCAGGATCGATGCCTTTTTTGTTCGCCTTCCAGAGCAGCCCAAGGTTGTTGGCATACCCATAGAAGCTCAAACTTTTTAGGTGAAGGATCGCGGCGGTACGTTTGGGCAATGTATACTGCACCCGCAGGTCCTGCAGCCGGATAAAATCCGCTTTTTCTACAAGTACAGAGGAATAGGTATAGAACGCATCGCGGTTGGTGACATTATTCGGGTAGATCAGGGAAGGAACATGCGTTTTCGCTTCATCTCCCGGTTGTTGCCAGCGCAGTTGGTAATCGGGGTGACCACCAATACCGTTCACATTGAACAGGCTGGTGTAATTGACGGACTGGCTCCGGAAATAATGGCCCATCCGGTAGGTAAACATGAACGACAAGGACCATCCTCCCCAGTCAAAAGTATTGCGCAAGCTTCCTGAAAATGGGGCTACTGCGGGGCCGTTGTATGAAAGGTTGGACAAAGTATAAAGCGAAGCATACACCTTACTGGGCGATCCGTTGATCAAGCCCTGCGGATTGCCTGCGTTATCAAGGCCTGCCCACGGGAAACTGTAGATAGCATATAGCGGGTATCCCTCAACCGGGTTGAGAACTGAACTGGTGAGGTAAGTAAGGTTGGGAGTTGGGGTAAGATACCGGGTGATTTTGTCCTGGGAATAATTAAACAACAGTGTGCCGTTCCATTGCAACCCGCTTTTACCAAGATGTCCTCTGAGTACAATATCCCATCCTGTGGTGGTTACATTGGCTGTATTGCCTGTATAAGTACTGATCCCCGTAGTAGGGTCAAGCGGGCTGACGCCCATCAGGTCGCTACCCTTCTTGATAAAACGGTCTATGGAACCGGACAGCTTACCTGAGAATAGAGAGAAATCAGCGCCGGCATTGATGATACCGACTTTCTCCCAACGTAAGGACGGGTTCGGCGGGTTGCTGATCCCTGCCACCTGCCCGCCGAACGGGTTGGTGCCACCATAGGAAATAGTTGCCACGGAAGATAAGCCGGTATTTACGTTACCCTGGTAACCATAACTTACCCGCAGTTTCAAAAGGGAGATCTGTGGAACCCGGAAAAACCCCTCGCGGCTGATCTCCCAGCCAAGACCCGCTGAATAAAGAGGTACACCCTTCATATTAGCTGATACGCCAAACAGGTTTGATTCATCCCTGCGGATACTGGCAGTAGCGGTTAGCCGGTTTTTAAAAACATAAGCAACATTGGTAAACCAGGAAAGGTAATGGTTTCGGGTTCCGGTGTTGGAGACGTTCGATGGGATCTGGCTATTGGAATTATTATAATAGAGCGGGTACACATTGACCATATCCACAGGCGAAAAAGTTGCCACATCGTCATCATACCCATACAACCGGTTGGAATAAGCGAAGCTGTTCACTTTCCGCAGTTCTGTACCTGCGAGAGCCGAAAAAGTGTGATCTGCGCCGATGCTGAGCTGGTAACTCAACTGTCCTCGGATATTATTGCTTTCATAAAATGATTGCATCCTGTCCAGTATCCCGCCGATGGGCACACGGTACGTGGCGGCACCGGTAGTTTGATTTAGCTGCGTATACTTATTGATCATATCGCGCGTAAAAAAACTAGATTCGTTTTGGTAGTTGCGCTGTTCATTTGTTCCTCTTGCATACTGGTATTGCACGCTGGCTTCCAACTTAGGTAAGATGGTATAGTCAACTGCTAAGTTTACCCGGTAATCGGTATTTAGGGACAATTGATCGTTGAGTGAAAGTTCATCCAGCGGCCTGTAATACCAGTCCAGCAGGCGGCCTTTGCCTGCGGTATCGATATATGCCGTGCGGTACTGCCTCGGCACAGCCAGGGTATTACCCGCATCATCTGTTAGGGCCAGGTAGGGGATCGTACCGGGCACGGTTGGCAGCCCGTTATTCCGGTTCTGCGATTGGGTAAGCGTGGCCAGCGTGGATACCCGTAAACGGTTGGAAATAAGGCTGAAAACATTACGCGCGGTAAGGGTAAAACGCTGTACATCATTTTTCCTGACTGCCTGTGCCTGCTTGTCGTAGCCTACGGAAAAATGGTATTGGTGTGCGCTCGCACCACCACTTAAAGAAACCGAATTCTGCTGAAGGATACCGCTCCGGTACAGGTACCTGTCTATATCATTGCGTATATCAGTTTTGCGAAACACTTCGATCTGTGCTTCAGCCTCGGCATTGGTAAGACCTCCGGCGGCAGTTTTCTGGAGGATTTCAACAACCGGTGAAATAACAGGTCGGTTGATATTAGTGAATAAGGACGCATAGGCACCTTTTGAAAAAAGGAAACGCTCTACCTCTATATAATCGCTTACCGAAAGCTGGGGCATGTAAAATTGATCAGGTCTCTCACCGATAGTGATATTACTGTTCACTGAAACTTTGAGTGGCTGGCCGATTTTTCCTTTCTTGGTGGTGATCACGATCACACCATTACCTGAAAATGCGCCCCAAATAGCAGCAGAAGCTGCGTCTTTCAGTAGAGTGATTGTTTCCACATCGTTGGGGTTGATGGATGCGAGGTCTCCATCATAGGGAAAGTTATCAACCACGATGAGTGGGCTCGCATTGGAACTGATCGTGCTTCTGCCCCGGATAGAAATGGTAGGCTGGTTCAGGTTTCTCTGTGTGGCTGTTGTTCCCGAAGAGAACTGCGCACCGGAAGCTACGCCTTCGAGGCGGTCAAGGATATTAAAAGAAATACGTCTGTTGATGAGTTCATTGCTGACGGTAGTATAGGAACCGGTTGCTTGTTGTTTGCGTATGGTCTGGTATCCGGTTTGAACTACTACCTCATCAAGCTCTCCCTGTGCTTTCATTTCGATACGCATGGGTGAAACTCCTGCTGGGATTCTGATGGTTGCGAAACCGGAACGTTGGATCAGCAATGTATCGTTAGAAAATTGGCTGGTGATTCGGAAAAAACCATCGCTTTGAGATATGGTCCTGGCCCTGCTTTTAACCAGGAATATATCTGCATCTGGGACAGCCAACTGGTCGCTGCCGTTGACGATACGGCCTGTAATAGAATTTGTTTGCGAAAATGCGCAAGTAGTAAGAATAAGGAGGCACGTGCATAACAATACCTGCGCACGAATAATATGTCTCATGAAAATAGTGTTGGTGAAGAAATAGAGAATAAAACATGGGCGGACGAAACCGCCCGTTGTCTTCCCTATATTGGGTTTTTGGGCTTCTTTGCAAACTGCGTTAATAGCAGGTGCAACGCCCAGCTGGGTGAGGGACTAAAACTTAAAAATTGCTTTGTGTTCATAACATCCTGTTTGGGTTGTGACCAAAAAGGAGTCTTAGAGCAAGAAGAGTTGGGGCAAAAAAATAGCGTGGAACTCAACTTACCGCTCTGAGGTCCTAGGAGACCCGTACACGAATAAGAGAGCCCACGCCGTAACGTGGGCATTCTACTTATCGTCTCGTGTACTTGAAATTCCTAGGTTCCAGAGTGAGACTCAAAGCGAATGCTTCAAATAATTTATATGAAGAGTCGCAAATATATTATCTAACCATCGCTGGTTTACGTAAATATAAGACTATTTTGAAATCACGTTAAATTTAACGTGATTTATTTTTTATTCTTAGTTCACCTTCATTTGGTGAAGATTAAGAATAAGGAATATGATAAGGCGTTTGGTGAAAACCTAAAAAAAATACGGAAAGCGAAGAAACTATCGCGTGAAACATTAGGTGCAATAGCAGAAATAGAAGCAAAGCAGATTTATAATATAGAAGTAGGTACTCAAAGCCCAACAGTTGCTACTGTTGTCGCCCTTGCCGTTGCATTAAAATTGCATCCGAAGAAAATGTTCGATTTTGACTTCGAATTCATTGAGTAGAAATTTTTGCAATCAATTCTATGTAACCGGCCATATATCAACCACTCACTTGCGGCCAAATTAATGTTTTATGGTGTTCAATATCAATGTTATAGTTGGCCGACTTTATGATTTCAGGCGGTTTGCCTGTTAGGGCTTAAAAACCAATAAAGTGTCTTTGATGGCCTTAGCCAGCTTCACAGGTACACCTTGTTCATCTGCATACTTTTCCCATTGCTTCACTTGGGTCCTGATCTCAGCAACAATACTTTCCGGCTTTTTGACATTCATGCTGTCCGCTACGGCCAGCAGGTCGTTTTCAGAGATCCTGTCCCGCTGCCCGTTTACACTTAGCGCGTGGCGGCTTACCCATTCGCTGCCTGGACGGTAGGCATGACAGATATCAAAGGCAGGTGATAATCGCCATTCACCCCGTTTATTCATGATAAAGGCGAAATTCTTGGTATGGTCATCACAGTTTCTGGCCAGCACATTGAACACCATGCGCCGGTAAAGTTGTTCTGCCTGGCCGTAGGGCAGTTTCAGCATACGCATGGTCTGGAACAGTTGTTCGTAACTATAGGAATTGATTTGCGCGAAATCATAATGCTGTATCCCACACAGGCTTTGTACATGCAGCTTTCCTTCGTCGGGCATCCGGTCAAACCGCCTCGTCATAAAATGCGCCCGTCCGTTTTCTTCCAACAGGCGGCATTCCATCATCTCGATGCCACAGGCAACAGCCATCCGGTAATAAGCCATTTCAACCCGGCCGTAACCGCTGCTGGTTCCCAGCGGTCCGCTACCGGTGCTCAGTTGTGTATCTACCACTCCGTCAAATTTGATCAGCCAGTGCGTGAACCCTTTGGGTGCATTGGCCTGGCCTGATCTTACCTCGCCGGTAACCGGGTTGTAGGCGATGACCGCTTTGGCCCTGGCTCCACCTGCCGAGGTACCGATCTTAAGGATATCGAATAAGGCTTTTTTGGCATCGTCAGCAAGGTTGGCCGCAAAATTGGTTCTGCCCGACATGATCTCCTGCGCTATATTTACCAGACTGTCAATTTCCAGTTTCGTGGAAGTGCCGGGTATCTTGGGTACCACGGGTTCAAACTCCAGCGCGCCCATTCCACGCTCGCCGATAAAGCAAAGTATTTCCACGGGATTCAGGCTGTTCTCCGGTCGCCCGTTTTGTGCGAGCCACGCGTTAATGAGCGCATTACCGTATTTGTCGGGCAGCACATCTGATAACAGGCCGGGCATTCCCTTGAATGTGGGACTACGGACAAGATCAGGGAAACTGAATATTCGTCCGCCCCTCGCTTCTGTTATAGGCATCTTTAACGGGGAGATGTCAAGATTCTGCCTGAGAAAGGATGGCTCGAACTCAAAGCTTCCTGCGCCGCTGTCACTGTCCCACGCAATGGCACCCACTCTTTTGTTCCATAGATTGATATAGGCTGTTTCTATCATTACCAGGTGTTTTCGTTAGAATTTGTGGGTTTGTCGCCTTGTTTGTCCTCACTGCGGCTGGCGCGCTGACGTTTGCCTTGTGCTTGCTTGGCAAGCAATAAGGGGCTGATCTGGTTAGTGACCTGGAATGCCTTGAACAGGTGTAACTGGTCCAGCATCCGCAGGGCCTGTATAAGGGATAGCAGGGTGCCTCCCGAACCGTTTTCAAGCAGGGCAAGAGTGGACCGGGCCATTCCGGCGCTGTCGGCCAGTTCCTGCTGTGTTTTGTTCTGCGCCAGCCTTGTTTCCCTGATAAAGCGGCCCAGCATGGCCAGAACCCCTTTATCACTCATTGCATCCCAGTATATGTCTGATTTTTCAGTCATTAGTAGCTATTTAAGGCGTTAAAGTATGATATTTCAGACAAAGATAAGGAATAAAAATGACTGAATAATCAGTCACTACCTACTATTTTTAGCCATAATGACTGAATTTTCAGACAATACGTATGGTACCACTGTGGAACAGTGTCGCGCTACTTTATCGCAGCCAGTCTTCCATTATTTCAACATTTGGCTGGCAATAAGATACTTACTCATCTCTCCCGCCTTACTTGCCCCGGCGTCTTCCCCGTAAACGCCTTGAAAACCCGGATAAAATGATGTGCCCGCTTAAACCCGCATTCCCGCGCGATCTCCACAATGGGCTTTGTTGTCGATCGCACCAGAAGAATCCCAAGCTCCAGCCTTACGTGGCGCAGGTATTCGATCGGTGACACCGAGTATATTCTTTTAAACACAGTTTTCAAATCCTGCACATTCCACCCCACGCGCCGCGCGAGTTCATGCAAATTCCAAGCTTGGGCCGGGTATTGATCAAGTAGTTGCTTGGCCAGCACCACCTTTCCCTCGGCTAACGGTACATCATTTAACTGCCTACAGAATAACAGTAACAACATGCGCCACTGCGCCGAAAGAAAAGCTGAAAGCAAGACTGCCGGAACCACCAGCTGAATCAATCCTTCCCTATAATAATGTTCGATATACGTTGAGCTATGCAGTGTAACATCCTGTTTACTTTGCAACTTCTTCCACAGATCCGGATAGAACTGTCTCACCACTTTTTCTCCCGCCGGTTTCAAACTGACTATCACGGTCACTGATCGACCTTGTGAAAATGTAAAACGATTTTCTTTCGCTCCTTCCGCCTGAACAAAAAAATGTTGATTGGCTTTCAAAGCAAAGGATTCACCACCCGCAAAACTGATCTCCGCATCACCTTCATGCTGTATTACCCACAACCATTTCTTAACCGTAGCCTTCCCAAACAACTCAATTGAATCTTTGCTAAAAACAAGATGAACGTATAGATCAAATTCTGGATGCACAATTTGTTGGCTCAGAATCTGTATTCCGCGAGATATCAAACACCGCCTGTTACCTCCTTGGATCACTAAGCTTTGTAATCGCGCAGGAATTTCCTCCGTTTGCCGGAACTGGTTAAGATGCTGAGATGACGGATCTAGAAACATAATCAATAGCTACTAACAAGAGTGCAACTTGAGCAGGAACAGCCTATAGCAACATTTCCCTGGTTATCTATGGTCGCCTGTACCTGACAATTACACGTTGCGCCATTACAGGTAGAGGCCGATTCATTTTGAACTTCACCGCTTGAAGAATAACTTCTTGTTATAACTAAGTTCTGTGGACCTTCCCCCGTCTCGTAGAAAACAAATGCATACGTTTTGGTCGTGGTATGGATATACGATATAGTGGTGATGTTGCCAGCTTTCACCAGTCGTGTTTGCTGTCTGGTAAACCAGTTCACTTTGTCAGCAGCTTCCTCTTTTGAAGAAAAAAAAGCTTCCTCTTTTTTAGGGAGCTGAGAACTTGATTTGCGACAGGCAGGAACGATTGATAAAAAAATGACTAAAAAATAGATGATCTGCCGTTTCATAGGATATGTTTTGACCAAAAATCTTATCAAGCTTCTTCATCAGCAGAGACCATTGTTGCTATGGTTACAAGTAATGTGCAACGGTTAGAATTTAAAAGGAATCGGTATATTCATACTCATGAAATCCGCCGCCGCAATATGGTTGTATCTATTGTTGTGGTTACCCTCGTGCTTATATGCCGCGCCGGATTCATTGGGCCAGCGTATTGGCGTGATTGGTAACATCCCTCTTCTGATATCTTCTGATCATTCAGTATTTGATTGGCAGGAAGACAACGTTTTTGAAATTTCCCCAGGCAGGTTGCAATTATCATTATTGCCAAGAGGACGAGCCTTTAATTTCGACCACCTACTACAAAAAAAGAATCAAAAACCCTTTCCGATAGAACGCGCTCGAAAGGTGAAAGTTTTATATTGTTTGGGGAAACAGGATAAAAAGGTTTGGATACCAATATTGCTTTCTGAAAAAGACAGTATGCAGGTATTGATGAACCTTAAACTCAAAAAAGATGATGTGCTCAACATTGCGTGGCGCGAAGCAGGTGAAGCTTCTGTCCATCCTTATCTGTCTTTCAAAGTAGTCCAAAGAACTCCAGAAATAATAGGTTATAGGCTAAACAATTTTTATGACACAAGCCGGAAACCGGACCGGCTTGAAATGAAGGTACTTCATGCATATAATGACAGAACAGGTTATCGGGATTTGCCAGCTAATTCCCTTCGTATACCGCCTGGTTCAATCCCTGAGTTTCGCATTAAAACATACAAGTATCTAACAGATGAAGTAGTACAATATTGTTTAACTGATGTCGCAGATTCTGCGGGTGATTGGAAGCAGACAGGACATGTATTGGTGCTCTCCAATCTCACCGGCGATAAAACCTATCAACTGCAATTAAAATTCCCAGGCCAGCAACTCACCAGCAAATACATTCTCATCGTCGCCCTCCATTGGTACGAAAGAACATGGGTAAGACTGAGTGCACTTGTCCTCCTGATTGTGGCAACAATATTGATCACTGCCTGGTTCTATCGACGCAAATTATCCAGAGAAAAAGACAACCGCACAAGGGTGGAGGAACAGTTACGCACCCTACAGTCGCGCCTCAACCCGCATTTCATTTTCAATGCACTGAGTTCGATTGAGGGACTAGTCTCCAACGGCCAGAACAAAGAAGCCAATCGTTATCTTTCTATGTTTTCCGACATACTACGGCAGACGCTGGAACATTCTGGTGAATTATCGATCAGCCTGGCGGAGGATCTGGCGCTGTTGGATCTTTATTTGCGAATAGAACAACTGCGCTTTGGATTCCAGTATACTATTTCTGTCAATCAATCGATTGAAGCCAGTACTTTGGAAGTGCCTCCAATGCTCATGCAGCCGCTTGTGGAAAATGCTGTCAAGCATGGGGTGTCACATATGGGAACCAATGGCAAAATCAATGTCTTTATAAAAGCCAATCAGCTCGATATGATCGTAATAATTGTTGACAATGGTAACGGCAGTAATGCAAATATCAAAACAGGTGGTGGCCATGGCCTTAGTTTCACGCGGGAGCGTCTATTCCAATATGCAAAACTCCATCCAGCGCAGCCCATTGAGTTTTCGATCAATCACATGCCATCAGGCACAGAAGTGAAACTCGTTTATATCAACTTGCTGGCATAGTTTTACTCCCGCTTTTTCAAAAGAACGGTTTTCACCTGCTCCACCTTCAGCCTGGAAACAGGCACGATATCGCCGTTGTTCAACTGCAGTTCATGGCTGTTATCCCGTTTTTTGATCGCACGGATATAACGGGGGTTGACAATATGTGACTGATGTATCCGAATAAATCCGGCAGGCACAAGTAACTTGTCAAAATGATAAATCCCCTTCGATACGGTAAGATTCTCCTTGTCATCCAGATGCAGGATCGAATAATTATTAGAGGCACTGACTTGTAAAATGTTGCTAAGCTGAACAAATCGAAGTTCCCTGCTTAAGGGAATGGCGATGGATTGCTCCTGCCCCGCCTTCAATTGCAGCAGTTCGAGAAGGTGATCGATTTGCTGGTTCTTTCCCGCACGCAATTGAACGTTTATTGCTTTTTGAACCGCTTCAATTAGCTCGTCTGATTTTATCGGCTTTAGTAGATAATCAAGAGCAGAGAATTTGATTGCACGAATACCATACTTTTCGTGTGCTGTAGTAAAAATTGCGCCGCATTCTATATTTCTCTCACGAATTCTTTGAAGTAATGTAAACCCATTTTCTTTTCCTAATTCTATATCCAGAAAAATCAGGTCGGGTGCAAACCTGATAACCAAAGAAAAAGCGTCCGTCAAACTAGTGGCAATTCCACAAATTGCAAGCTCAGGGCAATGCTTCGCCAGAAGGCGGCTTAGGTGCACCTGGCTTTTCATTTCATCTTCTACGATAATGGCTCTCATGTCGTCCGGCTTTAATCACATTCCAGGACGGCATCTTACTGATTATTGGGTATAATAAATATACTAAAATCAACATATATCGAATGCAAAATCTTTATTTAGCTTAAAAAAAGAGGGACGGGAGTACCCCCATCCCTCACCCAAAAATCAGCTTAGATACCTAGGCTGAAAGAAATAACCCTCCTGGACGATAGTTATAGGGCAATAAAGAGATGTCCTGGCTCTGATGACAGCTAACTTTTTAAATTTCCCGGTACATTCCCGATAAGTATCCTAGGAAAGAATGCACGCTTACAAATTTTAAAATTAGTCCAAAAAAGGATGTGATAAGGACCTCTTATCCAGCCAAATTTGAAAACCCACGCAAATTGAACCCTTCTGCCATTTTAAACTACAACTTGTGCAAAAATTGCACAAATTCGGCAGGAAGGAAAAGAAACATAAAGCGGGAGATTGAACACTACAATCTGTATCTTATAATTTCTGTTGGCTACCGGGTAATTCAAAGAGAGGCACCCAATTACGCATATGGCCGAATAAATTGATTAAAGAGTACTTGACTAAAGTATATGCGATCAATGAGAAAAAGGTAAAAGATTAAAGTAGACAGCTTGATGAATTAAAGCAGGTTGTAACGTTATTGAGAAATACTATTGACACAAAAAAGCTAAACACTGATGAAGCTACCGATCTTCTAAAAAAATAATTACAGGTTAAACTTATGCTCGTGATATCCTGTACCAGTACTATCACCCAGGCGTTAGCGGTAACATCTACCACTCAAAAAATATTATTTCAAATTACATACCCGGATAATATGATTACTAGCAATCAGGAGTACAAATTATCTTGCACATAAACGACCATACTATTTACAGAACCACCATTAAATTATCAGCAAACTTCTTTGATACTGAAATCTTTACTTTTCTATCCAGGCTAATAGTGATAGATCCATCAAACGAAAACTTCTCCAATACTTTTATTATGGTGCCGATACCAATATCAACCTGTTGTAAATATTTAAGAAAAACAGCAGAGCTATCATTTACACCAACTACCTCGCAGCTTTTATTGATTTGTACATCCGACAAAGTAATTCTTTGACCTGCCTGCAGTTCACCGGTTGCAGACGGTATAGGATCTCCGTGTGGGTCAAACTTC
Source organism: Sediminibacterium sp. GW821-FHT12F12 (assembly GCF_058806635.1). Taxonomy (NCBI): domain Bacteria; kingdom Pseudomonadati; phylum Bacteroidota; class Chitinophagia; order Chitinophagales; family Chitinophagaceae; genus Sediminibacterium; species Sediminibacterium sp. GW821-FHT12F12. The sequence continues at coordinate 37,816 of NZ_JBXAPW010000010.1, read as the reverse complement.
GGAAATCCCAAAAACTTTTCAAGCCTGGTGATAAGTTCTTCAGATTGAATGTGTTCCAGTTGTTCCGCTATCTCATGCACCTCATCCCATGCAAATTGCAATTTCTCATGCAGAAAAACCTCCCATAGCCTATGCTTCCTTATTACAAGAATTGCAAGCTGCTTTCCGGATTTGGTTAACTCAATCTTTTTATACTTTTCATAAGCGATCATTTTTTTGTCAGCAAGCTTGCGAAGCATATCGGTAACCGTAGACGGTTTGGTTGATAGTTGTTCCGCAATATGGCTGGTAGACGTTTCTGGAGACCCATGCCTTTGCGTAAGGGAATAGATGGCCTTTAGGTAATTTTCTTCCGTAAAACTCAAAAGAGTTGCAGACTTCATGGCCGAAAGATACATTTAATTACAAAATATAATTATTAGGCTCGTCTAAAAATATATTTTGGCACAACAAAATATATTTTACCTTTAGCCAAAATTACGGATGGGCAAAAGGCAAATATTATTGATTTTAATTCTTCTGGTGTCGGTTGCTGTGATGGTATCCTGCAATAAGCTATTGCCAGGCCTTCCCGCAGATGATAGTGTGCTGGACGGGCCTGTTGAAGGTCTGAGCGGCGAACAAAACCAGGCTTTCCTGCGTGGAGACATTGCCTTTAATGATGATATTTTCACCAGTTCTAATGGGTTGGGGCCAACCTTTGTCGCCACTTCCTGCGGTTCATGTCACGCGGGCGATGGAAAAGGACACCCCTTCACAACTCTCACCCGTTTCGGTCAGAGCGATACACTTGGAAACAAATTCTTACATCTTGGAGGCCCTCAATTGCAATCAAGGGCTTTGCCGGGTATACAACCTGAGACAATACCGGCGGGTGCCACTTTTTCCAATTTTACACCTCCTGCGAATACGGGGCTCGGTTTACTGGAAGCGGTGCCAGACGCGATCCTTCTTGGTTTATCGGATGAACTGGATGCAGATGGTGATGGTATATCAGGAAGACCCAACTGGATACATATTCCCATCTATTGTTTATCACGCCCTGGTACAATTGAGCGTAACGGAAGATACATTGGTCGCTTCGGTAAAAAAGCTGCCGTATATGATCTTCACCAGCAAACAGCGAACGCATACAACCAGGATATGGGTGTGAACTCGTCCTATGAATCTTACAACACATATAATGGACTACAGATCGATCCGGAGATCTCCAATCAAAAAGTATTGGATGTGATCTTTTATCTGAAAACCCTCAAAGCGCCGATACAGCGGGATCAGAACAATGCGGATGTAATAGCGGGTAAACAGATTTTTACCAATATTTCATGTGGCAAATGTCATACACCGCAAATGCAAACAGGCCCTTCAACTATCGCAGCATTAGCTAATAAAACAATTTTTCCTTACACCGATCTCTTATTGCACGATATGGGACCATCGTTAAATGACGGTTATACTGAAGGAACAGCTATGCCAGCCGAATGGAGAACGCCTCCGCTTTGGGGATTGGGTCTGTCAAAGAATTCGCAGGGCGGTAAAGTATTCCTGTTGCACGATGGAAGAGCGAAAAGTATCGAAGAAGCTATTTCTTTTCATGGTGGTGAAGCCTCACAGAGTAAAGCTAAATTTCAACAGCTTAACGTGGCGGATAAAGCGAAACTGATACAATTTTTAGAAGCATTATAAAAAGAGAAATGGACAGGAAGGATTTTATCGTTAAAGCATGTACCGCCTGTCTATCAATGACTGCAATGTCAGCTGTGTTATCGTCATGCAGTGCAACCCACCTTATTGCAGGTAAGATCAGCAACGATGGAGTAATGATCAGTAAAACTGATTTCATATTTAACCAGAAGGGCACACCGGCATACCGATCTTTTATCATTGTAAGAAATGATACGTTGCAATATCCTATTTATGTGTACCGTTTCAGCGACCAGGAATATTCCGCATTATGGATGCGTTGCACCCACCAGGGAACAGAGCTGCAGGCATCCGGCGATTCGCTACAATGTCCTGCACATGGAAGCGCATTCAACAACAAAGGCATTGCTACGAATGGCCCTGCAGATAGCTCCTTACGTAGTTTTCCCATTAAGATTTCTAACAGCGAAATATTCATCGACCTAAGAAAACAATCATGAAAAATCTTTCGATATTTTTTTTGCTGCTCTTGAGTATAACTAAAGGATCTGCGCAAATAGATCCTGCACTGTTAAGGAAACCGATTTCCGATACTTCGAGGATGTTACTGAATATGGATGCTGTATACAACAGGCCGTTGCTTGCTGCCGGGAAGCTGCCAGTTTCATTGGGAGGATATGTAGAAGCCAATTATCAATACCTGAATGAAAACGGTATCAGCGACGGGCATCAGTTCCAGATGAGAAGGCTCACGCTGTTTGTTGCCTCGTCCATTTCCAAAAGACTTAAATTTCTTTCCGAGATCGAATTTGAAGATGGAACCAAAGAGATCAATATCGAATTTGCATCAGTAGATTTTGAGCTGGCTCCCTTATTAAATTTCCGCGGTGGCGTAGTAATGAATCCCATCGGTTCTTTTAACCAGAACCACGATGGCCCTAAATGGGAATTCGTAGACCGCCCGATGTCTGCTACAAAAATGCTGCCCGCTACCTGGAGTAATGTTGGATTCGGCGTATATGGAAAAAAATATAGTAAAGACTGGGTATACGGATACGAGCTTTACTTAACAAATGGCTTTGATGAAAGCATCATATCCAATGGCCAGAATAAAACCTATTTGCCTGCAGCAAAGAACAACCCCGATAGGTTTGAAGAATCTTTTAATGGAGTGCCACTGCTGACTGCAAAATTTGCCCTACGCAACAACCGCATTGGTGAGATTGGACTTTCTTACATGGGTGGTGTTTATAATAAGTTCCAGGACAATGGTCTCATTCTAGACAAAAAAAGAAACGTGAATGTTTATGCACTTGATTTCATTACAACACTTTCCAAAACAAAAACTTTTATCAATGGAGAATGGGCATGGGTTTTTGTAGATGTTCCCAACACGTATACCGAACAGTTTGGACGTGCACAACAAGGCGGTTTTCTGGATATCATTCAACCGGTGTTTTCAAAACCCATTTTTGGTTTTGAAAAATCGGTTATCAATGCGGGGATCAGGTTAGAATATGTTGACTGGAATAAAGGGAAATTTGTCTCAACCGGCGATAATATTTCAGATCATATTTATTCTGTTGTACCTGCCATCAGCTGGCGGCCCACAACTCAAACAGTTTTCAGGTTTAACTACCGATACAACTGGCAAACAGATCTATTAGGCAATCCACCATCGAGGCTGGCGGGTTTCCAATTTGGATTTTCGACTTATTTTTAAGATCATTTATTACCAAATTTGGAGTTAAACAGAATCTTCAGGTTCAGTGGCCAATAGCAATTTCTCCAGTTTGTCTTTTATTTCAACAGGCAAATCTTCATCGACTGTCAGACATAATATGTGAATGGTGTCATCTGGTTTTAATTGCCAGGTTTCCTCAAATTTCTTTGTCAGGACATCTGTTGTATTCTGATTGAATACTTTTAACTTCTTCCTCAATCCGCGGCTTTTAGAACGCTTACAGAAAACAGGGCTTGGTGCAATGTCTTGTCCTGGATTAACATTCCAGTGCGGTTATTGTCGTTTATAGAGTACCTTGTATTAGAAATCAAAGCATGATAAAAAATACATTTTCACTTTTTTTTACAATCTTGACGGCTTGCTTGTTGAATGCCTGTGACTCGCAGTATACTCAATTTGAGATCTTCCCGATTGACTCTGGCAGAAGTCACTTGACAGGCTCATCGGCTGATTCTCTTCCTGTTAAACATTTCCTACTTGATGGACATATTGACCTACCAGACAGTGTAGAAGTCAGGAAGAAAATCCTTGCATACATTTCAGGGAATGAAAAAGAAACGCTTACAAAAAACAAAACAGTTGAATTGATATTTTATATATCCCAGACAGGATTTAATAAAGATGCGAAAGAGACACACAAAGATTTAAGCAAAGTGCATGACCCGTATGTATCTCTCATTTATCGAAAAGGCAATTTGTACAGTTCTGCGTTTTATGACGGCAAAAAAATGTTGGGTGTTTCTTATGAGATGTTTAAGTGATTCAGATCAGTATTGTTACGGAGTTAAAGTACAATAGAAATTACTTAACTGTGCAGGCCGCAAGAATTGATTTTCGGCAAAGTTATAGACTAAGTGAATCCGGGGTGGTATCCACATTGACTGCCACTGTTAAATGTAATCCTTACTCTGTTTTAAAGCGTTCATTTTACTCGACCCACTTCCATCCCCTAAGATTATAATATTTTTTGCGTGGGGTGGCATTCAATGGATCTATGCCATTCTTGCGGCAGATTCTAAAATGAATAATAGTTCCAGCTGCAATTAATACAAAAGGGAGAATAATTGCATAGTGGGCAATAATGTAATACAGCCCAAGAGTTATCGTATCGATCAGCAACCATTTCAAGAGTTTTTTCCAGGCAGGAGTTTCAATTTCAAATTTGGCAAAAAAAGGAATTTCCAAAAACTTGTATGATGAGCAAAATAATTAATTCAAGTTCTATTCCCATTTTATTTCAATTTTAATTACGGTGTAACAGGGTGGTTTCTTCACTATCGAAAAAAAAGAATCAAACAATTGTTGATCAGTTGGATCTTTGGTTTTTTCGTGAAAGCCTGTACATTCCCCACCAGGCAACAGGTGCGAGTAGCAAAACACTGGCCATCCAAGGGAAATAACCGTACGGTTGCCCGGTAAAAAAAGGAAAAATAAAATGGGCAAGCTCTGTAATTCCCATAGCAGCAAAAAATGTTCATGCCAGATAATAACCAAATGCATGCCCCTTTTTTACAAGAACAGGAATAGCAACCCAGGCAACTACAGAAAGCAGCACGAGCAGTATTACAGGCCAAGAGGAAATAGCGGGTGTTTTAACGCCGGTAATATCCGAAAGACGATCAAAAAAACCGTAAATCTTTTCTTCAACCCTATGCGTGATGAATAAAGAAAATGATACCCAAAACGAAACACGTATGTAAGCAAATGATGGCTTTCCCGCTACGAAGATCCACAACAAATAACCGCCGAAAAAACCTGGGTAAAAATCAACGCGGTCCAAAAACCAAAATCAATATAGCCCAATAATAGAATTACTGCAGTAAATAGAAATGCGCCTATGACAGTAACAGTTTGCTGTTTCATGTGCAATCTAAATAGAGAATCAAGGGTAAAAGAGGCCTAATCTTTCGTAAAAATATTCTCAAATTTAAACAATTTAAACGGACTAACATTGGTATATTTACAGATAGTAAATTTGTAAAAAAAACAATGCCATGATCCGGGGGCTTCTTGTATGTTTATATGTTGGCTTTTTATTTTCCTGTCACGACACGTCGGACCACAACATTCATGGGCCTGAGCCGGATACTGTAGACATAAAAGCAAAAAATCAAAAGCCTGACACCTCGCATCACATGGGAACCATTATCGGTTTTACCGACAAGCTCACGCATGAACTGAAAGATGCGGAAAAGGCAGTAAATACAGAGATTGCTTTTATCAAATTAATCACTATACACCGAAAGGCATTGATCGATATCGCAAATGTTGAGCTATCGGTAGGAGGTCGGGAGGGCCCAGTCGTGTTAGCAGGTGATATAATCTCACGCAGTTATAAATTAATTGGTGCTCTTTCCAAAATTGTAATCAAAGACACCAGCGTACAAAAGCCCCATCAACTTTTGTATAAAATTCCCATGTCGGAAAATGATTTTGAGAAAATCGCTCATTCAGGGTCAGATGATCAACTATCTCTTAAAATGTCGGTCCTCATTGAAAAAAGTGAAATCATGATAGCCCGTTCGTACCTTAAGACAGGAAAGGACTCTTATCTTCGGGATATCGCTGTCAAGCTCATTAAAGACAACAATAATGAAATAGAAAAGCTTGCCTCGTTAAACACTATTAAATAAGTGCAATGCTTCAACTATTGATTAACACCATCTTTCTGGCGCTGATCCAGGCGCTTATACCGAATCACTGGCTTCCGCTTTCCGCTTTAAGCAAGTCGGAAAGCTGGACCAAACAGCGCCTGGAGCTGATGGCATGTGTATGCGCCTGTGCGCACGTCATGGGAACTTTACTGCTGGGTATTTCATTTGGAGTAGCGGGAACTAAACTCTCCCATACTTATGAGCTATACCTGCACCTCGCGGCACCGATTGTACTAATCCTATTCGGCGTGGCTTATTTTCTGATTGCAATCAGAATGGGACAGACAGATGAAAGTTATGAACAGGAAAGGCGCATAGGGAAGGTATGGATAGTGGCCATTTTTCTGATGATGCTGCTCTCTCCCTGCTTGGAAGTGCATGATCTTTTTATCGCGGCCGCGGATTATGGTTTAAATAATATTTTACTGCTTGCCATGTTTTATGCCATGGTTAATATTTCGGGAGTAGTGCTGATGACGTTGCTAGCCAGCAAATGGGCCGGCGGGTTTTACGCAAAGTATAGTGATACCGGCAGGAAAAAAATAACTGCCCTGCTGCTTGTGCTGGTGGGTGTGGCGAGCTTTTTCATTCACTAAGGCAGATTTAACATATCCAACCAGCACTTCTTTCGTATCTTCAACATCGACTAAAATCAATTATAATGAACAGAACATATTGTTACAAATGCGTGATCGTACTTGCCTCTCTTATGGGAATGGCAAGCCTGATGTCTTAAAATTTTAAAAGTACATGTCAAAAAAAATGCGGACTTTATGCCCGCATTTTTTTTGCATTAATCCCATTATTTTATCACGGCTGCGTGTCATCAAATTTAATCCGCTGTATTCTTACTGCATTTAAGATCGCCAGTAACGCAACCCCTACGTCTGCAATTACGGCTTCCCATAAAGTAGCAATACCACCGGCCCCCAGAATCAGCACGATCACTTTTACAACCATGGCCAGAATGATATTCTGCCATACTATCTTGCGGGTAATCTTTCCAATTTTTATCGCTACCACTATACGCATGGGCTGGTCGTTCTGAATCACCACGTCTGCTGTTTCAATTGTCGCGTCACTGCCCAGGCCCCCCATCGCAATACCCGCATCAGCTAGCGCTACCACAGGTGCGTCATTGACTCCATCACCTGCAAATGCAATATGCCTGCCTTCGTTTTTCAGTGCCTGCACCTTTTCTACTTTCCCTTCCGGTAAAAGGTCTCCGTATGCTTCGTCGATACCTATCTGTTTAGCAACATTGTCTACCACAGCCTGCTTGTCTCCGGATAGCATCACTGTTTTGATGTTGAGTTCATGCATGGCTTTGACCGCGGCTGCTGCATCCTCTTTGATCTCGTCAGCGATGGTTATATAACCGGCATATTTACCGTTCACACTCACCGTTACAATGGTATCTGCAATAGATTCGATTTCTGCGGGATAGCTGATATTAAATTTTTTAAGCAGCTTAACATTACCCGCAAGTACTTCTTTGCCATCCACTTTGCCTTTCAGACCGTGGCCCGCTATCTCTTCGATATCCGTTGCTTTTGCGAGGTCTCCCTTCTCCTTTGCATAGTCTGAAACCGCTTTGGCAACCGGGTGGGTGGAATTTACTTCAACAGCGGCAGTCAACTTTACCAGTTCGTCTTCCGACATATCCTGCGGTTGAATTTTCTGAACTTTAAAAACACCCTTGGTCAGCGTGCCTGTCTTATCCATGACGATGGTATTGATCTTTGTCATAACATCCAGGAAATTTCCGCCTTTGAACAGTATCCCGTGCCGGGATGCAAGACCGATACCGCCAAAGTAACCCAAGGGAATGGATACTACCAATGCGCAAGGACAACTGATTACCAGGAACACCAACGAGCGGTAAAACCAGGTCTGAAATACATAGTTGTCTACAAAAAAGTAAGGCACCAGGCATACACCAAGCGCTAGCAGGAATACGATGGGCGTATATACTTTGGCAAATTTCGAAATAAAGAGTTGAGTCTGTGATTTACGCGCGGTTGCATCCTGCACCATTTCAAGAATGCGGCTGAGTTTACTGTCTTTGAAAAGCGCGGTCACTTTGATTTCGGCAACGCCGTTGAGGTTGATCATACCAGCTAGCACTGCTTCCCCTTTGCGTTTGGTATCAGGCTTGCTTTCTCCTGTGAGCGCTGCGGTATTGAAGGAAGCACTTTCAGAAATCAGTTCACCATCGAGGGCTACTTTTTCCCCTGGTTTTGCCTGTATGGATTCCCCGACCTGCACTTCTGCAGGCGACACTTCCAGTGGGTTGCCGTTACGCAGAACCGATACTTTATCGGGGCGCACATCCAGCAGTGCTTTAATGCTTTTTTTAGCGTTAGCGACCGCTGCATCCTGGAACCATTCCCCTATACAGTAGAACACCATTACCGCAACCCCCTCACTGTAGGAACCAATAACGAACGCACCGATAGTTGCAACCGACATGAGAAAAAATTCGTTGAAAAAATCTGCCCGCTTTGCTTTGCGCCATGCCATGTCCAGCACGCGCCATCCTGCCAGCAGGTAAGCTGCGAGGTTGATAATAAGATCAGGTGTTGGGGATGGAACATATTTAAAACCGAATTTCAGTACCATCAGTACTGCCAGTATAGCCAACGCCAGCAGAAGATCCCAGTGGGATCTCCAGCCCGTAGTTTCTGCTCCTCCGTGATCATGCCCATCATCATCACTATGCTCCTCTTCATCCCCGTGATAGTGGCCATCGTCTTCAGTGTGTTTTTTTTCACTGTGGTCATGTCCGTCATCTTCGCTATGTTCCTCTATCTTGCCTTCTGGTACGGCAATCCTTTCTATACTCTCTTGTTCAGGTGATTTTTTAGCTTGCTGATCATCCTGCGTGTTGTAACGATCTTTTGCCATGGTATTAAATTTAAAAAATAAAAAATGATAGTATGCCTGTTATGATAAGTGTGATGCCGGTGATGATGCCAGCATTGTGTTCCAATGCATGCCAGTTAAGTTTCAGTAGTCCCTTATATGCACGCGATACCAGCCATGTCATGCCTGCTGCTGTAATAACCACATACATGATAGCTATTACTACCACCAACCATCGGGACTGGGTGCCAGCCATCAGAAAATAAGCCTCGATCTCCATGCATGGGGAGAAAAACATAGCCAGTACCAGCGCAATAATGATACGATTTTTGCTATAGATTTTCTGCGGTATATCCGAGAGTTGAAAATGTTTGTGCCGGTGATGGCGGTAGATAAAGAAAGTTCCGAGTGAGAGGAAAATGATGGGAGCCATCAGGTGTGTAAAATGATTTATTTTTTGTGCCATAGAGTTACCTAAAAAGCCGAGTAACACCCCGATCATTACCGTGCTCAGCCCGTGCGCCAGCGCTGCCACCAGCGTCACTCTGGAAGTTTCAGCAATTGACCATTTTTCCCTTCTGCCTATAGCAAGCACCGGCAGCCAGTGATTTGGTATAATGGCATGCAGAACACTCAATAAAAAACTTCCGATAAGAATACTGAACATGGGTTTATTTATCCTCCTTCGCCCTTTTAAAACTGTAAATAAATCAGTGCAATAGCAGCCACTGACATTAGTATCATGGTAAGCCATCCAAGTACGTTGGATAGCTTACTATTTGTATTGTCTTTCATGATCTTTTTATTATTGGATATATGCAGTACAATCGCGATCAGTATAGGCGAAGTTAATCCATACAGAATGGCTGTATACAATAGTGCCTTGATTGGGCTGATGCCAAAGTAGTTAATGGAAAGCCCAAGCAAAAGTGAAATGATGATAACAATGTAAAAGGGTTTGGCCTGGTAAAATTTTGCATCCAGATTTCCCTTCCAACCGAACGTTTCAGATACAATGTAGGAGAGAGATCCACTTAAGACTGGTATAGCAAGAAAGCCGGTTCCGATTACGCCAATGGTAAATATCAGGTAGGAAGCTTTTCCTGCCACCGGCTCCAATGCCTTAGCCGCTTGTTCTACTGTATCTATTTGTGTAATTCCATTTGTAAACAACGCCGTGCCGGTGGCAAGGATGATAAAAAACATAACCAGGTTAGACAGCAGCATTCCCAAGTTTACGTCGAGCCGCATTTTAGCAATCAGCAAGCTGAGGAAGTTCTTTGTTTTTGTCTCTGACACTTCGGTGTCCTCATCCCTTCGGGCAATTTTATTTCTGGCAAGTATGAGCTGCCTGGAAGATTTGACATCTTCGGCTTCCATGGTAACTTGCCAGAAAAAAAGATAAGGCGATATGGTTGTACCTAAAATAGCAACCAGTATTTCAACAAACTCTTTATTGAAATGGATGGTAGGGACAAACGTGTTTTTAAAGACTGCTCCCCAGTCAGGGTGCGTAAAAAACGGAACAGCTATGTACAGGAATAAGGAAAGGCAAAGGTATTTCAGGACAGACACGATCTTTTGGTAAGGAAGGTAGACTATCATAACAATCAGAACCGCAGTAAACAAAACGCTGAATAAAAGAGGTGATACCGAAGGAAAGATCAGGTTTGCGACCGCACCCATGCCCGCGATATCTGCCCCAATATTTAGGATGATCGCTGGGACACTGAAGAGAAGCATCAGGTAAAGTATCGGTTTGGAATAATGTTTCTTAAGTGTTGTGGTCAATCCAACCGAAGTCATAATGCCGATGCGGGCGCACATTTCTTGGATCGCTGCCATCAGCGGGAAAGTGATCAGCGAAGCCCATAGGGTCGCAAGGCCGAATTTCGCGCCCGCCTGGGAATAGGTGGCGATACCCGACGGATCGTCATCACTGGCACCGGTGATCAGCCCTGGCCCCAGGGCTTTAAAAAACTTACTAATTTTTGCTGAATATTTTTTCATAGCCTTCGCGACGCTTTTTCTGTGCGTTTTTATTTTTGACAAATGCAATTCTCAAATACACGAACACCGCCAGCGGCGTCAAAATATTTACCGCTGTCGAAAATCCTGACCTGAAAAAAGGCCGGTGAAAAAAGGAATAAACATTGGTTGCCACACACGCAACGATCAATGCTTCAACACAATAAAAATATTTCTTCACGCTGCCTGTTTTAATGGTTTACCTGCATACATACTACTTTCCAAATCCAGCAATGGTGTTGATCGTCAAAGCCACAATGATTGTATTAAACACAAATGAAATAAGACTGTGCATCAGCACAAAGCGCCTGATCACCCTTGATTCAACCTGCACATCAGAAACCTGGAAGGTCATCCCGATCACAAAAGAGAAGTAAGCGAAGTCTACATAGTCCGGCGCTTCTTTGGACGGGAAGCAGATACCGCCCACATTGCTTCCCGTTGCCAGTGAATTATGATCGTGGTACAGGTGCGCATAGCGGACGGTAAAAATGGTATGCAGCAATACCCATGACAAAAACACCGGCGACAGCGTGATGATCATGTACAGTATTTTATTGATCGAAGGCTCTGACTGTTGGCTCAGCAGCAGGAGCGTAGCAAAAACACTGAAGCAAAGCGCCACCAGTACTATCGTAAAAATTACTTTTAATCCCTCATCCTGTACAGCTACCACATCGCATAGCTCCTTCTCCCCTGTTGAAAAGAAAAGCGCCCAGCTAAGCCCGATCATGGTGATCGAGAATGCGTCCCATGCAAGGATGATTCGGCATTGCATTTCCATGTTGGTTAGCTCTAAGAGGAAAAAAACAATGGCTGCCATCGAAACAGCAAACAACAGTTTGGTTATCCCGCTGGTATGTTTCAATTTCCTGTATCTTATCTTTTTCATCGTTGATGTTCGCATGAGTTAGGGTGAATGCTTTTATTCTGCCTCCTTATGATTACCTGCTCTTCTGACCATTTTTTTCTTCCATTGGATATACCATTTCTGGTGATGCAGTGATAAAAGAAAATACAAAGTCAACGCGCCGGCCAACGCTATGATATACATATCAAGACCTATAGCCACTCCTACGGCAGCCGTACACCAAACCGTTGCCGCGGTGGTCAGCCCGTGAGAAGTGCCTGCACTGTTGTTACGGTAAATGATTCCGGCACCAAGAAAACCTACGCCTGTCACAATGTTGGCAATCACCCTGGATGGCGCAGCAGGATCTCCCGTGAGATGACATGCGATGGCGGTAAACAATGCAGAGCCGATGCACACGGCAGCATAAGTGCGGATGCCCGCATCGCTGCCATGTATTTCCCTGTCATAACCGATCAGCGCGCCAAGCAGGAACGAGACCAGCAGTTTTACAATAATGATGAGTTCAAATCCGATGTCCATATGCTTTGCATTTAATTTTTCTTTGAATGTTGATTTGCCTGAGGGCTGTTGCCCGTTTCTCCAAACAACACTTCGCCGGTCGCGGTATTATAGAAAGCCGGAACGATCGCGCATTCTCCTTTGTTGACTTTTTCGCGTAAGAAATTGCTGTTGGTCAAAATCTCATCAACTGAATTTTGTATGTTGAGTGAAGTAACGCTCTGGACAAACATATCTTCCGGAACCCCCGCCATACGGATGCGATCAACCGCAGGCTGTATTTTTTGCGTAACCGAATCAATATTACCTCCGGTGAGAGCGTGTATGGCGGCTCCGACGGCACCGCAGTTGGAATGCCCCATCACCACAATCAGCTTCGCGCCGATTTCCCGTACCGATAATTCGATGCTGCCCAGTATTTCCCGGCTTACTATATTTCCCGCTATGCGTATGGAAATGATGTCCCCTAAGTTTGCATCGAATATGAGCTCAGAAGAAATTCTCGAATCAATACAGCTTACAACGACAGCCATTGGGAACTGTCCTGAAGAAGTTGCGTTCACCTGGTGCCGGTAATATTTCTCTTTGCCCTGACCTAGTATGAACCGGTCATTACCTTCGGTAAGAAGCCGCAGGATATCATGTGGCTGTAGTTTTTCCTGTGCCTGCCGGTCCAGTACATTAACGAATTGTATGTGATCTGATAATCGGTACACCTCTTTCACACCCAGTAGATTGAGCCTGATATTACGTTCAGGCGCAATCACGTTTTTAAAATCGGTGATCAGTTCCAGTACATCGTTGTCGATAAAATCGGCGTTGCTGGCATCAATGACAACGCTGCCATTGTGGGGCACACTCCAAAGAGTGGATTTGATACTGGCCTTGTTTAAAAACGAAACCTGGCTGGGAAGTTCCATTCTCATTATTTCAGCGGTGCTGTAGACAAGACCCTTTTCAATGGTAAAAGGATTCTGGTAGTTGCTCTTTAACAGGTAAAACAAACTGACCGCCAGTCCTATCACAATACCTATCAACAGATCGGTTAGAATAATGGCTGCGATGGTGGCGATAAAAGGGATGAACTGGTTCCAGCCTTTGGCAAACATGGATTTGATCAGGGATATTTTTGCGAGTTTATACCCTGTAACAATCAGTATCGCTGCCAGCGAGGAAAGAGGGATCAGGTTGATAAAAGGGCTCAGCATTAAAATAGCTACCAGCAGTAAAACCCCGTGGGTGATCGCAGAAAGTTTAGACTGCGCTCCGGCACCAATGTTAACGGAACTACGCACGATAACAGATGTAACCGGCAAACCGCCAACCAGCCCTGCCAGCATGTTACCGACACCTTGGGCAAAGAGTTCACGGTTTGGCGGAGATTCACGCTTGTGGGGGTCTATATTATCAACCGCCTCCAGGTTCAGAAGCGTTTCCAGCGAAGCCACGATTGCCAGTGTGACAGCAGTCAACCATACCTGGTAATTGCCAAACACCGCCAGCGAAGGAAGTCTGAAAAATGTTTGCAGATCAGACAGGCTGGTTGCTGGCAGGTTCACCAGGTGATCCTGCCGCAAATACAATTGGGGGAATGCGGCACCAAACAGCCAGTTGATACCGATACCCAATACCACCACGAATAACGAAGACGGTAAAAAGCGGAATCTTTTCAATGGCGTTTTATCCCATAAAACCAGCACTGCCACAGATACCAGGCTGATCAGGAAAACACCAGGTGTAATGTGAAAAAAAGTATTGAACAGGTGAGAGAAAGTGTTTTCACCATTGGCCTGTACAAAAGAGAAATCATCCTGGTGCGTATTGTCGTATCCCAATGCCTGTGGCACCTGCTTTAGGATAAGGAGGATCCCGATCGCTGCCAATAAACCTTTGATGACGTTGGAGGGGATGTAGTTTGCAATAAATCCCCCTTTCAGCAATCCACACAGCAACTGCAGGAATCCGGCAATGAAAAGTGCAGCAGAAAAAATTTCAAAACCACCAAGTTTGGTAATGGCCGCCAGTACAACAGCGGCAAGTCCTGCAGCGGGCCCGCTTACGCTGGTGGAAGAGCCGCTGAGTGAGCCGACGACAACCCCTCCGATGATGCCGGAAATAATTCCGGATAGCAGCGGCGCGCCGGATGCAAGGGCGATGCCCAGGCAGAGTGGTAACGCCACAAGGAAGACAACGAGGCCTGCGGGCAGATCATATTTTATGTTAGGTGTTATCATTTCATATTTTTAAGGCGTTTACGTTACAAGGTTTTTCTGCTTCGATCCATTGCATCGCCTTTTTGTGGTCCGCCAGCGCAAAGCATTGGATGTCTGCTTCCGGTGCAAGTTTTTTTATCATCACAAATAAAAACACCTGCCATTTTTCGGGTGCCACAATTGCTATTCTTTCCATCGCCGCAACGCGCGGAAATGCAGTCGCGTAATCATAACCATCTGGCGGCTGAATGTTCAGGAAAAAACTTTCGTCCGTAACAGCGTTGTCATTAATTTCAAAATACCACCTCACTTTCTCTCCCCCGCTTTCTATGTTATGAACAAGCGGAAGGATCTTCGCATACCCGGCAGCGCTCAACATGCTGTCTGCGCGGGTAGCGATGATGTTTTTATGCGTAAATTCAAGCAGTTGTAGCATCACTTAAGAGGTTTACATTTGATCAATCTTCTTCCTCTTCCGAATTATTCATTTTAGACAAAAGGTCATAAGCGCCCTTGATGACGATCTTCCTGTTGGTGTCAAATTTTTCAGGCAGGATAACAGCCGTAAACCCGTTCTCCGTTACGCCAATCCCCACTTCCACTCTTCTGAATGAATGATGTTTTTCACTGTCAGCCGTTTTTGCGGTTTGGTCTCCCTGTTTGGATGGCTCCTCCACAAAAATGTAATGCTTTCCACCTGAAGGCACGACCGCAGCCTGCGGCAAAGCTGGTGTGCTGGACGTACCGATTTCAACGATGGCATTGACGAACATACCGGGCAGCATATTGCTGGTTAATCTTTCAATAGCGGCATGCACTTCCACGGTCCGGTCGGTATCGATGTCTTTACCAATCAGGAATACTTTGGCCGTACGTTCTACGCTGTCACCGGTGGCACGGAAGCGTACCTTTTGCCCGAGTTTTATATTCGGCAAGTCTTTTTCAAACACTTTAACCCTGATCATGATGTTATTGGTATTGGCCATATCAGCCATCAATTCGTTGGGTCCGATGAATTTGCCGACGTTGGAATATACGTGGGTAATGTAGCCGTTGGTCGGGGCATAGATACGGGTTACGGAAGTAAAATTACCGGCCTTAACGCTGGACGGGTTAATGTTCATGATTCGCAGCCTGGCCTTCAAGCCCTCAAGCCTCGCATTCATGGTGTTGTATTCACTCGTTGCTTTCTGTAACGATTTGCGCGCTGCGATGTTTTCTTTCACCAGTTCTTCCTGTCTTGTAAGATCCTGCTGTAAAAAACTGAGCTGGCTGCTGGTTTCCAAATAATCCTGCTGCACCTGAACAAACTCCGGATTTTCAATGGTGGCGATCAGTTCGCCTTTCTTCATGTATTTTCCTTCGATGACAGTGGTGCTCCTGATCGTTCCACCGTATGGAGAAGTGATGCTGACCATATCCTGCGGCGGTACATCAATGGTGCCGGATGCTTTGATGTAGTTGCTTAAGTTGGTGGTGATCAGGCCTCCGAAACGCACCCCTACGGTCTGAAACTGCTCATTGGTAAATTCAACCACATCAGGGTTGTGTTCCACAGCCTTTTCTGCCGGGACCTCTTCTTTTTTGGAAGAGCAGGCCGTAAAGAAAAAAGAAAGGGCGAGTGTTATAGCATAAAGTGTTTTGCGCATGGTAATAAAAATTTATAAGCCGGTAATTAATTCCAGTTCGATCGCTGACTGGTTGTATTGATTCAATAATTCGATGTATTGGCGGCGGACACTGTTTGCATTGTTCAGTGATTGAGATAACTGGTAGTAATCCATTTCTCCGGCTTCAAATGCGCGCTGCGAGGTACGTATGAGCAGCTGTGCCTGGGGAAGTGCCGTTTTGCGGTAATAATTCAGCTGAATTGTAATTCGCCTTAGGTCGGAAAGGAGTAATGACCCTCTTTGTGAAAGGCTGAAATAAAACGCCTGGACTTCAGCTTCCCTTCGCTGCCGGTTGATCTCGGCCGCACGTATCCGCGCTTTCTGGGGGCGGGCAAAAATCGGTATGCTGATTCCTGCTTCAATGCCCTGGAAACGTTTACCTGCACCATAATATTTAGGAGATCCGTTTACATCGTAAGTGCCTACCAGTGACTGATTAAAATAGCCCACGTTAAAATCAGGCAGGAGTTTACTCTTTTCCACGCTGATTTCCTTTTCCGCAACGGCGATTTGTGACCGGAGAGTCTGCAACTCGGGGTTATTGCTGAGCATGCCTGAATCCAGATTCATTACTAGGTGTTTTTCTACCAGTAGTGTATCTGCTATCCCGCTGAGGCTTGAGTCGAAAGTAAAACTGGCCAATTGTCCGAGATCAGTCCTGATCTGTTCACTAAGTTGATTGCTCTGCGCGATGGCTTCCTGGAGTTGGGTATTGGCGTTGTATTTCTCCAGGATATTGGTTTCACCAGCCGTAAAACGGGTGTCAGCTGCTTTGAGTACCCGCTCATATAAGCTAACCAGTGTATCGTTAAGCCTGCGCTGTTCCTGCCGGTAAATCAACCGATAGTATAGGCTTTTGACCTGGTAGGTTACCTGATTTTTATAGATGCCCACCTGTAAGCGACTGGCATCGATCGATGCATCGCTGAGGTCCGAAAGTCGTTTTAAGTACACAGGGTTGGGGATGTTCTGCGTAATGGTGATATTGTTGTCGTACACGATCGGACTGTTATACTGGCCCAGCGTTAAGGTGATATTTGTTTTTCCGATATCTTTTGCCGCCCCTTTGAGTGCCTGCTGGTAATCGATGTTAAGGTTGCCCGCCCTGATGTTAGGGTTGGCATCCAGCGAACGGCTTATGGCCGACTGAAGGTTGATCCTTGTATTGGTGGCAGTAGCCGGCACCTGTGCATTCACTGTAGCTGAACCGCCCAAGAACAATAACAACATGGTCACTACCGCCGTCACTTTTTTGGGCTCTTTACCTTTGCCGAACCTTTCAAAGAAAGTGTAAAGCACAGGCAGTACAATGAGTGTGAGCAGGGTTGCAGATAGCAGCCCACCAATCACAACTGTCGCAAGCGGCTTTTGTACCTCGCCACCGGCACCGGATGAAAGTGCCATAGGCAGGAAACCAAGTGAAGCCACTGCTGCAGTCATGAGTACCGGACGCAATCGGATAGCGGTTCCCTTCATTATGATATCATTTAAATTGGTTAGTCCAGTTTTTTTAAGCCGGTTGAATTCCGAGATAAGAACGATCCCGTTCAGTACGGCTACGCCAAAGAGGGCGATAAAACCTACACCGGCTGAAATACTGAAAGGCATGCCGCGGATCAGCAGTGCGAACACTCCGCCGATGGCTGACATCGGGATCGCAGTGAATATGAGTAAAGAATATTTAAAGGAGCCAAATGCGAAATACAGTAACAGAAGGATAAGCCCCAATGCTACCGGTACTGCTATGGACAGCCTTTTTTTAGCTTCTTCCAGGTTCTTAAACTGACCACCGTAAGTAATGTAATAACCCACAGGCATTTTGATCTTCTGGTCAATTTTCAGCTGCATTTCTTCTACTACTGAAGCGATGTCTCTTCCACGAACGTTAAAACCAACAATGATCCTGCGTTGCGCCTGTTCGCGCTGCACCTGGTTGGGTCCTAATACAAGGTTGATATCTGCCACCTGTTCGAGCGGAACCTGCGTTCCGTCAGCAGCCATTACAAAGAGTCTGCGTACATCTTCGATGCCTTGGCGTTCGGCCTGTTGTAAGCGGATAACAAGATCAAACCGCTTCTCTCCTTCAAATACGGTACCGGCCTTGCCACCGGCAAAGGCTGTATTAATTACCTGGTTGATATCGGATACGTTAAGACCAAACTGTGCGATCTTGTCACGGTCTAGCTTAACTGAGATCTGTGGCAGACCACCCACCTGTTCTACGTACAGGTCCTCTGCACCTTTGACTGTGGGAACGATACTACCGATCTTTTTAGCCAGTTCGGCAAGCACCTGCATGTCTTCCCCGAATATTTTAATGCCCACGTCCTGGCGCACTCCCGAGATAAGCTCATTAAAACGAAGTTGTATGGGCTGTGAGAAACCAAAACTTACACCGGGGATTCTTTCCAGCGCTTTTTTCATTTTCTCAGCCAACTCTTCGCGTGTACTTGCGCTCACCCATTCTTTTTTGGGTTTAAGAATAATAGTGATGTCTCCAGCTTCGATAGGCATGGGATCAGTAGGTATTTCAGATGCACCGAGTTTACCAATTACTTCTTTCACTTCCGGAAATTCTTTGGTGAGTATATTGGAAGCCTGGGTTATTTTTTCAACAGTCTGGCTTAGGGAACTTCCCGTCAACAACCTTGTTTCAACCGCCAGGTCGCCTTCTTCCAATTGCGGGAGAAATTCTCCACCCAATTTAGAGAACACGAAAAAAGCAATAACCATCAGAGAAACTGCGATCAGTACCACTATTTTTTTCATGCGCAAAGCGCCTCTGAGCACAGGTGTATAAATACGATGGAGGAAATCCATCATCTTATCTGAGAGATTTCGTTTATGTTTTATGTTTTTGCTGAGAAATAACGCACTCATCATGGGAACATAAGTCAGTGACAGCAGGAAGGCGCCAAGGATAGCAAAAGAAACGGTCTGCGCCATTGGCCGGAACATTTTACCTTCTATGCCTACCAGTGCCAGGATAGGCATGTAAACTATAAATATTATGATCTGCCCGAATGCTGCCGAGTTCATCATTTTTTTTGCCGACGAGCCCACCTCGCGATCCATCTCCGCCTGGTCAATTCTGCCCTCTTTACGGCTGGCAAGGTGATGCATGGTCGCTTCCACGATAATGACCGCTCCATCTACGATCAACCCGAAATCAATGGCGCCAAGGCTCATGAGGTTTCCCGATACGCCAAAGAGATTCATCAGCGAAATGGCAAAGAGCATGGCCAGTGGAATCACGGAGGCAACGATCAAGCCTGAGCGGATATTACCCAGGAAAACCACGAGTACAAATATGACGATCAGCGCTCCTTCAATGAGATTTTTCTTAACCGTGTCGATCGCCCTGCCTACAAATTCACTGCGGTCAAGGAAGGCTTCGAGTACCACGCCTTCAGGAAGGGTTTTCTGTATCTGTAAGACTTTTTCTTTGACTCTTTTTACCACTTCGCTGGAATTACTGCCTTTTAGCATCATAACAATTCCTCCAACAGCTTCACGATCGTTTCGCGTTAATGCCCCATAACGATTGGCTGCCCCAAAACCGACGGTTGCAATGTCGCGAATGGTAACCGGGAAACCGGTTTGGGTTTTTTTCACCACGATGCGTTCAATATCACCGAGGTTGGTAATGAGACCCTCACTCCGAATAAAATAAGCATTTGGTTTTTTATCAATGTAAGAACCACCGGTATTCTGGTTGTTTTTTTCTAGCGCGGTAAATATGTCCCCTATGGAAATATTGTAACTGCGTGTCTGGTTTATGTTCAGGGCGATCTCGTATTGTTTTAAGAAACCACCGAAACTATTGACCTCAGCGATGCCGGGTGTACCGAGCAGTTGCCTTCTTACATACCAATCCTGCAAAGTGCGCAGATCGGTGGCATTATATTTATTTTCAAAGCCCTTCTTGGGATGGATTACATATTGGTATATTTCGCCAAGTCCGGTAGAGATGGGTGACATTTCAGGTTCACCTGTACCTTCCGGTATTTTACTCCGGGCTTCCGGCAGTCTTTCTGCTACCTGCTGGCGAGCCCAGTAAATATTTGCGTCATCATGAAAGATGACCGTAACTACTGAAAGCCCAAAGCGGGAGATAGAGCGAACCTCCTGTATTTCCGGAATCAGGGACATGGTTTGTTCCACCGGGTAAGAAATGAGCTGCTCTACTTCCTGGGCGGCCAGTGACGGACTAACTGTGATGATCTGTACCTGGTTATTGGTGATGTCAGGAACCGCATCGATCGGAAGTTTGTTTAGAGACATTACGCCCCATATAATGAGCGCAAAGGTGAAAATGCCGACGACTAATTTATTCTTGACAGAAAAATCTATGATCTTATTTAACATGACCTATAAATGATTTGAAATCAGATGAAAGTATTTCAACAACATACCCGCCATAGCTAGCAGCAGAACAATTGACAGCACAACAATCGTAATGGATCTGGTAATTCGAATCCATTTCTGTTTAACCGGGGCCTTTATTTTGCTATAAACAATTTTCTGCTTGCGGCGTAGCGGCTTTGACTGAGCCATAACCACATTGGTTGGATACTGATAAAAGATAATATACCGTCCATTAGGAACGGTAGAATTCCGCGCGGTTCACCGCACAGCAATTAGAAATAATTAAGCTAGTAACTGTGGAGGCTGCCAGATGGGCAGGGAAATACCGGTGATAGCGCCAGGTAAATAAGAAGGTATTTTGTTAATGTAAATCTGCGGTGGCATTTCCAAAGAGAGTAAACTGGTTTTGATGAATACATTGGCGCAGCAACCGCAATGGCAAAACGGTGGGCAAAGATCATTATCGCCTTGGTTTTCTTGGTGGTTGGTTTGGGTAGCGAGTTCTGTTTTTGCCTTTCCACTTCTCATAGCATTTCCCCTGTCTGCGCACGGGAGAAGGCTCAGTCCCAAGACAATAAAGGCTAATATGAAAACGGTAATACGCATCAGGTGCAAAAGTAGGTGTTTATCGGCAAAACAATTTAATAGATAGGGTAAAAATTCACAATATGGTTGCAATTTCATTATATCGAATCCTCAGGCTCTGTTTCTAATAGGAGTTTTTCCAACCTGTCCTGTATATCAGTAGGGAGGTCCGAATCGAGCTCCAGGTAAAAAGTATGCTTGGTTTCGTCAGTTTGCAAAGTAAAGGTCTCTTCAAAGCTCTTAGGCAGTAAAAGTGATTCATAATTGGCCTTTAGTCCTGATACCCCTTTTTCAAAAGAAGTCCGCCATTTTTCCATTTTAATCCCATCCATACATTTGGTATACAGAACAGAAGAAAAAAGCATGCCTGCACTTAAAATCTATACCTGGGTGCAAAATCCGATTTCGTTCACCCCCTCGTACCAGAATTGATTGTAAAGCTATTTTAGGACAAGACATACAACCGAAAAAGATTATTTAATATTTGTCATCATCCAGACGGCATTAAGGGCCAACTAGGCGGTTAACAACAATTATATCCCACTTGCATTGGCGGACATTTCATTGTTCCATAGCTGCAAAAAACACAACAGTCCCCTTGTCGTGGTTTTAATCGTCTTTTACAGTTTTCGCATTCGTAAAAAAAAGTACATGCATTCGTTGGCATTATTTCTT
The DNA here is from genome assembly GCF_058806635.1 of Sediminibacterium sp. GW821-FHT12F12. NCBI lineage: Bacteria > Pseudomonadati > Bacteroidota > Chitinophagia > Chitinophagales > Chitinophagaceae > Sediminibacterium > Sediminibacterium sp. GW821-FHT12F12. The sequence goes on along the minus strand of NZ_JBXAPW010000010.1, from coordinate 15,998 downwards.
CTTTAGAATGCCCGCATTTCGGACAGGTAATGGTGGACCGCAATACAATTTCAATTGCTTTTTGAAGCCTATTCCTTTGAAAATTCCAGATGGTTGCAGCCAACATCCCAAACATTCCGGCGTAGAGAAAATATATCCAATTGTCGTTATCATTAAAATGATATGTATAAAAAATGAGAAGCCCACTGGGAACGGCCACGAATAATGGATACAAACATCCATGTTTTCGGTAAGAAATATAAAGCCCAAGTATTGATACCAATACCATAGCCTGAAAAATCCACATCGTCCAGCCACCAAAAAGTTCCGCACTACCCAATCCAAGGGCAGATGCTGCAAATGCAAAAAGCGGGAAACAACAGGGTGAAAATATTGCTGTTAGAAATAATCCTGTAGTACCAAATTTGTCAACATTTTTTAAATTTTTAAATATCATCGTTATTAGGTATTTTTTCGTTGAATTGCTAATGCTATGTATATTGTAAACTTTTATCGATTCCTTAATGTTTAGGACTGTAAGTTGGGTGATGTTTATTTTATTCACTCTGATTTTATATTTGTTTAAGCACATGTTAGCGGAAAATATAGCTAAAAGACTTTGTAATCTGCAAAAATCAAAATTTTAATTTCATTTCCCTGCTACTAAAACATATTCTCGCTTCAGTTGAAATCTTGCATTTTGAAAATCTTTGTTCTTCAGAGTTAAAATTAATTACTTCGTTGATTATGTTTTGTACTGTCATTTTAATGAATGATGCTGGAGATGAAACCGACAGGCAGCCATTTAAAACGGGGCTACCTGTTAAAATTCCGAATACTATACCTGAATCAGATTTTTCTTTTGCCTTTACTGCAAACGCAGTTGCAACCTTTAAAAGTAGGAAATAAATTTTCTTTATCAGCATACTATTTATTTATGTTTAAATTTTTTCGGCAATAATAATTTGAACTTCACCAAACATAGTTTTGAAACGTTTTTTAATAGTTACATTTTCAAACCCTGAATCTGCGATTAATTTGGGCAGTAACCCTTTTGCATTTGCATCTGTTGATTTAAAACCATCCAATCCACGAATGATGTTGAATTGTAAACGTTGCACCCATGACCTTGAACGTCCAAAGTCAGCAATGGTTAATTTTCCTCCTTGTTTTAATACATGAAAACACTCACCTAATATTTGGCGTTTCTTATCTGTATCTAAATGGTGAAAAACAAGGCAGGATACAATATTGTCAAACCTGTTGTGCGGAAATGGGAAATTGGAGCCATCATAATCAATCAGAAAAATATCTAGCCCCTCTTGTTCAGCTTTAGCAATTGCTTTATTCAATATTTGTATATCAACATCTATACCACTAACATTTGCTTCGGGCAGAAATTCTTTTATCATTATAGTTAAGGTGCCAGTTCCGCAACCAAAATCTAATATTTTTGCCTCCATGTTGATTGATGCGAATTCAATCAGGCACTTTTTAATTTTTGCCTCCGGCATGGTAATTCCCAGAAAATAATCATACAATGGAGTTAACCATTTGAAGCGAAGTGCCGATATGTATTTTGTTCTACTCATTACAGGAACTCATTTGTAAAATTAAATAAGGCATAACCCTTGCTTAAACTAAATTTTTAATTGGTGGGTACGGAAACCCTGCTCCAAAAACGTTTCATTATAAATAAGGAAACTAAAAGCAGGGCTCCGACCCATGTGGTTTTTCTTTGTTTTTAACTTTACCAATATGTTTATTCAAATTCTTTCTTCCCTTGCTCTTCCAAATATTTTTTTATTGCCTTTTCTCCAAACATTTTAAATACAACAGGCGTAACAATCATATCCAATAAGGTAGAACTGATTAACCCACCTAAGATAACTGTAGCAACAGGATATAGTATTTCTTTGCCGGGGGCAGTTGCATCCAGGGTTAATGGTATTAAAGCCAAAGCTGCAACCAATGCAGTCATCAGCACAGGCACTAATCTTTCCAAAGAACCACGGATAATCATTTTGTCCCCAAAAGCTTCCCCCTCGTGCTGTACCAAATGGATATAATGCGAAATCATCATAATTCCGTTTCTTGAAGCTATACCTGTGAGCGTGATAAAACCAACAAGCGTTGCAATAGAAAACACCCCGCCAGTCAGCATTACTGCAATTACACTTCCTATTAAAGCCAATGGAATATTCAGCATTATCTGCAGCACAATTCTTGATGATTTAAAATGACTGAATAATACCAGAAAAATTCCCAGGAAAGAAAATATGCTTAAGATGCCTATCAGTTTTGATGCTGATTGCTGGCTTTCAAACTGGCCACCCCATTGTAAAAAATATCCTTGCGGCAGTTTCAATTGCGCATTTACTTTTTGCTGCATTTCTTTTACTGTAGTTCCTAAATCCCTGCCCTGTACATTGGCACTTACCACTATTCTCCGCAAGGTATTTTCATGATAGACGGAATTAACACCGTTTTCAATTTCTATTTTTGCAATTTGCTGCAAGGGTATCAATGAGCCGTTAGGCAAGGATATTTGTGTATTCTTTATTTCATCTAAATTTTTTCGGGTACTATCTGTAGTACGCAGTACAATGTCAAAGCTTTTAATACCATCCAGTATCTGGCTGCTTATTTTACCATTATAGAATATTTCAATATCCTCTGCTACTTTGCCTGCCTGTAATCCGTAGCGCTGTACCGCCTGCCGGTCAATCTTAACGATAAGCTGAGGTACCAATACTTGCTTTTCCACCTGTAAGTCTACTACGCCCGGCACTGTGCTTACAATCTCTTTCAATTGTGCCGCATTACTTCTTAAATCTGCAAGGTCATTACCAAATATTTTGATAGCTACCTGTGCCCTGACACCTGAAAGCAAGTGGTCTAACCGGTGTGAAATGGGCTGACCAATATTTACTGTTACGCCCTGAAGAACTGAAAGTCTTTTTCGAATTTCAGCTAATATTATATCTCTTCTTTTAACATCTGCCGGTTTTATGGCAACCTCAATTTCTGAATTGCTTGGGGGCTCAGCATGTTCATCTAATTCAGCACGTCCGGTACGTCGTGCGGTTAGCAAAACTCCATTTACTTTTAATATCTCCTGTTCAGCTATACTGCCAACTTTATTGGCTTCAGTAAGTGAAGTACTGGCAGGTAATGAAAGGTTGATGGTAAAACTTCCTTCATTAAACGGTGGCAAAAACTCAGTACCAAAAAAAGGTACAATGGCTATGGCAGAGACTATTAAAGCAATAGCAATACCAATAACTATTTTAGGATGTTTTAATCCCCTTTTTAATAGTTTAATATCCTGTCGCTTTAAAAATTTTACAAACGAGCTATCATCATGTGATGAAGCAAGCATGGCAGCCTCTGTATCACTGGCAGGAGTATGGTCTAAAATCTGGTGCTCCGTATATTCTTTTTTCTTTTTCCAGAAAGCAAGATTAACGTGCTGCAAATATTTCTTTTTGCCCAACAAATAACTGCACAAAGCCGGAGTTACTGTTAATGAAACTGCGAGGGATGCGACAATTGATGTGATATAGGCAATGCCAAGGGGCGCAAATATTTTACCTTCAATACCCTGCATATAAAACAGCGGCAGAAACACGAGCACTACAATGATGGTCGCATACACAATAGAGTTTCTTACTTCGCTGCTGGCTTCATAAATCACTTTTGACAAAGGTCTTGGTTCGGGAAGTGCCCAATTTTCTTTTAATCGTCGGAAAACATTTTCTACATCCACAATCGCATCATCCACCAGCTCACCAATAGCAATAGCTAATCCACCCAACGTTAAAGTGTTGATGGAAATACCAAACATTTTAAAAATAATTGCCGTAATAATTAACGACAAAGGAATGGCCGTAAGAGTAATAATAGTGGTCCGGAAATTCATTAAAAACAAAAAAAGAATAATAACCACAAGGATAAAACCATCCCTCAATGCTTCTTCCACATTGCTAAGGGAGTTTTCTATAAAATGTTTTTGCTGAAACACATCAGTATTAATTTTTACGTCTTTGGGTATTGATTTTTTTATATCATCTAACGCTTTGATAATTTCCGCTGTTAAAGTAACTGTATTGGCACCTGGCTGCTTTTCAATACTAAGGATTACTGCCGGCTTACCATTCAACGAACCATCTCCTCTTTTAATAGGACCTCCAAATTTTAATTCAGCAACCTGCTTTAATAAAACAGGAGCATTGTCTTTATTACTGATTACCGTGCTGGCTAGATCTTCTAAAGAATTTGCCCTGGCAATATTTCTCACCAGCACCTCACTTCCTTTATTGTCATCGACAAACCCTCCGGTTGAGTTAAGATTGGTTGCCTGCAAAGCGTTGTCAATTTCATTGATAGAAACATTGTATTGGCGCATTTTTTCAGGAGATATCAATACCTGGTACTGCATTCTTTCACCACCAATTGGTATTACCTGGCTTACCCCCTTAATACTCATCAACCTTCTTCTAATGGTAAAATCACTCAATGTCCTGATATCAGCAGGCGATGTGGAATCACCTGTAACGGCCACCATCATAAACTGCCCCATCACAGAGCTAATGGGCCCCATTACCGGAACAATTTTATTGGGTAATTGAACTGTTTGCAATTTTTCGGCAGTTAACTGGCGGGCACGGTACACATCTGTACTCCAGTCAAATTCAACAAACACAAGCCCCAGCCCCGGACTGGCAACAGAACGTACTACTTCTACACCGGGAGCGCCATTTAAAGAAGTTTCAACCGGCAGTGTTACCTGTGCTTCGATTTCTTCAGGTGCCATACCATTGGCTTCTAAAAATATGGTTACCCTGGGCCGGTTTAAATCGGGCAATACATCTACCGGCAAATTGATAAGTGTAATTACCCCGTACACCATCAACAGCGCTGCAGAGGCAACTACAAACAAACGGTTACGTAATGAAAATTGAATTATTTTATTAAGCATAGTTTAATTATTTATCCTGTTATTTTTTCTGAACCGATTTAATTTTTTCCAGCCGATCCGTTGTACTTATTTTAGTAAGTGATTGTTATTACTTTATTCTATTTTCTTTTTTTAGAAGGAGGTTTTACCGGGTAATCTTCTAAAAGTGTATGTACCGCCGGATGCAGTTCATTTTGTAAAGTAGCAGGGTCATATAAGTCCGCTTCTACAGTGGCCGTATAAATAAATCTATTTTGTTTCCTGTCTATTACATTCAATGTTATACTGCCCCGGGTGTACTCCACTGTTTTGGTGGTATATCCGTAAGTATAATTATTGTAGTTATAATTCAATGGCCTGTTATAGTAATATGCCCTTGGGTTAACATTGTAATAAGGATTATGGGGTGAAATAGCCCGGTATTGGAAAGAATTATTATAGTTATAGGTTGGGACTGTTGAGCGAACCTGTTCAGTTTTGCTTTTTTTACTTTCCGTTACTTTTAGCTCAAATAATAAATCAGGATTGTCGTTATCAACTGTCATGCTTCTTGCTGCCAGTTCATGCGAAAAATAATTGATAGCATTATTAAAAATAATCTGATTGTGGTAAGGCGTATTGTCATTATCCTGGTGCGGAATCCAAGAGAATGTTTTATACTTAGCGAATTCAATACTTTTATCGTAGTCTGCATAAGTAAGATTATAAGCAGTACTGCACCCTGCTGCTGTAAATAACAGCAACATTAGTGGGATAATAATTTTCTGGTTCATAATATTTTCTTTAAGATGTTTACAAAATATTCTCGTTAATAAATTCTGTTTGTCAATTGCGATTATATTCGCTATTATAAGTGCCACAAGCTATTTAAACGGTTTATTCTTATTTTTTAGCCGTTTAATAAAAGGAGCGTTATTCAGGTATAGCAATAGAAAAAGTATTACTGTGCTGAACGTGCTGATAACGTACATACCAAAACCAGCGGCCACACCTACGGCTGCGGTAGCCCATAGTGTTGCAGCGGTTGTAAGCCCGGTTATCAATCCATTTCCAGCATCCCGGAAAATAATACCAGCGCCTAAAAAGCCTATTCCGGTTACAATATTTGAAACGATTCTTGTATGGTCGGATAAGTTGGGTACATGTGCATTGATAATGGTAAACATGGCTGCGCCCAAAGAAACAGCGGCGTATGTTCTGATGCCTGCTGCCCTCCCATGTATTTCCCGTTCATACCCGATGATTCCGCCCAGTACGGTGGCAATCAGCAAACGGGGCAGTAAAGTAAGTTCAGTGCTTATGTCCATGATAAATTAGTTTCAAACTGTATTAAATTCTCCTTTTGCTGTGTTTATAGTTTTGTTTTTATACTGAGTGCATTTTAATTGGAGTCGCCGGCTTCATGCCTTCGTTCCGCATATACACATAAAAATAAAATCCCGACAATGCAATAAATAAATTCCAAAAACTATGTGGTTGAAAATAGCTGTCAGGATTGCACAGAATCCTGTATTTGTCTAACTCAAACCAAACAAGGGCAACAACAATGCAAACCATACTTAAAAGCAGGTAGTTCACATTATTTTTTTTTGGTTTAGCAAATGCTGTTGCTGCTGAAAATGAAAAAAATATTAAAATGTTTATAAAAATTACAATATGCTCCTTACCCTTTGGTGTATAAAAGGAGAGTAAAATTGCTATGATGATATAAATTGAATGAAATACAATTGTTAACGCTTTATTTGAAATGCGTAACTGCCTGCCGTTGCTGATAAGCGACCGCCGCCAGGAAAAAAACATTGCCGGAAAAAGCGAAAAAAAATATACGGCTGAGTAGTCAAGTTTAAGGGCAGGTTTTATCAACGAAGCATGATAAAAGGAACTGGCACAAAAAACATACAGAAGGACAAATCCAAAAAACACTTCCGGTACAAAGGATGTTTTATTAAAACTGTAATTGCGGTTGTTCTTCTTTTCCAGCCATGTTTTTTTAAAAATAATTATTGCTGCCATTAAATAAAATATGCTGCTGAATGTATTAACAGGTTGCCTTACTGGTTTGTCCAATTGCAGCCTTTCGCAAAATGTTCCTATAATATCATTGCTTCCATGAAAATCTTTCCACATACCCTCCAATGATGGATTATGGTTAAGCCACCAGATTGCAAAAACAAAAACTATGGCCACAACTTCCAACAGAATAACAGTTCCATACCCGTAAAAAATAACAGGGCAAAGAATTTGTTTCTTCCTGAGCAGATATGTTTGTAACCCTTTAAACATGCTTACTGGTTCTTATAAATTGATTTTTATTTGTACTGCGTTAATAGAATAAATTATCTTTTTACTTTCAACATGCTTGCGTTAATAGCTACAACAACAGTGCTCACCGTCATTAAGGCCGCACCTGCTGCCGGGCTTAATAAAATACCCTGACTATATAAAACCCCTGCTGCCAAAGGCAATGCAATTACATTATACCCCGTTGCCCAAATTAAATTCTGTATCATTTTCCGGTAAGTGGCTTTGCCAAATAAAATGAGGTTCACTACATCTTTAGGGTTACTGTTTACCAAAACTATTCCCGCTGTTTCAGCAGCAATATCGCTGCCGCTGCCAACAGCAATCCCTACATCTGCTATTGCCAAAGCCGGTGCATCGTTTACTCCATCACCTGTCATGGCAACAAACTCTCCTTTGCTTTGCAGTTCTTTTATCTTCTCTAATTTTTGATGGGGTAACACTTCTGCAATAAAACCATCCATGCCTAACCGCTCACTTACTCCTTTTGCAACAACTGCATTATCACCAGTGAGCAGGGTGGTCTTGATTTTATTTTGACGCAATGTTTTTATAGCATCAAAAGATTCGGGGCGGATCTCATCAGCAAGTGCAATTGAACCTGCTATATCCTCATCGACTAATACAAATACCAGTGTTTCCTCTGCTTTTACTGTATCATCTTTTGTAAGAAATGTAAATTTTTCTTTTAAATAGCCGGGGCTCACTACCATTACATCTTTACTGTCAATGATTCCGGTAATTCCTTTTCCGGTAATGGCTTCAAAGCCTTTTACTTCCGGTAAGGTCATGTTTAATTCTTTTGCCTTAGCAGTTATACCCGTTGCAATGGGATGCTCTGAGTTTTGTTCCAGCGCAGCAGCATATTGCAGTACCTGTTCCTTTGTGTAGGTTACACTGTGCGTTACATATCTTATTACCTGAAACTTACCCACCGTCAGTGTTCCTGTTTTATCAAATACAATCGTGGTTATTTTTCTTGCATTTTCAAAGGCTGTCCGGTTCTTAATCAGCAATCCGCTTTTTGCAGCAAGTGCAGTTGATTTGGCAACTACTAACGGTACAGCAAGGCCCAAAGCGTGGGGGCAGCAGATAACTATTACCGTAACCATCCGCTCCATAGCAAATGCCAGAGACTGTCCTGTTAAGTACCAATATAAAAAGGTTGATATACCTGCCACAATCGCAATAACAGTTAACCATTTTGCTGCTTTATCTGCCAGTAGTTGTGTATTTGATTTGGAGTTCTGTGCATCCTGTACCAGTTTTATTACCTGCGATAAATAAGAGTCCTTTGCACCATGCGACACAATGACTTTAATGGCTCCATTTCCGTTGATAGAACCCGCAATTACTTTCTCTCCTTTTATTCTTTGCACCGGTTTACTTTCACCAGTAAGCATACTTTCATTCAGGTATGTTTCACCATCATCAATTATTCCATCGGCTGCAACTTTTTCTCCGGGTTTTATTAAAATTAAATCGCCTTCTTTCAGGGTGTCAGTTTTTACATCAATCGTCATAAGCCCATTTACTTTGTGGGCCTCTGAAGGCATTAGCTGTACCAGTAATTCCAATTCTCTTGAAGCTCCTGCTACTGATTTCATTTCTATCCAATGACCCAGGAGCATGATGAGTATCAGTGTTGCCAGTTCCCAAAAGAAATCCATACCCTGCAAGCCAAACACAATGGCTACGCTATAGGCATAAGCAACTGTTATGGCAAAACCAATCAGAAACATCATGCCGGGATTCTTTGCTTTGGCTTCATCTACCAATCCTTTTAAAAACGGCCACCCGCCATAAAAGAAAACAAAAGAGGATAATACCAGCAATACATATTTTGAACCCGGGAAACTAATATGAATATTCAGCCAATGCTGTATCATTTCTGATAGCAGCATGATAGGAATAGTTAGCACCAAAACGGTATAAAATCTTTTGCGAAAATCTGCAATCATACCACTGTGCTTATTATGTTTTCCAGGAACATTATCAGCACCTGCAGTTACAACCGGCTCTAATGTCATACCACATAACGGACATTTACCCGGCGTATCCCTCAGAATGTGTGGGTGCATGGGACAGGTATATTTTTGAAAATCCTGCGGGCCTTTATTTGAATCGGCTTTTACCGCTTCGTTATGATGATGACCTTCATGACCAACCGGCTGCTTATTATCAATAAATTGATTACCTGAGGCCGCTAAACCCGTTTGAGTTTTTACAGGAACCAGGTTCATTCCACACTTGGGACAATTGCCCGGCTTATCCTGAATTATTTCCGGATGCATTGGACAGGTGTACATTGTACCTGTCTCACTGGTGTTGCTATGATGTTGATGTTCCATATTTAATAAATTGCGTTTTTTAATACTTACGGCAGTTCTGATTTTGATCCTCTTTACTATTCCGTTTCTATTTTTCCATCTCTTTTAGTTTGGCCTTCATAAAATCAATTTCCTTTTGCTGTGATGAAATAATATCATCGGCAAGTTTCCTTATTTCGGGGTCGTTAATTTTTGCACCATTCACCATTAACAAAGCCGCAGCATGGTGTGGTATCATTGATTTTAAAAATTGCCTGTCAGATACTGCCGTTTGCACCCTTATAAAAAAGAAGCAGGCTACAAGCACCACAGCGCTTATTGAAATAATAATCAGGTTTAGTTTTTTATTCATGTACATGCCACCCATAATTATCATTTCAATTATTATCATAGGAGCCGTCATAAGCGCTGCCATGTAAAATTGGTTAACATTGATAATAACATTGGCAAACTTATCAACCATTGATTACATCAATATAAACATGGCGATATAGGAGATAACTGTCATCCAGATTAATTTTGAATATTGAGATTTGTGTGCCATTGGCATGTTTTCCATTTTATGCATTTCCATATTATTATTTTTTAGGTGAAAAAATAGATTCTATTTTATTTCGGTTCAAATAATACAATCAATAATGCCATGTTAACCCTGCACCCCATTTATAATCACTGTCGTAATTGGTACTGACAGAAAAAGATTTTGCTACCATATACCGGAAGCCAACTGTATATTCTTTATCGGTATTTACCCTAAAGTCCATGAAAAAATTATTGCTCAGTGGTAAATCCCTTCTTTCTAATTGCAAACGCAATCTTCCTGTTTGGTCTATCCGCCATTCCGAACGAACCAACATAGGCAGCAAATAGTAAAAGCCTGCATCAAATACATGACGGTTGTCCTTGCTGTTTGGCTTATTATAAAGTGCTAATGTTTTATTATCTCTTGAATCGAATCCAACATAAAAGGCCAGGTATTGTTTTTTATCAATGTACCGGAGTAAATGTGTTTCTGTTTCATAATTACCTTTCCAGCTAACTCTTCCTTCAAATTCCAAAGCATTTTTATTGTTGGATATATTGCCCGATAACCATGCTCCCTGTGAGTGCACCGATAAATCGTACCAGGGATAAAGCGCATTGTCTTCTTTCTTTAATTTTTTGTAGCCGGTTTTTGCAAATTCGTTTTGCTCACTGCCTTCATAACTTACAATACGGGCCATACCACTCATCATGTGATATAAAATATGGCAATGAAAAAACCAGTCCTGCTGCTCGTTTGCTTCAAACTCGATGGTAACTGTTTCCATAGGTTTGATATCGAATGTATGTTTCATGGGTGAATACGCTCCCTGGGAATTAATAAAGCGGAAAAAGTGGCCGTGCAGGTGCATGGGATGCCGCATCATGGTATTGTTGGTTAAAATAAATCTTACCCTTTCACCCTTACGGATATGGATTTTATCGGCAACAGATAAAGTTTTAAAGTCGAAAGACCATACGTACCGCAGCATATTACCGGTTAGCGATAATTTAACTTCTCTTGGTTTTAAACTGGAATCTAAAGTTGTGGGGTGCAAAGCCCGGAGCATATTATAATTAAATTCACCTGGTGGCATCATGTCCATAGCCATTCCCTGCATTGCTCCCATGTTCATGCCATCCATATTGCCCGTATTCATATCCATTTTAGGGGCTGCTGTGTCGGATGGCATTTGCATTTTTTTCATATCTGTATTCTTCATGTCCATTCCCTGGTGCATATTCATGTCGCCCATGTTCATACCACTCATATTCATACTGCCCATTTCCCTCATCATTTTAAAATAATTGAGTTTAGGAATATCGGGTGCGTTTATTGCGGGACCATTACCAAAATAGGCAGATGAATAACCAGTTACATCCCAGGAAGTAGCCCTTAGTTCTGCTGCGCCATTTTCTGGAATAGTAACCAAAACATCATAGGTTTCTGCGATGGCAATCTCCAATTTAGTAACCGATATGGGTGTTACGTTTATTCCATCTGCAGCAATCAGCCGCATATAACTGTTGGCATATTGCACATTAAAATAAGTGGATGCTGAACCATTAATAATACGCAACCTTATCACTTCGCCGGGCTTTGCATCTTTCAACTCATTTGTTTCATGCCCGTTCAATAAAAATTTATTATAATAAACATCTGATACATCCATGGCAGGCATACGCTGCCATTCCTGTTTAAGTTTATCTTTAAAATAGCCTGCTGCAATGGCCTCACCATAACTTTGCAATGCGCCTTTTTTAATGGCATACCATTCGCCGCCACGTTTCAGGTAACGCAATACCTGGTGGGGATTTTCATCTGTCCAGTCCGACAGCAGCACTACATATTCTTTCAATTTTGGCTCCTCAATGGCAGGATGTATTACAATAGAACCATACAACCCACTTTGCTCCTGCAGCATGGTGTGAGAGTGATACCAGTAAGTGCCGCTTTGAATTAATGGGAAAGTAAATGTATAAGTTTCACCTGCTTTTACTGGTGATGTAGTTAAATAGGGAACACCATCTTCTTTATTGGGTAATAATATACCATGCCAGTGAATGGAGGTCTCCATTTTCATTTGATTGTGCACATGGATGATGGCAGTATCTCCCTCAGTAAATTCAAGAATAGGCGCCGGTATTTGTCCATTGATAGCAATGGCATGGCGGTGTTTACCGGTAAAGTTTACCATCGTGTCGGTTACATATAAATCATATTCCACTTTTTTCCCCGTGTAAGCAACTCCTGCTTTTACAGGTGAAGGGTGTAAAGGAAAATTGTAGGAAGCTGTTTTGGACGCCACCGCATTTTTACCCATATCCATTTGAATGGATGGATCGCTTTGCGCCATACTGCAAAAAGGAAGAAACAATAAAAAGGGAAATAGCTTTTTCATCTTGGTCTGATTTATTGTTTGGCCGGCTTCTTTGATTTTTTTTGTGCAGGGTTATTATCAGGAAAACGGATAGTATCCATTGAATTAGTTTTCATATTCATACCGGGCATATCCATTCCCTTCATGTTCTTCATCGTATCCATACCCGGCATATCCTTCATATCTTTCATGTTGTCCATTCCCTTCATATTTTTCATCGTATCCATACCTGGCATATTTTTCATGTCTTTCATATTGTCCATATCCTTCATCACATTCATTTTTTTCATGCTCTTCATGCCCTTCATGTCTTTCATATTTTTCATGTTGTTCATATCTTTCATCCCGTTCATGTTCTTCATGGTATCCATCATGCCCGGCATATTCTTAATCTCATTCATATTTTTCATACTATCCATGCCTTTCATATTTTGCATAGTATCCATTCCCGGCATTTTATCATTCATTTTCATGGTGCTGTCGCCAGTCATTTCCATATCTCCCCCGCCCATACCATGTTCTTTCATTAAATATTTTCCCATGGGGCCAACACCGGCAACATGTGTGAGCCTTGCCCCATGATGCCCTGCGATGGATAGAAAAACAGCAGCAATGATTGCGGCAATGAGTACGAGGATATCATACATCCGCCTGAATATTTTAAAAAAAATACCAATACTTTTAAGCAACAGCGTAATGCCCGACATCCACAGCGTGTATGCTGCATATTTTTCATGGGCCTCAAACATCTCCATAGCAGCGTTGGGTGCATCGGCAGAAGGCTCTGCATGTAGAATGGTACTGGCGGCCAGTGCCGAAATAAATGCGGCTGCCATAATGAAAAATGTAGCCCAGCGGATTTGTTTCCAGTCCTTTATTACCAGCACCGCCTGAAATGCAACAGCAAGCAGTATCAGCACTATTGGAAAGTGTACAGCCAGGGGATGCAGGGAAGAAAAATCTTTAAACATCTATATTTTATTTTCTTGATGAACTATGTGTAATCATAATTTTCCATTCACCTTTTATTTTCTTTAATACCGAAGTAGCTACTCCTTTTCTTTTTGCTTCTATATTATCTTTAGCGATTATTATTGTATAGTTATAGGTTTCTGTAGTAAAAGCATAATTGCCATCAACCATGACTTCCACTTTATAATTGTTGAAAGTAAAGGATTTGAATTCTTTCAATTCAGGGGCAAGATGATGTTCCAAATAGTGGGCATAGTTTCCTTCGCTGCCACCTGATTCATAAATCTTAGAATCAGCAGTAAATAGTTTTTCTGTTCCATTAACATCTAATTTTTCAACGGCGTTGTTGTATTGTTTTAACACCAACTTTACAGCCTCTTCGTCTTTGGCTTTTGGTGATACCGGTAAGTTATCATCTTTTGTAACGAATTGCTTTATTGCTTCTCTTTCTGTGCCTGCTTCTTTACTTTGTGCAAACGAAGAAAGCGCTATTAAACAAACCGCTAAAGCGCTTAATATATTTTTCATTTTATTCGTTTTGGTTAATGAGAACACAGGTAAGTAATAAGTAACCTGTGTTCTCATCAAATAATTAATGTTTGTGGTCATGACCGTCCGCAGGTTTTCCAGCTTTATTTTTAAACTTTGCCGACACTGATTTGCCGTTTACCTTAAATGTGGCAATAGCATTGGAAAATGTAGTTGCCTTGGCATCATCCGCCATAAAACCTTCCGTACCCATTGGCATCAAGGCTACGGTTTTAGAAGTGCCGTCTGCAAACTGCAGCAATACTGTACCGGTTATCCCTTTGTTGGCCAATGGCTTTGCATCACCATCCAGCACAAAGAATTGCAGCATACCATCCTTCAACAATATTTCTGCATGGTTTGGGTCAGCTTCCTGTACGGTGCCGCCATGTGGGCCTTTACCTGCAACACCTACATTATGTGGATTCTTTTGCGAAAAGGTTGAAGTAACGCCTAATAGCATCATTGCACATACTGCAACAATTGTTTTTAATTTTAATGCTTTCATTTTGTTTGTTTTTATGTTTAAAAATTAATGTTTCATTTCTTTCATATCCATACTATCATGCTTCATGCCTTTCATGTTAGCGGCTGTGCCCTCTGTTACATTGAAAACGAAATCGCTGGTATATACTTTCCCTTTTGATTGATATTGAATCCAGCCACGGTAAACACCCGGCTTATCAAAAGTGGTATGTAAATCAAACTTGCCACCTTCCACACTTGGGTGTACATGTAAATACTTTTTATCAGCAAGACTCACTACTACCATGTGTGCTTTTGCACCGAGGTAATCTTCCAGCGTATTTACATCTACTTCTTTACCATTCAGCATCATTACGCCATTAATGTGCATGGGCATATTGGTTAAAAACTTTCCACCTTCCGGAGAAAGTGAAACAGAAAATCCATCACCACCTGCACCTGTTAATTTATCTGCCCCATAAGTTTTTGCAGCAGGCACTGTACCCGCTACAGTTACATTCAAATTATCTACCGTATGATTTGCACCGCTTGGCTTATAATCTGCAAACAAAGTGTACTTGCCAGGGAAGGGAAACTTTTCCTTAACTGTATAAGATCCATCCGCATTTAGTTCAGGATGAATATGGTTGAACCAGCTTAAGTCTTCGCTTACTACAATCAAATGAATTTTTTTGGTATGCTCCACATCCAAAGGCACCTGTTCGGTTGGCTTATCTTTTAATTTGGGAGTCATTGATAAAGTAACTTCTTCATTTGCTTTTGGGGATGCTGGTGTAGCCGTAAACTGCATAGTTACATTGCTGGGGCCGCCTGCATTATCGTTGTGTTCCAGCTTCATGCCACATTTGGGGCATGTATCACCTTCTTTGCCCGTTACCTCTGGGTGCATTGGACAGGCATATATGTGGTCGCCACCTTCATGCGCCATTTCTGTTTTATTGGTATCCTTATCCGAAGTTTTTGCATCTCCGCTGGTGTTATTGCAAGCCGCAAAAAATGCAGAGGCACTAATAACTATTACTGCAAGTGAAATTTTAAATCTTTTTTTCATGTATCTGTTTTTTATCGTTTGAAAATTATTTATGGCTATGTCCTGTGTGGCCTGGTGCATCTTTTTTGGTTTCTACTTTTGCAAGGTTCATGTTACACTTAGGGCATTTGCCTGCCTTATCGTATGTTTTATCTCCCTCACATTTCATCGGGCATTGATAAACTGCGGCCACTGCCGGTTTTGCCACCGCCTTTAAATTCATTCCACACTTAGGACATTTGCCTGCCTTGTCGTAGGTTTTGCTTCCTTCGCATTTCATAGGACATTGGTAAACGACAGTATCTGCGGCCACACTGTCAGCTTTTGCTTTTGCGGATTGAGCATTTACAGCAGTAAAAGACAATACTGCGATTGCCATTGAAAGAACAATTTTAAAAGGTTTCATTGTTGTTTTATTTTTTTTGATTATTAAGAAGCTGTTTGAGTTAATTAATATTTTTTACCATTAGACACATCATCGCTAAAAAGATGTAACTGATAGCTGATTC
>NZ_JBXAPW010000009.1:0-179023 GCF_058806635.1 Sediminibacterium sp. GW821-FHT12F12 | reverse complement strand
CTCAACGACTGACTTCCAATCTTTAGTCTATCCTTTCCACATTAGCCTCTTTTATTTATTTAACTCAAACAGCTTCTTAGTTTAGCTACTCAATAATGTATCATTTTGACCCCGGTCTGGGAGTCAGGACGGCGAAGCCGTTATGTAACTATAGTATTTAAATTTGTTTGACTGAATTGGTGCAAATTATCTGTCTAGATATTTTATTTAATTACCGCAAACTGCTTCTTAATCTTCCTTTTTGTTATTAGACCATCTTTTTTCGGGTAAAATCCGCATTCGTTTGTTAACCAAACTCTTGCTTAATCCGGCCAGCAAAGTATATCTGCGCGGTCTGGAAAAGGAATTGGGCGTTAGCAGTAATACGGTTCGCCTGGAACTAAACAAATTGTCCGAAATGCATCTGATTGAGGTGCAGGAAGAAGATGCCAAAGCCAAAGTAAAACATTACGCCGTTAATACTGGCCATCCACTCTTTGGTTCCCTGCGTAATATTATCCTGCAACATGTAGGGCTTGACCAGATAATAGAACAGGTGGTTGCTAAATTGGGGGAGGTAGACAAAGTGTACCTTACCGGCGACCTTGCCCAGGGCAAAAACTCCCGTTTTATTGACCTGGTGATTGTGGGTGATATCGACAAAACCTATCTACACAAACTGATTGATAAAGCAGAACCCCTGATCGGCAAAAAAATCCGCGTGGCCTTGTTCACTATCCCTGAATTTAGTGAGGAGCATTTGCTGGATTTGGGGGTGGTGATTGATTTGTTGGAAGGGTAGCTGGGTTTTGGTCTCCCGCTTTCAGCGGGATCTTCGCTTCGCTACGATTTGGGATTTGGTCTTTAGTCTTTAGCTTTTTTCGGTTTTTACCTTTAGGCTAAAAGACAAAGACTAACTGCAAAACACTAAATTTCAATCTCTACCACCAATCAGGCAAATCGTAACTAAGATCCCGCTTTGCAGGAGACCAAAGACCAAAGACTAAAGACTAAATGCATCGAATTATGAATAGAGTTTGTAAATGTATACTCTTCCTCTTGATCGCACTTACTACCACCCTCACTCTTCCCGCGCAGGATTTGTTAAAAGGGAAAGATTTGAGCCAGATCAGGGTTGACCAGCTTAGCGATGCAGATATCAGCAAGCTGAAAACACAGTTAACTAGTGCAGGCATGACAATTGACCAGGCTGAGCAGGCTGCATTGGCCAAGGGTATGTCGGCGACTGAATTTGCGAAGTTGAAAAAAAGGGTAGAAGCGTTAAATGGCAAAGAGGGTAAGGAAGAAGTAGGGAAATTGAAAGCCAGAAAAGATGGCGACAAGGCCTCAGCAGAAAAATCGGATAATAGTTCGGATACTTTAGATACGGAAAAATACAAGGAAAAACCGCCCAAGCCTTTAATTGATCCTTTAATATTTGGTTCTGAATTATATACAACGGTATCTCCCAGTTTTGAACCCAATATGAAATTGGCCACCCCGTTGAATTATGTGTTGGGGCCGGATGATCAGATACTGGTTAATGTATACGGTGTACAGCAATATGAGGGCGATTTATTGGTATCTGCCGAAGGATTTATTACGGTACCTAATGTAGGGCAGATAAAAGTAGCCGGATTAACCATTGAAGCGGCTACACAGAAGATCAAAACGGTGATGGGTAATACGGTGTATGCCTATTTAAAGTCCGGCGACTCAAAACTATCGGTTACGTTGAGTAAAATCCGCAGTATTAAAGTATTGATTATCGGGGCCAATCGGCCGGGTACGTTCACGCTTTCTTCCTTGTCTACTGTGTTTAATGCATTATATATTGCCGGTGGTCCTACCGCTTTTGGCAGCTTTCGTGAAATCGAGCTGGTGCGTAATAATAGAGTAGAAAGGAAAATAGACCTTTACCGCTTGTTGTTGCATGGGGATCAATCTGATAATATTGGGTTAAAGGATAATGATGTAATCCGGATTCCTGCCTATAAAAAAAGAGTAGAACTACAGGGACAGGTTAAAAGACCCGGTTATTTTGAAGTATTGCCTAACGAAAGTTTTGCGAACATCCTCGATTTTGCTTCTGGTTTTACCGATACGGCTTACCGGGCTTCTGTCAAAATTTTTCAGCGCAGCGAAAAAGAAAGAAAAGTACAGGATTTGGAATCAAGTGCCTACGATACCTACCAGCCGCAAAGTGGCGATGTATTTGTGGCTTCTAAAATATTAAACCGTTTCGAAAACAGGGTGCGCATTACGGGTGCTGTTTTCCGTCCGGATGTGTACCAGTTGACACCCGGTTTACGGGTAGCGGACCTGATCCGAAGGGCAGATGGTTTGAAGGAGGATGCATTTACCGGCAGGGGGCAAATCATCCGTTTGCAGGAAGATCTTACCAGATCTCTCTTGTCTTTTGATATTAAAAAAGCATTATCCGGAGATTTGACCCATAATAGTCTTTTGCAAAGAGAAGATGAGGTACTGGTTAGTTCTGTACTCGATCTGCGCGATCCTTTTAAAGTCACTATTCAGGGCGAAGTGCGTATGCCTGGTCAATATGAATATGTAGATAACCTTTCTTTGAAAGATCTGATACTGCAGGCCGGTGGATTTACCGATGCAGCTTTTAAAAATATTGAAATTGCCAGATTAATCAAAAGAGATTCGATTGCGGCTACTGATAACCGTGCCAGTACTATAATTAATACAGAAATCAACGGTGATCTGAGTTCTGCCGCCGCCAACATTGGCTTACAGGCATTTGATGTAATTACTATCCGCAGAAAAGCCGGATATACGATTCCAGAAACAGTAACTGTATCCGGGCAGGTACAATACCCCGGGCCCTATGCATTGAGTAGTAGAAACGAGCGAGTAAGTGATCTGTTACGGCGGGCAGGTGGTTATACACCTGATGCTTATCCGGAAGGGGCTTACCTGAAACGATTTAAAACCGAAGAAGAAAAACAGAAATCCACGGATGTAGCCAAGAAATTAGAGAAAAATGCGAAAGATACTTCCGCTAAAATGATTGCGGATGAAATTACCAGGGAATTTGATAAAATACCACTTGATCTTCCTTTGATTTTGCAATCCACCGGTTCTGTGGAAGACCTGGTGGTCCGTTCCAGGGATGAACTTTTTATACCCAAATTTGATGGGCAGGTGAAAGTTAGTGGTTCGGTTTTGTTGGCAACGCAGGTTCCTTTTCAAAAGAGAAACTCTCTGAAAGATTATATCAATGAAGCCGGTGGGTTTAGTGGAGATGCCTGGCGCAAAAAAGCCTACGTAGTGTATGCCAATGGGAAAGCGGCTACTACTAAACATTTTTTATTCTTCAAATTTTATCCAAAAGTATTGCCGGGTAGTGAATTAGTGGTGCCAAAGAAGATTGAAAAAAGAAGTATGAATACTGGTGAAATTATTGGAATTTCTAGTGCATTAGCCAGCTTAGCAGGTGTTGTAATCGCAATTTTCCGGTTATGATTTTTAAATAATTCAGTGTATCTAAATAACTTGATCATTACGTATATCCAATTTAAAAGTATCACAAATGAGTGAAATGTATGATCCTAAGGATGAAGCTCAGGAGAATGAAGTTGGTTTGAAAGAAATTATAAAAGAATTGTTTTTTTTATTCTCTTATTTACGTACCAGACTTCTAATAATTTCGCTATTTTGTTTACTGGGAGCTGGTATTGGTTTTGTATATGCATTTCTGCAAAAACCAAAATTTGTTGCGACACTCAGTTTTGTATTGGAGGACGATAAAGGAAACTCTGGGTTTTCAGGGGCATTAGGACTGGCTAGTTCTTTTGGAATAGACATTGCACCGAGTGCTGGTGGTGTCTTCAATGGAGGGAACTTAATAGAATTGATGAAGTCAAGAACACTGGTATTTAAAACACTGCTTAAATCAGTCAATATTGATGGTAATGAGACTTCTCTGATTGAGTTCTATCTTAAGTTTAGTGGGATAAGAAATAAATGGAAGCGAGAAAGTGAGTTTTATCAAACACATTTTATTCCAAATTCAGATGAGTCTAAATTAACACCAATCCAAAATCAAATTCTCCTTTTTGCATATGGAAATTTACTCTCAAATTCTCTGTCTGTTTCTCAAAAAGACAAAAAAGCATCGATCATATATGTGAAGGTTAACTCTGTAAATGAAAACTTCGCGAAGTTGTTTGCAGAAAATTTAGTAAAAGTCGTGTCTGATTTCTATATAGAAACAAAATCTAAAAAAGCAAAAGATAACTTGGTAATTCTTCAGACTCAAACAGATTCTATACGCAGAGAGTTAAATACCGCAATGCTTAATGTGGCTGAAGAGGGGGATAACACATTTAATCTAAATCAAGCTTTTAATATAAAAAGAGTGCCATCTGCAAGAAGGCAGATCGATGTCCAGGCTAATTCGGCCATATTAACTCAACTAGTGCAGAATCTAGAGCTAGCTAAAATCTCATTGCGTAAAGAAACGCCTTTAATACAGGTGATTGATAATCCAATTTTCCCATTAGAATCTGAGACAACAGGTAAAATTAAGTCATCGATAATAGGGGGGGTATTATCTTCAATAATATGCATACTCTTCTTAATCGGGGTTCATTGGTACAGGAAAATCCTTATTTAATTTTTACATTTAAACAATCTAATCAACATTAAATAACAATATGCTTACAGGAAAATCTATTTTGATAACAGGTGGTACCGGCTCATTTGGGAAAACATTTGTTCCAATGACATTAAAGAAATATAATCCTTCCAATCTGATTATTTATTCCAGAGATGAAATGAAACAATGGGAAATGGCTCAGATGTTTGAAGGAGATCCGCGCGTCAGATTCGTTATTGGTGATGTAAGAGACAAAAATCGTTTAGCACGCTCTCTTGATGGAGTTGATTTTGTAGTTCATGCGGCAGCAACTAAAATAGTTCCAACTGCTGAATACAATCCATTTGAATGCATCAAGACAAATATTGATGGCGCAATGAATCTTATTGACGCATGTATTGACCGTGGTATCAAAAGAGTGGTAGCACTTTCTACTGATAAGGCAAGCAATCCAATTAATCTTTATGGTGCTACTAAACTAGCATCTGATAAATTATTTGTTGCGGCTAATTCTAATGCCAAAACTCATCAAAGTATTTTTTCAGTAGTTAGGTATGGCAATGTAATGGGTTCACGTGGATCCGTTATTCCCTTCTTTACTTCTATGGCTGAAAAGGGTGAGTTGCCAATAACGGATACTAGAATGACTCGATTTATGATTACCCTTGAACAGGGTGTTGAACTAGTATGGCGAGCTTTTGATGATATGTATGGTGGAGAGATTTACGTTAAAAAGATACCTTCAATGACTATTTTGGATATTGCAGAAGCCGTTGCCCCAGGAGCAAAACATAAAATTATTGGTATACGTCCCGGTGAGAAATTGCATGAGCAAATGATAGGATTAGAAGATGCTCCACATACTTTTGAATATGATAGCTACTATAAGATATTGCCAGCTATTCATTCTTGGTCATCTGACACAGCTAGAATTAATAACGGAATAAAAGTAAAAGAAGATTTCACTTACACATCTGACAATAATAGTGAATGGATGCCTGTTGAGAAATTAAGAGAATGGATTAACTATAATAAAATTTCGATCGGAAAATTTTGATATAGAATGAATTTTAATAGAGAAACTGTTCTTTTAACAGGTGGATCTGGACTTTTGTCAATCAATTGGGCAATGACCATGCGAGACAAAAAAAATATTATTCTCGGTTTGCACAATCGAAATATTGATATTAATAACGTTACTTCTGGTAAGATTAATTTAGAGTCCATTGAAGATATTATTAAAGCACTTCAACTGTTTCGACCTAGGACAATTGTTCATACCGCAGGTCTTACGAATGTGGAGCTATGCGAATCCAATATGGATTTAGCCTATCATATAAATGTCAAGCTCGCGTCCAATGTTGCAATTGCAGCAGCAGATGCAGGCGTAAAAATGGTTCACATTTCGACTGATCATTTATACGATGGAACCCGGTTTTTAGTTGACGAAAATGAACCATTATCGCCAAAGAACAATTACGGAATTACGAAAGCGAAAGCCGAAGAGGCTGTAAGTAAAGCAAATCCCGACGCTTTGATCATACGATCAAATTTTTATGCATGGGGCCCACATTATCGTAGATCATTTAGTGATACAATAATCGATTCATTAAGACAAAAAAAAACAATCACCTTATTTGAAGATGTGTTTTATTCTCCAATACTTGCTGAAACCCTGGTAGAAGTAATACACGAGTTGGTTGATAAGAATGCAACTGGTATTTTTAATGTAACTGGTAATGAAAGAGTTTCTAAGTTCGAATTTGGAAAAAAAGTTGCATCTGTATTTCAGATGGATGCTTCCTTTATTAAACAAGGATTGATAATAACTCAGCCAGGATTAGTGAAACGACCGGCTGATATGAGCCTTTCAAACAAAAAGGTAACTTCTTTTTTGGAAAGAGACATATCACGGCTTGATGATGATCTACGAAAATTATACTTACACGAGCAATATGGACTTTCTAACGAAATAAAAGAATTATGATACCTTACGGAAGACAAGATGTATCTGAAGCAGACATTCAGGCTGTAGTTGAAGTTTTGCGCTCAGAGTATCTTACTCAAGGACCAGTGGTGCCAGAGTTTGAAAAAAGTATTGCGACTTATTGCGGTACGAAATACTCTGTAGCTGTTAATAGCGCAACTTCAGCTTTGCATATCGCATGCAGTGCTCTTGGTGTAAATGAAAAATCCTTAGTTTGGACATCTCCGATTACTTTTGTCGCATCTGCCAATTGTGCCAGGTACTGTGGCGCCAGTGTTGATTTTGTAGACATAGATCCTCAAACCTACAACATGAGTCCAGATGCACTGGAAATTAAACTTGAAATGGCAAAAAAAAATGGACAACTACCTTCAGTGGTTATTCCTGTTCATTTAGCTGGCCAGTCATGCGATATGGAAAGAATTCATAAGCTGGGAACTAAATATGGATTTAAAATTATCGAAGATGCATCTCATGCGATTGGTGGTAAGTACAAAAATGAAGCTATCGGCAATTGTAAATATTCGGATATAACAGTATTTAGTTTCCATCCGGTTAAAATTATTACCACTGGTGAGGGTGGAATGTGTCTTACAAATGATCATGAAATCGCAATACGTTTGACACAGTTACGAAGTCATGGAATTGTAAGGCACCCCAATGAAATGACAAAACAACCAGATGGCCCTTGGTATTACCAACAGATAGATCTTGGATTTAATTATCGAATGACAGATATACAGGCCGCTCTGGGGTTAAGTCAAATGAAAAGGTTAGACGAATTTGTTCAAAAAAGACATGAGTTGGCACGCAGGTATAATGAATTATTAACAGAACCATGGGTGAAACTTCCTTGGCAGCATCCTGATTGTTTTTCAGCACTTCATCTTTATATCATAAGAATTAAAAAAGGAAATAGTGTTACGGATCACTTGCAAATATTTGAAAAATTACGAGGATCTGGAATACTTGTTAATCTTCATTATATTCCTGTGTATCACCACCCGTATTATCAAAAAATCGGCTATTGTAAATCAGATTACCCTGAAGCAGAGTCATACTATGAAGAAGCAATTAGTATACCTATGTATGCAACTCTGACTACGAAACAACAAGATATTATTGTGGAAAGCATTAACAAGCCGTTGGGCTTTCAAAATCTGTTCTAGGTCACAAAATATTGAAGTAAATATAAATAATAACGAAGTTGAGTAATATCGGTAATAAACTTGTTATAGGAACAGTTCAGTTCGGTATGAACTATGGAATCAATAATAGAGTTGGCCAAACTTCCATGGATGAAATCCAACAAATTCTTGATTTTGGAGAGAATTGTGGTATAACAATGCTAGATACAGCAGTTGGTTACGGAGATAGTGAAAAACGTCTTGGATTGGTCGGAGTAAAGCAATGGAAAGTCATTACTAAGATTCCTAAGGTTCCCGATGATTGTGTTGAAGTAGATAAATGGGTTAGAGAAACAATTGAACAGTCCCTGGAATTCCTTAAAATATCTCAAATATATGCAGTTCTTTTTCATACACCTTCGCAACTACTAGGCCCTAATGGCAAGCAATTATACGATAGTGTTAATCAAATGAAAAGTGACGGAATCATACAGAATATTGGAATATCTATTTATTCTCCGGAAGAATTAGATCTAATTTTGCGTAAGTTTTCATTTGACATAGTGCAGGCACCCTTTAATCTAATTGATAGAAGAATAAGCACTTCTGGATGGTTAAAAAAATTGCATGATATGGGAGTGGAAATACATGTGCGATCTGTGTTTCTGCAAGGACTGCTATTGATGCAGAAGGATCAGAGGCCTTCATATTTTGACACCTGGGATACTTTGTGGCGCGAATATGACAAATGGCTAAACAATACAGGAATATCCCCTCTTGCGGCATGCCTTAATCAGGTGCTTCATTTCTCTGAGATCAGTAAATTAATAGTTGGTGTGGATAGCCTACAAAATCTGACCGAAATAGTTAATGCGGTTCATCAAACTGTTCCGTCATTGCCAGAAACACTTATATCTAATGATCTTGGGTTAATTAATCCATCATTTTGGCCTTAGATATAATACTTTTTGGCTAGTTATTAATCCATATAATAATCAAAAAAATTAAACCGAAAAGTTTATGAAAGCAATTGATCAAAAAAAGTGGAGTAAGTTTTATAAAGGCTTATTAGCAAGAGATTATCCGAAATATCCTAATGAAGCAATTCTTAAACTTTTCTTTGGGAGCTATTTGAAACAAAAACCAGTGTGTAAAAAAGGACAACGACTGCTGGATGTTGGATGTGGTTTTGGTCAAAACTTTAAACCTTTTTTAGAAAAAGGGATGCAATGTTTTGGTGTTGAAGTAGATCCGAGTATATGTGATATTACCAATAAAATATTTGAACAGGAAGGGCTGGTTGTTGATGTCAGACACGGACATAATCGTGATTTGCCATTCAAAGATGAATATTTCGATTATGTATTATCTGTAAATGCGATTCATTATGAATCTGATGAAAAATTAATGCGAGAGGCCATTGCAGAACATGCAAGAGTTTTGAAAAAAGGCGGTAAACTTTTTTTAATGACTGTTGGTCCCGAGCACACTATTTATAAAAGAGCGAAGTGTCTCGGAGATCATAGATATGAAATAACCGATTTTGATTTTCGAAATGGCAGCATTTATTTTTATTTCGATAATCTAAAATATCTAGAACTTTATTTACAACCTCATTTTAATACAATTGAATTGGGGAATGTCACTGAAAATCTAATGCAAATGCCACTTGATTTTCTTGTTGCAGTTGCAACAAAGTAATTTGTTCAAAATACTTCTAAATCAACTAAATAATTCATATGCTCAGAAATATAAGTAATTATAAGAATTCTGAAGTATATAGGTCAGTAATACATGACCTAATACCGGGGGGGGCACATACATACTCAAAAGGTGACGACCAATTTCCTGCGTTAGCACCCGCAGCTATTGCTTATGGGAAGGGCGCCTACTTATGGGATATTGACGACAATCAGTTTCTTGATTGTTCAATGGGACTTACCAGTGTAAGTTTGGGGCATGCGTATGAACCGGTATTAGCAGCAGTTCATAATGAGTTAACTAAGGGGGTTAATTTTCAGAGACCTTCTGTACTTGAACGTGAAACCGCGGAACGGTTTCTTTCGCTAGTCCCTCAGCACGATATGATAAAATTTGCTAAAAATGGATCAATTGTGACTACTGCTGCTGTAAAAATGGCAAGGGCTTTTACAGGACGAAAACTGATCGCTTTTCCAGGCGATCATCCATTTTATTCATATGACGATTGGTTCATAGGTACTACTCAGTGTAATAAAGGCGTTCCTGAAGAGTTTAGTGCTCTCTCAGTTACATTTAAGTCTTGCGATATTGAATCATTAACAGCACTTTTCGAAAAATATCCCGGTCAAATTGCTGGTGTTATAACCGAGCCGGAAAAAAGTACTTGTTCTCTTGGGTGTAGTTGTAATGGAGATCCTAAAACATTCATGGAGAAGGCCATCGATCTGGCCCATAAAAATGGCGCTCTTTTCATTGTCGATGAAATGGTTACTGGTTTTAAAACTGATTTACCAGGAACGATTTCTCGATATGGACTTAAACCTGACATGGCTACCTGGGGTAAAGGGATTGCAAATGGATTTTCTTTCTGCGCCCTAACAGGTACAAAGGAGGTTATGGAACTAGGGGGAATTAGAAATAAAGGTCAAGAAAAGGTTTTTTTAATATCTACAACTCACGGTGGTGAGACTCATAGCATGGCAGCTGCATTGGCTACCATAGAAGAGTTCAAGAATAATAATGTAATTGATCATGTGTTCAAGATCGGAAAAACTTTAAATGACTTGTGCCAACAAGTAATTAAGAAACATGAGTTGGATCAGTTCATTACTCAGATACCATGTGAATGGCAACCTGTGTTCCTTTTCAGGGATAAAACAGGAAAAATATCTATGGAGTTAAGAACACTTGTTATGCAGGAAATGATTAAAAGGGGGGTTCTTTTTCAGGGCATTTTTGTGCCTAGTTATTCTCATACTATTGCTGATGTTAACTATTTTGCAGAAGCATTAGATGAGGCTTTAAATATTTATAAACCAGCTTTGGATGGTGACGTGAGTAAATATTTAATTGGAGAACCAACCAAACCAGTTTTCAGAAAGCTTCTTTAACGATGATTTTTTTCAGGGTAGATGCATCATCGGAAATCGGCTTTGGACACATAATGCGTTGTATTAGTCTTGCTATTCATTTTAGGGACTATTCAATCCCTTTTCTTTTTTTACTCAAGGATAGTGATAGCAGAGCAGCATCACTACTTTTTGGTAAAGGCATCCCATACAAGGTAATGGAAGCTGAGACTGATATTGAGATTATTGCTTCAACTTATACCGAAAGAATTGTTGTATTAGATGTAAATAATAGAGTAGTTTTTCATACAATTGATGATTATAGATTGTACATTAATTTCTTGAAGTCGAAGAACTTCAACGTTGTTTCCTTTGAAGATTTTACTACGGATGAGTTTGATGTAGATCTGGCAATTGTTCCTTATGTAGGTGCTGAAAAACTTTTTGAAAATAAGGATACGACTAACTATTTGATTGGGCCATCATATTTCATTTTTCGTAATGAATTTCTCTCTTCTCCAAAGGTTATTAATAGAGATAATGTTAATCATGTATTTGTGTGTATGGGGGGAAGCGACGCTGATCAACTCACTGAAAAGTATCTTAAACTTTTAGTTAGAGCAGGTTATGACTATAAAATCAGTATTGTAATCACTCATTTAACCCCGGAACGGAAAAAGCAAATAGATGACATTCTGCATTTCCACAAAGGACAATCAGAGATTATTCTCAACTCATCAGATATGAGTAAAGTGATTGTTTCTTCTGATATTGGAATTATAAATAGTGGTTTAATAAAATATGAAACATCAATTTTAGGCTTGCCTTGTATAAGTGTTTCAAATAATCACCACCATGAAATGGTGATGAAATATTTTGCTGAGCAAGTTGGTGTTCTTCACCTTGGAATGACTGATGAGGTTGCAGATAATGATTTTGAATTAAATCTTAAGAAACTAGTAGAAGATCGCGAATTACGTAGAACCTTTAGCCGTAATAACATTCTTATGTTTGATGGTAAAGGAAAAGAAAGAATATTCAGGAGTATCATGAATCTTAAAAAGAATCATTTATGAAAAAAGAGATTGTTATTTTTGGAACTGGAGAAATTGCAGAACTTGCTCATTACTACATGACCAATGATAGTGAATATACCATAGTTGCGTTTACAGCAGATAAAGCACACATTAAAGCGGAATCCTTTCTTGATAAGCCATTAATTCCATTTGAAGATATTGATACTTTATTTCCTCCTACTAAATACGCTATGCATGTTGCCTTAAGTTACAATAAATTAAATCTTACCCGAGAACAAAAATATAATGAGGCCAAAGGTAAAGGTTATGAACTTGTAAGCTATGTTTGTTCCAGGTCGGTTTTTTGGGGCGATTTGACAATAGGCGATAATTGTTTTGTATTAGAAAACCAAACTATTCAACCTACTGTTAAAATTGGCAATAATGTTATGATATGGAGTGGGAATCATCTTGGACACGGTTGTGTGATTAAGGACCATACATATCTTAGCAGTCATATTTGTATTAGTGGTCATACCGTTATTGGTGAGAGATGTTTTATTGGAGTAAATTCAACATTTAAAGACTTTATAAATGTTGGTGACAGGGTATTTGTTGCAATGGGAGCTATGGTAACAAAAGATATAATTTCTGATTCCGTTATATTGGGTCCGAAATCAACAATTCTTGACCCGCAGGATACAATTGCTGTTAAACTGAAGAAGGTATATTTCAATTTAGATTAGCCTTCCGTGTACGAATTTGTGTTCTAACTATTTTTTTTAATTTAATATTTAATATATAAAATGGAAACATCAAACTTTAACTACAAAGAAGAAACAAAGTCGTCACAAGAACAAGTAAAGCAAAGAGAACATCTTTACGAGCTCTTCAGGAATAGACCTATGCCAGACGATCAACTATTGACGGTTCTTGGCTTATACATGAGGAGTTCGGCCTTAGCCAAGATCCTTTTTGTTAATGAATTATATCAACTCATTCTAGATAAGCCGGGCAGTATAGTTGAATTCGGAACATGGTGGGGGCAAAATTTGGTTCTTTTCGAAAATCTTCGCGCTATTTATGAGCCTTTTAACCAGGCAAGGCGTATAATAGGTTTTGATACCTTCAAAGGATACCCTTCTCTTTCTATGAAGGATAAAGAAAGTGAAACAATAAAAGTTGGAGGTTACACCGTTAGTAATAATTATAAGGAATACCTCGATAACGTTATCGATTATCACGAGAAGAATAATATTTTGGCAGCTGTAAAGAAACATAAGACTGTAGAAGGTGATGTAACTATTACGGCACCCAAATACTTTAAGGAACATCCAGAAGAAAGTATAGCACTAGCATATTTCGATATGGCACTTTATGAACCAACAAAAGCATGTTTAGAAGCTATTATTCCTAATTTGTATCCTGGTTCAGTGATTATGCTCGATGAATTCAATTCTGCAGATTATCCAGGTGAGACGATTGCATTCAAAGAAGTTTTTAAGACTATGAGTATTAAATACACTATTCACAAATCGAAATTCATGACTGATCGGTCATATGTTATAATCTCTTAACTATATGTCTACTCAAAGAGTAAAACAGATTTGGGAAAAAAAAGGGTTAATAATAACGCCTGATTTGGGACTTTGGTGGATGCAATCATTTGCCATGGTTCCTGTGGCTGATCATATTGAAGGAGATCTTTTTCGTATTTTTTTCTCAGGCCGTGATTCTTCAAACCGCTCACATATCGGCTTTGTTATCGCCAAAGTGGCAGATGGAATTATCTCTATACTTGAAAAACCAACTGAACCAATACTTACAATAGGAGAGTTGGGAACATTCGACGATAATGGAGTAACTCCTTCATGGATAGCAAATGACGGTACAAGAAAATATCTCTACTATATTGGCTGGAATGCCGGATCAACAACTCGGATGTCTTTAATTGCAGGTATGGCTGTCAGCAATGATGGTGGAAATAGCTTTGTCAGAAACTCTCGAGCTCCATTACTTCATCGTACAGATAGAGAACCCTTTTCTATTCTTACAGGTCCCTGTGTGGTTAAAATACAGGATAAATGGAAAATGTGGTACGTTTCAGGAGAAGGATGGATAAATCGTGATTTGCCAAAGTATAATATTAAATATGCCGAATCTGAAGATGGAGTTAACTGGGAAAGAAACGGTCATGTTTGTTTGGAACTTAACCCGAATGAAACTGCTCTGGCTAGACCTTGTGTACTTGAGGAGGATGGTATTTATAGAATGTGGTTTTCTTATAAGGACCCATTAATAGGGTATAGAATAGGTTATGCCGAATCTTGTGATGGAAAAAAATGGATCCGTTATGATGATGAGGCAGCAATGGATCCTTCAACTGAAGGATGGGATTCGGAGATGATTGAATATTCATTCGTTTTCAAACATGAAAATATTCTTTATATGTTGTATAATGGAAATGGGTATGGTATAAACGGAGCAGGCTATGCCGTTTGCCATACTAATAAAAGCGAAAAAGCTATATGAATCTTTCAGCAATAATGCAACCTACTTTTTTGCCTTGGATTGGTTATTTTGATTTGATTGATCAGGTTGATAATTTTGTTTTTTATGATGATGTTCAGTTAGCAAGACGAAGCTGGCAGATCCGTAACAGGATCAAATCCTCAAATGGAGAACTTTATCTCACAATTCCCATAAAAAAAAGTAAAAGTAGAGACGACTTATTAATATGTGAATCTGAAATTTCTTATGAAGAAAAATGGCAAAATAAGCATTTAAAAAGTATTGAATCTAGTTATAAAAAGGCAGCTCATTTTACTGCTGTATTTGAATTTTTGGTTGCTCTATACGAAACAAAGCACCAATTGCTATCTCAGTTTAATGAGAGTTTTATAAAGAATGTAGCCGAGAACTTAGGGATAAAAACTATTTTTTTGACATCTTCTTCATTAGAAGGTATAGAAGGAGCAAAAGACGCCAGACTCGCTGCAATATGCAAAAAAATTAATAGTACAATGTATATTTCTCCACAAGGTTCTGCTGATTATATTGAAGCTTTGTCAGCCGGTGGAGAACTTTATAGGCAGAATATTGAATTGTATTATCATTTTTATGAACATCCCAAATACACCCAATTGTATCCAGATTTTATACCTTATATGAGTATTCTTGATTTATTGTTTAATGAGGGCTTTGAAAACGCGCTTCATATAATCAGGACCGGGCGTAAGGATAAAGTCCATTTTCTTGAATTTAGAAAAGACTTCTTAAAATTATAATGAGTATGTTTCAAATCGGGGATAAAACTGTTGGGGATTCGACTCCTGCTTTTATTATTGCAGAATTATCTGGCAATCATAATGGTAAAATTGAAAATGCGATAAATGCAATCGTTGCAGCAAAAAAAACTGGCGCGGATGCAATCAAATTTCAGACTTACACCGCTGATACTATAACTATTGATAGCGATCAAGAATATTTTAAAATTAAGCATGGAACAATATGGGATGGGACAACTCTGCATGCTTTATACAAACAGGCATATACACCTTGGGAATGGCATGAAAAACTTTTCAATGTAGCTATGGATGAGGGGCTAATCTGCTTCTCTTCTCCCTTCGATAATAGTGCCGTTGACTTATTAATATCTCTAAATGCACCTGCTTATAAAATAGCATCACCTGAAATTCTTGATATTAACTTGATCGAAAAAGTAGCTATGACCAACAAACCTGTTATTATTTCAACAGGGATTGCAACAAAAGAAGATATATCACTTGCAATTGATACTTGTCGTAATGTTGGTAATGAACAAATTGCACTTTTGAAATGTACAGTAGAATACCCTGCACCTATTTCGGCTGCAAATTTGTTGACAATCTCTGACATGCAGAAAAGGTATAATGTCGTTTCAGGCCTTTCCGATCATACAATAGGGTTTATTGCACCTGTAGTTGCGGTGGCATTGGGGGCGAAAATTATTGAAAAACATTTTATTGTAGATAGATCCATCGGAGGACCTGATTCTTCTTTCTCAATGAATGCTGAGGAATTTACCGAAATGGTTAAAAGGATTAGGGAATGTGAACAGTGTATTGGAGAAATATCTTATAAATCTGAAGATTCTGTTCTGAATGGACGGGGTGTTACAGGAAGGTCCCTTTTCTTTGTAGAAGACATCCAAGCCGGAGAAGAGGTGACAGATAAGAATATTAGATCAATCCGTCCAGGATTTGGCCTTCACCCAAAGCATTTGAAATCTCTAATCGGGAAAAAACTTACAACGGATGTAAAGAAAGGAACTCCCGTTGAATGGTCTTTAGTCAATTAGTAGATTAAATTCAGTCGATAATATTAAATAATATGAAAATCGAAATCATTGCTGAAATAGCGCAAGGATATGAGGGGAAGCCTGTACTTGCAGAATTACTGACAAAAGGATCAATTGTAGCTGGAGCAGATGCTATTAAATTTCAGTTAGTATATGCTGACGAATTATGTATACCTCAATATCCTTATTACGAATTGTTTAAATCTCTTGAAATGCCATTTGAAATCTGGAAAGAGATCTCAGATCGTATTAAAATGGAAAACAGAAAGTTATATTTTGATATATATGGCCCCGATAGTTTACAAGCAGCTTTAAAGTTGAATGCTGATGGAGTTAAAATATCTGCTACCGATTTCTATAATACAGATCTTATACAAGAAGCTGTGGCCAGTTTTTCACAGATATTTATATCATGCAGCGGTGTACCGGAGGAAGATCTTTCTCTTTTAATAAACAGTGTTTCTGAGAGGCATAAGATTACATTAATGCATGGATTTCAAGCTGAACCTACTGAAACAAAAGACAACCATCTTTTGAGAATTAGTACGCTAAAGAAAATATTTCCAGAAGTGCAAGTTGGATTTATGGATCATTCAGGAGGAGCCAGCGAAGAAGCTTTTCATTTAGCTTTAATTGCGATGGGGCAGGGTGTAAGTTGTATTGAAAAGCATATCACACTAGACTATAATCTGCAGATTGAAGATTATATTTCTGCACTTAGTATTGATCGTTTTATGAAGTTCGTAGGCATTATCAGATTATTAGAACCAGCATTGGGAAGTCCTGAGCTCTCTTTAATTGATAAAGAAATCGAATATAAAAAGAAAGCAGGAAAGGTTGCAGTTGCTCGGTATCCCTTAAAAAAGGGAACTATTATAACTAAATCTGATATCGTGCTAAAGCGAATCAGTGTTTTACCTGTTGAGGGTGTTTTTACACGAAAAGAAGATGTTGTTGGTAAAGAACTTCTAAGCGATATCTCAATAAATAGTGCAATTGAAAATTCAATATTAAAATGAGAAAACTTGTTGCATGCCTAGCCTGTAGAAATAATGGAAGTAGGTTGTATGGAAAGCCATTGCAAAACTTAGATGTGGAGGAGGGACTTACTGTATTGGATTATATTATTTCATCGATGAAGGTATATCCTGGAGTTGCAGATATTGTTCTTGGAATTAGTGAAGGTGTAGATAATATTTGTTTTATTGATGTAGCTCAAAAGCATAATATCAAGTATATTATTGGGGACGAAAATGATGTACTTAGCCGGCTCATTCAATGTTGCGAAGCTGCTGAAGGTACAGATATTTTCAGAGTTACTACCGAATCTCCATTTATGTATTTCGAGGCTATAGAAACTGCCTGGCGACTTCATGTTGAGAATGATTATGATTTTAGTATGTTAGATAACATGCCCGACGGATCAGGAATTGAGATTATACGTCTGGAAGCATATAAGCATAGCTGGGAACATGGTGATAGTCGGCATCGGTCAGAAATGTGTTCTCTATACATTCGAGAAAACAAAAAGAAGTTCAAAATACAGAATATAGAAGCTCCTGAAGAAATGAAACGTATGGATATCAGACTAACAATTGATTATCCTGAGGATTTGATTCTATGCCGCGCAGTATATAAGAGGTTCAAAGAGAAACGTCCCCTGATCCCACTCGCTGATATTATTTCCTTCCTGGACTCAAATCCTTTTTACAAACAACTGGTTTCTCCATATGTCGAAGATGGACTTAAAACAATGTACATTTAAAATTTGTTGAATTACTTATTGTTATTGTAATTAATAGAATGTCTGATTTATATAATTTCTTTTTCTCAGAGTTTGAGTTAGATGTAATTCCCAGAAATGATAATAAGCAACTCTGGCAATTGGTACTTGACAATGCTTCTTATGTTCCAGTTGATTACTTAAACGATACATTAGATTTTCAATATGTGTATGAAACTGGATTGGGCACTCAACTAGTAGACCTGTCTGTTATTATTAAGCATGATAGCCAGGTATGTGCTGTTTGGCCTCTTTCTTTCAAAGAAAGTAATGGCAGCGCAGAACTAAAATCATTTCATGCTTTTGTATTACCTCCACTTTTTGTTTCTAAAAGTTCAAAAAAAGTCAAAAAATCCATTTGTAAAGTTTGTATAAACTTAATGGAAAGCATATGTAGAAAGTCAGGAATCAAAACTATTACCTCCGAAGAAGTTTTTTTGAATAAAACAGGAATTAGTGAGTGGCACTATGAATTAGTCAGAAATGGTGCAATAGCACGATTAAAATATGAACTTTTAATTAATCTATCGTTAGATATAAATGATATTAAAACTCAATTTAGGAAAAGCTACAAATCTTTGATTAACTCAGGTTTGAAAATGTGGCAGGTTGGTATATTGAAACATGCAGATGAAGTTATTTGGCAAGAGTTTAGAGATCTGCATCTATATGTTTCTGGTAGAATAACGAGGTCTGAAGAGAGTTGGAACATGCATTTTAGTGTTCTTGAAAAAGGCAATGCTTTTCTTGTTTATCTCAGAGATATTGATGGAAGAATGATAGGTGGAGGTTTTTTTTTAACCTCACCAACTGAAGCCTCTTATGGTGTGGCAGCTTACGACCGTTCTCTTTTTGATAAACCAATTGGTCATGTTGTTCAGTTTATAGCAATTGGAGAAATGCAACGATTGAAAATTAGCTGGTACAAAATCGGGATTCGTGGTTTTTTAACTGATATACCAAAACCTTCGGAAAAAGAAATCAGGATTGCCGAATTTAAGGAGGGATTCGCATCAGATGTTTCTTCGAGATTTATATTAAATTATACAATTATATGAATTGTCGTAACTTAAGAAAGAATCAAGTGTAATTTCTTTGTATGCAGAAAAAGCATTTTTTTCTTTGGCCAGAAAGTAAATTATTTTTAGCTATTCGTTTTTTGTTTAAAAGAACTCCCGTTTCTGAAATCGAGAACAAATTTCAAAAAATGTTTCCTAGCGGACATCCTGTACTTTGTTCGAGTGGCAGAGCTTGTTTGTATATGGCATTAAAAGAGACCGGAATACAAAGAAATAATTTTATCGGATTGTTTCCATTTGCCAGTTTCTGTGTGATTGATTCAGCCGGAAGAGTGGGTTCAATATTATCCGGGGATGCTTCTTTAAAAGCTGACATTAGAATCGTATACCACCAGTGGGGCTATCCGCAAGAATTTAATTTACCATTAAACTCCATCGAGGACTGTGTTGATTCACTTTGCAATACCGAAACTGAGTTGTTCCCTGGTGGCGGTGCTTTCGAAATCTGGTCCTTACCTAAAATTTTAGGAACAACTTCAGGTGGTTTGCTTTGGTGTAAAGATGCGGACACAGCAAAGAGGATTAGACGTGCACGGGATAATGGGCGAACTGGTTTTTTTCAATGGGTTTTAAGACTAATGACAATAAAGTTCCCTTTTTTATATGACAGATGGCAAGGTGCTGAAGCTTGCTACAGAAAAGTGTCATTATTTCAGACAGGCGAAATTTTTAAGGCCATTAGTAAATGGGATGAATTCGTAAAGGATCGCTATGCCAAAATGCAAATAGTTTGGCCGGAAGCAGTTTGTTGGTTAAGTAAGCCAATTAGAAGATTGCCATCCGTGATCCCTGTTGAGACCACTTTAAATGATGAAAAAATATTTGAAATAGGTTTAACCGCAGGATATAGAACAATAGAAAGAGTAAACAATGACGGAAGCCGTGAACTTATTAAAGTTTTACCAATTCCGATACATCAGGATGTATCGGAAGAATGGCTAGAAATGGTAGTAAAAAATCTCCAAATGCACAAATCTAACAGGTCTTGATAGAAATAACATATATAGGGCTTGCACGGAACGTGATGGAAGTGGATAGTGCACTATGCTTAGCTACACAAGTTTTTAGATCTGAAATTGTTAGTCCGGATGAAGTTATAATAAAGCGAAATCTGATGTCTGTTCATAACACATTATCAGAGAAAGATGTCGTAGTTATGATTAATGATAATAATGAAGTTTGTGGCACCTGTTTTTTAATAGATCGTTTTTTCTTCAAAAAGTCCGAGAAATTAAAAGGAACATACCTGACATCTATCTGCATTTCTGCAGCTTATCGCGGAATGGGAAAATCTCGAAACCTGATGGAGTATGCTATAAAGGAATGTGAAAAACGAGGGTCAATATTCGCAATATTGATAGCAAGAAAAGCGGTTGATCACTATTATAATAAACTTCAATTTTGGGGAATATCGCAATATAGTAAGATACAAATCAGTAATTTACCGATTAAAAGTTCTACAAATAAATACAATGTAAAAAGTATTCAGGAGAAAGATATCAAAAGAGTAAATCAAATTTTCGAAAACACATATACTGATTTATATGGGTCTTGTGAACGAAATGAAATCTATTGGAACTTTATTATCTGGAAAGTGCAGTTGCAAAAAATAAAATTTGATGTTTTATGGTTAGATGAAACTATTGTTGGTTATGTCATTTATTCAGAATCTACTATTTTTGAGTGTGCAGCCGATAGTGGGGTTTGTTATTTAGATCTTTTGAAAAGTATACAGGTAAATTATCCTGCGATGGATAAGATCGAATTGCATGCATCTGATAAACACCCTATTGTTAAAGAGTTAGATTATGTCGATTTTACTATTTCGACAAGACAGTGTAGTTATGGTGGCCACATGGCAAGGGTAATAAATCCTAACAGACTCATCAAAATGCTAGAGCAAGAATTAGATGCAGTTTTCAGTAATGCAGTAGTTGATAATATCTCATTTTCGATAGATGGGGTTGACATTATATCACAAAATGGTAAAACAAGTATTTGCATAAATAGTTCACCTTATGATTATAGAACTACTTGCTTATTGATGGGAGCAAAGCAATTATCTATGAATTACCCTTATTTTAGTTTCCCTTCTTTCAATATTCCATTATTGGACCAGGCATAAATAACTCCTATAATATTATATCTTAAATGCCGTTGTGGAAAAATGAACACTTGTATTTAGCCTTTGATAACTTAATACAAAAAGTTGAAAAATGGAGTTGCAAGAAAGTATTCCCTATTTTGGGTTTCAATTCTTCCGTAATATTTGATAGGCTAATACAGCGTATCTGTGAATTAACATTTTATCCGTATAGTTCGATCTGTACTTCACGGAATAAATGCGGCAATCACCCTTTTCCAGAGGATGGTGAAATAATTCAATTAGCAGAGCTTTCTGTTGATATGAATCTGGGCAGTGTAAAAATCTCGACAAAGAAATTTCTACTTTGTATTTTCGAGTTTTTATTCCACTGGGTAAGGTTTATATCTGCTATATTTTATAAATTTTTTTCTGTTCATAAAATTGAAAATGCTACTACACTTGTTTTTGGCATTGATCCGGAAATTTTAACTCACGAAGGTAATGACAAGCAGTTCCTTAAATTTTGCAAAGAAGGTAGAATCAGGCCTTTGTCTGAAGCAAAACAAATAATAGTTCAGTGCAGGCAGAAAAATATAGTAAGTAGTCATTCTTTATTAGTATACACTCCGAATCCACTACTGTATTTGCTTAAATATGCTCAATTAGATTTTAAAAGTAGAATCGGATTGTTGTGGGAACTCCTTGTACTTCCATTTAGATGTTGCGTATTTTTCATTCGCTTTCCTTTGCTCGCTCTACTTTCTTATGATATAATTCAAGCGGTAATAGTCATACAATTAGAAGCTAAAGGATTTATAAAAGATGTAATACAAACAAATTCAAATTTTTTTGAGCAAACATTGTGGATGCGTGAACATAATTCAAAAAATTTCAAAGTGCATAAGGTGCACTATTCTCAAAATACACGCCCATTCGTATATAAAGATGATCCATTTATTGGATTTTTCCCTCCTTTCCGGCATGTAAAAGTTGATACACACTGGGTTTGGACGGTGGAATATAAAAAATATATGTATGAGTTGGGGCACAAAGGAGATGTAGAAGTAATTGGTCCGATTTTGTTTTATCCTCCTAAATCTGTTGATCCAAGAACAGATAATGAAATAAGAATCGCTATTTTTGACGTCACACCTGTTTATCTTGAATACTCGGAGAAGATCGGTATAATAAGGAACTATTATAGTTCAGATAATATGTTTGCTTTTATTTCAGGTATTTTGGAATCTTGTAAATGTTTGGAAATAGAAACTGGAAAAAAGGTTCGTTTTTTTTTAAAATCCAAACGTTCCTTTAAAAATAAAATACATGATGAAAAATATATTAGTTATATACGTCAGTTAGCTGAAACAAACCCTTACTTTACTTTACTAGAACACTCTGAAAACTTATTTTCATTAATTGAGAATTGTGATATCTCAATTTCGTATCCCTATACATCAGTCCCATATGTTTCTTCTTTCTTGAAAAAACCTGCTATTTATTTTGACGCAGGAGGAGAACTTGAAGAAACGTTTGAAAGGGACCCTTTCATAAGAGGGGCTTCCAACGAAAGAGAATTGAAAACAGTATTACGAGAGTTGTTGGCCACTTAAATTATCAACATTGGTTATTAAATTTTAAATTAACTAAACTGTATATGAATTTACTATTGACTTTTAAAAAAATCTTAAACACGTATTTAACACCTAGATTTTTGTTTAATATAGTTATTGATGACAAAGATTTCAGTGCCTTGCTAAATTCTACAGCGGATAAAAACAGTTTCTCATATAAGTTGAACCGGCGAATTAGAAAATTGCTTTTTTTCTGGCCTACGATTGTGGATGCCGATACATGGATCGATGGAGATTTTGGTAAATACCGAGATCCTTCTCACTTTAAAGACTTACGACCCGGTATTGATGTATTACTTTTAAAAAGTGTATTGGAGCTGGCTTCAGATACACAATCGCCCATATTAGACTTAGGTTGTAACAGTGGACGTCATCTCGAATATTTATACAATAATGGAATGAGAAATCTTTCAGGTGTAGATGTAATGAAGAACGCACTCCTGTATTTTAAAGATAGATGTCCGGAGGCGTACGCAAATTCACAAACATACCACGATTTCTTTCAACATTTTTTGCGCAATACACCGGATCAGAAATATGAAATTGTTTATACTGTAGGCGCAACAATTGAAATTGTTCATCCATCTTTTGATGTTATTGGAGAAATGTGCAGAGTAGCACAATCTTATGTCATAATCTTGGTCCAGGAAGACTATCATAGTTATCCTAGGTTTTATGTATCAGAGTTTGAAGGTCATAACTTTAAATTAATCGACTCACAACGACCCATCGGAGAATCAACTGTGAGTTTACTTGTCTTTAAGAAACTGAATTAAAAAATGCTGAATATTTCAGTTTGTAAAGCCAAAAAAAGAAATGCTTAAGTTAAACAAGTTGAAGAATGGGGGGTTCTATATCTTTTCTAGTGTTTTTACAAACCTTATACCGGTAATATCTATTGCAATTTTTACACGATTATTGTCGCCTGCTGATTACGGAGCGTACGCCTTGAGTCTCTTATATGGCTCTTTCCTGGTCAGTGTATGTAACTTCGGACTTCAAATTGGCTATGAAAGAGATTTTTTCGAAAAAAATCAAACCGATACAGTAAGTGGGGCACTTCTGTATACAACAATATTAGCTGTTCTTCTTTTAACAGTAGTTGTAGGGTGTGTAATCCTACTATTTCATAAGTTTTGGGAAATAGTGATTTTCAACCAGTCTAGCTACGGACTACTGTTTTTTTGGGCTTATGGTTATCTGGGGCTTGCGAGTATAAAGAACTATTTTATGACTTATTATAAAAATAGTGAGAATGCTAAGTCTTTTTTAATTTTTTCTGTATCCGAAGGAGTAATTTCACTTGCGTTGGCTTATGTGCTGATTAAATTCCTTAGTCTCGGAGTCATAGGGTTGGCTCTTAGCCAGTTTATTGCTGTATTGGCTGTTCTCCTTTATATGATTCTTCGTGTGACAGAAAAGTTGAAATTTAGTCTTGATTTCAACGCATTCAAAAAATCTTTTTTATCTAGTTTGCCCCTTACTCCGAAAATTTTTTTTGGAGTAATTAGCACCAATCTTGACAAAATACTTTTAGGGAAAATCAATCAACTTCAAGGCCTAGGTGTATATAATCTGGGTCAGAAGATCGGGTATGTTTCTTTTACATTTACAGTAGCAATTTATAATGTTTTTAGTCCGAGGGTTTACAAAGATATGTTTGGTTTAGGAGTAGAGGGTGGAAAATTAATTGGGTCATATCTTACCAAATATTTTTACATTACAATAGCTGGAATTTTATTGATTTCATTATTTTCTGAAGAATTGATTATTGTAATAACACCAGCACCATATCATGGAGCAGTTGAAATCGCTACTATATTTACGATGTTATATGGAATTTATTTTTTTGGAACAATCCCTCAGTTAATATATGCCAAAAAAACCGGCCTAACCTCGATACTTAGTTTAGTATTTATTTTTTTGAATTTTGTAATAATATACTTATTCATTCCTAAGTGGGGTGCTATTGGTGCAGCTTGGGGCTCTCTGGTATCAGGGATTATTATGGGGGGCATTAGTTTTTTTATTTCGCAAAAATTCTATAGGATTGACTGGGAATATTCTAAAATATTATACATATTAGGTTTATTTTTCAGTGCTTCCATTATCTTGATTGTACTTAGATATTATAAATTTAGTTTCATTGGCAGGCTCGGTTATAAGTGTTTTGTTGTCTGGATTTATTTCTTGTTGGGTAAAAAATATACATATATTCCGTCATTTACTTTTAGCAGCTTACTAAAGGCTTTGAAGAGTAGAATTTCCTCTAGTGGAACTACTGAAGAATGAGTAGACTAATTCAATTAATCGAAAAAGTTTTTTAGGCATAATGTATAAAAAAATTGTCAATGAATTTTTAAGATGGCTGGAAATGCCTATAGCTATGATGCCAGGAATTACAGGCTCATGGGTACGATCTTTTTTTTACCAAAAAATATTCGGTAATAGCTGCAAGCTGTTAGTAGGTACGGGTTGTCAATTTATTTCCCGAAAGGAAATACTGTTTAGTGGTAAAATTTATATTGGTCGTAATTGTTTTTTCACTGCAGAAGGGGGAAGGATTATAATTGATGGTGGCGCTAGATTTAATGTCAATTGTCATATTAATGCTGCTGGTGGAGGGACGATTCACATCGGGAAAGATTGTATGATTGGACCAAATGTAGTAATGCGATCTGCTAATCATAAATTTGATAGAGTTGATATTAACATGGTTTATCAAGGTCACACTTATGCTAACATTATTATCGAGGAAGATGTTTGGTTAGGCACAAATGTTATTGTTCTTCCAGGAGTCACCATTGGTAAAGGGGCTGTAGTAGGAGCTGGTTCCGTAGTTACTAAAGATATTCCTAAGATGGCTATAGCCGTTGGAGTACCGGCTAAAGTCATTAAATATAGAGGAGAGAATATGAATTAAATGTTTTATCAGTTAAACAAAAAATAATGAATACTTACGTTAGTGATTTTTTCAATTTAGACGGAAAAGTTGTTATACTTTCTGGAGCAGGAGGACATTTGGTTAGTCAAATGTCACGTAGCCTTGCAAAAGCAGGTATGAAAGTGATATGTTGTGATTTCAATATGGAATCTGCTCAAAATGTAGTTGACCAGATCATTGCAGATGGTAATGTTGGACTCGCACTGCAAATGGATGTTAGAAAAAAGGAGGATCATCAATATGCTTTGAAAACAGCTCTTACTCAATTTGGGAGGCTTGATTGTGTTTTGAACGGAGCTGGAGCTAACGCACCTACCCCATTTCTTCACATTCCATTAGAAGAATGGAATAATATTATTGAAATTCAGCTTACAGGTACCATGTTAGCATGTCAGGTTTATGGTGAGTACATGGTTGAAAAAAAATGCGGGTCGATAATTAACATTAGTTCAGCTTCTTCTGGCCCTCCTCTTTCGAAAGCGTTTACCTATTCTGTTGCCAAAGCTGGAGTTAAAAATCTAACACAAAATTTGGCACGCGAATGGGGCACAGAGGGTGTGCGGGTTAACGCCTTAAGGCCTGGTTTTTTCCCTAATGAGTGGTCTATGAAAAATTTTATTACTGCAGAAAGAGAAGCATCTATTCATAATCATACTGCAATGAAAAGATATGGTACTCCAGAAGAATTAGTAGGTGCTATCATGTGGCTTTTTTCTGATGCAGCGAGTTTTGTAACTGGTGCAGAAATTGCCGTGGATGGTGGATTTACTGCAATGACTATTTGATCAGTTTAAGATTAATTTATGACAGTAGCTCAGCAATTATATAAAGAGTATTACAGTGACAGTTTAGCGCTTACGGAAACCGATGTAGCTTCTTCTCATTGGAAAAACTTTTCAAAAAAATTTGAAGTAAAAATAGATAGTGATGGTCAAA
Source organism: Sediminibacterium sp. GW821-FHT12F12 (assembly GCF_058806635.1). Classification (NCBI taxonomy): domain Bacteria; kingdom Pseudomonadati; phylum Bacteroidota; class Chitinophagia; order Chitinophagales; family Chitinophagaceae; genus Sediminibacterium; species Sediminibacterium sp. GW821-FHT12F12. Next base: position 152,436 of record NZ_JBXAPW010000009.1, on the reverse strand, counting down.
TTAAAAAAATGCAAGGTTATGGTTTTGGGGAGAGTGATAAGACAAGTTTAATTTCTTTGCTCGCTGCTAGGATTGGCAATTCACTTTTGTTGTCACGACTCCATTATAAGGGCCTTTCAGATTATATAGTAGAAGCAAAAACTATTGTGAGATCTATGGGTCTTCAATTTTCGCAAGATGCATTTCGTCAGGCATGTACAAGCTTTCTGATACAGAACTTTATTTCAAAGAATGGTATCGAGAATAAGAATTTTCTCATTATAGGAGATGGTCATGGAATTTTGTCTGCTCTGCTAGCTGAAAAATATCCGCGTTCCAGGATTTTTCTAATTGACTTAGGGGCAACGCTGTATTTTCAGGCCTTTTACCTTGGCAATAAATTTAAGGATCGATTGCATACTTTGCTGACAAACAACGAATCCACATTGCCTGAAAATGGCTTTTTTTATTGCCCTGCAGACAAAATATTCAACTTTATAGTTGATAAAATTGATATTGCCATTAATGTTGCCTCAATGCAGGAAATGACAATTGATGTTGTTAATAGCTATTTTACATTATTGAGAGAGAAAAAAACAAACTTATTATATTGTTGTAACCGGCTGGAAAAAACTCTTCCTGATGGAAAAGTGACAAGATTTAAGGAATATGCATGGAAAGAATCTGATCAGTATATTATAGATGAAAAATGTCCTTGGCATCAGTATTTTTTCGGAAATTCTAAAGCGAAAAATGTACTTCTTTTCGGCTTCATTCCTATTCCCTTTTTGCATAGATATGATGGGGTGCATTGGCATAGGCTTACCTATCTCTCAAACGATAAAAATAATTAAATTGAGTATGAAACGCACTGTTCTTATAACTGGTGGGTCAAGAGGACTGGGGGCAACTATTGTTAAAACATTTTACGAAGCAGGATACAATGTAGCAATACTGGCGCGAGTAGATTCAGGGTTGGCTGATAAACTTGGAGACAGAGCTAAGTTTTTTAAATTGGATGTTACTAGAGTCAATGAAATTAGACAAGTAGTTACTAATGTGACTAAATGGGCCGGAAGGATAGATACATTAGTCAATAATGCCGGCTATTCAGCATGGAAACCATTAGCTGAAATTGACGAATTTTTTTGGAATGAAATGATTAATACTAATTTAAAAGGCCTTTTTTTTGTAACACAAGCTGTAGAAAGAGAAATGGCACAAGGGGCATCAATTATTAATATATCTAGTCTAGCTGGCAAACGGGGGAGTGCAAATAATAGTGTTTATTGCGCAAGTAAATTTGGTGTTAATGGTGTTACTCAGTCTTTGGCAAAAGAGCTGGGACATAAGGGTATAAGGGTTAATGCTGTATGTCCTGTTTACATACGGACGGCTGGGTTAGAAGCGGCCTTGAAAGAAGTAAGCTCTCCATTAAGAGGAAGTGAAATGAATACATTTTTAGAAAATTTTGCTCAAACACAAACCGCTTTAGGAATATTACCAACGGAACAACAGGTTGCAGACACATGTTTATTTTTGGCATCAGATCAGGCTGGTGCAATAACTGGTCAGTGCATAAATGTAGATTGCGGTGTTTTACCCCAGTAAACCTAAATACATTTTAATTAGCATGTATTACTGTTTAACATATCTGAAATTTATATCCGAATGAGTACAATTACGAGTGATAAAGTGGTTGAAATCATAACTAATGAGTTCAAAGACCTAGGAACATCAATTACAATAGAATCTTCCATGGATAATACAATGGATTGGGATTCGTTGATTCATTTAGGTGTTCTTGTTGCATTGGACACTGAACTAGATGGACAAGTATCGAAAATAAAAAAGATAGCTGGTTGCCAATCTGTGAAAGCAATTATTGAATGTTTGCGAGAGAATGGGTTAATTAATGACATATGAAATCTGTTATAGCTAATATCGAATATTATCTACCCACTCATATTGAAGATGGCAATCATCTAAGTATAGACAATCCCGAATGGCGAATCTCTGATATTGAGGATAAAACGGGTATTAAAAAAAGGCATATTTCAGCTACTAATGAAACTGCTTCAGATTTAGCTGTTTTTGCCGCTGAAAAATTATTCCATAATGGAGTGAAAAGAGAAACAATAGATTGTTTGATTTTTGTTACACAATCTCCTGATTATGTTTTACCTGCTACTGCATGTGTTATCCACGAAAGATTAGGACTGAATAATAGCTGTTTAGCATTTGATGTAAATCAAGGTTGTTCTGGATTTGTTGTTGGGTTAGGCCTGGCATCTTCTGTTATAGAATCAAATATTGCCCAAAATGTATTGTTGTTATGCGGAGAAACATACACGAAATATATTAATAAGAACGACCGAACCTGCAGGCCATTATTTAGTGATGGGGCAGCTGCAACGTTGGTGCAGGCATCAGAAACAGATTGCATAGGTCCATTTGAATTTGGGACTGATGGATCAGGTGCCTGTAATCTCATTGTAGAAAATAGTGGCTCAAGAAAAATTGATAAAAATCTTGAGAATGAGGCATCTAAAATTTTCATGAATGGTTCTGAGGTATTCATGTTTACAATGGATATGGTTCCCAAATCTGTTTTGTCACTGCTACAAAAGTCAAAAAAATCAATAGATGATATCGACTTGTTTATATTTCATCAAGCGAGTAAGCTGGTGCTTTCGAATATTCAACGAAGACTTAAAATTGACAATTCCAGAATTTTTAACAATATTGAGAATATTGGCAACACTGTTTCGGCTACCATACCTATTGCTCTTAAAGATGCTGTCGACCAAAACCGTATAAAAAATGGTGATACGATAGTACTTGTCGGTTTTGGAGTAGGGTATTCGTGGGCTGCCTGTTTGATCAAGTACCATAATTTTTTTAACTAATGCAACAATGTAAATATGAATAATTGCAACATTACAATTGTGATTCCGGCAAGAATGGCATCGTCAAGGTACCCTGGTAAACCACTTGAACCCATTTTAGGGCTACCGTTGATAGAACATGTAAGACGTAGAGCTTTATTGGCGAAGGAGGCTGATTTGGTTGTTGTAGCAACTTGTGATGTAGAGATTAAAAACGCTGTTGAAGCCGCAGGAGGAAAAGTTGTAATGACAAAAAATACGCACGAGCGTTGTACTGACAGAATTGAGGAAGCTTCACAAAGTCTTCCAGGTGATATAATTGTTATGGTACAGGGTGATGAACCTTTGTTGGTGCCAGATGCAATAACTAGTGTAGTTCAACCGCTGCTACAGGATCCATCTTTGGGTATTTCGAATTTACTATCTCCCCTAGAATCAAAGGAAGATTATGTTAATCCTAATATAGTAAAAGCAGCCTGCAATATAAAGGGTGATATTATTTTCTTTTCTCGCTCGTGTATTCCTTATTTTCGTGAACAAATATCGGTTCCTGTATATAGGCAAACTGGTATAATGGCCTTTAGAAAGGAGACTTTGAAAGCTTTTAGCTTGCTTCCGGAAACACCTTTGGAAAGGGCTGAATCGGTAGATATGTTTAGAGCACTGGAGCATGATATGAGAATAGCTGGTGTAGTTACAGAGTACGGTACGATTGGTGTAGATAAGGCTAGTGACGTTCCACTTGTTGAAGCACTGATTAAAAATGATAAATTGCAATCTGACTTATTTAATTTAATATATATAAATTAATCGATGAGTAATAAAATTAAAGTTGGGATTATAGGGTATGGCTATATGGGCCAGATCAGGGCTCGTAATGTAAACGACCATCCTGATATGTTACTCATGGGTATATGTGATCCTAATCGAAGGGAAGAGATTTTGTCCAACCAAATACCTTACTTTGAATCCTGGCAAGATCTAATCGATTCAGACATTGACGCATTGATAGTGTGTACCCCAAATTTTGCTATACCGGAAATAGCTATACATGCTATGAATCATGGAAAAAATGTTTTTTGTGAAAAACCGCCAGGAAGAAATTACAACGACATAAAGATGATTCGTGATGCAGAAATGTCAAATCCAAATGTCAAACTAATTTTTGGTTTTAACCATAGGCATCATCCCGGAATAACAGATGCAAAATCGATTATTGACTCTGGCTCTTTAGGAGAAATACTTACCCTTCGCGGAGTGTATGGTAAAGGCGGTGGTTATGATTATAATACATCGTGGAGAAATGATATAAACATTTCAGGGGGGGGTATTCTGTTAGATCAAGGAATACATATGCTTGACTTGTTTCGTTATTTTGTAGGAGATTTTTCCGAAATAAAAGGAATGAGGGGTATTACCGCTTTCGATATTGATGTAGAGGATAATTCTGTGGTGATCTTAAGAACTTCCAGAGGCCAATTGGCACAACTACATTCATCTGCCACATCATGGAAACACACATTCCGCCTAGAAATCGGATGTAGTAAAGGCTATGCAGTCATTAGCGGCCTTTTATCCAAAACGGGAAGTTATGGCCGCGAAACCCTTGTAATCGGTAGACGTCCTTCTCCAAATGAAAAAATGGCTGTTGGTAATCCACGTGAGGAAACAACTTATTATGATCACGACCCATCCTGGGATATAGAAATCGCTCATTTTGCAGAATGTATAAAATATAATAGGCCAATTGAAAAGGGTACTTCTATAGATGCTTTGAAAGTGATGGAAATAATTGATGAGGTATATAAGTTACCCATCGTTCATATGAATAAATGATACTAATACATGAAAACAGTTGTGTCCGTAAATGAAATTTCTGAGTTTGAAATAAAACCTAAGGTTGAGCTTTCTCAATGGAAAACACTTGTCGTTGAAGAAGCTTCTTCTCGATGGCAGAAAAGAGATGGGTGGGATAACATTGTCTGCCCACTATGTAATAGTAAAGAATCCACGCCTGCTTTCCATAAATCAGGATTCTCTTATGTGGAATGTGATGAATGCAAAAGCCTTTTTGTAGAACAAAGACCTGACTCTAAAGAACTTAACTGGTGGTACACTCAGTCGAAGTCTTCAGAGTTTTGGAGGGATACAATACTAAAATTAAGTGCACCTTCTAGAAATGCTAAAATTATAGAGCCCAGGGCACAATGGATAATGGATGGCATTTCCGAATACATGCCAAATCGGCACCCTAGTGAAATCCGGTATACGGATATCTCTTTCTTTGGAAAGATGCTGATAGATAAAGTGGCTGAAATATCTCCAAACATGCACATAACTTCAGGTGGGATCACTTCAAAGAATGAGATCTATCTATCTCCTGAAGTAAACGTACAGACATTGACTTCTATAGATGAGCTCAGTACCCTTGGTTCAACTGATATAGTAGTAGCTATAGATGTACTTGATCGGATACCAAATTTTAACTCCTTGCTAAATCAGTTGGATGGAATACTCAATGCTGGCGGCTTGTTCTTTGCAACTTGCCCTGTTTCGAGTGGCTTTGAAATCCAATCTTTGTGGGATAAATCACCAACTATTCTTCCTCCAGATAAATTAAATTTGTTTTCAATTAAAGGATTACTTTCTGTTCTTTCAGCTCATTCCAAATGGGAGGTACTTGAATTAAGTACACCTGGAATGTTTGATATAGAGTTAATCAAGCAGCAACTTTCAAACTCTCCTAAAAATCAATGGCCGCGGGCACTTCATGCTTTACTTGATGGAATTAATAACCAAGGGATTGGGTTATTCACCGAATATCTGCAATCACAAAGACTCTCTTCTTTTGCAAGGATTGTTCTTCGCAAACAAAACGATAAAATATTTTAATACTATATGTTAGCAGATAAGATCAAATCCAAAATTGGAAATAATATACCATCTATAGGTTCTTGGATGTCGATGGCTCATCCATCAATTGCCGAAATACTTGCATTGGCCGGGTATGATTGGGTTGTTATTGAAACCGAGCATACCGCCATTGATGTTTCAGAGGTACTAAGACTTATTATAGCAATAGAACAAAGGGGATGTGTTCCTTTAGTTCGTCTTGCCTGGGTTGATCCTATTCAAGCTAAAGCTGTTTTAGATTCTGGTGCAGCGGGGGTTATTGTTCCGATGGTTAATACTAAGGCTGATGCTGAATTGGCTGTTAATATGACAAAATATCCTCCACTTGGCTTTAGAGGGGTAGGCCTTTCAAGAGCACATGGTTATGGCAAATATTTTAAAAGCTATGTAGAAAATGCTAATAAGGACACACTACTAATATTACAGATAGAGCATATTGATGCTGTAAATAATATTGATGAGATTTTGTCTGTACCAGGGATCGATGGTACATTCATTGGTCCATATGACCTTTCCATGTCACTTGGAATCCCGGGAGAGATTACACATCCGCTTGTAGTAGAAGCCCAAAAAAGGGTTCTGGACGCAACACTTAAGAAAGGGCTTGCAGCAGGGATTCATTTTGTGCATCCTAAAACAGCAGCACTGGATTGTAAAGCTGCCATTGAACAAGGATATTGTTTCATTGCAGTAGGAACTGATATTCTTTTTCTGGGTGATAATGCCACCCAACTTAATACAGAAATAAACAATATGATAGCCTCATGAAAAACAGCTATATACCAGACGCCTTGTCTGTTATAATATTTGATTTTGATGGTGTTATTGTTGAGTCCAATGGCATTAAAGACGAGATATTTCAGAATATATTTAAAAGATATCCTGAAGTTTATGAAAAAGCATATTACTATCATACCTCCAATGTTTTTGAGTCACGGGTTAAAAAATTCCAATTTTTAGCAAAGCTATTGGGTGAAGAACATAATGATGTATTTATAAACAAAATGCTTCTGGAATTCTCATACCTGACCCTTGAAAAAATGAAGTCAGTATCTTTTGTTAATGGCGCAAAAGAATTTCTTCAAAATTTTTCTCCCAGACTACCTCTTTATTTAGCTTCTGTAACACCTATTGAAGATCTGGAAATAATAGTTTCCAATCTTGGCATCAGACAATACTTCAAAGGAGTATATGGATGCCCGCCATGGAAAAAATCAGATGCTGTTTTGGACATTCTTCGGAGAGAAGGAACTGATGCTCGAAATGTAATACTGATAGGTGATTCTGCCGGAGATCAAAGTGCCGCAACTTTAGCAGGAGTTAGTTTCATTGGCAGAAACAGCGGATTACATTTTAATGATCCGCAACCAGTAATAGTTAATGACTTAGCGGAAATCGCTTTATTGATCAACGAAACTTTATATGAAAAATAATATTTTTGTAGCATTATCAACATTTGCAGCTGATGATAATCGACCTTTAGAAATTTTACAGGAATCTGGTTTCTCTTATAAGATACACAAAACAGGAAAAAGAATAACTACCGAAGAATTACTTCGTGATGCAACTGATTCTGAGGTGATTGTAGCAGGAGTAGAACCTTATGATAGATTTTTGTTAGATAAACTCCTTGTATTGCGTTGTATTTCACGTTGTGGAGTAGGTGTTGATGCAATAGATCTGGAAGCTGCCCGGGAAAAGAACATTACTGTAGCTAATACACCAACCATACCGGTACAAGCTGTTGCGGAGCTCGCCTTGACTATGTTCCTTAGTCTGAGCAGAAATATTGTAACACAATCAAATATTTTGAAACAAGGAAGGTGGGAGAAATTAACAGGACATCTCCTCGCTGGGAGGACTGTTGGACTGATTGGATTTGGCCGAATTGGGCAACGGGTTGCGGAACTTTGTAAGGCTTTTGGTTCTGATGTAATAGTTTTTGACCCATATGTTAATCCAGAGTTAGCCAAAAAGACAGGCGTATTGCTTGTATCAAAATCCCAATTGTTAGAAACTGCTGATATTGTTTCTTTACATGCGTCTAAAACATCGGATACAACAGTATTGATTGGAGGGGAGGAACTCAACTTAATGAAGCAAGATGCTATTCTTGTAAACTTATCCCGGGGTGAAATGGTTGATGAAGTGGCTTTATTAGAAGTCTTGGAAAAAGGAAAACTAAAAGGTGTAGGATTAGATGTCTTCAATACAGAACCTTATCAGGGCCCTTTTTATAAATTTGATAGAGTCCTGGTAACGCCGCATTCGGCAACGTTAACTTATGAAACTCGCTCAGCAATGGAAATACAATGTATAGAAAATGCTATAGCTTTTTTAAAGGGTGAACTCGATTTAGGAAGACTTGTTATCTGACTTTTTCTGATTTTTTTCCGCTATTAATTGTTGAAATTCATTCCTTTAATCTGTTTCTTTTATAAGTACAGATATAAATGAAATATCATATACCTGCTTTATTGCAATTTTTTTATTTCTTGTAAAAAATGATGTAAAATTGAAAATATGGACCAAATCCAATCTCTTAAAAGTATATGATGTTTATGGAAGTTGTACCTGCCTATAAATCCTGATTTTACTCTGTTAGCTGATTCACGAATGAATGAAGAATATTTTGTAAGTTTACAAAATATATATAAACTAAATATGATATCTTTTTTGTCCGCTAGGATCTACGATTTAATACTTAAATGTTTTTTTTAATTAATCTTTATTTTCATTTTTAAACTATAAACCGAGTATTATGCAAACAGAAAACTTATTTGCTGTCCAATATCTTGCGGAAGCAAAAAGTATTATTGATCAGTTAGATGTGCACTCAATTGAAAAGATGACACAGCTTCTTGTGGAACTAAGAGAAAGAGGAGGACGGCTATTTCTAGTAGGAGTTGGAGGCGGTGCAGGTCATGCAGGTCATGCTGTTAATGATTTTCGCAAATTGGCAGGAATCGAATCGTATTCTCCAAGTGATAACATTAGTGAATTAACTGCCAGAACCAATGATGAAGGTTGGGATACTACTTATTCTGCATGGATGAGAGTGAGCAAGCTCAGTAAAAACGATATGCTTTTTGTTTTCTCTGTGGGGGGGGGGGATCTGGAAAAAAACATTAGCCCAAATATTGTGCGAGCTGTTTCCTATGCAAAAGAAGTAGGCGCTTCAGTAATAGGGGTCTTAGGACGCAATGGCGGATACACTGCTTCTGTAGCTGATGCATGTGTTATTGTTCCTACCGTTAATAATGATATGGTTACACCACATACAGAATCATTCCAGGCCTTAGTATGGCATTTATTAGTGTCAGATCCACGGTTGCAAATGATGTCTAATAAATGGGAGTCGAGTGTCAAATAATTTTATTACCAATTTATTCTAAATAAATAGCTCGTATATGTCTACAAACATTAAAACTGTTGCCGATCTTAAAGTTAAAATATTTGCTGATGGTGCTGATAAGGAAGGAATGATTGAAATGGCTGGCAAACCTTTTATTCAAGGTCTTACAACAAATCCAACATTAATGCGCAAAGCAGGAATTACGGATTATAAAGCATTTGCAATTGATATTCTTAAATCTATTTCTGACAAGCCTATTTCGTTTGAGGTTTTTTCTGATGATTTTGCAGAAATGGAAAAGCAAGCGAACGAAATCGCAAGTTGGGGAGATAATGTCTATGTGAAAATCCCTATCACAAATACGCAGAAACAAGGAGCTTATAAACTTATAGGCAACTTAGCCAAAGCGGGCGTAAAACTTAATATTACGGCTATTATGACCATTGACCAGGTCAAGAATGTAATGATGCAACTGAATCCTGAAGTGGCTAGTTATGTATCTGTCTTTGCCGGCAGAATCGCCGATACAGGTATTGACCCTCTTCCTCTGATGAAAGAGTGTGTGGAAATCTTGAAAGCAAATCCCAGTGCTGAGCTTATTTGGGCAAGTCCAAGAGAATTGCTAAATATATTTCAAGCAGATGCTATTGGATGCCATGTGATTACTGTAACCAATGACGTATTAAAAAAACTTGATCTGGTTGGAAAAGACCTTGATGAATATTCTCTCGAAACTGTAAAGATGTTCTATAACGATGCTTCTGCGGCTGGATTCAAAATTTAAGTCAGGCAATATTTTATTGTTCTAAGGAACCCATACTTTTCAATATTTCCTTCTTCTTAATGTGGACATTTTTGGTAGGTACTTTATCCTGTCCCTCTTTTTGAGAGGGACAGTTTTATTAATATTCTTATTTTACTTGTAGTGACTGAAGAAGAGTACAAATTAGTATGTACAACATGTGATGATATACTGCTTTCGTCTGATGTAACAAACGAAAGTATTAGTATTCCCTGGCTGCACGTTATCAGAGAACATCCCGTATTTCTTGTTAATTATTCAGAACTTTCAAATAAACAGAGTTCGTTAAAATTCAGGTATGCTCTTTTTTCAAAATTCCTAAAATATTTGGCGGGCTGGATTAGGCAATTCTACCGAGCAATCTTCATATCTGAGAAAACGTTAACTTTTTCAGATAAAATTACTCATCCGGTTGATGTTCTTTTTATTTCTCATTTTCTTAATAAAAAGCATGCAGGTAAAACTGAAGATTTTTACTTTGGCCCCGTTCCCCAGGAGTTGTCCTCCAAAGGATATTCAGTAGTTATCGGATTAATTAATCCTACGGAAGAATGTGCCAGTTATGTTGCAGAAAAATGGAAAGAAGCTGACGTAAAGCGAATCATATTTGCGCGAACAATTGGGTTACTGGGAGAAGCGTTTATTTTTAGACGAATGGTAAAAGAATCCTATCGGTTGATTTCAAAATCAACAAATGCAAAATCTGAAATACTGCGTAAAGTTTTGCAACGGGCATCTGTGGAAGCGCTTTCAGGAAGTACACGTAATACAATTCGAATTTTTCAGCAAATAACAAAAGTTATAAAGGTTTATAAGCCTCGTGTTATTGTTGTTACACATGAAGGACATGCATGGGAAAGGTTAGCATTTGCAACAGCCCGTGAAATCAGCCCCCTTACTAAATGTATTGGTTATCAGCATTCAGCACTTTTTCGACTACAACACGCTATCAGACGCAATCTTGCGGAAAAGTTCAATCCTGATCATATTTTCACGTCTGGAATGGTTGCCAAAAATCAATTGGAAAAAGCAGTAGATCTTGATGGTGTGTCCGTATCTGTTTTGGGATCTAATAGAAATTTGGGTGTAAAAAAAGAAATTATACAAAACGAATTCTTTAAAAAAAACGAGATACATAGATGTATTGTTTTACCAGAAGCAGATTTCAGTGAATGTAATATCTTATTTTCTTTTTCAATAGCGTGTGCAATAGAATGCCCTAATATTCAATTTTTATGGCGATTACATCCGCTTTTTAGTTTTGATGCTCTTATAGAAAAGAATGCGAAGTTCAAGGAGCTACCAACTAATGTTATTTTATCTGACTGTTCTCTAGAAGAAGATCTTTTAAGTAGCCGATGGGCACTTTATAGGGGTACTACTACTATAATCCAAGCCGTAGGGGCGGGGGTACAACCTGTTTATCTTTCACTTCCTCAGGAAATGACTATTGACCCGCTTTATGAAATTGATGCATGGAAGCCCAATATCTCAGATGTAACTTCATTTAGAAAAGTAGTTGAAGCGAAAGTCACTGAGAATGACTTTAATGAAATGCGGAAAATGATAGATTATTGTACTAATTTTTTTCTAAAATTTAAGTCTGATCAACTTTTGTCTTACTTACAAAATGGTACAATCTAAATATAACCAGAATTTAATCGAGAACTGATATGCTCCATGGCAATATAGCAAAACAAAAAGCGGTCTCGAAAAATCGCCGTGTTTATCACTTTGCTATTGTTTTGCTAATGCTGATGTCGGCAGTATTAGGATCTACAATTTTCGATATAGCACAGATAGGTGTAGAGATTGTTCTCTTTTTATTACTTGGTTACGGTATCCTCAAAGTAAAATTGATGTTGTGGGACATTATCCTATTGTTTGTTTTTTTATTGGTCTTTGCGATATCATTTTTTTTGAATGACTTCATCCCGATTGCATTAAATTTTAAAATATATGGACTTTGTATACTGACATATATCTATTTTAGTAAAGTACAGTATTACCCCAGAATGCTATTGAGAGCTGTTTATGGTGTTAATATTCTTCTCATTATTCATCAATATATAACAGGGCACTTTATTATAGCTTCAGCGTGGTTTTTTGGACAATATCAAGAATATGCAAATACCAGACCGGTAGGGATATTTTTAACCCCTCACGGAACTTCCTTTTTTTTAGCTGTATATACTTTATACTTAGTTATTGCTAAAAGAAAATATCTACTTGGTTTTTTTTACTTTATACTTAACGTTATGACGGGTTCCTTAACAGGACTAGTAGCTTTCATGGCGCAGCTATCCTTATTTTTTTTTAATTATATAGCCAAAAATATTCCCTTTTTAAAGATAAAGCTTGGGTTGTTTTCTAAATTCCTAATTATAGGACTACCATTATTGCTGCTAGCAATATTTAAGGAAGAGTTTGTTGATTTAGTAAGGGATAACCCATACTCAAGGTCCTTTTCTATCGAAATTATTCTAAATCAGCTCTTCGATTCTCGTTTTTTTTCTGATATATTCAAAATTTACCCTAGAGATTATCAAGCATATACTATTGGCCAAGAAACTTTATTTGCTGACTTTGCCAATGAAATTGGTTTCGTAAAAGTTTTGGTAGAAGCAGGTTTTGTTTTAGGTATTTTATTACTTATTACATTAATAAAAAATATCAAATACTATGGTATCTTCATTTTTGTTTCCTTATTGCATTATAGTTTTGCAATAAATATGCCCTTTATGCTTTTTTTGATACTTCAGTATAACAATGAAATGATTGCAAAGCAATCTCAAAGTCATAAAAATCTTGGATAAAATATAGAACACTAATAGTTTATTGTGTAGAGTAATGGTCAATTATATATTTATATGAATCAAGAAAATGCTAATCACAATGGTTTGGATGAAAATAGATTGTCAGTAGTAATTCCCACTCTCGGGGGTGCTTCTTTAGCAAGTACTATTCAGCACCTTAATTCAGGTTCAATGATACCTTCTGAGATACTTGTATGTATACCGGAATCCTATGCTGACAGAGTAATTGGTTTTTCTTTTCCGAATGTTAAGGTTATTAAGACGAGTTTCGCAGGGCAAGTAGCACAAAGGGCATATGGATTTTCTTTAGTAAAGTATCCATTTGTATTACAAGTAGATGATGACCTTAAAGTAGACCAATCATGCTTACAGAATCTTGTTTCGTTTATGGGTGATCGGAAGGATATATCTGTTGCTCCCAGTCTGTTGGATGATAAAACAGGACAGATGTCGGACTATATGTCTCAACCAATTGAAACATCGAGCTGGATGTATCGTTTTATGTTTTGGATCATAAACGGGAAAGATGGTTATCAACCTGGAAGAATAAGCAAAGCAGGAATAAATATGGGATTTTCAAGAGTGGCAACACTACCTTATGAAGTCGATTGGCTTCCTGGAGGTTGTACCCTACATGCCCGTGAAAATTTGGTTACTTATAATTATTATCCATACAAGGGCAAAGCTTATGCAGAAGATCTTTTTCAATCTGCCATTTTACGCAATAAAGGAATTAAACTTTTTCATTGTCCCTGCGCAATCGTTCTCCTGGATAACTCGTCAAGTAAGAGTACTGGTCTTAAATCATTGTTCAAAATATTATTTTCATATTCTCGTATAATGATGCGACATGCAGTATTTACAGGAAAAAGCAGAATTCGTGTAATTTTCTTTTTAATAATTTATCATTTATTACTTATAGAACGAAAGTTTAAAAAATAATTATAGATTATGAATAATAAACATGCAGTAATTCTTGCAGGAGGAAAAGGTACGCGGCTTCGTCCATATACTGTTGTATTACCTAAACCACTAATGCCCATTGGTGAATGGCCAATATTGGAGGTTATTATAAGACAACTTGTACATCATGGCTTTGTCCGTATTACGCTATCGGTAAATCACCAGTATGAATTGATTAAGGCTTTTTTCGGAGACGGAACTAAGTGGAATGTAGCCATTGATTATTCATTGGAGGATGAGCCTTTGGGTACAATGGGGCCTTTAAAATTAATTGATGATTTACCAGATAATTTTCTTGTTATGAACGGTGATGTTCTTACAGACATCTCATTCAGTAGGTTCTTTGATAAACATGCAAAGAATAAATCTCTTTTCACAATCTCATCTTACAAACGTGAGCAGCTAATAGACTATGGTGTTTTAGATATAAATGACAATAAACAACTTACAGGATTTCGTGAAAAACCCAGAACGTCGTATGAGGTGAGCATGGGAATATATATGGTTAGTAAAAAGGTTTTGTCGTTTATTCCAGAACAGCTTGCTTATGGTTTCGATCAACTAATGTTAGATATGCTCAAGGCTCAATATCCCGTGAATGTTGAATTGTATAATGGTTATTGGTTAGATATAGGGCGACCTGATGATTATATGCAGGCAATTGATGAATTTGAAAGCAAGAAAGATTTATTTATAAATGGCTAAGATTTTGGTTACTGGAGCCACTGGCTTCATTGGTAAACACGTTACACTTCTATTTTCTAGTTTAGGGCATACAGTATTTGGAATCAGCAGTCAGAATGGAGATATCGCTGATACTATGATGTGGCAAAGCCTTCCAAAAGTAGATATTGTGGTGCATTTAGCTAGTCGCACGTATGTGCCAGACAGTTGGAATGATCCTTTGGGATTCATCAATACCAATTTAAGCGGAACTATCTGTTGTCTTGAGTATTGTCGAAAATATCAGGCAAAGCTGATATACCTTAGCTCTTACCTCTATGGTAATCCGATACAGCTTCCGATTAATGAAAGTGATCCTTTATTTGTAAATAATCCCTACGGATTATCTAAGAAAATGGCAGAGGAGTGTTGTACTTTTTACTCTGATAATTTCGGAGTTAGTGTAATTATTTTACGCCCGTTTAATGTATATGGCCCTCATCAATCAAGAAAGTTTATTATTCCTATGATTATTGAACAGGTTATCATAGGACGAACTATTAGCGTCAAGGATTTAAAGCCTAAACGTGATTATATTTATATTGAAGATTTGGTCAATGCTATTTACCAATCAGTTTCACTTGAAGGGTCTCATATATTTAATATTGGTAGTGGGGTTAGTTACTCAGTGAACACTCTCATTGAAATAATTCAACGGATAGCAGGAACTAATTTGCCTGTGATATCATCTAATGAAAAGCGTCTGGGTGAGATCTTAGATACAAAAGCTGATATTTCAAAAGCAATAAAAATATTAGGATGGTCGCCACAATGGACCCTTGAAGATGGCATCAAAAAAATAATTTCTGGAATTCGAAGCGTATAAGCATTAGGATAATGAAAATTCTGCATATAATTACTGGATTAACACAAGGGGGCGCAGAGAGCGCGTTATTCAGACTGGTAACATACAAAAAGGACATCAATACAATCCATGTTGTGATTTCAATGGTTGATATGGGTGTATATGGGGAGCAATTGGCAAATGAAGATATAGAAGTACATATGCTAGGTATGCAGCGAGGCAGGCTGTCTATAAAAGCAGTTGGAAAATTATGGCGACTACTTAAGCAGATTAAACCTGATATTGTACAAACGTGGATGTATCATGCAGATTTGATTGGAGGTATTGTTGCAAGGTTAGCAGGTTTTCCTAATATATGCTGGGGAATTGTTCATTTTAATCTTGACCCTGATGTAGCAGGCAAATCTACACGTTGGACTGCTTCAGCGTGTGCATTGTTGTCATATCTGGTCCCTAAAAAAATTATTTCCTGTTCTCATGCTGCAAATCCTGTTCATAAGAAAATAGGGTACGATATATCCAAGTTTTGTACTATTCCGTTGGGGTATAATCTTAACGAACTAGTTAGAAATGAAGGAGCGAGGAACCTATTAAGAAATCAATGGGGTATTCCAAAGGATGCCATTTTAATAGGATGCCTTGCAAGGTGGAATCCACAGAAGGATCATCAGAATCTACTTAAGGCGTTTGCTATAGTAAGTGAAAAGTATCCCGATACATATTGTTTTTTGGCAGGTAGAGAAATTGATAATAATAATCAAGAGTTAGCCAAATTGATTACAATTACAAACGATGGCAATAACAGGTTGTTTCTGCTCGGTGTTATTGATCATATCTCATCAATAATGAGTGCAATAGACATATATGTACTATCCAGTATCGGCGAAGCTTTTCCCAATGTTGTAGCCGAATCAATGGCATGTGAAACACCATGTGTTGTGACAGATGTAGGTGATTCTAGGCAGATTGTTGGAGAACTAGGGTGGGTAGTACCCAGCTCTGATTCAGCAGCATTAGCAAATGCAATAATGCTAGCGATAGTAGCTACAGAGGACAAAAAATCATGGGAAATAAGAAGAAAAAGGTGTCGTCAAGTTATTATTGAAAAATATAGTATGGAACGTATGGTAGAATCTTATTGTACTACATGGAAATCTCTTTTAACGGAGTTATAAAAAAATTAAGCCTGTGTTGATAAATAGAAAATTGTAAAATATGAATAAAAAAAATCATAAAGTTTGTATTATTGGGTTGGGATATGTGGGTCTGCCACTGGCAGTGGCTTTTTCCAAATATTATCAAACAATAGGCTTTGATATCAGCATGGAACGTGTTAATAGTTTGCGAAATGGAATAGATAAAACTCTTGAGATAGATAAAGAGACACTGGAGAAGGCCACTGATCTTTTGGTTACTTATGAAGAGGATAAAATTGCTGATTCAAATGTCTATATTGTAACCGTTCCTACTCCTGTAGATCAGTATAATAATCCGAACCTTGCGCCCGTAGAAAATGCCACAAGATTATTGGCAAAGTATCTTAAATGTGGAGATATAGTTATTTATGAGTCAACGGTGTATCCGGGCGTAACAGAAGAAATCTGTGTGCCACTACTCGAAAAATGGTCAGGGCTAAAATATAATGTTGAATTTAGCTGCGGCTACTCACCTGAAAGAATTAATCCTGGCGATAAACATCATACACTTACTAAAATCAAAAAAATAACTTCAGGTTCTAATTCTGAAACTTCGCTCATCGTAGATGAATTATATAAAACTATCATTGAAGCTGGCACTTTTGCTGCCACAAGTATAAAAGTAGCTGAAGCTGCCAAAGTGATAGAGAATGCTCAACGTGATATCAATATTGCTTTTGTAAATGAGTTGGCCAAAATTTTCAATCTCTTAAACATCGACACTGCCGAGGTGCTCGAGGCTGCTTCTACTAAGTGGAATTTTTTGAATTTCAAACCCGGACTTGTAGGTGGACATTGTATAGGCGTAGATCCATTCTATCTGGCACATAAGGCAAAGGAAATCGGTTATCATCCAGAAATTATTCTGGCTGGACGCCGTTTAAACGATAGTATGGGATCGTATGTAGCGGGACAATTTATCAAACTCTTAATACGAAATGATGTTAAAATAAAAAATGCAAAAGTATTGGTGCTTGGAATAACTTTCAAGGAAAATTGCCCCGATATTCGTAATAGCCGTGTTATAGATATACTAAATGAGTTAAAAAGTTATGAAGTACAAGTAGATGTTTATGATACTTGGGCAGATAAAGAAGAAGTAAAACATGAGTATAATATCAACATGATAGACCATATTGATAATATGGATATTTACGAAGGTGTTTTGGTAGCTGTGGGACATGACCAATTCAAAGAATTAGAACTTAATAGTTCACTTATATGTTATGATGTTAAAGGGATACTTCAAAAAGCTAAAGTAAACGGAAGACTATAATGAATACATTCAATAATTACCATTCCAAAGACCTCTCTAGTTATAGTTTTCTGGTAACTGGAGGAGCGGGATTTATCGGCTCAAATTTGGTTGAATATTTGGTACAACATAATGCTGGAAAAATACGTATTCTGGATAATTTATCTACTGGTAATCTTAGCAATATTGAAGAATTCATTAATCTTCCTCAAGTAGAATTTATCAAAGGAGATATCAGACTATATGAGACTTGTTTTTCGGCTGTGCAGGGCATAGATTATGTTTCACACCAGGCAGCGCTAGGTTCGGTGCCACGTTCTATCAATGATCCAATTACCTCGAATGAGGTAAATGTATCTGGGTTTCTTAATATATTAGCAGCAGCGAAAGAAAGCGGGGTGAAAAGATTAGTGTATGCTGCCTCATCTTCAACTTATGGTGATAGTAAAGAAATGCCAAAAAGGGAAGGCGTAATAGGGTTGCCACTTTCACCTTATGCAGTTACGAAATATGTGAACGAATTATATGCTCACGTATTTTCACTTGTGTATGGGTTTCATACGGTTGGAATGCGATACTTTAATGTATTTGGGCCTAAGCAAAATCCTGAAGGTGCTTATGCTGCAGTAATCCCTTTATTTATTAAGAGTATGATTAATAATATCCCGCCAACTATAAATGGTATTGGCGATAATTCCAGAGATTTCACCTTTGTATCTAATGTGGTTCAAGCTAACATTAAAAGTTTACTTAAAGAAGATATTACGGAGCATACTGTTCTAAATATTGCATGTGGTGGACGTACTTCATTAATTGACTTAGTTAATTCAATTAATGAAGTAATGGGTACGGATATTAAGCCAGTTTTTCGTGATTCTCGACAAGGTGACGTAAAGCACAGTTTGGCAGATATTAGTAAAGCAAGAAATGTTATAGGGTATGAACCAGAAGTGCTTTTTGCAGCAGGTATTCAGAAAACAGTTTCTTATTTCATGTCAAATAGGGATCAATAATTATCTTGAATGATACGATTTAAGCCACTAAGTACATCAGCTTTTGTTATATCCCTTGATTTTGAATTAATGTGGGGTGTTTTTGACAAAAGAACAATTGATACTTATGGAAATAATATCAAAGGTGTTCATAATTTGATTCCGGAGCTATTACATTTATTTAGACAATATGGTATACATTGTACATGGGCTGCTGTAGGCTGTCTTTATTATGAAGAACTCGCTGAATTGAAACAGGACATGCCGACAGAAAAACCAAAGTATATTAATAATCAATATTCTGCCTACTCGCATATTAATACCATAAACCCTATAAATTTTCCTACTTATTATTCAGGGCTTCACTTGATTGCTCAAATAAAGTCAACTCCTGGTCAAGAAATTGGAACCCATACTTTTTCACATTACTATTGTCTTGAAGAAGGACAAACTATTGAGAATTTTCGTGCAGATCTCAAAATGGCGATTGAAAAGGCCCAACAATTTGGAGTTAAAGTTCAATCAATAATTTTCCCGCGCAACCAGTATAGCAAACCTTATTTAAATATTTGCCGGGAAGAGGGTATTCTGGCTTATCGCGGCAATGAAAATAATTTCTTACAAAAGCCAAGGGGTCAAAAAAACTTGAACCTCTTCATACGGTCAATGAGATTTGCTGATTCTTATGTCAATATAACGGGAAGAAATATTTATAATAAAATTTGTATTGATGAAAACGGATTGGTTAATGTACCTGCTAGTTTTTTCTTTCGTCCTTACCGAACGAATGGAAGACTTCTGGAATACTTAAAATTGCAACGATATAAAAAATCGATGCTAGCAGCAGCAAAATCGGGTGGTTTATTTCACTTGTGGTGGCACCCACATAATTTTGGTGCTGAGCCTAGTGAAAATCTGGCTCAATTAAAGGAATTACTTGAATATTATAAGCTATTAGAACAACGATTTGGAATGAGAAGTTTTAATATGGAAGAAATTGCACATGCAGTCAGCTCACAATAACATAAAAATTTTACTACTTGCTTCCGGCGGATCATCTACCTCCATGCTGTATCATGCTGTGAATGAAGCATTTCCTATCAGTCATGTCATTATTGAGGATAGAGTCAAAACATCACTTTTTTTGAAACAGCGATATAAGAAGGTTGGCTTACTTAGAATTATTGATCAACTTTTGTTTATTTTAATCATAAATAAACTTCTGGCATTACTAAGCGGTAAACGAAGCAAATTCTTGCTGATGCAAAAGAATCTATGTAATCTTCCTATTGATGAAACAAAGATTGTACGTGTGCCATCAGCCAATGCTGCGGAAACAATAGAACTAATTAAAAAAATCTTACCCGATATTATTTTAGTTAATGGCACAAGAATTCTTTCAAAAAAATTATTAAATAGTACAACGGCAACAATTGTTAATCTTCATGCCGGTATAACTCCAGAATACCGGGGTGTTCACGGTGCGTACTGGGCTTATGCAAATAATGAGCCAGGCATGGCAGGTGTAACCTTACATTATGTAGATAAGGGTGTAGATACTGGAAATATTATCTCACAATCAATTATACAACGAGAGCCAGTTGATAATTTCACAACTTACCCGCTATTACAGCTGTATGAGGGAATTGTACTCTTAAAGAATTTTCTGAAAGATTACAGCGAAGGGCGGGAAATAAATCCCATAGTGCTTACCAAGCACAGATTCTCAAAGCAATGGTATCATCCAGGTTTTTTTGAATATTTATATTATAGATTATTTCATGGATCAAAATAGAGAAAAAATAATATATGTGGTTAACGTTGATTGGTTTTTTGTTTCACATAGATTGCCACTTGCTATAGAAGCTTTACAAAGAGGATTTATAGTTTATCTTATTACAAAAAATACAGGCGAATTTCATAAATTTCGTAAGCTCGGTATCATATGCTATGATATGGATTTTGAACGAGCTGGTAAAAATCCTCTTAAAGAACTTAAGCTCATAAATCAACTCACAAGAATATATAGAGAAGTCAAGCCTGATATCATACACCATGTCACATTAAAGCCTTCCATCTATGGAACACTGGCCGCTAAAAGAAATCAAAAGCGGGCACAAATCATCAATGCGGTAAGTGGACTTGGATATACTTTTACTGCAGGCCGGAGATCAGTAAGTAAAATATTGTTGACTTTACTTTTGCAGTTTGCTTATTATGATAAAAAGTCAAAATTTATTTTTCAAAATCCTGATGATTTACAGGTATATAAAAAAATGGGTTTCCTCAATGATAAAAATCATGTCATTATTAAAGGCGCAGGAGTTGATGAAACAAAGTTTTGTTTAAAAGAAAAGCAAAAACATAATTCAGGAGAGTTAAAAGTTGTACTGGTGGCAAGAATGCTGAAAGACAAAGGTGTTTTTGAATTTATTAATGCAGCAAACGTATTAAAAGATGAATTTGCAAACAGGCTTAGGTTTATATTGGTTGGGGGAATAGATGAATTCAATCCCGCTGCTATTTCTGCTGACACAGTAAATGAGTTATGTGATGGAACTTATATTACGTGGTTAGGGCATCAGACAAATATCACGGAAATATATCATGATGCTGATATAGTATGCCTTCCCTCATATCGTGAAGGTCTGCCCAAATCTCTCGTGGAAGCTATGTCTGTTGGATGTCCTATCATTACAACCGAAGCCATTGGATGTCGTGAATGTGTTGACGAAGGGATTAATGGATTTAAGGTTCCTATAGGTGACTATCAGATTTTGGCTGAACGAATTAAGATGCTGGCAAACGATTCTGATCTAAGATTACATATGGGGCAAGAGTCTAGAAAAAAAATGCTCCGGGAAATGTCTTTGTCTCATGTAATCAAAACGACATTCGAATTTTATGCAAAATGAGGTACTGATTACAGGCGCGGGAGGATTCGTAGGCATGAATTTAAAACCGTATCTTGAAGAAAGTGGGTTTATTTGTCAAACTCTAAGTTTTAGAAAACGTGAAGAACTCTTAGTTTCGGATATTCCATTTGCAGTAATACATTTGGCAGGAATAGCACATGACCTAAAAAGTAAAAAAAATCCAAAAGATTATTACACAGTTAACACTGAACTCACAAAAAAATTATTTGATAAATTTCTTTTGTCAGATTCAAAGATATTTATCTTTATAAGTTCGATAAAGGCAGTTGCCGATTCTGTTGAAGGAGTTCTTACAGAGAATCACGAACCATCTCCTCAATCTGAGTATGGGAAAAGTAAATTATTAGCTGAGCAATATCTGCAGAGTAAGGAAATGCCATCCGGTAAGCGGGTATATATACTTCGACCCTGCATGATTCATGGGCCGGGGAATAAGGGGAACCTTAATTTACTTTATAAAATTACCCGCTTGGGGATTCCTTATCCTTTGGCAGCTTTTGAAAACAAACGTTCTTTCTTAAGTGTCCATAATCTTTGTTTCGTGATAGAGCAATTATTAAGACGGGAAGATATTGAACCTGCAATATACCAGATATCCGATGATCTACCCATCTCGACCAACCAGCTAATGGCACTTTTTTCCGAGGTGTTATCAAAAAAGATTTTTTTACTTCGAATTAATAAAAAGTTAATCACTAAACTGGCCCAGGTTGGAGACAAATTGCACCTTCCATTCAATACAGAGCGGCTAAATAAACTCACAGTAAATTTTGTCGTAAGCAATGATAAAATTCGCGCTGCATTGGGAAAACCTTTTCCTGTTTCGACCGAAGATGGTTTGCGTATTACTATTCGTTCTTTTGACAAAGGGCGGAATAAATGTAGTAATTTTTAAATTTGAGATTCTCCTATCAAGAGAACAATATTCTTGAGTTGACTCATGCAATCACATTAATAATTTTAATATGGATACTAATAGATTTATACTTGATTTTCTGCATCGAAGTGAAAGTATGTTTAGCAAGGACTTAGCTGACAATCATTTGGAATTGTCTTCGCAAATAAAAGGGAAAAGTATTCTGGTGATCGGGGGGGCCGGAACCATTGGTTCTTCTTTTATCAAGGCAGCATTAAAATTCAGGCCTGCTAAGCTGGTAGTCGTAGATATAAACGAGAATGGTCTTACAGAATTGGTGCGTGATCTCAGGAGTACAAATGAGCAATATATACCAGTTGAGTTTTATACATATCCTCTATCTTTCGATAATAACGCTTTTAATAAATTATTCGTTGCGCTTGGTCCATTTCAAATTGTAGCAAATTTTGCAGCACATAAACATGTACGAAGTGAAAAGGATATTTTTTCCATTGAAGCATTGCTTGAGAATAATTTAATAAAGGCCAAAAATCTACTTGATTTACTTGTTCACCATAAACCAAATCATTTTTTCTGTGTGTCAACAGATAAAGCAGCAAACCCGGTTAATATTATGGGGGCGAGTAAAAAAATGATGGAAGAACTGATTTTATCTTATGCAAGCAATTTTAAAATTTCTACTGCCAGATTTGCTAATGTAGCTTTCTCGAATGGTAGTTTGCTTGACGGATTTCTGAAACGAATTGAGAAAAATCAACCATTAGCCTGCCCTTCAGATGTTACACGCTTCTTTGTTTCACCGCAAGAATCCGGAGAAATTTGTTTGTTGGCATGTATACTTGGAAAAACTGCAGAGATTTTTTTTCCAAAACTTGATATGCAAAATGATCTCATAAATTTTGCTGATATTTTTACACCTCTTTTAAATTCTTTTGGTTACGAACCTTATATATGTAATTCGGAGGAAGAAGCTAAACGCTGTATTGAATTAATTAACAAAAAAAAATATCCTGTATATCTTTTTAAAACAGATACCAACGGGGAGAAATTGTATGAAGAGTTTTATACTGACAATGAAAACTACAATTTGGAAAAATTTCATTCCTTAGGTGTAATCAGCAAAACAGTTTCCTATAATATTTCTCAGATCAATTGTATACTTGATGAATTAAAGAATCTCTTCAAGAATGACGATACTACTAAGGATCATATTGTGAGTTTTTTATGCAAGTACATTCCTGAATTTTCACACATAGAAACGGGCAAAAGTCTTGATAAAAAAATGTAAAAAATCTTGATTCATTTCAATGCTTTATAAGTTTAAATTTACTATTTTTCTTTAGGTTATATAGTATATACACATTAAATATATTTTGTATCCTTCTTTCCATTTCATCTTACATTTGGCAAAACATATTCCTCAAAGAAGCTACCTAGATGAAGCGATTTATTGTATTTGTACTAAAGAAATTTATCGTAGTTAACCAATCTTGCATAGAAGTACTATGCTGAGGATTCTTTCCATTTATTGCCTCTTGAGAATACATATTTTATTGTAAATTTTGTCAACTATTATTTGTCTAATCGCTATGTCGCAATGTCTGTTTACCAGATGGTTGTTTTATTTGTCAGAATAATCGTTTTAGGTGGCACTGGTTATATATACAAATTCTTTGTCCGTTAACATTTATACTCGGTTTTCTAGTATTTATACGGTCAAATTATACCATTATCTTGGGCTTCTTATAGCATATAAGCCTTGTAATCCATTATTTAGGATAGGATGTTTATTTGGATTTCTTACAATATATACTATCTTTAAACTCCGATTTGAAAGCAGGTAACGACTATTTACTGCTTATTGACCTCACTCAGATCATTTGTTATGTTTAAAAAGATAAACATTGTTCCTAGGTGGATCATCTTTATGATTGATCTGGGGATCTGCTGTTTTGCGCTGATTTTCGCTTATCTGATACGGGTAAACCTGAGTATTGAGGCGATTAATATGCGTGATCTGAGCGGTAACCTATTGATTTTGGTGCTGATCAATTCCATTGTATTCATCAATTTCAGAACCTATGCCGGCATTATCCGGTATACAGGGGTACAGGATGCGCTGCGGATCTGTTATGCCACAGTAATGACTACCTGTGTACTTTTCTTTATCAGTTTGGTTGCAGCCAATTCAGGCGGGGCCTTGGTATTTTCGAACGTAACCCTGATTATTTATGCCCTGTTCAGCTTTTTATTCCTGATAGCTTACCGGGTATTGATTAAATATGCGTTTAGTTACCTGCGTAACTATAAAATGGATCGCAAAAATGTAATTATTTACGGAGCAGGTGAAGCCGGTTTTGCCACCAAACGGGTGTTGGAACATGATACTACTTCGAATGTAAATATTGTGGCTTTTGTAGATGATGATACCCGGAAAGTGGGGAAAGTAGTGGATGGGATCCGGATCCATCATACAGCTGATTTACAAACCTTGTCGCTGGCACAGAAAATTGACGAGATTATTATTGCCGCATTTACCCTGGTTCCCAGCAAAAAGAATGACTTAGTAGATTTTTGTCTGGATCATGATATCAAAGTATTGAATGTACCCCCATTAGACAAATGGATTAATGGACAGTTTTCCGCCCGGCAGTTACAGGCGATCAAAATTGAAAACTTACTGGAACGTGAGCCTATTCGTATCAATAACGAAGAAATTGCCAGCCAGATCAGCAACAAACGAATACTGGTTACTGGCGCAGCAGGATCTATCGGCAGTGAAATTGTACGCCAGCTTTTAAAATTCAATCCGCAGACCATTGTGCTTTGCGACCAGGCAGAGACACCCCTGCACCAGTTGGAGTTGGAACTCCAGGATTTGAAAACGGCAACGAATTGTGTTTCTTTTCTGGGAGATGTTCGGAATGAAAAACGCATGGAGGAACTCTTTCATTTGTTTGAACCCCATTATGTGTACCATGCCGCCGCATATAAACATGTGCCCATGATGGAACTCTGCCCCACAGAAGCCATCCTGACCAATGTACTGGGTACGAAAATTATCGCGGACCTATCCATTAAACACCATGTACAAAGATTTGTAATGGTTTCTACCGATAAAGCCGTGAACCCCACCAATGTAATGGGTGCTTCTAAACGACTGGCGGAAGCCTATGTACAGCAATTGCACTATAAAGTAAACCATCCGGAGCCAACATCTAACGGCAACCAACTGGCTAAACAGGAAGTAACCAAATTTATCACCACCCGTTTTGGCAACGTATTGGGATCTAATGGTTCGGTGATCATCCGTTTTAAAGACCAGATTGAAAAAGGAGGTCCGGTTACCGTAACCCATCCCAATATTACCCGTTTTTTTATGACAATCCCCGAAGCCTGCCAACTAGTATTAGAAGCAGGATCGATGGGTAAAGGAGGTGAAATCTTTGTTTTTGATATGGGCAAACCCGTTCCCATTGTTGAACTGGCCAAAAAAATGATCCGTCTCTATGGCCTGGTGCCCGGTATTGATATTGATATCAAATATTCCGGGTTACGTCCGGGTGAAAAATTATACGAAGAGCTCCTGACAGATTCTGAAAATACTTTACCCACTTACCACGAAAAGATCATGATAGCCAAAGTGCGGCATCACCTGGAGGATCTCCAGTGCCATTTTGAAGAACTGATTGAACTGGCCCGTCAGAAGCAGGGTTCTATGGCTATGGTGGCAAAAATGAAGGAACTGGTTCCTGAATTTGTGAGTAATAATTCTGTGTTTGAGAGTTTGGATAAAAAGGAATCCGTTGCTAGTGTGGTTTCGATTTCGAAAGTGAGTTAGGGAGGGGCGCATTAGCGCATTGGCATTTGGCGCACCTGCCTGCCGGCAGGCAGGTTGGCTTTTGTACGCCTGCCTGCAGCAGTCGAATCGGATGTAAGCATTACTCATTTTATCAACCTATCATTGTCTTTTGCCCCCGTCATTTCGAACCCGCGAAAGAGGAGAGAAATCTTTCGACGAGAGCGGATAGCTCAAACTGAAGTGTTTCACTTTCTTTCTTGAATTTGTAGAGGAGATATTATGCTGTTTATTTTTAACAGCATCTGGAGATTACGGAACTTCTTAACCTCTACTTACTTTCTTTGTCTTGATACAAAGAAAGTAACAAAGAAAAATCAAGGCAAACATGAACGCTCCGCGCATTTTGCCTTGCCAGCGCGCCTTTCTTTATTTGTGTTGTTGTAATTGATTACTATTTATGGATTTTTTACGCGGCATCATTTAATTGTCCTTGTTCGGAATCTCTATTTGCTTTCTTTTGCCTTCTGCTTTTAGCTGGACAGGTGTAAAGAAAGTAATCTACTTACCGGTCGGCAAAGAAACATCAAGGCAAAACAGCGGCGTGACTCCGTGCTTGTTGCCGTGCCACGCACTCTTCTTTGATAAGTTTTGGTAATCGACTTTGTGCTGTTGGTTGCTTTAACAGCATCTGGAAGTTGCATCAGTGAAGAGAAGCGGCGGGGACCGGGGCTGGATACTAGCGGCTCAAAGCCCGATGCACCAGAAACAATGACTGAATGAGTGCATGCTGAAAACCCAGTGATAATACAGATAATAAACTAGTTAACTACTAGTTTATTAATTATCAAAAATTAGCCAACCTGCCTGCCTGCCGGCAGGTGCGCTAATACGCCAACGCGCCAATACGCCAACGCGCCAACGCGCCAAAACACCAATACGCCCATTGCCATCGATCTAAACGCGAAGCAACTGCTTACCCAACTATTCTAAATCTGCCAAAGACCAAAGACTAAAGACCAAATGCTAACCCGCTTCTTCGCCCTGATACTCCTGCTTATCCTCTCACCGATATTCCTGATAGTAGCCCTATTCATCCTGATAGAAGACGGATTCCCCATTTTCTTTACACAAAAACGCGTAGGAGTTAATTACTCATTTTTTCAGATCTACAAGTTTCGTAGTATGAAGAAAAATACACCTAATGTAGCGACACATTTGCTTACTAACCCTGCTCAATACTTATTACAGTCCGGAGGACTTTTGCGCAGGCTGAGTTTGGATGAATTGCCTAACTTGATTAATATCATGAAAGGCGAAATGGTGTTTGTTGGTCCACGCCCGGCCTTATATAACCAGGATGATTTAATGGCCTTGCGTGTAGCTGCCGGGGTAGATAAATTGAAGCCGGGGATTACGGGGTGGGCTCAAATTAATGGGAGGGATGAGATATCCATTGAACAAAAAGTTCAGCTGGAAAAGGAATATTTGCAACGGAAATCTTTTCTTTTTGATTGCACAATATTGGTTAGGACGTTTACGAATGTTTTGTTTAGTAAGGGGGTGAGTCATTAGGGTTTTTGGTCTCCCGCGGAGCGGGATCTTCGCTTCGCTACGATTTGGCGTGTTGGCGCATTAGCGCATTGGCGTACCTGCCTGCCGGCAGGCAGGTACGCTTTTTGGAACGCCTGCCTGCGGCATGCGGTTGGGAGACTACTTTGCAAGATTTTCACTTTGGCTTTAAAATTCACTATTCACTTTCTTTGATAAGTTTCGGTAACCAATTTTATTCTGTGTATTTTTTAACAGCAGCTGGAGGTTGCTGATGTTCAGGATCTCTATTTACTTTTTTGTCTTGATCCTGCCTTTGGCGGGACAAGTCCTGCTTTCAGCGGGACAGGTGCAAAGAAAGTAACAAAAAAAGTAAAGGCAACCATCCCGCCAATGGCGGGACTCCGCGCGTGTTGCCGTGCCACGCACTCTTCTTTGGTAAGTCCTGATAATCGATTTTGTTCTGTGGGGTGCTTTAGCAGCATCTGGAGTTTGTTGATGCCTAAGGACTCTATCCACTGCTTAGACTGGACTAAAAAAGGCACGATAATCCTGCCAGATAAGGGACTAATGAATGAGGAAGTATAGTGAACTCCTCTGCGTAAACTCCCCGATCTCTGCGACTCAGCGGTGAAAACATAATGAGTGAATGAGTGAATGTTTTGATCCTGCTCGCATCAGAAGGTATGTGTTCCAAAGTTAAATACCGGGAATCTCCAAAATAAGCTAGTTGGAAACAATAATACCCAACACCCTGCCCAGTAACCCAACGCGCCAATGCGCTAACCTGCCAATGCGCCAAAAAGTGAATGCTAAAAGCCCAGTGATAATACCGATAAATACACTATCTAACTACTAGTTAATCGATTACCACAAATTAGCCAACTTGCCTGCCGATAGGCAGGTGCGCTAATGCGCCAAATGACAACAGCCCAATGCCAAATATTCTAAAAAAAACTGCTTACCCTTCCTACTCCTAACAAGCCAAATCGTAGCGAAGCGAAGATCCCGCTGAAAGCGGGAGACCAAAGACCAAAGACTAAAGACCCCTTATGCATAAACTTCTTCTCATCATATTCTCCCTCACCCTAACCATTGCTCTTAGTGCCCAAACTACCCAGGTTGGTTCGGTAGAAGAGGAAATATTGCGCAGCAAACAATTACAGGGTAATTATGACTCATTGGTATCGTTTACTGTTCGGCCACTGGGGCAGGTGCATAAAGCCGATTGGAAAAAGCCGCAGTTCGCTGTTTTACCGGTAACCCTTACACAGCAATACAATAGCCATCACCCCTACGGCTGGAATGATGGGGCAATGATTGCAGCAAAAGGGTATCAGGCACTGGTAAGCGCAGGAATGTATGCCCGATATGGCGTATTGGAAGTTCAGTTGAAACCAGAATTTGTATATGCTGCTAATCCTGCCTACGCTTCGAATAGCCAATATGGGAGTGGGGGCCAATCTTTTCAGAAACTGTATCCCGGCCAGTCGAGTATTCGGTTGAATATGGGACCTGTCGCTGTCGGAGTATCATCAGAGAATCTCTGGTGGGGCCCAGGCTACAGAAGTGCTTTATTGATGAGCAATAATGCTCCCGGATTTGGCCATGTATTCTTTCGCACCCGTCAACCGGTACGTACACCTATTGGTAGTTTTGAATGGCAAATCATTGGCGGAGAGCTAGGATCTGTGGATGCTTTGCCTTACGAGAATCAAAACCTGGTACCCAATCAGATCATTGGTAAATCGAGGTATTATAATGGAATGGTATTGAGTTACCACCCCAAATGGGTACCCGGACTTTTTGTAGGGTTCACAAGAGCTGTTCAATCCTATACATCGTATAATAATTCAGCTCAGTTGAATGCTTTTGAGAAATATGTACCCGTGCTGGCCCTGGCCATCCAGAAAAAGAACAATCTATTTGATGATACCCTTTACCGGGACCAACTGGCGTCCTTTTTCTTACGTTGGGTACTACCTAAAGCGGGAACCGAGTTTTATGCAGAATATGGTTTTAATGATTATGGAGCCAATACCCGCGACTACTTAATGAGTCCTACCCACTCGGCAGCGTATACGGTAGGGCTTAAAAAAATAGTATCACTCCGGGATACAGCAAGGCTTGAACTTGGATTTGAGCTGACACAAATGAGTGAGTCGCCAGATAGGATTGTTCGTCCTGCCGGAAACTGGTATGTGCATGGTCAAATCAGCGAAGGGTATACTTACCAAAACCAGATAATGGGAGCTGGAGCGGGTTTTGGTACTAACGTGCAGAGTGCCATGGCTACCTGGGTAAAAGGAGGCCGCAGACTAGGATTTCTGATTGAAAGATTAGAGAGGGATCCTAACACACATGCAAACAAATGGGTTGATCTTGGATTCGGTGCTCAATCTCAGTGGACCTATCAACAAATGGTAATTGGCTTGAACATTGAATTTATCAATTCAACTAATTATCTGTGGGAGAAGGGCATAAACAAATTAAACCTGCATAGCAGGTTAAGTGTGGGGTATCGGATTAAGTGAAATAGGAACCTTTGATTTTTTTTAGTGGTAATCGATTAGGAGTAGTAATTCTTTTGCGCGGCATCATTTAATGTCCCAACTGCGGGATCTCTATTTACTTTTTTGTCTTGACACAAAAAAGTAACAAAAAAAGTCAAGGCAAACATGATCGCTCCGCGCATTTTGCCGTGCCAGCGCGCCCTTCTTTATTTGTAATGTTGTAATTGATGATTATTTGTGATTTTTTGCGGGGCATCATTTAGTTGTTGATGTTCGTAGTCTCTATTTACTTTCTTTGCCTTGATCCTGCCTTCGGCTGGACACGTGCAAAGAAAGTAACAAAGAAAAATCACGGCAAATCACGCCAGCGGCGTGACTCCGCGCGTTTTTCCCGCCGCTGGCGGGACAGCGCACCCTTCTTTGTTTGTGTTGTTGTAATAGGTTATTGTTTGTGATTTTTTGCGGGGCATCATTTAGATGTTTGCGTTTTGAAATAGGCACCATTTGCCCATTTATCGTAATTACCTATATACTTTATATCCTCCCATGAAACATAAGTCTCTTCTTTTCCTTTTCAGCCTGATTTTCCTACAGAGCAGCGCTCAAACTATTTCAGACGATAGGTTAAAGGAGGCTTTCCGGAACCGACAATTGATTGATTCGGCAAAACCGGCTAACTCACTGATGGTAGATGCCAACCAGGTGAGATTGGCTGACCTGGATGCTGCACTTATGATGAAATCGAAATCACTATTTTCAAAAGGTAGCACAGTTGTTCAATGGTTACCAGTCAGTTTTGTGGAACAATATAATTCGATGGCACCCTATGAATGGAATCTGGGTTCGATGTTGCCGGCAAAAGGACTCCAGACAATGATTTCAGCTGGTGTACATGCCTCCTTTGGAAAACATGTAGAAATACAGCTGGCGCCGGAATTTGTAAATGCAGCCAATAAAAACTTCGAAGGTTTCCCTCTTCAGTTAAATGAACGCGCCTGGGCAGACCGTTACCAGTTCTGGAATTCCAGTGATATACCGGGTCAATTTGGAGAGGGTGCTTATACAAAATTGTTTGCCGGACAGTCGTATATCCGGTATAATACCCGTTCTGTTTCTTATGGTATTTCTACCGAAAATATGTGGTGGGGGCCGGGTTCGCGTAATGCCCTTATCATGAGTACCAATACTCCGGGTTTTTTGCATGCATCGATTAAAACCTTGCGGCCTATTCAGACGGGTATTGGACGGTTTGAGGGGGAAATTATCGGAGGTTTTCTGCAATCATCCGGTATCCTGCCTCCTCGGATCAATAGTGTATACAATGGTAGTTTTGTGTATGTACCAAAGGAGGAGAAAAGCCGCTATATAAGTGGTTTGGTACTGACCTGGCAGCCCAAATGGACAAAAGGTTTATTCCTCGGCATAGCCAAAGCTTCGTACCTGTATGCTTCTGACATAAGCAATCCGCTGGATGTTTTGCCTTTGCAAGGGTTTTTCGGACGAACCATTACCCAAACAGAAAAGAATGGTAAAAAAGCTTCCATGGGTTCACTGTTTGCCCGCTATGTAATGCCGGCTGAACAGGCTGAGCTGTATATGGAATTCGGACGGAAAGATATTTCGTTAATGCCCTGGAATATGCTGCAAACAGAATCTTACAGACGTGCTTATGTGGTGGGTTTCAGAAAACTTTTTACGACCAGCCATGGAGCGCATATTCAATTTATGGGTGAATTAACGCAAATGCAGGCGCCGACGGCTGAACTGATTGCGACGCCGGATAGTTGGTACACACATAAAAATGTTCGCCAGGGTTATACCCATCTGGGAAGACCTATTGGGGCAGGCATCGGGCCCGGCAGTAATAGCCAGACAGTGGAAATAGCCTGGGTAAAAGGATTGAAAAAACTGGGTATCCAGTTTGAGCGGGTTCGTTATAACAGCGATTACTATTATTACGCTTTTGCTTATATCACAGACTTCAGAAGGCATTGGATTGATCTGTCTACTACATTTAAAGCGGATTGGCAGTTCAAAAACCTGTTAGTTTCCGCTCAACTGGGCATCATCCGTTCCTATAATTACCAGTGGCTGGTGATTCAAACAGATCCTACTGATTTCTTTCAACCAGGGAATGAGGTGTTGAATTTTGCACCAAGGGTTAGTGCGCGGTATCGGTTTTAGGGGTGAGTAGTGAGTGGTGAATAGGCAATGGGCAATGATCAATAAATGTTTCAATCCCCCCTCTTTGCGCAGCAGAGAGGGGCCGGGGGTGAGTTGAGACTTGTCAATTCGCCAAAGGCCCCGAGCTATGAGCTGCGAGCTGTGAGTGGTGAATGGTGAATAGGCAATGGGCAAACCCCAAACTCCAAACCCCAAACCTACACCTTGTACGCAATAAACGACTTATCCAACCCCACAAACTTTTCAGCATAGATATTCGCATCCGGGAATAGTTGTTTCATTTCCCGTAAGGATAAAAGCCTGATCTCTCTTACCTGTTCTATAGCCTCTCTTTTGGAGAGGCTTTTTTGTATATGGCCCAGCGAGAAATTTCGGGTTAAAAAAACACGCAAAGAGAAAGGTAGATACTGAAATAAGGGAAATACCCAATGGGGCTCTATGGGGAACCAATAATTGGGGGTTTGTATAAAGAATCGGTTGCTTACCCTTTGTACTTCTGCCGCCATTTTTTGCTGGTTCTCCCAGGTAAAAAGGTGTTCAATAACTGAATTGGAGAATACCAGGTCAAATGACTGATCTGCAAACATATGCAGGTTGGTTGCGTCTCCGGCCACGCTTTGCATATCCGGGTTGTTGATAGAGGCTTCTGTCAGGTTTAATAAGGTGATATGTATTCCTTCTTCATGAAACCGCATAGCTTTCCAGAATTCTTCCGTTCCACCGATATCTAATATGGAGAGAGGTCTGGGCAGATCTTTTATCAGTGATAAAAAGAACATAAACCGCTTACTGCGCATTTTGTGCGATAGGGAGGCTTCATTTTTGTTGTTAGCTAACTTGTCCAGAAAACTCATGCTGCTGATATGTATGTGTTTTTTCTGCGGTTGGATCTTTGTAATACCATGATGGAAAGTATGCAAAGTATAGAGCCGAAAAGAGCACCATACAAAATGGACCATCCGAGTTTAATACGAGTATCTGGCAACGGTAATTCAGGCGCATCAACTACCTGAATAGTGGGGGTTTCCTGGATCTGGGCCGTTTTGTTCATTTCAAGATTCTTGATGATCTCTGCATAGATGGTACTCTGTACAAATTTATCCCGGGCCGAAATTTCTGCAGACACTTCCGGTGCTGCAAAAACCGGGTTCGCATCCAGCAACAGCCTGTTGGCATTGGCTGCTGAATAAGTTTTTCGGTTCAGGTTACGTTCCAGGCTATCGGCTTTTGCCTGCAGCCGTTGAATGTTTTTGGTGAGTCTTTGGGTTTTTGTTTCAATATAAAAACCAGTAGCGGTTTTTAATAATCTTTGACAAAACAAGCTGCTTAATGTTTCATTACGCATCGTTGTTTGCATTTCAATAAAACTGAGTTTACGGTCGATCTTGGCAACTACCAGTTCTTTTTTGAGTATGTTTTCAGTGATTTTCTGCAGTAGGCTATCTTCCAGTCTTGTAAACATCCTTTTATCTGCTGGAAAATCGATTTGCCGGTTAATACGAGAGCTGTTTTTCCATTTCTCTTTCCAGTGATAGGTTTCTGCATACAAATCGGCCAACGATTTTGTAGAACTGCTGTCGACAGGTGTTAACAAGGTTTTCCTGATCAAACTATGACTTTTCAGCAGCGCCAGAATATTATCGCCCGAGAGTACACCACTACCACCGGTTACATTTCCCAGGTCAAGACCAAACTGTCCGGCAAGTGCCGACATAATACCCGTGCCTGATGTTTTGGAGTCTTCTACCACAAAAGTGATCCGGGCTGAATAAGCAACCGGTTTCCAGTACCTGTATGCTACACTGATGACAATCCCCAGGATAGCAGATAATAAGATCCAGCGCCAGAATTGTAAAGCAGACCGTAACGTAACAAAGAATTTTTCGCTTTCATTCTTTAATGAAAACAATTCATCTTCCGGAAGCTCTGGTGTATGGCTGTTGTCGGGGTATTGCATGGTTTGTTTTTATCTTTTTAGAATCGTGATCATACTTACGATCCCTGTTAATATCCCGGTTAATGCTGAAAGTTCAATGATGGATATACCTTTTCTTTCTCCTGCCTGTTTAGCAGGTACAATGATCTTACTGCCGGCTGTTACTTTGGGATAAGTTCTGAAAAACAGAAAACGATGGATCTGTTTGTTTACTCCATTACTGTATTGGATGTACGCTTTTTTCAGGTTTCCGTTGTCGTTAACACCTCCCGCATCGGATATATAAGAGAGAAAGCTGCCTGACTGGTACCTGAGTATCTGCGGGTTAAATACTTCCCCTTTCACTTCTACAAAAGGTTCATTTCTGGGAATGTATATGCTATCGCCTGGCAAGAGCAGAAAATTGTATTGGTTCTGCCCTTTGGTGGAAAGCACGGTACTGGCCACCCTGAGATTGTTCCGGTAAATCTGTGCATCGGATAAGGACGCGTAAGGGGTGGGTCCGCCAGCCCTTTCTAATAACTCTTCAATACTTTCATCTCTTCTTTCCAGGGAGTAATCGCCGGCATATAAAATTTCTCCTCTTAATTTAATACTTCCCAGGTTTCGATAATTGAGCAGGCGGGGCACAAAAATATAATCCTGCGGCTCTAGCAGGGTATTGCTTTTAGAATCCTGTAAGCTGGAATCTACATTCACTGTAATCAGATCGATCAGTTTATTGGCCAGCGTGTCTGATTTGTTTTTTTGTAAACGGGATATTTCTACCTTATGTGTTGCGGCTTCATTGGTAAATCCACCCGCCAGTATAATAGCATCTTCGAGAGAAATGCCTTTTCTGAATTGATAGGTTCCTGGTTGTCTTACATTTCCCCCTACGAGGATAGTCGGGATATCCTGTAAACTGTCTTTAGCCATTATGTAAACAGAGTCTTCTTTCACCAGGAGGATATCCGGATCTTTTCCGTCTAAAATTTTACGTGCATCAAAAGACAGGAACAGTTTCTCGGCACCATCGGTTTTTACACGTTTGATATAGCCCCTGTTGGTAAAAGCATCTTCCCGAATTCCATTTGCTTTTTTGATCAATCCTGATAAGGTTAAACCCTCGGTCAACTCATAATTCCCCGGACGCATAACAGCACCGGTTAGGATAATCCTGTTTTCAAAACGAGGTAAGATCTGATCAACATGAATAGAATCGCCATTACGGGGGATGATATAACTGAAGTCGGCTGCAGTTATGTCTCTTATCTTTTTTTCCCTCTCTCCATTCTGCACCATTTTGATCGATTCCTTATAGGCGTTTTCTCCAAACCCGCCGCTGTATTGAATGATATCTGCAATAGTTTCTTTATCAGACAACTCATAAATAAAAGGCCTTTTTACAGCCCCGGTAAGTGTTACCCGTTTTACATACACTGGGTAGCGGATGATATCCTGGTCCTGTAACTTATAGGATTTATGGAAGACGCCTTTCTGCAGGAAGTCATAAAAATCAATTGTCTCAATTACTTTATTGTTCCGGATCAGCTCAATTTTCCGCAAAGAACCATTTTCGGCCGGTCCACCTGACAGGTACAATACATTAAAGAGATCTGCTAATCCGGACACAGTATAAGTACCAGGTGTTTCCGCTTCGCCAATAACCGATACATTGATGCTTCTGGCATTATCTACGGTCAAAAACAGTTTTGTTCTGCCTGAACTAATAGCAGGGTAGGCAATTTTCATGGCATTCATTAACTTCTGTGATGCCTGGTCAATGGTTAAACCACTGAGAGTAACTATTCCTACGTACGGTAGCTGAAATGTGCCTTCTTTGGTGATTTTATCAGAAATGCTGACTTCGTTTACTCCAGTGAGGTTAACCGTAATAACATCGCCGGTACCTAAAATATAACTTTTGGAAGGGCTGTTATTCAGGCTTGGCTGAAAAGTAATATTGGGTGCACTAAAAAAATCATAGCCGTAGTAAGGGGATATTTTCCGGATTTTAGGAACGGCAGCATGCCAACTGTTATCATTCATGAAACTGGCCGTATCTTTAATATTAATGCTCTGCGTTCCGCTTTTTGACTTGGACTGACTTTGTAATTTTAATAAACGGCTTTTAAAATTGTTGACTTCTGATGGGTTTAGCCCCCTGCTAACCAATTCTTTCATCACATCTGCCTCGCTCATGCCAGACTTTTGTGTCTGTTGCCATAGCTTCTGGATCTGATCATCAGTGAGTTGGCTAACCCTGCCGGTAGAGGAACCGGCTGGTAATGTTTGTGCCTGACTGGTCCCGGATATCAATAGTCCTGAAAAAAGAAAGATAAGGGGGTAAGTCAGCTTACAAAGGGTATATTTCATCCGTTGGTTGATTTAAGGTCAGACAGTATTTGTCTATTTATGCTGCCGGATACAAGGACCGTAAAAGTAATTATACCCAGCAGGGGTTACAATCAGGCAAATATCGTTATTTATGAACATGGAATTGCCAAAAAGCTGAATTTGACCGGTTCCTATGCTTATAGCGATTTAGCTGGCTTTATAAGCCATACCTAATGCCAATAGAGCTGGTGGTTTCTGTAAAACTGGCAGCGGGGCTCGTGTTTTTTATGTGTAAGGAATTCAGGTAGCCCATGAGGTATAATTTAGGTAACCACTCATAGGAACATTGAAAATGCCATTCCTGTTGTTGGGTTTGTAATCCAAACAGGAATGGAGGTTGTGGTTCCTGGAAATACTGCTGGTCAATAGTACCCATTGCCCCTTTTCGAACGGTCTGATACCTCAAAAGGCATTTTACCCTGGGGGCGGGTGTGTATTTAACAGTTGCGATCCATCTATCTGCATTACTACCCATCCAATCTCCCAGGAGATAATCATTGTTTGTGTAGTTCTGAGCTGGCAGGAGGTTCCGGTATACAAATGGGTTAATACGGGTGTATTCCAGGCCAAGGGTAAGGTAGGATAATCCTGGATCGGTTACCGATCCGCCCAGGGTGTATCCCAGCTGGTTACGACTTTTGGCAGGGTTAAAAAGGGTAGAGACCCTGATCTCATCAATAAACAGTGAACCATACAAATGCGTATTGCGCAGGTTATTTCTGGAACTTACCTGCAGGAATAACTGTCCGTTGGAACCAGCATTGATATTGTTGTTATTGATAAGATTGTCATATGCTTTGAAGAAGAGTACCGGTATCAAATAACCTACGTTTAACCTGTCGCTGTAAACCATGGATTCTCCCACCACAATATCCAGACCTTTGGTAGGGGTAAAACGGATACTGTGCTGCGCCATGAATTTGGGGATATAGATCTCCCTCCTGCTCCCGAATGCACCGCTTCCGGTTGGGTAAGAGGCGGCAGAATCGAGGATATTGGAATTGAGCCATGCGTGGGTATAAGTAAAGCTGAGCTGGCGAAAAGGGGTATAATCCAGCCTGATATAGGGGTAGGCAGGTGATTTGGAAGAGAGTATAATTCGCCCGTTTTCACCGTAACCGTTTAGCAACTGATCCTGAACAAAACTGAAAGAACCATTTTTCCAGCTATACGTGATACCACCCCTGAGTTCGCTGTAATTATGGCTTTTGCCATTGGCAGCAATTTTACTGATAATACCAGTGGCAGGAGTGAATTGCCGTAAGGTATCCAATCCTGACCCGTTTTCATTTACATCGTTAAAGGAAAAATAATAACTCCATTGTTTACCGGCATACCCATATAAATTAAACCCGGAACTGGTTTGTTTAATGTTTTTACCAGATCCCTGAATAATAGAAGCGGAAAGTATGGGGTCTACCCGCATCAGAAAGTTGTTTGCGGTGGTAGAAATTGCCCGGAAACGATGATACGCATCCTGGGCAAACATGGCTGTTTTGGCTTTTGATTGATCCGTATTCAATGCCAGTGCATCGCTGAATTCCCGTTTGTAGAAAAGAAGCTCTTTTTTTTCTATGTTGCTTAATGCGGGTTCTTTTGCTGCGAGAGAGTCGAGGCATTGCTCCAGATAAATCCGGCTAAGAGGTCTGATATAGTCATCAAAATGAATCAACCCCTTTTGTGCCATTCTATATAGGAAATGATAGATTTCACTGTTTTGATTTTCCCAAACTCCCTGGGCCGCCAGGCGGCTAGTAAAGAGGACGAAAACCAGTGAACTGAGAAGTAAGCCTTTTTTTAGCATGTGAATGGTTAGGTTGGGTTTTGGTCTTTAGTCTTTGGCATTTAGTCTTTGGCATTTAGCATTTGGCGCATTGGCTATCTACTCGCAGCTCAAAGCTCACAGCTCATAGCTTTGTCGTATTCATTGCCCATTGCCTATTCACAACTCACCACTCACTACTCACTGCGCCCGCTTAATACGCATTCTGATCACCTCTGAAAATATTGATAACTGTTTGCAGGATAATCTGGCAGTCGAACCAGAATGTCCATCTGTGAATATAATAGAGGTCAAAGTTAACACGTTCCTGCATGGCTCCGGGCATTCTGGTTTCGCCCCTGCTGCCATTCACCTGTGCCCACCCGGTGATGCCTGGTTTGATAATGTGCCGAAGCATATAATTATCAATGGTATGCATCGCTTCCAGGTTAAGTGGGGTAGGATGTGGGCGTGGACCTACCACCGACATGTTCCCGAGTAGTACGTTCCAGAATTGAGGAAGCTCGTCCAGGTTTGATTTTCTGAGCAAAGCTCCCAAAGTGGTTACCCTGGGATCATTCTTTTTTGCCTGTTGATAATTTCCATCATCATCAAGATCAGAACTGTCGTGTATCATGGTTCTGAATTTATAACAGGTGATTTTTTCATTGTTCAAACCCCATCTTTCCTGGTGAAAGAAAACGGAGCCGCGGGAAGTTATCTTAATCAGCAGTGCAATCAATGGAAACAACCAGATACCGATCAAAACAAAAAAAAGCAATGAAAAAAGAATATCGAAAACCCTTTTCAGGAATCTGTTCTCCTGTTTATCAAGAGGCAGGGACCGGATACTGAGAACAGATAACTGGCCGATATTATTTACCTGTAACGGTGACAGGGCAAACTGATGAAGATTAGGAACGATACGGGCTTTTACAGAATAATAATCACATACCTCCACACATTTCTGAATTTCCTTATTCTGAGAGTTGGGTAGGGCAATCACCACTTCGTCTATCTGTTTGGATGCAAGCAAAGAGGGCAACTGTTTCAGGCTGCCTCTATACGGACAGCCATTCATTACCTGAATGTGATCGTCGATAAATCCAATGCATTTATAACCATAATAGTAATATTTATTGATGGTTTCATAAAAATCGAGTGCGCTGTTGGTGGCACCTACCAGTAGCAGGTTATCCAATACCTTGCCCTGAAATATGGCGGAGTGCAGACTCTTTCGTATGATGTACTTGGTAATAGTCAGCGTAACTAAAAGAATCATCATAAAGACAAACAGTTCTGCACTACTGATCTCTACGTAGCTTTGAAGGAAAAAACTGACGGAACTTAAAATGATTGCGTAAATAATCAGTGAATACACAATGAATACCATTTCCTCCGAATACTTATTCGAACGTCTGTCGGCGTATAATTTTGAAAAGGAAGTGGCTATATACCAGGTAACTAAGGCAATAAGTGCAAAAAGCTGGTGGGAATAGGGAAGGGCTAAAATGTTGATTTTACGCACAAAACTGATAGCTGCGATAAAAGACAACATTATCACAGGGGCATCTATGATATAGCGGATTAGTGTAAATCGATTGAAATTCTTATTCATAGATTTCTACAGGCCTACTGGACTTTTGCACATAAGTGGTTGATCGTTAATGATCTTTACCTCGATGCCGAGGTGTCTCATTTTCCAGATACGGTCACAAAATAGGTAATATTTAAAAAAATGCCCATCTGATTGCTAATTTTAGGATTTTGACAGCTACAGGATCGGTTTCTTCGCCTGTCTGATGCCCGCTATCCCATATTTTTCAGTTTCTGTTTGATAAGCAAGGGGATAAACCGGGGTGCTTCCAGTAAATACCGTTTATAAAGCCTGCGGGGCTCTTTCAGGAGCCGGTATAGCCATTCGAGACCGGCTTTCTGCATAAAAACCGGGGCCCGTTGAATACTTCCCAATGTTACTTCGAATGCACCGCCCACACCAATGGCAATATGCACATTCAGGTTCTGTAGCTGCTCATAAATCCAGAAATCCTGTTTGGGGGCAGTTAAACTAACCCAGAGTACATCCGGAGCGGCCTGATTGATCAGGGAACAGATCTTGATATTCTCTTCATCGCTAAACTTTTCTGCAAAAGGAGGAGAATACGTACCCTTTATCCGGATACCGGGATACATGGCTTCACATTTTCTTTTCAGGGCTTCGGCCACTCCCTCGCTGGCACCCATAAAAAACAGGGAATAATTTCTGTGATAACATTCCTCTATGTATCGTGGTAAAAGATCAAGGCCGGTAACTCTTTCTTTAAGGGGCGAATTCAGCATACGGGCGGCCCATAAAAGCGGAACGCCATCGCATAAGGTAAGGTCTGCTGAATTATAAATTTTTCGGAGTTCTTCATTGTCGTTTGCCCATAACAAACAGTTTACGGGGGTAACACATACCCTTTTCTTTTCGTTTTTTTCGATCCAGCCGTTGAAAATACTGATAGTTTCTTCCAGGGAAATATTGCTTATGCCTGTTCCAATGATATTGACTTTATCTGCTATTTCCTGGTTCATAGGAAAACTTTTCACAAAAATAGCGTATCCGGGTCAATCCTCGTTTGCATAGATGTTGCGGATTGTTACAAGATGAATACTTTCGTGATAATGGTTCTCATACCTTTTTCTGGCATTCCCTGAAAGGATTTGTAAAGCAGAAAGATCGAGTTCTTCCAAACGCCCGATGGCCCGATTGAGGGATGAAGCATTACCTCCTTCATAGAGGAACCCGTTTACACCATCGCTTAGCATGCTGCTGGTATTCACAGAGGCTGCTGCAATAGGTACAGCGCCGGCCGCAAATGCTTCTATCAAGGTCATAGGCATCCCTTCTGTGAGTAAAGAAGGAAATATCAATCCTTTGCATTGCTGAAACAGGATAGCGATTTGTTCCTGGGTTTGCTGACCTATATATTGGATGTTTTCGGAAGTATTTTCTTTTACATAAGAGACCATATTCCCATCCCCTGCAATCAATAGTTTTCTGCCGGACTGCTGAAAGGCCTCCATCATGTGGCGAATTCCTTTTTCTTCTTCAATCCTTCCGGCATATAAGTAAGTATTATTCCGGTTCTGATAATCTGCATAAGCTGTATCGGCAATAAAGTTTGACTTGACCGTGATTTTTTCTTCGTTTACCCCGATACCCTGTAATAACTCCTTGGTAAAAGGGTTGAGTACAATAAATCTATCAACCTTATGAAGCCAGGTGCCCGCTTTTCTGTGAAATTGAAGCGAAGCCGCCAGGATCGCAGACAGGGTGGGAGAAGCTTTGAAACAGGCATAACGGATACCGGGCCTGAATGAGCGTGAATTTACACAGTCCATACAAGTACCCCCTTCTCTGTAAAAAAGCGCATTCAGACAGAATAACCGGTAATTGTGGATGGTCATTACTGTTTTTGCGCCGGCTAATTTTCCAGCCCAGAAAACAGCAGGAGAAGCAGTGTAAAAAAAGTTGTGTGTGTGAAGAACGCTGATCTTGTGTTTTTTGATCAGTCGGTAAACGGAAAAAAAAGCAGACAGGTTAAAGAAAAAATTGAAACCGGCCAGGAATGGTTTTAAGGGATTGGTTGATTGAAAATTTTCATTCCCAAATTCTTTTAACCATACGGTATACCCATGTTTTCTTAACAGACTGATCTCGTTTGAGACCACACTATCTTCCCCTCCGGTTTTGAGATATTTATTATGGATAAAAAGCAGGTTGGTATTTGCTGGCTCGGGTAGTTGCATCACTTAAAAAATAAAGATACAATTTTTGAAACGGATGAGCCCGGGTTGCAGGAGTTTAATGGACGAGTGGTTTTATGGGTATTTGGCGTGTTGGCGATTCATTCACTACTCACCCCCGGCCCCTCTCTGCTGCGCAAAGAGGGGGGATTTATTTGCAATAGCCATTCACGTCTCACGTCTCACGACTCACGACAGAACAGTTGTACACTTATCTACCGGATAATAACCTGATGATTTGCTTCGCAGTCTCATCCCAGGAAAAATCCTGGAGCCTTTTTCTTCCTTGCTGGCTGAGTTGGTCTCTTAGAGAAGGGTTGTCTGCAACCATACTTAGTTTATCCAGCAGATCGGCTTCATTTTGTGGATCAAAGCTGAGAACAGCATCGCCACCAATTTCGGGTAAACAGGTATTATTGGCCACCAGGACCGGTAGGCCAAACTTAAAAGCTTCCAGAACAGGGAGTCCGAACCCTTCATTCAGTGAGGGGAAAACATATATGGCAGCATGCTGGTAAATCAGCGAAAGGTCTTCATTGGAAAGATAACCGGTAAAAATTACCTCCTCTTCCAAATGATAGGCTTTGATGGTATCGAGAATGTTTTGTGCATCTGAAATGTATTGGGATGTTTGCAAAGAACCCGCCAGCACCAGTTTATATTGGTATCCCTTTTCGAGAAACTTTGCAAAACTGCGGAGCAGAAAAGGAATATTCTT
This sequence comes from Sediminibacterium sp. GW821-FHT12F12, assembly GCF_058806635.1. Classification (NCBI taxonomy): domain Bacteria; kingdom Pseudomonadati; phylum Bacteroidota; class Chitinophagia; order Chitinophagales; family Chitinophagaceae; genus Sediminibacterium; species Sediminibacterium sp. GW821-FHT12F12. The sequence continues at coordinate 109,302 of NZ_JBXAPW010000009.1, read as the reverse complement.
TCTTTTATTCATTACACCTACATGCAGTAGATAAGGATGCTCTCTGAGATGCAATCTGTCTAAGATAGTATCGGTAGCTGCAATAGTTTCTCCAATAGGCAGTGTTTTCGGTCCTTCGTGGATGGTGATAATATTTTCTGCAGGCAGACAGGTATAATATCTGATCACCTGCTGTTTTGCATAATCGGAAGGAACGATGATATAGGCACAACGTTTTGCAGACGGCAGGGCAATCTGTTTAAAAAGCCAAATAAAGAGTGGATGGTAATGCTCTTTATTCTCAAAGAAAAAAGCGTCATGAAAAACGGTGACTGTTTTGTATCCCAGGTGAAAGTAAGGGACAAAATAATCGGTGCATAAAAGTGCATCACACCCGCTAAGAGCCGCTTTCACCGGTAGTATACATTGTTTCCAGAAATGCAGGTTAAGTTGCTCCAGTATTTTAATAAACTTACTGTTTCCCCGGAAAGCAGGAATAGAAGTATCAAGCAGGCAGATCTGGAGGTCTTTGCCAGATTGTTTTTTGAATGCCAAGCATAGTTCTTCCAGGTATGTTTTTTGCCCTGTTGTGGAGGTTTTAAGGTCCCTGATATCAATTCCTAACTTCATGGATAGTGTAAGGTTTACTGTTCTCCTTTTTCATGCTGACAATTGAGATCAGCAAACCGGAAAAGAACCAGATAAAATAGCTGATATAAAGATAGGTTTCAACTTCTGCAGTTAAAAGGGGAATAATGATCCCCATTTTTAATAAAACGAGTAGTAAACCCAGTTTTCTTTCTTTGCCGGATTTACTGCTGATAAATATCTGAAAGGCGTTTTTGATGATAAGCCAATAGATGGTGATGTACAAAAGAATGGCTATCACACCGGTTTGTACGCCGATAATGATCAGCTGGTTTTCGCCACCTATATTTTCTCCGAAACTGCCGGCAATCCGGCCGGAATAACCCAATCCCAACCCCATGGGATTATTACCGATGGATTGTATGCCCGCCAGCCATTCTATCAAATGACTCACACTGGAGCTATCCGAAAAATCGATGGTAGTGGTAATGACTTCGTAAATATCTCCTTCGAGCCAAACAAGTACCGCTACAATAGCTGCTGCTATACCCCAGTGAATCATTTTAAGCCATGTTTTATTCCGGGTAATCAGCATGTACATATAAATCATCAGAAAGTAACTGGCAAATGCTGCACGTGAAAACGCAAAAGTGATAGACAATAAGGTAAATGCAAAAGTAATGAGCAGGAAATAGTTTAGTCTGATCCTGTTTTTCTTATCCGTAGCCAATGCAGCAAGAACGGATATACTGATCAGGGATGCTGCTGCATGTTCCAGCGGCATGGAAAAAAAACTGGCGAATCGTTTGATACCATTAATAGATTCGAAGGTCCAGGTGAGCCCGTAATTACCGGCGGGTTCTACGTTAAAGAAGATCTCGTTATAGTCTGCGTAACCGGTATAGGTTTGTAAATGCTGGTAAGGAATAACTTCAAACAACAACACAATCCCGGAAAGGATGGCCAGCACACATATATAGTAAAACCATTTATTCAGGTTAATCTGCCTGGGGTTACAAAACCTCCCCGTAAAGTAAACAAAGGGAAAGAAACAGATGCCCTTACAGGCAATCAGCTTTTCGAGTAAGCTATATGTGCCGATGGGTAACATAACATAGAGAAGGGTGTATACCAGGTAGCTGATAACTAGCCAGTCAACGATATGAAGATTCAGTTTTTTTTGATACTTCCATGTAAAGGTAACGAGTGCCAGTAGTATCAGTATCTCTTTGAAAGTCTGTAATACAGGAATCAGCTTTGTTAGGCCGTACATATTGGCCACCGATAAACTGGTGATGTAAATGGGGAGGCCAACTAATAAAAAAAGAAGGATGGCATCCTGTTTCCCCTTTAATAGCCGGTATACTGCAGTAAAGAAAGCTATGATATAAAGGCTGGGGAAGATAAACATATGAGATTTTAAGCAGTAGAAACTGGATAGATGTAGGGGTTCAGGTACTTACTTCCCGAAACCCTGTATCACGGACGCTGCTGTTTGGGTCAATCTGTTAACCGGGATCCCTTTCTAACCAGCCATACCTGTGGATTGGTACTCGATGGATCCCTTTAAACCATCCCGAACGGCCCTTACAACAGCTTTCATTTTTGTAAAACGCCTCCTGACCGCAAAATACCCTATAACCAGTGAAATGTAAAAAAAATTAAAAACGGTTGTAGATGGAACAAAATACCAGGGAGTATAGCGTTTTAGTATCCATATCCTGTTTCTGATATTACGGTAATGGGCAGCAGGATTCAAAAATCCTTCGGCGCCTTTTGTACTTGATTTGAGCGACATACTGGTTATGTGATAAATCACTGATGAAGGAACATAGTCCAGGCGGTACCCGAGTTTTTTGATCCGGAAAGAAAGATCCACATCCTCATAATTCATGAACATATTATCTGCCAGTACACCGGTTTGCTTCAGAATGCTGTTTCGTACAAAAAAAGCACAACCGGTAATCCAGTCCACTTCTTTCTCAACATTATACGTATCACCTTTTGGCTTTCCTACTCCTTTTGTATAGGTATGACCCAGAAAACGGTTAAAATAAGATCCTCCATCCCAGATCAGGCTTCTGTCGTGATGATAGAAGATCCGGGGTTGTACGGCACCTGTTTCCGGATGATTGTCCATATGGTTAACAAGGTGTGTCAAATAATCAGGCTCCACAAAAGTGTCGTTGTTCTGCATGAGCGAGTATTCGTAACCATTGTTCATCGAATACTCAAATCCAATATTGTTTCCACCGGTAAAGCCGGTATTGACAGGAGATTTGATTAAAATAATTTCCGGATGAATTTCCCATAACCTGTCGGCGGAGCCATCCGCAGAAGCATTGTCTACCACAATAATGTCAAATGCAGGGTCAGTTACTTTTTTCAGTGAATTAATGCAATCGTTGGTTGTGCCAAAACTGTTCCAGTTGATCAGGATGATCGCAATTCTTTTAGTACTCATTCGAATAGGCGTTTTTAGGAGATCTCTTTATGGCGTAAAGATAAAGAGGAATAGCACAGGACTCTATTATTAAGGGATAATATCCGAAATAGCTGGCAGAACTGAAGGTGATTAACAGCAGGGAGGTTAGTATGGTAATAGAGAGTAATATCATGGAAATCTTAAATATATCGCTATACCTGTTTTTGATGAGCAGATCCAGTACATTAAGCACATTCATTGACGATACGAAGGGAACAAAACTGACTGCGCGGATAAAAGAACTGGTGAGGGCATCGTTGCTACCGGTTAGTATTCTTGTAATCGTTGGCGATAAAAAAAACAGCGAGAATCCTGCCAGTAAAAAAAATCCCGCCAGGTATTGGTTGGTTTTTCTTTTATAGGCATACCAAAGCGATTCACCTTCCTGGTAAAGGCGTACGGCCTTAGGAAATGTGGCACCTGAAAAAGCGGTAAGTAATAACCGGAAAGACCATACGATTTTATCGCATAATGAGTAGGCGCCCAACAGTAATGGATTGTGGGTGGTAGCGATGGTAAACAGAAAAAAAGATTGCTGTAATTGAACGGAGATATTATTTCCAACAAGATAAAAATTTTGCTTCAGCAGGGAGCATACAGCTGAGAGATGAAGACTAACCTTGCCCAAACTGTATTTTTTGATGGTGTAGATCCCGAGTAGGAGATAAAAGAACAGGTTGAAGATGCCAAGATAGAAATTTACCCAGGGGGCATTTTCCTGTGTTTTTATCATAAAAAGGATAAAAGCAGCAGCCATCAGTTTCGAAATTAAATTCGTGAGATTATACAGAAATAGTTTTTCAATACCCGTAAAAAAAAAGAGGGGATTCACAATTTCTGTCAATAATATCGGTGTAGCAAGTAGCAGGTAGGTAAGATTGTAATTAGCGAGATATAACACAGGCAGGGCTGATAAACAAAGGATAGACAAGGATAACCTTGTAAAAAAAATGGTATATACTGTTTTAGAAAGGGTAGATGGGTTTTCTTTATGAATGGTTACATCTTTTATGCCTGATAAACCTGTTCCGTAATTAATGATGAGTCCGGCAAGTGAGGCTACTGAGTTGGCCACCATTACCAATCCGAAATTGCCTAAACCTACCACATGAATGATCAGCGGAAAGAGAAGGATCTGTATAACGGCATTGGATACCTGTATAAAACCCAGGTTAAAAAAATTGGAAAGAAATGGCATATTGGATTTAATCAGCTGCATTTTATTTTTATATCCAATATTGGGCATTGCCGGAAATATTTAATGTAGTAAAATAACAGGTTTGTGATTATTTATGCCAACGAATGTTTTCTGCAAGTACCGTTAAAGGTTGACTGCCAAATACCTGGTTGGTGCCCGACAGTTTTTTACTAACCAGGCTATTGGCGGCTATAACAGAACCATCGGGTATAACGGAACCTTTCAGGATCAGTGATCGGCAGCCGATCCAGACATTATTCCCAATGATGATTTCTGCGGGTGGGTTCTGAATTTCTGACTGTGCATTGGTGATCGGATGAAAGTCGGTATCCATGATTAAAATATCCCAGGAAAGCAGGCAATCATTTCCAAATGCTACTTTTTTATGGGCTACGATGGCGCTTTCGGCAGTAATGGCGAAGTTCCTGCCCATCTGTAATTGTCCGGTTTCACCAACGGAAATCTTTGAACCATGACCTATTTCAGCATAACCATCAAAAATGACTTTGCCGGCAACTTCCCAGATGGTTCTGGATCTTTTGTTATCAAAAATGCCAATATCGCCGTAGCCAATTCTTATCATACCCGTGTGCAGCTCACCATTAATTATGATACTTCCTTTTGTTTTACGCAGGTATGTTTTTGAGGAGATCCAGAAGGGGAAACGCATTGCCTGCTGCCAGGGCAAGTAGCGGAAATTGAAATAGATAGTCTTAGGATTCGCGCGCCAAACAGCTTTCAGAAAAGAGATATTTTTTTTCATACGGTCTGTTTAATCAATAGTGAAACATCTATTATACTGTATCCATGTTGCGGTAAAATGGCTGCTTGCTCAATGCTGTGTATGAAAACGGATTTGAATAAACGCATAGTATAACAGGTAGTGTACGGGTTAGGCTGCTGAAAAGTAAGTATTTCCCATGGCAGTGTAAAAGAAAAGCGGGGGGGAGACTTATACCTGGAATCATTCACAAACAGGCCAGTTTTTGAAGGTGAAAGCGTCTTAAAACCTATCAGGAACACAGGAATTGTTAAGAAAAGAACTGTTGGAATGGCGGAGAAGGCCTTACATCCTTTCATAAAATCTGTATTCTGTTGCACCTGCCAATCAGGCAAAATCAAAAATACTGATTTTTTAGTAAAAGCCGATATCAATTGGGACTGACGTCCCCAGGTCGTATCCCTCTTTTTACCAACAAAAATCGAAAGAATCACCGTTTGCGGGAAGCCTTTGCAGCTGACTTTGTCCGGATTTGATTTTTCAAAGTGGGACGATACCTGAAAATGATAATTTTGCGCTAAGATTCCCATCTGAAGAACTATCTTCATTGTTTCAAATCATTTAAACGACATTTTTGCAGTAAAATCTTTCTTTGTTTTATGATGTACCAGCAGGCACCCTACAAAATAACTTACGATACAACCAAATACCCGTTTCGCGATATAGTATCCAACATGCTTGGATTATCCGGGGAGAACAGGAAACTGGAAGAGCTGCATCTTCTAAAACAGTATGAGCTGGTAAAAAGGGAGAACGATCAAAAAACAGACTGGCATAAACTGTATTATGATCGTTTTGTTGCTGATTTCCGTGCTTCGTACCTGGCACTGGTTGATGAGCTGAAAAAGCATTTCGGATACAATGAAATTATATACCAGCAAATACCCACTTTCAGGGTGCAACTCGCAAATGGTAATATTGCAGTGGGCGAATGGCATAAAGACAAAACCTACAATCATGGTATTTCAGAACTCAATTTCTGGATGCCTTTTGTAGATACAAATGAGTTTAATACTATCTGGATGGAGAGCGAAGAAGATAAGGGAGATTTCAAAGCCTATACTGTGCAATATGGTGAAATCCTTGTTTTTAATGGTGCCAATCTGTTTCATGGCAATAAACAGAACAACTCTGACGAAACCCGTGTTTCAGTCGATTTCCGTCTGGTAGATCCCGCCCGTTTTATTCCTTCAGAGAACGGATCCATCAATATGCAGGTTAAATTTGATATTGGGGGTTACTTCGCGAAATTATAATTAAGCAGTTGCGGTGAGTGGGAGAGCTATTATTTATAGTTGATAGCAGTTACCCGAAGATTATCTACCGACCAGCTTTTGAGGCAATAACTCAGATAGGGCTGTAAAGCATCGTTACAGGCCAGTGAAACGGTAGAAGCTGTATGCGCGGTTGTGTATTCTATTTTGTATAAAGAACTTCCATTGGGTTGCGATTTGAGTGCACATACCCCCGGCAGGTTGGGGTTCCAGGCATTGGCCCTTGCCGGATTGGGGGTATAACCGGCAACATGATTATAGGGATATGATTGTCCGTAAGTTCCGTTTGAAAACGTAGTTATATAAATAGGACGACCTTCCAGCTGCATCTGCCATGCATCGGGTACTGAACTTCCGGGTATCAGATAGTCCCCGTCCCATTTGTCGTGGATCAGCAGATCAAACTCTATTTTGATGGCATTGTGTTCAGGTAAATTCTCCACCAGCAGATCGAACCTGTTATTATTAAAGAATCCAAATACCTTATTGTTGTTAAATTCTACAATTTTCAGTGTGTCTACCTTTCCGTAATGATCATATACCGACAGATTCCTGTCACTTCCACCTTCAAAATCATTGAAATACACTTCATTTTTTACAGGCAGGTTTTTAAAGCATCCGCTCAATGATACAAATGCGGTGAGCGCCATCAATGAAACCATAACCAATGACCTGCCATTTATCATAAAAATGCATTAAAGTATACCGGTAAATCAGATATTTTTCAAATGTAAGGCTTCTGCCACTTATTTATCTTATCAGGCATCATTATAGGGCTTGATTCAAGGGTTTACGGTAAAAAAACACCCGGCCAGGCATCTTTGCCAGCCCTGTAATACCCCATTGGCATAAACTTTAACGGGCACGGCCAAAAGAGATTAGTTCATAACTCAACGGGTGGCTGAACCCGGGGCCTGTCATGATTAGTAGTTCCGGTACAAAATGGGGCCTATATTTACATCATCTTGCATTTTGAAATGGCAGCTATGAAGATGTTTATCAAAAAGACGGTATTTGGCATCATCGATATACTACTACTGCCCTTCACTTTATTGCTCCTGCCTTTTCTGAAATGGATCAGACGTTTTGGAGTCGAATATTTTCCACTGCACCGTAAGAGTTTTCTGGGGATAGGTGTTTTCCCCGTCCGGGACCATTTTTATGAACCACGTTTCCGCTACCCGGCTACTTTTGATGCCGGAAAAAAAAGAGAGCTGCCGCTTGATTTTCAGATAGCCGATCAATTGGCGTCATTGCAAACCCTATCTTATCAGGAAGAACTTGCTTCTCTACAAGGCGTAAATAATCCCAACTTCGGACCGGGGGATGCCGATCTGTATTACCTGTTGATACGCAATCTGAAACCCGCCCGGATTATTGAAATTGGCAGTGGTTACAGCAGTCTGATTGCGCTTCAGGCTTTGAACAGGAATATTGTTGATGGGAGAAAGGGGGGACTTTTCTGTATAGACCCTTTTGAGACCATTGTTCCCGACAATACCGCCGGCATTCAGTTTATCAGAGAACCCGTGGAAAACCTGGATCTTTCATTGTTCAAAAGCCTGCAGGAGAAGGATATTCTGTTTATCGATTCTTCCCATATCATACGGCCGGGTAATGATGTATTGTTTATTTACCAGCAGATTCTACCGGTGCTGGCCAAGGGAGTACTGATCCATATTCATGATATCTTCACCCCCCGCCATTACAGGCAGGATTGGCTGAACGGCCTCTTTCGTTTCTGGAACGAACAGTACCTGCTGGAAGCTTTTCTCTACCAAAACACCGCATTCACCATTCGTTATTCATTGAATTATCTCGCAAAAGATTATTCAGCTGAAGTAAGACAAACACTAACGCATCTGGAGGAAAAAGATGAACCTTCTTCTTTCTGGATGGAGAGACGGGAGTGGTCAATGGGCACAAAACAATGAGTGAATGAGTGAATGAGCGAATGAGTGAATGCTCAAACCCAATACACCAGAGACCGGGAGTAGTGAGTGGTGAATTGTCAATATACCGATCATTCCCCCCTCTTTGCGCAGCAGAGAGGGGCCGGGGGGTGAGTCGTGAGTGGGCTACTATTGTGTGAAAGCCACGAGCTATGAGCTGTGAGTAGGTAGCCAATGCGCTAATGCGCCAAAGACTAAAGACCGAAAGTGGTAAGTAGTAAATTGTCAATCCGCTAATCCGTCATCCGCTAATTCGCCAAATTATTTCAAAGCTCCGCCTCAATCATCCGCTCTATTACCTGTTCAAACGAAACCGTTGCTTTCCAGCCCAGTTGTTTTGCTGCTTTGGCGGGGTTGGCCATACCTCCGTGCAGATCGGTTAAACGAAAGAGGGCAGGGTCGGTTAGTACATGCTCTGCAGGGTTCAGTTGTAATTTTTCGAAAGTAATATTGATCAGTTCGTTCAGCGAATGTGTTTTGCCGGTGGCGATCACATAATCTTCTGCTTTTTCCTGCTGCATCATTAACCACATGGCGGTAACATATTCAGGTGCCCAGCCCCAGTCGCGATAGATATCTGTGTTACCGAGGTATAATTTTTCCTGGCTGCCCTTATAGATGCGGCAGGCAGTAGAAATGATTTTTTTGGTAACAAAATTTTCTTTGCGCAAAGGCGATTCGTGGTTAAACAGGATACCGGTACAGGCAAACAGATGGTAGGCCTCGCGGTAATTGGCCAGTTGCCAGAATGCAGTGGATTTGGCTACCGCATAAGGACTGCGCGGCCGGAAAGGTGTATTTTCATCTGCCGCAATGCCTAATGTATCTCCAAAAGATTCGCTTGATCCGGCATTGTATAACTTGATGGGAAGAGCAACAAAACGGATTGCTTCTATCAGATTCAGGTTTCCCATCACGATACTTTCGAGCGTTTCTACCGGCTGCTCAAAAGAAAGTCCCACAGAAGTCTGCCCCGACAAATTGTAAATTTCATCCGGTTTCACCCGCTGAATGGTTTGCAGGGTGCTTCTGAAATCGGTTATATTGATAGAAAGTAATCGGACTGATGCCTTGATACCCAGTGTTTCCAGATTCTTAAAAGAGCCGGACTGCGCATCGCGGGAACCGCCGAAAACTTCGTATCCTTTTTCTAATAAAAGCCTGGCGAGGTAAGACCCGTCCTGACCGGAAACGCCGCAGATAAGTGCTCTTTTCATAAGGAATAGTATTGTCCGGCGCCTGGCCATTCTGCACAGCAGGATAGCCTCTATTTCGACCGTATGACCAAAAATAGCAAATCTTAACCGGGATGGACTATTTTTGCAGCTATGTCTTTAAATAGCATTCCTGTCAAAATTATCAATCACTCAAATCATCCCTTGCCGGAATATGCAACTGCTGGTTCCTCAGGAATGGATATAAAAGCTTTTCTGGAAGGCGAAGTGGTGCTTCAGCCCATGGAAAGGACGTTGATTCCTACCGGACTGTTTCTGGAAATTCCGGATGGGTTTGAAGTGCAGATCCGCCCCCGTAGCGGGCTTGCTGTAAAACAGGGTATCACCTGCCTGAATACCCCGGGAACCATTGATGCCGATTACAGGGGCGAGATCAAAATAATTCTCATTAATCTTTCCCAGGAACCGCAAACCATCAAAACCGGTGACAGAATTGCCCAGATGGTATTACAGAAAGTAGAAAAAATTAACTGGAAACCCGTAACCGGAATTTCCGAAACCGAAAGAGGTGCCGGCGGATTCGGGCACACCGGAAAATAATCCCCCATGCGTATGAAACAATTATTACTGGTCTTTTTTACTGTGGTGCTTGCAACAGTTTCCTGCACAACCGTAAAAAAGACACAGGTGATTCAGGAAGCCATCACCAAAAAAGATACGGCACAGACCATCGTTATCAAAGAATCCCCGCATGTGGATTCAGTAGCCATTGTGAAAGAAATCCTAGGAAAAGTAGCTACCAGTAAGATTGATTTCAACACGTTTAATGCTAAAATAAAAGTGTCTTACGAAGGGGCTGAAAAAAGTGATAATTATACGGTGTACCTGAGTATGAAAAAAGACAGTGTTATACTCATAAAAGTTACCGGCACCTTTTTGGGAATACCGGGTCTGGGACTGGAAGCCAAGATTAAAAAAGACAGTGTTACCATCGTACGGCATGCCGGAGAAAAATATGTTATGTACCGCCCTATCAATTACCTGCCGGAAGTAACACAGATCCCTTTCGATTTTGCTACCATCCAGAATATCCTGATTGGTAACCCTATATTTATAGATGGCAATGTGATTTCTTACAAAGCAGGCTCCAGTCAGTTGCTGGTACTGATGGTAGGAGATGTGTTCAAACACCTTCTGACGCTAGATAATACCGATTTTAAAGTGCTCCACAGTAAACTGGACGATGTGGATCTGCAGCGAAACCGTACCTGTGATATTACTTTTGGGAATTACCAGCCCATGGGAGCCTACCGGTTTGCTACTTACCGTAGTATTTCAGTGGCAGAAAAGTCTAAGCTGGATATTTACCTTGATTTTAAAGAGTTTAACCTAAATGAACCGTTAAAATACAATTTTGAACCGCCTAAAAAATACAAGCGTAAGTAATTTACCTGCAACTTAGCCGTTCTATAGTAGACCGCAGGTGGGTTGTACCTTTAAATTCAGTTGTTATGCGTAAAAGACTTTTTTCTGTTTTCTTTCTTGTGATCATGATGAGTTTCTGTGCTTTTGCGCAGAATACAAGGGAAGAACTGCAGAAAAAAGAACAGGAACTGCAAAAAGAGATCGCCGATCTGAACCGGATGATTAATGAAACACAGAACAACAAGAAGATCTCTTTAAAACAGCTGGCCATCATCAAAAGCAAGATCAATAAGCGGGAAGAACTCGTGAACAGCATCAACCGACAGGTTAGGCAGATGGATGAAACGATTTTTACCAATGAGCGTGATATCTACCGGCTGCGTAAAGAACTGGACACCCTGAAAGTCAAGTATGCCAAAAGCATTGTTTTTGCTTATAAAAACCGAAGCAGTTACGAATATCTGAACTTTCTTTTCTCCGCCAGCAGTTTTAATGATGCCATCAAGCGGATAACCTATCTCAAAAGCTACCGCCAGAACCGCGAAACACAGGCCAATGCCATCATGCAATCGGATCAGTTGCTGCAGGAAAAGATCAGTGTACTCAGCTCCAATAAAAAAGAAAGATTGGGGGTTCTGCAAACACAGAGCCAGCAATTAAAAGTACTGGAAGCCGATAAAAAAGAACAGGACCAGGTAGTGGCCCAGTTAAAAGGAAAAGAAAAAGAACTGGCCCGCCAGGTAAGTGATAAGGAAAAACAACGGCAGCGTGTGCAACAGGCATTTAACGCCATTATCCGCCGCGAGATCGAAGAAGCGAAGAAAAGGGAACTGGCACGTCAAAAAGCATTGGATGATCAGAAAAAAGCAGCTGCGGCAGACCTTGCCAAAAATAACACTGCCGCCAAGCCGACCAAACCCTCTGCCAGTCTCAGTAATGAACCGGTAACAGGTGTGGCAGCTCCGGCCCGCGACCGGGCCTATACCCCATTGGAATCTACACCCGAGGGACGGGAAATGTCTATCAATTTCGAAAATAACAAAGGTCGTTTACCCTGGCCGGTGTCAACGGGTGTGGTTACGGCCCATTATGGCATTGAGAAAATCGCCGGAACGAAACTGAGCCGCCGTACGGATGGCATTGAGATCTCTCTTCCGATAGGGTCTGCTGTAAGATCAGTTGCTGATGGCAAAGTGATCTATGCTGGCGAAGTGGATGGTCAGCAGGTGCTGGTAGTACAACATGGTAAATATTTTTGCGGATACCAGAATCTGTCTTCCGTTTCAGTTAGCAGAGACCAGGAAGTAAAAGCCGGTTCTGTTTTGGGAAAATCCGGCATATCCATTGATGGGGAAGGCATTTTGCTCTTCTCTATCATGAACGATAAAAGTGTTCAGCAGGATCCGGAGAATTGGTTGAAGCCGAAGCGATAGAGAGGGGATTAGCGGATTAATGGATGTCGGATTAGCGGATTGACAATTTACTATTCACCACTCACCACTCACTATTCACGACTCACCCCCGGCCCCTCTCTGCTGCGCAAAGAGGGGGGATGATCGGTATATTGACAATTCACCATTCACCACTCACACCCTCCGTGCCACGCAATTTCCAAAATCCCTAACTTCAATGAAATGATTGCTTTTTATGAACCAGTATATCTTGTCATTCGATCAGGGAACCACCAGTAGCCGGGCTATTGTATTTGATAAAAAGGGGGCCATTATTTCAGTGGCGCAGAAAGAGTTTACACAGATTTTCCCGCAACCGGGTTGGGTGGAGCATGATGCCAATGAGATCTGGAGCACCCAGCTGGGGGTAGCAGCAGAAGCCATTACCAAAGCAGGACTTACCGTACAAAATATAGCTGCCATCGGTATCACCAACCAGCGCGAAACAACGGTGGTTTGGGATAAACATACCGGTATGCCCATCCATCATGCCATTGTGTGGCAGGACCGCAGAACGGCTTCTTTTTGCGACGAGTTAAAAGCGGCAGGTAAGCATACATTGATACAGCAGAAAACGGGGCTGGTGATAGATGCCTATTTCTCTGCCACCAAAGTGAAATGGATCCTGGACCAGGTGCCGGGGGCGAGGGCAAAAGCAGAAAAGGGAGAACTCTGCTTTGGTACGGTGGATAGCTGGTTGCTATGGAAACTTACGAATGGACAGGTGCATGCCACAGATGTGTCAAACGCGTCGCGCACCATGCTTTTCAATATTCATTCACTGGCATGGGATGAAGAACTGTTAGCGCTGTTTGATGTACCCGCTGCTATCTTACCCGAAGTACGCAGCAGCAGCGAAGTGTATGGTTATACACAAAATGTATTAACTGCCCATAATATCCCTATTGCAGGCATTGCCGGTGATCAGCAGGCCGCACTGTTTGGACAAATGTGCACGCAACCCGGAATGGTAAAGAACACCTATGGAACCGGCTGTTTCATGCTCATGAATACCGGCGAGAAAGCCGTGCCTTCTACCAATAACCTGCTTACTACCGTAGCGTGGAAAGTGAATGGGGTAACCCATTATGCACTGGAAGGAAGTGTATTCATAGCCGGGGCCGTGGTACAATGGTTGCGGGATGGGTTAAAGATCATCCGCACATCAGCAGAAGTAGAAACACTGGCCGCAGAAGTGAGCAGCAGTGAAGGTGTATATGTGGTTCCCGCCTTTGCCGGCCTGGGTGCCCCATACTGGAACCAGCATGCCCGCGGTACCATTGTGGGTATTACCCGGGGCACTACCGGCGCGCATTTTGCACGCGCCGCCCTCGATAGTATCGCCTATCAAACCATGGATGTATTGAAAGCGATGGAAGCAGATGCCGGCATTGCCATTAAAGAATTAAGGGTGGATGGCGGTGCCACAGCCAATAACCTGCTGATGCAGTTTCAGAGTGATCTCTTACATACCAAAGTGGTTCGTCCTACCGTAGTAGAAACTACGGCCCTGGGTGCTGCTTATCTCGCCGGACTGGCCGTAGGTTACTGGAGAAGTACCGACGAAATCCAGGAACAATGGCAGATAGAACGTGTATTTTCTCCCTCCATGCCCGAAAAAGAACGCACCCAACTCTCCGAAGGCTGGAAACGCGCCATCAACACCACCATCTCCTGGAGCCTCTAAAAAACAAATTCTATCATTCGCTCAATCACTCAATCACTCATTCGCTCATTCACTCATTAATCCCATGCACCGCCCCTCCACCCTCCAACAACTCAGTTCCGGTTCGCAATGGGACCTGGTGATCATCGGGGGAGGTGCCACGGGTCTTGGAGCAGCCGTAGATGCCGCTTCGCGGGGATATAAAACCCTGCTGGTGGAGCAATATGATTTTGCCAAAGGAACATCCAGCCGCTCTACCAAACTGGTGCATGGCGGGGTACGATACCTGCAGCAGGGAAATATCAAACTGGTGCGGGAAGCGCTGCGCGAAAGAGGGTACCTCCTGAAAAATGCGCCTCATCTTACTTCCATACAAGCTTTTATTGTTCCTGCTTTCCGCTGGTGGGAGAAAGCGTACTATGCCATTGGATTGAGTATGTATGATCTGTTGTCTGGTAAACTGTCGCTCGGTAAAACCAAAATTCTCTCCCGCAAACAAACCATCAGCCGTTTACCGGCTATCAGCACCAAGGAACTCTCCGGTGGTGTTTTATATTATGATGGACAGTTTGATGATAGCCGCCTTTGTACCGATCTTGCCATTACCGCCATTAATTACGGAGCCAGTCTTATGAATTACTGCAAAGCAGTGGGGTTTGAAAAGGAGAAAGAAAAAATAGTGGCCGTGCAACTGGAAGATACACTTACCGGCAATCATTATACGGTGCCCGCAAGGTCCGTGATCAATGCCACAGGTGTTTTTACAGATGCCTTGCTGCAGATGGATGATAATACCCGCGAAGCGATGGTTTCTCCTTCGCAGGGTATACACCTGGTGGTGGATAAACATTTTTTTCCGGGAGATGATGCTATGATGATCCCCAAAACCGATGATGGAAGGGTATTATTTGCCGTTCCCTGGCATAGGCAGGTTGTTCTGGGCACCACGGATACCCCGATCGAAACCGCTGTGATTGAACCCAAACCGCTGGAAGAAGAGATCAACTTCATACTCGATCATATTAACCGCTACGGCAGTTTCACCATCCGCCGCAGCGATGTAAAATCGGTGTTTGTTGGATTGCGTCCACTGGTAAAAAAAAGCGGAACGGGTAACACGGCACTTTTATCGCGTGATCATACTTTGTTGATAGCAGCAAGCGGACTGGTAACCATTACCGGCGGTAAATGGACTACTTATCGCAAGATGGCAGAAGATGCGGTAGACAATGCGGTGTTTGTTGCCAAACTGGCCAAAAGAGAATGTATCACCCGCGATCTGCGGATAGGAGACCCGGCGGGGCGTGAAAAGATATTGGCAGCCTTAATTGCGGACGATGCGGCTTTGGCAGAAACATTACATCCGGCTTATCCCTATACCTGGGCAGAGATTCTTTATGCCATCCGTTATGAAATGGCGCAGACCGCTGAAGACCTGCTTGCCCGCCGAACCCGTTTATTGTTGCTGGATGCGGAGGCTGCTATCACCCTTGCACCGGCGGTAGCGGCATTTATCGGGCAGGAGCTGGGTAAAGATGATGCATGGCGGGAAGCACAGGTTACCGGTTTTACATTGCTGGCCAAACAATATTTGCTTGTATAATTTTCCTATCTTTTAATTCTAAATGTTTGCCGTATGACTGCTTTTGTTGCCGAACTCACCGGTACTGCCTTACTCATTATTCTCGGAGATGGGGTAGTGGCCAATGTTGTGCTTAACAAAACCAAAGGAAACAACGGAGGCCTCATTGCCATCACGTTTGGTTGGGCCATTGCGGTTTTTGTGGGTGTATACGCTACAGCAGGTATCAGTGGGGCGCACCTCAATCCTGCCGTAACCGTTGCACTGGCAACCATCGGAAAATTTGACTGGGCATTGGTGCCTGGCTACCTGCTGGCGCAGTTACTCGGTGCCATGCTGGGTGCTTTGATCGTATGGGTCGTGTACCGGCAGCATTTTAATGCCACGGAAGATGCAGATACCAAAAGGGCTGTTTTCTGTACCGGTCCGGCCATTAAAAATCCGGTAGATAATATTCTCTCTGAACTGATCGGAACTTTTGTGTTTATCCTTGCCATATTGTTTATTACCAAATCGCAGAATTCTTTGGGGGCACTGGATGCGTTACCAGTATCGCTGCTGGTACTGGGGATTGGTCTTAGCCTCGGTGGAACTACCGGTTACGCCATCAATCCCGCTCGTGATCTGGGTCCGCGTATCATGCATGCCTTACTTCCCATCAAAAACAAAGGCGGAAGCGATTGGTGGTACAGCTGGAACCCTGTGGTGAGTCCATTAGTGGGTGCTGTACTGGCTGCTTTATTATATCAGTGGATTGCGTAAACTCAGCCTTTCTTTTTGGTACTGAGGAAAGGCATATTGAAATAGGGTTTGGGCAAAGGTTTCTTCCGGATCAGCGGCAGCGGTTTCTGGTATTCGAGGTAATAGATCCGTAATAAAATAATAAAATAAGAAATGATCAACGGGCCAAAAATCAGGCCTGTAATACCAAAATACCGGATTCCCACAATCACGCCCAGAATAGTTACCACGGGATGTACATCGGCCATTTTCCGGGCCAGTACAAAACGAACCACATTGTCTACGCTGCTTAAAATGATCAACCCCCAGCTTAACAGGAAAATACCCTGCCAGATATGATTGTTGGCGAGTATAATAATGCTCATAGGCACCCAGATCAAACCGGTACCCACAATGGGTATAATAGAAGCGAAACCGGTAAATACCGCCCAGAAGCCAGGCTCTTCAATACCTGCTATCAGGTAAGAAATATAAGCTACTGTTCCCTGCGCGATGGCTACCAGTGGTACACCTACGGCATTGCTAAAGGTTTGTGCTTTCAGCTCATGGCCAAACAGTTCAATTTTTTTCCGGTTGAACGGGAGGTAAAAAATAATGGCGGCTTCCATCCGGTTAATATTAACGATCAGGAAGTAGAGAAAGAAATACATCATGGTAATGGTACCCAGCAGGTTCAATCCCTGGCTTAACAGGGAAGATATCAGCGAGGTTACAAACGACTGTGCTTCTGCGATCGTTTTATCGGTGATCAGTTTTACATGAAAATGCTCCTGCAAAACAGCGTCCAGGTGCTGCAGGGGTTGCACTACAATACCCTGTACGTCGGTACCAATGTTTTGGGCTTTTTTAAATAACATGGCTGCCATCAGTGAAATGGGCACCAGGATGATAAAAAAGGAAATCACGATCACCAGTACCGCAGCTGCGGACTTACTCCAGTTCTTCTTTTTGATCAGCCATTCCACAAAATGTTTGCTTAACACATAGAACATGATTGCCGCGAGGAAAGCGGTGAAAAATTCTACCAGACTGTAGAGGAGGAATCCGGCAAAAATCAGGATGATCGCCAGGAAAATATAACGGTTAATCTTGTGATCTTGTTGATTTTCCATGTACCTTGTATAGTGAAATCTGAATGTCTGGTGAAGATAACCAAGAAAAAGCGGATTTCATTCACGGAATACCGGATGTTAGTCGAGAATTTACCAAAAGTCCCCTCCTGGCATCTGCCTCCTCCGCACTATACTAAACGGGTTTATATGACAGATAATCAAAAATTCATAGCTGGTTTACTGCTGGGTGCAGTAGCTGGTGCAGCACTGGCCCTGTTCATGAAAACGGAAAAAGGCCAGGAAATACTAAGCGATGTTCAGGAAGGCGCAGATAAAGTGCAGGATGAGTTGAAAGAGAAACTGCATGAATTTGATACAGCGGTGAATGACCTGCTGAATAAGGGAAAAGCATTTATCAGCGACCTGGAACAAAAAGCGCAGCAAACCGGTACCGGAACAGGTGCCTAAACAGAAAACAATGGAAGAGCCTAAAGAAGACTTTTTTTCTGCTTCGCGAAAAGAGGTGGAATCATATGTGCGTGACAGGATCTGGCTGCTGAAGCTGCAGGCAGGCGAAAAAATGGCACAACTCATGGCGGCCATGGTATCGATCATTATGATCGGGTTGCTGGCATTTTTTGTATTGCTGTTTCTCAGTATTATGGCAGGTTATTATTTTTCAGAGATCACGGGTAGCCTGTTTGCCGGTTTTGGTATCGTAACCGGTTTTTATATTGTATTACTGGTAGCGCTTGTACTGGGACGTAAAAAGATAGAAGCGAAAGTGATCGATACCGTGATCCGTATTTTCTTCGCCAAAACACAGGAAGGGGATGAATAACCAGATGAATACAAAACCGATAGGTTCCCTGTCAGACCTCCGTACAGAAATGTACGAGGTAAAGAACAGGTTGAAAGAGAAAGAAGCCGGTTTAACGGAGCGGCTGCACCAGCTTCCGGGCGAAGCGTTAAAAGCTACCGTGGGGGGCATTGTTCCGCTTTTTCTGGGAGGCGAACTGGCTTCCGGCGCCTGGAAACTGGCCAAAGGAGCTTTTGAACTGATTAAAAGCCGGAAATCGGGCGACCAGTCCGGTGCATCCGGCGACTGGAAAACAGACCTGCTGGGCGGAGCCAAAAAACTGGGTATCTTCGGTGCCCTGAAATTATTGTTCGGGTTATGGAGGGGGAAATAGTAGCCCATTGCCAGCCTATCCGGCTATCCAAAAGCCCATTTTAGCCCTGTAAACCAGGATTCTATTCCTTTGCCCTGCCACTTCCTGCCCGGATAATGCAAAAATCCCCGCTTTTTACCCACAATTTTCCAGTTTCAGTTACTGTTTTTGGCATTTTTCAGGCGCATCCCCTTACCTTTGCCGCCAAGTCGGAAAACCCCGGTTTTCTGGCGTAAAAGAGCTCATTTTAAAACCATAATATATCTCCTGATATGGCTACGAAAGGTAAGATCAAACAGATTATCGGTGCGGTAGTTGACGTTCATTTCCCCGACGGTAAATCACTTCCTGAAATTTACAACGCCCTGGAAATTACCAGGGAGAACGGTGAAAAACTGGTATTGGAAGTACAACAGCATTTAGGTGAAGACAGTGTACGTACTATTGCGATGGACGGAACAGAAGGCCTCGTACGTGGAATGGAAGTGATCGATACCGGAAAAGCGATTGCGATGCCTGTAGGTGAAGGTATTAATGGCCGTCTGTTTAATGTAACCGGTGATGCTATCGATGGATTGCCACAACTGAGCAAAGAAGGTGGCCGCCCTATCCACAACAAACCACCGTTGTTTGAAAACTTAAGTACTACTTCTGAAATATTATTTACCGGTATCAAAGTAATTGACCTGATCGAGCCTTATGCAAAAGGTGGTAAGATCGGTTTGTTTGGTGGTGCGGGTGTAGGTAAAACCGTGTTGATCCAGGAGCTGATTAACAATATCGCCAAAGGCCACGGTGGTCTGTCGGTATTTGCCGGTGTGGGTGAGCGTACCCGAGAAGGAAATGACCTGTTGCGTGAGATGATTGAAGCAGGTATCATGAAATATGGGGATGCTTTCAAACACAGCATGGAAGAAGGCGGATGGGACCTGAGCAAAGTGGATATGGAAGGTCTGAAAGATTCTAAAGCAACTTTCGTATTCGGACAGATGAACGAACCTCCGGGAGCACGTGCACGTGTGGCGCTGAGCGGTCTGACCATTGCGGAATATTTCCGTGACGGAGATGGTACCGGCAAAGGTAAAGACATCCTGTTTTTCGTAGATAATATCTTCCGTTTTACCCAGGCAGGTTCTGAGGTATCGGCGCTGTTGGGCCGTATGCCATCTGCGGTAGGTTACCAGCCAACACTGGCAACTGAAATGGGTCTGATGCAGGAGCGTATCACTTCTACCAAAAACGGTTCTATCACTTCTGTACAGGCGGTGTATGTACCTGCGGATGACCTGACCGATCCGGCTCCGGCAACCACTTTTGCCCACCTGGATGCTACTACGGTATTAAGCCGTAAGATCGCTGACTTAGGTATCTATCCTGCGGTGGATCCATTGGATTCTACTTCCAGGATCCTGACACCTGCTATTGTGGGTGATGCACACTATGATTGCGCCAACCGGGTAAAACTGATCCTCCAGCGTTATAAAGAGTTACAGGATATCATCGCCATCCTTGGTATGGATGAGTTGAGCGAAGAAGATAAAATGACCGTACAGCGTGCCCGTAAAGTACAGCGTTTCCTGAGTCAGCCTTTCCACGTGGCTGAGCAGTTCACTGGTCTGAAAGGCGTGTTTGTAGACATCAACGATACCATCCGTGCTTTCAACTCTATCATGGACGGCGAAGTGGATGAGTACCCCGAAGCAGCATTCAACCTGGTAGGTACCCTGGAAGATGCAATCGAGAAGGGTAAGAAGATGATGGAAGCAGCGAAATAGCTTCGCTATAATTAGTAATTAATGATTAGCAATTAAAAATTGAATGCTGATTATGCAACTACTAATTACTAACTACTAATTACTAATTAAGTATGACATTAGAAATATTAACTCCCGAAAAAAAACTCTACAGCGGCGAAGTGTACGGTGTACTATTACCCGGCATCACTGGTTTGTTTGAGGTTCTCGACAAACACGCTCCCCTGGTAAGTGCTTTGGGAAAAGGCAACCTGAAAATTCTGAAAGCCAAAAACGATACAGAACTCTACTCTATCCAGAGTGGTTTTGTAGAAGTACTCAATAATAAGGTGACCGTGCTGGTGGAAGGAGCAGTGGCTATTTAATGAGTGAATGAGTGGGTGAGTGAATGGGTGAATGAGTGAATGATTTTCAGAACTGGCAAAATGATTACGACTCCGGGAAACCGGGGTCGTTTTTTTTTATATACTTGTGCAGAAGCTTACAAGCATTACCCATCAAAACATTCACTCATTCACTCACCCACTCATTTACTCATTAATTCAGCTGCGGATCTATCGGATAGTTTACCATCTGGCTATATTCGCCGCCTAATTCCTGCAGGGCCGTTTTCCAGAGTTGGGGGATGTCTTTGGTAAAAACGAGTTGGGGGTTGGCATCACGGGTGATCCAGCTTTTTTCTTTGATCTCTTCTTCCAGTTGCAGCTCATCCCAGCCGCTGTAGCCGAGGTAGAACCGGATATCGGTCTGGCTGAGTTTTTTCTCGCGCAGTAGTGTCAGTACCTCGGCAAAATCGCCCCCCCAGTAAATGCCTTTGGTTACTTCTGTTCCGCCTGAAATCAGGTCGGGGCGCTGGTGCAGGAAATGCAGGGTTTCTTTTTGAACCGGGCCACCCTCATAAACAGGGAAATGGATGCCCTCCGCCTCTTCGATCAGATCGCCGATCTCAGGCTCGATGGGTTTATTGATCACAAAACCGATGGCCCCGTTCTGCTGGTGGTCGCAGATAAAGATGACCGAGCGGATAAAGTTCGGGTCCTTCAGAAAGGGGTTTGAGATGAGTAATATGCCAGCTGTCAGTTCGGTCATAAGGAGGGATTAAGTTACAAAATTAGGCTGATATGGGCGGCCGTTAAAATCCTGATAAACCTGGCCGATCCGAAGCGGATATATGGGGTTCCCATTATATTTGTGAGGATGAAGAGAACTTTCCCCGTAATCGTCATACTGATTTCCCTTTCACTGTGCGGCCTGATCATTCTGCAGGTTTCATGGTTTAAGAATCTGTTGGAAGTAACGAGGAACCAGTTCGATGATAACCTGGTGGATGTGGGCAAATCGGTTTCCATGGACCTCAGTAAAAGCGTCAACGCCACACAGGTACTGCGCCTGCCCAGAAGGGGTGGCCTGACTTTCAGTTCCGAATTTCATCTGCATGTGATTAAACCGCCTACCGTTCAGGAAAAATTTACCCCGCAGGAAGTGCATAACCGGATCCGCAGCGCCATGGACAGGCAGAACCTGAAACACATGGATTTTGAATTTGCGGTGACGGATATGAATGATGATTATGAAATGCTCAGCAAGAATTTTGGTAATGAGCTGTACGATACGGTTAATAACCGGCGTTTGTATGCACCTATTCTTCCCAATGATAATCCGGATGTAGAAGAAATCCCATCGCTGGAACATCTCATTATTGTAGTGCCTGATTTCAACAAACAGATCTGGGCGTCGCTGCGTTGGGTGATGTTTGGGGCCATTGTGTTTATGGTGGTGATCATTGCTGCATTTTATGTGACAGTGAAATCATTACTGAACCAGAAAAAACTGAGTGAGATCAAGAGTGATTTTATTAATAATATGACGCATGAGTTCAAAACGCCGTTGGCTACCATTTCATTGGCCGTGGATGCGTTACGTAACGAAAAAGTGCAGAGTGATAAAGAAAAAGCGAAATACTTCAGTAATATCATCAAAGAAGAGAATATCCGCATGAACAAACATGTGGAA
Source organism: Sediminibacterium sp. GW821-FHT12F12 (assembly GCF_058806635.1). Classification (NCBI taxonomy): domain Bacteria; kingdom Pseudomonadati; phylum Bacteroidota; class Chitinophagia; order Chitinophagales; family Chitinophagaceae; genus Sediminibacterium; species Sediminibacterium sp. GW821-FHT12F12. Next base: position 87,014 of record NZ_JBXAPW010000009.1, on the reverse strand, counting down.
ACCATCCTGCAGGCGGCGTTGATGGAGAAACAGGAACTGCAGCTGAACCTGGTTCCTTTACAGGTGCATGAAGTGATACAGAATGTACTGGAAAATTACCAGTTACAATTAAAAGAGAAAGAAGCGGATGTTCAATTGCTTTTGAACGCTAAAAACGATATGATCAGTGCGGATGAAGTGCATTTTACCAACCTGGTATCAAACCTGATCGATAATGCAATCAAGTATTCGAACGATAAACTAAGGATCACCATTTCTACTCATAGTACAAAAAATCATGTAATTGTTCGTGTAGCGGATAACGGAATCGGTATGAGTAAGGAATCTGTGAAACGGATCTTCGAAAAATTCTACCGGGCACATACCGGTAACCTGCATAATGTAAAGGGGTTTGGTTTGGGCATGAGTTATGTAAAAACCGTGATCGATGCACACAAAGGCAGGATCAAAGTAGAGAGTACGCCGGGCAAAGGAACTTCCTTTACTGTAGAAATGCCCCTGATGCCTGAAGAAGAACTTGCCTGATAGCTATTTTTCAGATCAGAGCCAAAGCAAACTCCCATCTCCGTAACTCAGAAAGCGGAATTGATGGTCCAGTGCATACTGGTATATGTTTTTCCAGTTATCGTGGGTGATGGCGGCAACCAGTAAGAGCAGGGTTGACTGCGGCTGGTGGAAATTCGTGATCAATCCCTGTATAATTCTGAAAGTATATCCCGGCGCAATGATGATCTGGGTTTTGGTGATTAGTCTCTCTGAGCGGCCCTCTTGTAACCAGACTAACAGAGCTCTTAGCGCTTCTACAGCGGAGAAGTTATACTGAGCCAGTTCATAAGGTTCCCATTGTGTTATGGTAAGTGCTTCGGCAGAGATATGGGGATCCAGTTTTGTTTTCACCCCCAGCCAATACAGGCTTTCAAGTGTTCGCAGAGAAGTGGTTCCTACGGCAATCACCGGGCCTGCTGTTTGTTGTAACAGTTGTTCTATGAATGCGGCGGATAGATCAATAAACTCTGCATGCATCTCATGATCCTGCATGGTTGCGCTCTTCACAGGTTTAAAAGTACCGGCACCAACATGCAGGGTAACAAACGCATGCCGGGTATTTTTTTGAGCAAGTTTGGCGAAGAGACTGTTGGTAAAATGAAGTCCGGCAGTAGGTGCGGCTACAGAACCATCGTGTTTGGCATAAATAGTCTGGTATCTCTCCTGGTCACTTTCTTCAGCTGCCCGGTTCAGATAGGGGGGGAGTGGAATAACACCGGCTATATGCAGCAGTTCTGCAAAACTCATAGTTGGGTCGTTCCAGCTTAATTCGATCAGGTACGCATCTGCGTACTGTTCTATTTTGCGGGCTATCAGTGTGATTTCAGCAGACTCAAATTTCTTTATCCGCGAAATCAGCGCTCCCTCCTTCCATTTTTTGGCACCACCTACCAAACATTTCCATAGTACTTTGCCTTTCTGCAGCATCGCGGTGGTAATGTCGCCATACTGTTCATGCGGCTCCAGGCAAAAGATCTCGATCCTGCCACCATTGGGTTTCTCAAACAGCAAACGGGCTTCTACAACTTTGGTATTATTGAATACGAGTAAACTGTTGGCCGGGATATGTTCTGTCAGTTCTGCGTAGATGCTTTCCGAAATCTGGCCATTACTGTAGATGAGTAGTTTGCTCTGGTCCCTTTCTGCCAGCGGATACCGGGCAATGCGTTCATCGGGCAACTCGTAGGTGAAATCTATAATGGAAAGTTCTTTGGGGTGCATGAGCGCAGACAGATATGATTTTTGTATGATTTCGCAGGTGATCTACGCAAAGCTAAACCAACTGGTTAAATTCCTCTGTCATAACCGGATCAATTATACTGCTATCTGTTATTTGTCCTGAGTACAATTTTCAAGCCGCTCCACAATTCACTTACTGCGCAGACTTTCACATCCACCCAGCCGGTGGGTAGTACGATTTCACGGATGATGTCTTCTGTTATATCGGTTGGCATTTTAGCCGATTTTTTATACCAGGAGATCCAGATGATGGCTGTAGGAGGCAGTTGCTTAATCAGCGAAAGGAATTGTTTCTCCAGCTCCGACCGTTTTACAGCAAAGAGATGTACAAAATCGGCTTTACCACTTTTTACCACCTGTGACCTGATATCGGTCTCCAGTAACTGGTCATACTCTACTGGCGGGTTCAGCAGTAAAACCTTCATTTCCGGTTTGATACCCAGTTTTTTCACAAGGGGAGTGCCCGAATAACCTGAAGTTGCCATCTGCTTGATTTATAAGGAGATAAATTTCGTTGACTCCGGGTAATGCACAATTACCGCTCATGTATTCACGGGTTATCCACAGTAATTCACAGATAATATGGCTTTTTGGCAGAAAAACGGCTTCAAACCCTTTGCTGTATTGCATTACAGGTCAATGGATTCTGTGGATAAATACAAACGCTCCAAAATGGAATTAAAAGTGGGAAAAAGTGTTATTTTGTGTCAACAAGTGGTAAACTTGGAAATATTTATACCCAAATGAACGGATTTCACGGAGAATATGAGGCTACGGTAGACGCGAAAGGTCGCTTCCTGCTTCCCGGCGGACTGAAAAAACAGTTGCCTGAAGGGGAGGGACGTTTCATCCTCAGCCGCGGTTTTGAAAAATGTCTCACGTTGTATCCGATCAAAAGTTGGGAATTGATTATTGCCAAGATCAGCCAGTTGAATGATTTCGACCCCAAAGTACGTCAATTTCGCCGCCAGTTTTTGGGTGGGGCAACAGAAATAGAGCTGGATGCTGCCGGCCGTATGTTGCTTCCGCAAACGCTGAAAGAATTTGCCGGGTTAGGCAAGGACATAGTTCTGGCCGCCGCACTGGACCGATTCGAAATCTGGGATGCCGGTAAGTACAAACAGCTCTTTGAGGATTTTTCACCCGAGGCCTTTAGTAGTCTGGCGCAGGAAGTGATGACGGAAAAAATTTGAAAATGAGGCCATTTGAAAATTGGAGAATGAAACAACACACAATCAATTTTCAAGCGCCGCATTTAAAGGGATTTTCAAATTTTCAAATTTTCAAATTTTCAAATTTTCAAATTCATGACATCGGAGTATCACATTCCTGTTTTGTTTCATGAAACCTTACAAGGCTTAGCCATTCAACCCGATGGTGTGTATGTGGATTGCACATTTGGTGGAGGTGGTCATAGCAAGGGAATACTGGAGCAACTGAGTGCTAAAGGAAAACTGATCGCGTTTGATCAGGATGCGGACGCGCAACAAAATTTGCCCGGTGATGACCGTGTGATTTTTGTGGCGCAGAATTTCCGTCACCTGCAACGTATGCTGCGTCTGCATAAGATTACCCAGGTGGATGGCATACTTGCCGATCTTGGCGTTAGCAGTCACCAGTTTGATGAGGGCGACCGTGGTTTCTCTATCCGTTTTTCCGGACCGCTGGATATGCGTATGGACAGAAGGCAGGGCGCCACAGCGGCCGATCTCATCAGAACCTACAGCGAACAGCAGTTGCATAAACTGTTTGAGCAATATGGCGAAGTAACCAATTCAAAAACATTGGCGAAACATATTGTGCACGAACGTAAACACCTGCAGTTTGAAACAGTAGAGCAGTTCAAAGCGCTGATCAGTCCGGTGGTGAAAGGAAATCCTAATAAGTACTTAGCCCAGGTATTCCAGGCTTTGCGAATTGAGGTGAATGACGAAATGGGTGCGTTGAAAGATATGCTGCAGCAGGTTCCTGCTGTGCTGAAACCGGGTGGCCGTGTTGCCATCATCACCTTCCATTCTATAGAAGACAGGGTAGTGAAGAATTTCTTCCGCCAGGGCAGTTTCGACGAAACGCCTGATAACCCCTTCATGTCTTTAGCGAAGGAAGAAGTGTTCCGGATCATTACTAAAAAACCGATCACGGCAGCGCAGGAAGAATTGAAAAGAAACACCAGGAGCCGAAGCGCCAAGTTGCGGATTGCAGAGAAGGTGTAAAGAATAGCTTTACAGATTTATGAGTAAAGATTCCGGGAAAGGCAAACCGATAAACAAACAAATCAGTAATGTCTGAACAGGTAACCGATAAAACAAACAAGAACCCGCTGAAAGGTTTATTCAACTACCAGTGGATCGTGAAGAACATTCCGTTCTTTCTGTTCCTGTCTGTATTAACGGTACTCTATATAGCCAACGGGCACCGGGCAGATAAAACCATACGTAAGATCAACAGTACCACCAGCGAACTGAAGGATCTGCAGTTTGAATATAAGACTCTGAAAAGTGAAGTGATGTTTCGCAGCGAAGAAGGTCAGGTAGTAAAAGCAACAGAACCCATGGGTTTGCAAATAAGTAAAGAAATGCCCACCCGTCTGCAAGCGGTAAAGCACTAAAAAAATTACTAACTACTAATTATCAATTACTAATTAAAAAGTGGATGTAAAACGCGACATATTATGGAGAGTGTACCTCAGTTACATACTGGTGGTTCTTGCCTGTGTCGCCATTTTCGGGAAAGCCATTTATATACAACAGGTGCAGGGAACACATTGGCGCAGTATGAGTGACAGTCTGCACCAGAAGCTGGACGAGATTGAAGCCGAGCGGGGAACGATTTACAGTGAAGACGGGCAGATGCTGAGCACCAGTATTCCGCAGTTTGATATCTATATCGATTTCCGTGTAGAAGCGCTGAGGGAAAAAAATGGTCAGCGGTTTAGAGAGAACCTGGATTCTTTGAGTGAAAGTCTGGCTGATCTGTTCAAGGATATGTCTGCCGGAGAGTACAAGGCATTACTGCAGGAAGGCTACCGGAACGAAGAGGGGTATTTTCCTTTAAAGAAAAAGATCTCTTTCCGTGAGTATGAAGCTTTGCGCCGGTTTCCCCTGTTTAAGCTGGGCAGGTATAAAAGCGGCATGATTGCCAACGAAAAAACCATCCGCCTCAACCCTTACCAGATGCTGGCTTTCAGAACCATTGGTTTGGCAAGAGACTCCAATAAAGTAGGACTGGAAATGACCTATGATTCTATCTTAAAAGGAAGAAATGGAAAACAGTTTGTGAGAAAGATCGCAGGAGGTGTTTCTGTTCCGGTAGATGATACCTATGAGATTGAGCCGGAGACAGGAAAAGATATTGTAAGCACGATTGATGTATTTATTCAGGATATCACCGAGAACGCTTTGATGAAGATGATGATCAAAAACGAAGCGCAGAACGGTTGTGCCATTGTAATGGAAGTAAAAACGGGAAAGATCAAAGCCATTGCCAACCTCGGTAAAAGAAGCGATGGTACTTATTGGGAAGATTTTAATTATGCGATCAGTCCTACAGAGCCCGGTTCCACATTTAAACTGGCTACCATGCTGGCTTTGCTGGAAGATAAAAAAGTATCGCTGAACCAGATGATTACACTGGAACATGGTGCCTGGAAAATTGCCGGACAAACCGTATACGATTCGGAAGTACACAAAGAGAATGATGTAACCGTGCAACATGCATTTGAATTAAGTTCCAATGTGGCCATGGCCAAAATGGCGGCCCAGCATTATTCAGATAACCCCAACCAGTTTATCAAACACCTGAAGAAAATGCGGATGGATACGGTTTCCGGTGTTGATCTCAGGGGCGAAAGAAAACCGGTGATCTATAAACCAGGCGGACGTTTCTGGGGGCCTACTACTTTGCCCTGGATGGCATTCGGGTATAATCTGTCTGTGAGTCCGCTGCAAACAACCGTGTTGTACAATGCTATTGCCAACAACGGCCGGATGATGAAACCATACCTGGTAAGTGCAGTAAAAGAAGAAGGCATATTGCTGAAACAGTTTGAACCGGTGGTAACAGATGAAGCGGTTTGCAGCCAGCAAACATTACAGCAGCTGAAAACCTGCTTAGAGGGAGTTTGTACCGCTGGTACCGCTAAGGCGCTGTTCAAGAATGCAGCTTACAAAGTGGCCGGTAAAACAGGAACGGCTTTGGTGGCAGATGGTAACAGGGGGTATGCTGATAAGATTTACCAGTCATCTTTTGCCGGTTATTTTCCGGCAGAGAATCCGCAATATACCTGCGTAGTGATCATCAAGAACAAAGCACATGCGCCGGTGTATTATGGAGCTGCTGTGGCAGGTCCGGTGTTTAAAGAGATTGCTGATCGTTTGTATAGTACTTATATCCGTCAAACCAATACCGCCTCTTTACAAAAGAAGAGGGATAGCAGTGCATTCAACTTTGCGGGTAATAAAAGAGATATCGCCTTCATCAATACAAAATTGCGACTGCCCTTTATTGATTCAACTACCCGGTTGGATGAGTGGACGGAGATGAATGGGAAAGATGCCGTAGTGACCTTGAACCGAAAAGCGATAGAAAAAAATACCATGCCCCAGTTAAAAGGGATGGGTTTGAAAGATGTGGTGTACCTGTGTGAGAATATGGGATTAAAAGTAAATGCTAGAGGAAAAGGGAAAGTAGCAGAACAGTCTATCCCTCCGGGACAGGCAGTGGTGAAAGGGCAGATGATTAATGTGGCATTGGATTAAAAAAAATGGAATCATTCTTATGTTATATGTCAGGCCGCTGTGAGCGTCCCGACATAAACTAAAAAATATGGCACTACTCAAAGACATATTATACAAAGTACACCTGAAGCAGGTTCGGGGCGGTACGGATATTGATGTAAATGCTATCCAGGTCGACTCACGAAAAATTGCCAAAGGAAATGTATTTGTTGCGATAAAGGGTATACAGTCTGATGGGCACCAGTTCATAGATAAAGCTGTTTCACTGGGTGCCAATGCAATTATCTGTGAAGAAATGCCTCCTGCATTTACAGACGGCGTTACGTATGTACAGGTAAACAATACCAATGAAGCGGTTGCGTATATGGCACATCAGTTTTATGGTGAACCATCTGCCAAAATCAAATTAGTTGGTGTAACCGGTACCAATGGAAAAACTACGATTGCTACGGTTTTATTCAAGCTGTTTACAAAATTGGGATATCGCTGCGGATTGGTGAGTACGGTACAGAACCAGATCGGTGATGCCATTATTCCGGCTACACATACCACGCCGGATGCAGTGAGCCTGAACGTGCTGCTGCACCAGATGGTGGAAGAAGGTTGTACCCATGTATTTATGGAATGCAGCAGCCATGCCATACATCAGCACAGAATCACAGGTCTTCATTTTACTGGGGCATTGTTCAGCAATATCACACATGATCACCTGGATTATCACAAAACCTTTGATGAGTATATCCGTGTAAAGAAATCATTCTTCGATCATTTACCCGCTACTGCATTCGCTATTTCCAATGCGGATGATAAGCGTGGAGAAGTGATGCTGCAGAATACACAGGCACATAAATATCTCTATAGCCTGAAAACCATGACGGCCTTCAAAGGGAAAATCCTGGAGAATGCATTAACGGGACTGGTAATGCTGGTGAACGACAAAGAAGTTCATTTCCGTTTAATTGGTGAGTTCAATGCCTATAACCTGCTGGCAGTGTATGGTGCAGCGGTTTGTTTGGGAGAAGATAGCATGCAGGTACTTACCACACTCAGTATGCTGAGTGGTGCTGAGGGGCGTTTTGATTATAGTATCAGTAGTGGATTGATTATCGGTATTGTTGATTATGCCCATACCCCCGATGCATTGGAGAATGTGCTGGCAACGATCAAGAAACTGCGTAAGGGCCATGAGCAGATCATAACGGTAGTGGGTTGTGGCGGCGACAGGGATAAAACCAAACGCCCGGTAATGGCGCAGGCTGCCTGCGATCTGAGCGACAGGGTGATACTGACCAGCGATAATCCGAGAACAGAAGATCCTGCACAGATATTGAGAGATATGGAAGAAGGTCTGAGCAGTTCGGCCAAGAGAAAATATATCTCAATTGTAGACAGGAAAGAAGCCATTAAAACGGCGGTGAGTTTTGCCAACCGGGATGATATTATCCTGGTAGCCGGAAAAGGACATGAAAAATACCAGGATATCAACGGGGTAAAACATCCTTTTGATGACAAGGAAGTGTTGAAAGAAATGTTTGCATTATTAGGAAAATAGGAAGGTTGGATACCCCGATCAAAACCATTTAACCAAGCAATATGCTTTATTACGTATTTAACTGGCTAAACAAAGAGTTTCACATACCGGGAGCAGGAATGTTCCAGTTCCTCACTTTCCGGATAGCGATGGCCGTGATCTTATCGTTGCTGATTGCTACGGTATACGGTAAGCGGATCATCCTTTTCCTGAAACACAAGCAGATCGGTGAAAGTGTGCGTGACCTGGGTCTGGAAGGACAGGTGCAGAAAAAAGGAACCCCCACTATGGGAGGGATCATCATCCTCTTAAGTATCCTGATCCCAACACTGCTTTTTGCCAATCTCGATAAAGTATATATCCGTCTCATGGTGCTTTGTACGGTATGGCTGGGGGTGATTGGTTTTCTGGATGATCTCTTCAAGATCCGTGCCCGCAAAGCTGCACAGGAAAAAGGTGAGTCTTATAAGAAAAAAGACAGCGACGGTTTGGCCGGGATCTCAAAAGTAATTGGTCAGGTAGGATTGGGTATCATTATCGGACTCACTTTGTATTTCAGCAACGCCGTAACGGTTGAGCGGGAAGTGATCACCAGTCCGCAGGCACAACTGCAGCAGGGCGAAAGATTGGCGAAAGACTCCAACATCATTGTACGTAAACTGAATGGTATCGAGAAAAAGTTTGTAAAAGTAAAAACACCGATCACCACGATTCCTTTTGTAAAAAATCACCAGTTCAATTACAGTAAACTGATCAGCTGGATCGGACCCGGTGCTGAAAAATATACCTGGGTTATTTATATCCTGATCGTAACGTTCATCATTACTGCGGTATCAAACGGTGCCAACCTTACCGATGGATTAGATGGTCTGGCTGCAGGGGTAAGTGCGATCATTGGTGCAGGTATTGGTGTGTTTGTATATGTAAGTGGTAACTACATTTTTGCCGATTATTTCGATGTAATGTACATCCCTAACCTGGGTGAGCTCTCCATATTCGTAGGTGCTTTTGTAGGAGCCTGTATCGGGTTTCTCTGGTACAATGCTTTTCCTGCCCAGGTATTTATGGGCGATACGGGAAGTCTGGCTTTGGGTGGCATCATCGCTTCACTGGCTATTATTGTCAGAAAGGAATTACTGATCCCGATTTTCTGTGGTGTATTCCTGATCGAAAATCTGAGTGTAATTATTCAGGTGAGTTATTTCAAGTACACCAAAAAGAAATACGGTGAAGGCAGAAGGGTATTTCTGATGAGTCCCCTGCACCATCACTACCAGAAAAAAGGATTTCACGAAAGTAAAATAGCAGTTCGGTTCTGGATCATCACCATTATCTGTGTGGTGATGTCTATTGTAACACTGAAAATGAGATAAAGGAAATGAGTCACAGACTGGTCATACTAGGCGGCGGCGAGAGTGGGATAGGGGCAGCCATCCTTGGAAAAAAAGCAGGTTATGAAGTATTCCTGAGCGATGGTGGCCAACTGAAAGCTTCGTATAAACAAGAGCTCTTTGATAACGGAATTGAATTTGAAGAAGGACAGCATACAGCTGAAAAGATTTTGTCGGCCAGTGAAGTGATGAAGAGTCCGGGTATTCCTGAAAAGAATGAGATGGTAAAACAAATCAGGGCCAAAGGGATCCCGGTGATCAGTGAGATAGAACTCGCTTATCGCTTCAAGGGAAACAGCAAAATTGTGGCCATCACAGGCAGCAATGGTAAAAGTACCACTACGGCACTTACGTATCATATCTGCCAAACAGCCGGACTGGATTGTGCGATGGTAGGTAATATCGGCATCTCTTTTGCCAAACAGGTGGCATTAGATCCGAAAGAGATTTATGTAGTAGAAGTAAGTTCTTTTCAGCTGGATGATATCAAAGAATTCCGGGCAGATATAGCGATGCTGCTGAACATTACCGAAGATCATCTCGATAGGTATAACTACCAATTCGAGAATTATATCAACAGTAAGTTCAGGATCATCGAAAACCAGACAACCAATGACTATTTCATCTATTGCCTAGATGATGAAGTGATCATGCAAAAACTCCCATTACTAACCATTCATACTAACCCATTACCATTCTCTATGAAACAAGAAGTAAAAAAAGGCGGCTACATCAAGGGCGACCAGATGATGCTGAGAATCCAGGAAGAAAGAGTAAGCATGAGTATCTATGACTTTGCTCTGAAAGGTAAACACAATAACTACAACACTATGGCAGCAGGCATCGCAGCCGCAACACTCGGCATCCGCAAAGAGAAGATCCGCGAGGCAGTTAAGAATTTCCACAGCCTTGAGCACAGGATGGAGTTTGTAGCCATGGTAAGAGGTGTTGAGTTCATTAACGACAGTAAAGCAACCAATGTGAACAGTACCTGGTTTGCGCTGGAGAGTATGAACAAGCCAACCGTATTGGTATTGGGTGGTACCGATAAAGGGAATGATTATGGTTTGATAGCTGACCTGGTAAAGGAAAAGGTGAAAGCGATCGTATGTATGGGTGTAGACAATAAAAAGATCATAGAGGCTTTTAAAGATATTGTTCCGGTAATCGTAGAAACTGATTCTGCCAAAAAAGCAGTGAACGCTTCTTTCAAATTGGCTGAGAAAGGGGATGTGGTACTGTTGAGTCCGGCCTGTGCCAGCTTCGATCTCTTCAAAAATTATGAAGACAGGGGAAGGCAGTTCAAAGACGCAGTAAAGGAATTGTAATCATCAGATCCCGCCCTGGCGGGAGGAAATGCGGCAATTTGAAAACTGCTTGGTTAAAGATGTTCCATTTTCAAATTTTCAAATTGCCACATTTTCAAATTAATCTCTTGTATGGGTGAAATAAAAGATACACTGTTTTCACAAATGCCGAGCATCGGTGGCATGCGTGGACAACTGGTAAACCGTACCCGGGGTGATAAATACATCTGGGGTATTGTGGTATTGTTGTCTTTGATATCTATCCTGGTGGTGTATAGTGCTACCGGTTCACTGGCTTATAAAATGTATAAAGGCAATACGAATGTGTACCTGTTCAAGCAGGTGTCTTTTTCATTGTTGGGATTATTGGTGATTTATTTTCTGCATCGGATCAATTATACCATCTTCTCAAAAGTGGCCACGATACTGTTTCTGGTGTCGATCCCTTTGTTATTGTATACGTTATTTTTTGGTGCCAAGATCAACGATGGCAGCCGATGGATCAAATTGCCCATCATCAACATGACCATCCAAACCAGCGACCTCGCCAAACTGGCACTGTTCATGTACATTTCCCGCCTGCTGAGTAAAAAGCAGGAAGTGATCAAGGATTTCAAAAAAGGATTTCTGCCCGTTGTTACGGCTGTGTTGATTATCTGCGCCCTGATCATGCCGGCTAATTTATCCAATGCTTTATTAACTGGTGCTACGGCTTTGTTGCTGATGTTCATTGGCCGTGTCAGTATCAAACATATTCTGCTCACTATTGGGGTGGCATTGGTACCCGTAGCATTGATTATTATGGCTGCCGTTTTTACCTACGATGGTAAACAAAAAACCGAAGTGCCAAAGGCAGGAATAGCCGAAAAGGCAAAATCTTTCGGACGTATCGGTACCTGGGTAAAACGTGTGCAGGATTTTATGTACGCCAAAGACAATGAAACCCCCTACCAGGTACAGCAGGCCAAGATTGCCATTGCCAATGGTAGTGTGCTGGTGGGGCTAGGCCCCGGTAATAGCCGCCAGCGGAATTTTTTACCGCAGGCCTATAACGACTTTATCTATTCCATCATCATAGAAGAATACGGGTTGCTGGGCGGTGCGTTCATGATTTTTATTTACCTGGTTTTTTTATTCCGGTGTATCCGCATTTTCCGGCGCTGTCCCTATGCATTTGGTGCCTTTCTGGCATTAGGGTTAAGTTTTACGCTGGTGATACAGGCTGTTGCCAATATGGCCGTAAATGTAAATCTGGTACCGGTAACAGGTGTAACACTTCCGCTGGTAAGTATGGGAGGAAGTTCTTTCCTGTTTACCTGCGGCGCTATTGGCATCATATTAAGTGTGGCGCGAAATGTGGAGCAGATGGAAGGAAAGGAACCTGTTCCGCAACCAGTAGTGGTTGCAGAAACTGAAACGAATAAAACAGTACAAGCTTGAGTACGCATAAACATACCAAAGTGATCATTGCAGGTGGCGGCACCGGTGGACATATATTCCCGGCCATCGCTATTGCCAATGCGTTAAAGCAGGAAGAGCCTTCAACAGAGATTCTGTTTGTAGGGGCCAGGGGGAAAATGGAGATGGAGAAAGTGCCGCAGGCCGGTTATCCGATCAAGGGGTTGGACATTGCCGGACTCGACAGACAGTCACTGTTAAAAAACATCAGCCTGCCATTCAAACTCATGAAAAGTTTTTTGCAGGTAAAACTGATCATAGACAAGTTTCAACCCGATGCTGTGATAGGTGTGGGAGGGTATTCTTCTTTCCCGGTATTGCGTTATGCGCAGTCGAAACGAATCCCCACATTTATTCATGAGAGTAATTCTTTTGCTGGTAAGAGCAATATTCTGCTGGGCAAGAAAGCAACAGCGGTTTTTGTAGCTACGGAGGGGATGGAAAAATTTTTTCCTAAAGACAGGCTTTTTATCGTGGGTAATCCTGTTAGGAAAAACATTGTACAATCTGTGGTTAGCCGGGAGGAAGCCATCCGTTTTTTTGGATTGGACCCTGCTAAAAAAACGGTGTTAGCAGTAGGAGGTAGTCTGGGTGCCCGCAGCATCAATGAGGCGCTGGCTGTACACCTGGATGAATTTGAACAGCACAACCTGCAGCTGATCTGGCAAACCGGTAAAACAACCGCTGCAGAATATATACAGAAAGGTTCGGGTAGGAAAAATGTATGGGTGAACGATTTTATCAAAGAGATAGAAATGGCCTATGCCGCAGCCGATGTGGTGATCAGCAGGTCCGGTGCCATGTCTGTAACCGAATTATGTGTGGTGGGAAAACCAACCGTGTTTGTTCCCTTCCCGCTGGCGGCAGAAGATCACCAGACATCCAATGCCATGCACCTGGTAAACAAACAGGCGGCATGGATTGTGAAGGATCAGGACGCAAAGAGTAAACTGGTGTCAACGGTGATAGCGCTGGTAAAAGATGAGGCGCTGCAGCAACAGTTCCGAACCAATGCTAAAATGCTGGCTGTGCCGGATGCAGATGAAGTGATTGCAAAAGAAGTATTGAAACATATCAGGTGAGTACATTAAACAATATACAAAAGATCTATTTCATCGGCATCGGCGGGATCGGCATGAGTGCATTGGCCCGCTATTTCAAAGCCAAAGGCGCTGATGTGAGCGGTTACGATAAAACAAGTACACCGCTTACCCGCGAGCTGGAGGCTTCAGGTATCGCTATTCATTATGAAGAGCGGGTAGATCTGGCTCCCAAAGATGCGGATGCGATCGTTTACACTCCTGCCATCCCGGCGCAACATGCTGAACTTGTTTACTACCGTGAGAACGGATATACCGTAGTAAAACGGAGTGATGTATTACAATGGATCACCGAAGGCTCTTTTAATATCTGCGTGGGTGGTACCCATGGTAAAACCACGGTCACTTCCATGACCGCCCACCTGTTACGTTATACGGGTTATGGTTGTAATGCTTTTCTGGGGGGAATTGCTGCCAACTACAACACCAATTTCTGGAGCAGCGATAAAAATGTAGTGGTAGTGGAAGCGGATGAGTATGACCGCAGTTTTTTAAAACTGGTTCCGGATGTGGCAGTCGTTACTGCCATGGATCCCGATCACCTGGATATTTATGGTACACCCGAAGAAGTGGTGAATGCTTTTATCCAGTTTTCCCAAAAAGTAAAACCCGGTGGTTGCCTTGTTACGAAATATGACCTGGAGAGAGGAGAAGAACTGAAAGCATCACATCATTATACCTATAGTTTCGAAGATGTTCGGGCAGATGTATATGCAGCGAACAGGAAAGTAGAGAACGGCAGTTATGTATTTGATGTGGTGAATGAGGATTGGACCATCAAAGATGTGGTATTGCACATGGGTGGATTGCATAATATCGAAAACTGTGTGGCAGCCATCACAGTGGCTAAATACCTCGGTATTGCGGATGATAAGATCAAAGCGGCCGTTGCCGATTTTAAGGGTGTGAGGAGAAGGTTTGAATATGCACTGAAAAACGAAAAACATGTATTGATCGATGATTATGCACACCATCCCGAAGAACTGCGGGCATTGATCAGCGGGGTGAAGAGCATTTTCCCCGGAGATAAACTGACATTGGTATTCCAGCCGCATTTATTCAGTCGCACCAACGATCTGGCGGATGAATTTGCGATCAGTCTCGATATGGCCGATGAAGTGATCCTGTTACCCATTTACCCTGCCCGCGAATTGCCGATGCGGGGTGTAAGCAGTGAACTGGTGATGAGTAAAATGCAGGTGGCCAAACGGCAGGTACTGAGTAAGGAAGAACTGAAAACATGGGTGGCAGAACACCAACCCGGATTATTGGTAATGGCAGGTGCCGGTGATATTGATGCACTGGTGCAGCCGGTGAAAGATTTGTTGCAGAACGGATAACTATGCGTAAGTACAACTGGAAAAAAATACTGGTGAACACCCTTTGGGTGCTGGCAGGCATCGGAGCCATTGTGCTCCTGGGCGCAGCCATGCAGCAAAAGAACCGGAAGCGTTGTACAGGGGTAAAGATCGAGATCACCGGTGCCGAACGGCATATGTTCATTGATGAGAAAGATGTGATGGAGATGCTGAAAACAATGGGTGCTATTACCGGTACCAGTATGGCATCCCTGAACCTGCGGCAGATGGAATCGATGGTGGAAAAGAATCCATGGGTGAAAAATGCGGAAATGTTCCTGGATAATACACAGGTATTACAGGTTAGCATCGAAGAGCGCCAGCCTGTGGCAAGGGTATTTACACTGGGCGGAAATTCTTTCTACCTCGACAGTAACTCGATGCGCTTACCGCTGAGTGATAAACTATCGGCCCGCGTTCCCATCTTTACCGGATTCCCCTCCGATAAGGAAGTGCTGTCCAAACCAGACAGTGCTTTGCTCGATAAAGTGGTGCAGGTAGGAAAATATATACTCGCAGACTCTTTCTGGATGGCGCAGGTAGCGCAGGTGGATATTACACCGCAATCAGGCTTTGAACTGGTACCGGTGGTTGGCGACCATATAGTGGTGATGGGCGATGCTGAGGACCTAAACCGCAAATTCACCCGGCTGAATACTTTTTACCAGCAAGCCTGGCTACAGCATGGGATCAGTACGTACGAGCGGCTCGACATCCAATATGATAACCAGGTAGTGGCTATCCGCAAAGGAACCATGAAAGCCCGGGTAGATTCGGCACGTGTACATGCTCTTATGCAGGGCATGATGGAAGGCGTCGCTTTGGGACTGCTGGATAGCACCCGTATCAACAACCCGGTGCCGCTTAACAGACCGGTAGTGATCAAAGACAGTGTTGTAAAAACCAGACCGGTAACAGCTCCTGCAAAAGCAGTAGTGGCAAATACAAATTCTACACCTGTTGTAAACAATAAAGGAACCAATAAGCCGTTATCAAATGTGAAGAAAGCGACAGCGAAGAAAACGGTGACCAGGAAACCCGCGGCAAAGAAGAAAACACCGAGGGCAGTGATGAATAAAAATAGATAAACGTGAGTCGTGAATCGTGAGCCGGTAGTAAGTAAACAGCCGACTCACTACTCATGTCTCACGATAAAATAACAACTACCAATCACCAAACAACTAAAACACAACACATGAACCACAACGAATCACCCATCATTGTTGGTCTGGACATCGGTACAACAAAGATCGCAGCCATTGCCGGCCGTAAAAACGAGTATGGCAAACTGGAGATCCTGGGTTTTGGCCGCGCCAACAGCAATGGCGTTCAGCATGGACAGGTACTGAACATCGACCAGACCATCAAAGCCATCCAGCAGGCGCTGGAAAACTGCTATGAAAGCAATCCCGACCTGGAGATCAATGAAGTATATGTAGGTATTGCCGGACACCATATCAAGAGTCTGCAAACCCGTGGCGATATCGTTCGCCAGGACGCGGATATTGAGATCAAACGCCCGGAGATCGAACAGTTGATCAATAACCAGCGTAAAACCTTTATTCCTGCCGGCGACCAGATCATTGATGTGATTCCGCAGGATTTTCATGTGGATAATATCCAGAATATCAAAGATCCGATCGGTTATAACGGGGTGAAAGTGGGGGCCAATTTCCATATCATCACCGGCGACAGGAACGCGATCCGTAATATCAACCGTGCCGTAGAAAGAAGTGGTCTCACTACCAAAGACCTCGTGCTCCAGCCCCTGGCTTCTGCCAGCGCGGTGATGAGCGAGATTGATATGGAAGCCGGTGTGGCCATCCTCGACATTGGTGGCGGTACCAGCGACCTGGCTGTGTTTTATGAAGGTATTCTGAAACATACGGCCGTGATTCCGTTTGGAGGAGAAAATATCACCAACGATATCCGCATGGGATTGGGTGTGCTGAAAAGCCAGGCCGAAGCCATGAAAGTGCAGTTTGGATCTGCCCTGGCCGATGAGGCCAAAGCCAATGCCTATATCACCATCCCCGGCCTGAAAGGTATGCCTGCCAAAGAGATCAGCGTGAAGAACCTGGCAGCCATTATCCAGGCAAGAATGAGTGAGATCCTCGATTTTGTTACCTATCACCTGAAGCAGGTAGGCCTCGATAGCCGCATGCTGAATGGCGGTATCATTTTAACCGGCGGAGGTTCGCAACTGAAACACCTGATACAATTAACAGAATATACCACCGGTCTGAATGCCCGTATCGGTTTCCCTAACGAGCACCTGGCGCCGAACCATATTGAAGAACTGAAGAAACCGATGTACTCAACCTGTCTGGGACTGATCCTGAAAGGTTACAGTGATTACGATCACCAGTACAAAGAGTTCACCGAGAAATTCAGGAAAGTGGAAGTGCCGCAAAAACTGAAAACCGCTGTGGCAGAAACTCCGGTTGAAACCGTTGCTCCTGTTGCTGCTGTAGATGTGGTAGCGAGAAAAGGAAAGTTCTGGGATAAGTTCAAGAACAACCTGATCGACCTCTTTAAGGAAGAAGAGGACCAGGTAATAAAATAAAAGTGTACTTATAACCGTTAGTACTGTAACCCTTGTAGAAACCCCGTTAAATCAACTAAAAAAGTACGCTATGATTCATTTCGATCTTCCCAAACAGAAATCATCCATCATCAAAGTTTTGGGTGTGGGTGGAGGCGGAAGCAACGCCGTTAACTTCATGTTTGAACAGAATATCGAAGGTGTAGATTTCATCATCTGTAATACAGATGCGAAAGCCATCGAACAAAGTAATATTCCCAATAAGATCCAGCTCGGACCACACCTTACACAGGGACTGGGCGCCGGTGCCAATCCGGAAGTAGGTAAAAAAGCAACCGAAGAATCGCTTGAAGAGATCAAACGTATCCTCGAAGTGAATACCAAAATGGCATTCATTACCGTGGGTATGGGTGGCGGAACCGGAACCGGTGGTGCTCCTATCATTGCACAGATCTGTAAAGACCTGGGCATCCTTACCGTGGGTATTGTAACCACTCCTTTCGGATTTGAAGGGCCGCGCCGCCACCAGCAGGCAGAAGAAGGTATCATGGCATTAAAGCCCTATGTAGATACCCTGCTCGTGATCAGCAACGACAAACTGCGTATGCAGTATGGTAACCTGAAAATGAAAGAAGCTTTTGGTAAGGCGGATAATGTACTGGCTACCGCTGCTAAATGTATCACTGATATCATCAACAGCCGCGGACATATCATCGTGGATTTTGCTGATGTATGTACTGTGATGAAAAACGGTGGTGTTGCCATTCTCGGTAAAGCAGAGCTGGATGGGGAAGACCGTGCCCAGCGTGCCATAGAAGAAGCTTTGTCGTCTCCTTTACTGAACGATAACGATATCCGTGGTGCCAAATGGATCCTGATCAATATCAACAGCGCCGAAGGGGAGCATGAGTGCACCATGGACGAGCTGGAGATCATCAACAACCACCTGCGCATGCAGGCCGGTGAGAATACAGACGTAATTGTAGGTATGGGTTACGACCCCACACTGGATAAGAAGATCGGGATCACCCTGATCGCAACCGGGTTTGAACACAAAGACCCCTTTGCCAAACCCGTGCAGGCCAAAAAAGCAGAACCACAGCAAGAGAAGATCGTGATGGTACTGGAAACAGAAACACCGAAAGCCGTGGTTGCCGCACCTGTACAGGAAGTAACAGCTCCGGTCCCTGCTCCAGTGGCAGAGGCACCGAAAGACCTGATGGCTCCCAGTATGCAGGAAAGAATGCCACTGGAAGATATGCTGACCGTTTTCAGCAAACCAGAATTTACTTCCAGTCCGGTACATGTTTATGAAGAAGAAAAAGAGTCGGTAGTATTACAGTTCGAACTGAGTACCGAGATCACCCAGGAAGTAAAAGTGGAAGAGCCGGTAGAAGAAGTACATGTTCCCAAAACCGTAATCGAAGAACTTACCACTTTTCAGGTTAACGAAAAAACAGAAGAGCAGGCGCCGATTACCACCATGAGTTTTCTGAGTAAACCTGCTAATATCTATGCCGAGCCAGAAATACCGGTACAGCAGGCCCCGGCACCTGTTCCTGTGGCAGAAGTGCCAAAGCCACAACCACAACCCATAACCAGGGTAGAAGAACCTGAAATGGATATGGAATTACATATCGTGGAGAAAGAACAACCGGCTCCGGTAGCCCCGGTGGCACATCCTGCCATGCAGGCCGCTTTCCAGGATGATTGTTTTGACGAAAACGAAGAGCAGAAAAAGCGTGCGGCAGAAAGGATCCAGAAACTCCGTAACCTGTCGTTCAACATGAATAATTCAGCAGATGCCAATAACGAGTTCGATGCGGTTCCGGCCTATGTACGCAGGAATATGGAACTGTTTGGTAATACGCTGACTTCTGTAGAAAATTTCTACAGTAAATATACTGTTGGTAAGGATGAGAACGATCAGACACAGATCTCAACGATCAATACGTTCCTGGATGGTAAGAAACCAGACTAACCCCTTGCTTGCTATAGTTGTGTTTTACATTGGTGATTTTAGTTGTGACCCCTGGTGAATAACCGGGGGTTTTTATTTGGGAGTAGAAAGGCTGTTGAATATCGAATACCGAATATCGAATGTCGAACACCGAAGAAGGAAGAGATGAACAGAAGAACAAGGAACAGATGAACAGAAGACATAGAACCTAAAACTTAGAACCCAGAACCTTCCTTCCCAACGCTGCAAAAACGACTAATGGGTAGTTCAGTTAAAGAGACGATTACAACTTTTAAGTCTCATCTTTGTAATAGCTTATAACCGCGCCTCCTCGCCTTTGCGGGAAAATATGGCTGGCGAAGCTTTGATGACGCAGGAAAAATGAACCGTATGGCAACAATACTTATCACCGGAGGAACAGGCATGATCGGCACGCGTTTAACGGCTATGCTGGTAGACAAGGGATACGAAGTGATTATCCTGACAAGGAACCCGAAAACAAACCATGCTTTACCGGGAGTGAGTTATGCCCGTTGGGATGTGGAACAGCAAACCATTGATGCGGCTGCTATTGCCAAAGCGGATCATATTATTCACCTTGCGGGTGCCGGAGTGGCGGATAAACGATGGAGCGAAGCCCGCAAGCAGGAGATACTCAACAGCCGTACAGAAAGCAGTGCATTGGTTGTAAAAGCATTGAAAGAAAATCCCAATCAGGTACAGACTGTGGTCAGCGCTTCTGCTATCGGGTGGTACGGTCCGGATACAGATTTTAGTCGTAAAGAAGGTTTCAGGGAGGATGATCCCGCCGATGGCGCATTTCTGGGAGATACCTGCCGTGCCTGGGAAGCCAGTATTGAACCGGTAACTGCCCTGGGCAAAAGACTGGTAAAACTGCGGACAGGCATCGTGCTCAGCAGGCAAGGCGGTGCTTTGGTAGAATTTATGAAACCGTTGAAGGCCGGCATTGCTTCTATCCTGGGCGATGGTAGCCAGATGGTAAGCTGGATTCATGTAGATGATCTTTGCCGGATGTTCCTGTTCGCTATCGAACATACGTCGCTGAATGGTGTATATAATGCAGTGGCACCGCATCCGGTATCCAATAAAGACCTTACCCTTTCTCTCGCAAAGCAAATGCGGGGAAGTTTTTATATCCCTGTGTACGTTCCTGCTTTTGTGTTAAAGATCATGCTTGGCGAAATGAGTATAGAAGTGCTGAAAAGTGCGAACGTGAGTGCGCATAAAATTCAACTGGCCGGATTTGATTTTTCTTACTCCACCATCGAAAAAGCACTCGCACAACTGGTTCAGCAACGATAGTACTGTTACAGATCTCTTTTCTTGTGCACCGTATAACAGATCACCCAAATGATCGTTGTGAGAACAATCGTATAGGCAACATGCTCCGGTATAATGGCCAGCATATGATCATACGCGGTTTTGGCATCCTTCCCGAATCGACCGAAAAATGCAGGTGCCGGGATCAATCGGTCAGAAACCTCAAAGGGCAGGAACCGGCCCACATCATTCATCTTGAAACGGGCGTAGGTAACAGCGATATTTTCGATGATCAGGTAATAAAACAAGAAAATACCCAAAGCAATAAATGCCTTCTTCACCAGATATCCCAGCAGAAAAGCGATCGATAATTGTGAAAAAATCTGTAACAGAAACAATGGAATATATTGCAGCTGTTCATTCCAGCGACTGATAGAAGCACTGTCAGCATAAATGCCGAAACCCGCTGCCACCGCTACGTACACCAGCGTGGCGATCAAGGCAATGATCAGTACATCAAACAGTTTGCTGGTAATATATTGCCCCCTGCTCCAGCCATCAATGATATTCTGACGGTGTGTGCGGAAAGTATATTCATTGGTAACCATCATAATCACCAGGATCGCCGGAAGTAAAATAAAAAAGGAAGAGAAATACGCCACCGAATGCCAGGTTTCCGGAAAAGCGAAAGGGTTGCCCAGAAACATTTTGGCAATATTATTCGTGATTTCTTTACCCGTGGTAGCTTTCAGGTAAGCTACATACGCCATGGCATTGGTGCCGGGATACGTGAGGGCCACAATACCTAGCATCCACCAGAAAGCAGGGTATTTTTTTATTTTCAGCCATTCTATTTTTATCAGGGAAAGCATTGGGCAGGGTTTTAATTAGTCGTTGGTTAATTCAAAGAATTTGGTCTCCAGGCTTTTCTTTTTTGCAAAGAGTAAACTCAATGTGATGCCTTTTTCAAAACAAAAGCGGTTGATATCTTCCATCGGAGCCGTACCAATGGGGAAGAATAACTGTACCTTGTTTCCTTCCAACTTGATATGGGTATGTCCGGGAAAGTTGATCAACAGATCATGCAGGCGGATGGGGTTACTGCAGGATAATTCTACAATATCTTCATTGGTCAATACTTCATCTACCGGTCCGGCAGTAAGCAGGGTCCCTTTTTTAAGGATGGCCACATGGGTACATACTTTTTCTACTTCGTCCAGCAGGTGACTGGCCATGATAATGGTCTTCCCTCTTTTAGAGAGTTCTTTGATCAGTTCCCTGATCTCAGCAATACCCACCGGGTCCAGGCCGTTGGTGGGTTCGTCAAATACCAATACCTGCGGATCGCCCAGCAGGGCAGCGCCAATGGCGAGTCTTTGTTTCATCCCCAGGCTATAAGCACTAAAACGGCTCCGTTTACGCTCAGTTAGTTTCACGATCTCCAGTACCCGGTCAATATCTGCCGCATTGCCACGGCCGCTGATAGCATGGGTAATGTTGAGATTATCTACCGCAGAGAGATAATGATAAAAGTTAGGCGTTTCCAGCAGGGAGCCGATCTGTTTGCGGGTTTCAGGAGAGCCGGGCTGTCCGAACCAGGCAAAACTACCGGAGTCTGCTTTCAGTATATCGAGGATAATACTGAGCATCGTGGTCTTGCCACTTCCATTCGGACCCAGTATGCCAAATACGGCACCTTCCGGAACTTCAAAAGAAACACCTTTCAGTGCCTGGATCTTGCCATAGGATTTGGCAATACCATTCAACGTTAGTACAGGTTGCATATAACCTTGTTTAGGGATGTATTCCGAAGATACTCAGTTCTCTGCGATTCTGCACCAATCTTGATAAGTCGGCCAAACAGGTTTACGAACGGCAAAAAAAGAATATGGCTGTGAAAATTCGCTGCGATAATTGTTTCTCAGTAAGTTATCAGACAGTCCGTCCAGCTGTTCGGGATCGGCAGCTGATCTCCCTCAAGCCCTGCAGGTAGGGGCAATCAATAATTTTGTTCGATTGTAACCGGGCCTGGGCTTTTTCTGCTTCCACAATTTCGGAAACAGCTGGTAAAATGAGTACATTTAAACATATACCTGCTATCTGTATGAAACCCTTTCCTCTTTGCTTCGCTTTATGGATCGTTCTGATAATGGCTGGTTGCAGTAAAACAAACTCCGGCTCCAGCGCGCCCACTACGCCAGTTACGCCTGTTACGCCAACTACACCATCGCCATCATTAACTTACCAGCTGGTTTGGTCCGACGAATTTAATACAGATGGAGAACCCGATAGCACCAAATGGGGCTATGATGTAGGTGGCACCGGTTGGGGTAATAACGAATTGCAGTATTATACCAACGCCCGCACCGAGAATGCCCGGGTAACCGGCGGCAACCTGGTGATTGAAACGAGAAAGGAAAGTTTTGGTGGAAAGAACTATACCTCTGCAAGACTGCTTACCAAAGGCAAAGCCCAATGGACCTATGGCAAATTCGAGATCAGGGCCAAACTTCCCAGGGGGAGAGGTACCTGGCCAGCTATCTGGACACTGGCAGCTACCAGTCCGCTGGTTTGGCCCGATGATGGTGAACTGGATATTATGGAAGAAGTGGGTTATGATCCAAATGTGATCCATGGTACTTCGCATAGCAAATTATATAATGGAGCCAATGGCAAACAAAAGGGTGGTAGTGTATTGATTAAAGATGCCCAGGATTCTTTTCATGTATATAGTATGGAATGGACAGAGTCTTCGGTAACCTGGTTGGTGGATGGTAATTTTTATTTTGTGTATAATAATCCCGGTGCAGGCACAGATGCCTGGCCCTTTCTCAAGAATTTTTTCCTCATCCTGAACATTGCCATCGGTGGAAACTGGGGTGGGGTACAGGGTGTAGACGACAGTGTTTTTCCGCAAAGCATGCTGATCGATTATGTTCGGGTTTACCAGAAGAAATGACCTGACCTGTGTATGAATTTTGTATCTTACTGAGTCATGTCATCCACCATCCGCACAAAAGATATTGGGGCCATCATTCATGACCTGAAAAATGCGGAGCTTTCCGTTTACGAACAATCGCTCCTGGCCCAGCTGGAAGCGAGACTGGAAAAAGGGGGGCTCTCCGGACAAAGGATCCTATCCTATCATCTTCAGCCGTTAAATATCAAAGCAATGTTAGAGGAGGAAGTGGTTACACTGCTCCAAACCCAGCAACATGCGGTAGAGATACAATTACATGCGCCACCCGAAACCACCCTTGTAGTTGCTGATCTCTTTTATCTGCGAATTGTAATGGCTGCCATATTACATTATCTCGCAGATCATGCCGGTCTGAGAACACTCTCTTTGCTGATTACGCGTGGCGAAGAGAAATGTATCCTGGAAGTAGACCAGCCGGTTGATCCGTATGTGGTGGAGTTGGTTGATAACGAAACAAGGGCCTCCAATGTATTAGCCGTATGCCGGAAGCTGATGGAAGAAATGAACGGGGAACTGATCTATACCCATTCCGGTAAGAGAAGTAATTATTTCAACCTGAAAATACCACTGGCCTGAGAGCTGGTATACCACAAAAAAGCGGACATATGCTAACATGTGTCCGCTTTCTTTATCTCAAACTGTGCAGGTTAATTTCTGATAGGCCGACCGCTTTTTAAAACGCTCTGAATTCTTTCCAGTGTTTTCTTTTCTCCGCAGAGACTTAAAAAAGCTTCTCTTTCCAGGTCCAGCAGGTATTGTTCACTTACCAGGCTCTGGCTGCTTAGGTCGCCGCCGCACATTACATAAGCCAGTTTGCGGGCCACCACGGCATCATGATCTGTAGCGTATCCTCCGCGCCACATACCGTTAATGCCGGCCAGCATGGCACCCAAACCCTGACGTCCCATTACTTTTACGTCTTTGCGGGGTTGCGGAATCATATATCCCTGATCAGCCATTTCAATCACTGATTTTTTCGCTTCTGCAATCCGTCGGCCACTGTTCATCACTACTTCATCCAGTCCTTTGCGTAAAATGCCCATCTCAAAACCTTCCTGTGCCGATGTGGCTACTTTTGCCGTAGCAATGGCAAAAAAACGATTCTTCAGGGTTACGGTTTCCGGTTCATCTTCATGCAGTTCATCCCCGGCACGTAAAGCAAATTCTTTGGTACCGCCACCACCGGGTATCAATCCTACACCCAACTCTACCAGTCCGATATAGGTTTCTGCAGCCGCGCAGATCTTATCTGCATGCAGGTTAATCTCGCAACCACCTCCCAGCGATAAACCATGCGGCGCCGTTACCACCGGAACAGCGGAATAACGTACCCGCATCATACTGTTCTGGAACATACGGATGGCCATATCCAGTTCATCATATTCCTGTTCAATGGCCAGCATAAAGATCATACCTACATTGGCACCCGCGCTGAAATTGGGGCCATCGTTGGCAATCACCAGTCCTTTGAATTTATCTTCTGCCACACTGATCGCTTTGTTCAATCCTTCCAGCACTTCGCCGCCAATACTGTTCATCTTGGTGCTCCATTCAAAACCGGCAACACCATCGCCGATATCGTAGAGTTTACAGGCACTGTTTTTCCATACCAGTTTATCTGCATGATGGTTTAAAATGATAAACGCATCACCCCCCGGCATGGTTTTATAAGTTTTGCTGGCCACATCATAGTATAAACGTTTGCCGGCCTCTACTTTATAGAAACTGGTGGCACCACTGCTGATCATTTCTTCTACCCATGCCGCTACTTTGTAACCAACTGCTTTCATGGCTTCTACGGTCTTAACAACACCTACGGTATCCCAGCTTTCAAACGCACCGATCTCCCAGCCAAAACCTGCCATCATCGCGTCGTCTAAGCGATAGATTTCGTCACTGATTTCAGGAATACGATGAGAGATATACGAAAAGAGAGAATAATGGAACTGCCTGTAAAATTCTCCCGCCTTATCCTGCGAAGCACTCAGCATTTTGATCCGCTGCTTCAGGTCCTCTACCGGTTTGGCCGCATCAATACTTGCAAATTTGGGTTTTACCCTTGCGCCATATTCCATGGTCTGCAGGTTCAGGGTAAGAATTTCTTTGCCTGCGGCAGATTTTGTTTTTTTGAAAAAGCCCTGTCCCGTTTTATCTCCCAGCCAGTTATTGTTCACTACGGTATCTAACCAGGCGGGGATGGTGAAAATGTCTTTGGCTTCATCTGCCGGACAATTATCCGCTACCCCTTTGGCTACTTTCACCAATGTATCAATACCCACCACATCTGCTGTTCTGAAAGTGGCTGATTTAGGACGGCCGATGATGGGTCCGGTCAATGCATCCACCTCATCAATACTTAAACCCAGTTTGTTCATGATATGAAAGATGCTCATGATACTGAATACCCCGATGCGGTTGGCAATGAAAGCGGGCGTGTCTTTACACAGAACGGTTGTTTTACCGAGGAAGAGATCGCCATACTGCATCAGAAAATCAACCACTTCCGGATCGGTATGCGGGGTAGGAATGATCTCGAGTAAACGCAGGTAACGCGGCGGATTAAAAAAGTGCGAGCCACAGAAATGTTTCTTGAAATCTTCACTTCTTCCTTCGGCCATCATATGAATGGGAATACCTGATGTATTGGAACTGATCAGCGTACCCGGCTTGCGGAACTGTTCTACTTTGGCATAAATCAACTGTTTAATATCCAAACGTTCTACCACCACTTCAATGATCCAGTCGCAGCTGGCGATATCTTTCATGTTATCATCAAAATTGCCTGTGCTGATACGTTTTACCACGTCTTTGGTAAATACAGGCGATGGGTTGCTTTTTACGGCGGCCTGCAAGGCGTCATTCACCAGTTTATTCCGCTCAGCAGTTTTGGTGCTTTCTTCCGCACCCTTGGGTACCATATCTAACAAGAGTACCTGTACACCGATTCCTGCAAAATGGCAGGCAATACGCGAGCCCATAACACCACTACCTAAAACAGCAACTTTCCGGATAGAACGTTTCATATAACAATGCTTTGTGTAAAAATAGTTAGTTATGCAACTAATTTCTCGAAATGGGTAGACTTTTTTTTGAGAGAGCTGATATCGGGTGCTTTCAGCGGGAAAGTGGGTGGAATAAACGGGGGCAGGAAGGCCCTGAAAAGAAAATAGTTAACTGCTTTACCTGGGGGATAACGCAGTTAACTATTAGGTGCGTACATGTCGCGATGTGCGAGTACAGTGGTTGTCATTCTTCGGCTGTTGCTGCACCTTTATATGCCATATACAGGCAGACCAGGTAAACAACAACCAGTGTGAATACTAACATAGTGGGGGATTTAGATGTTAATTTAGACCTTTTTCAGAAAGAAACATTTCCGGTTACAACATTATTTATTAAGACATGTGAATTGCGTAATTGTCAGTTAAACTATCGTAAAGACTCTGTTAAATCCTTAGTTTCCTCAGTTTGAAGGCTTTGTGACCCTGTTAATGGGATTGATTTACCGCCCTTTAAGCCTAATGACCTTTTAAAAATTACAACCGTTTTTTGCCGTTGATTCTGTTATTTTTGTCTATATGAAGATCGATGCCGCAATGGTTGATAACCTGGCCCACCTGGCAAGGCTGCGTTTCTCTGAAACGGAAAAGGAGGGCATCCGTGCTGATCTGGAGAAGATGGTGGCATTTGTAGAGAAATTACAGGCAGTAGATACCACTGGTGTGGCTCCTTTGCTGCATATCAGCGATGCGGCCAATGTGCTTCGCGAAGACGAGGTTCGCGGCTCTATCAGCCGCGAAAAAGCTTTGCTGAATTCGCCGGTAGCCGATACCACATTTTTTAAAGTTCCCAAAGTAATCAGGAAATAAATTCACCTAACCCTTTTATCAAAACAGAACCATGAGTGACGCTATCATCAAATTAGAAGATATCCAGAAAAGTTATTTCATGGGTAACCAGGCCATCCCTGTTTTGAAGGGCATTACGCTGGATATTTTTAAAAACGAATATGTAGCACTGATGGGCCCCTCTGGTAGTGGTAAAAGTACTTTGATGAATATTCTTGGTTGTCTCGATTCGCCCACCGGAGGCAGGTATATTCTGAATGGCAAAGACGTAAGTAAAATGGCCGATGATGACCTGGCCGAAGTACGAAATACCGAGATCGGTTTTGTATTCCAGCAGTTTAATCTGCTGCCCCGTTTAACAGCCGCAGAAAATGTGGCACTGCCACTGATCTATGCAGGTGTCAGCAAAAAAGAAAGGCATGAACGCGCCCTGGAATCTCTTAAAAAAGTAGGGTTGGAAGATCGGAGTCACCACAAATCCAATGAGCTGAGCGGTGGACAGATCCAGCGGGTAGCCATTGCCCGTGCACTGGTAAACAATCCTTCCATCTTACTGGCCGATGAGCCCACCGGTAACCTCGATTCCCGTACTTCTGTGGAAGTAATGGAGATCTTCGGAAAACTGCAGGCGGCCGGTAATACGGTGGTACTGGTTACCCACGAAGAAGACATTGCCCATTACGCACACCGCGTAGTTCGTTTGCGCGATGGTTTGGTAGAGAGCGATACCATGCGCGAAGCCTCAACCATACATCACTAAGCGTTTGATCGGTTACCAGCAAACCGAACTTTTCTTTGCGGGCTTTGTTGCTTACCTGTATCATTCTCACGACAATAACACATGGCATTAAAAATATATACTAAAACGGGTGATCTCGGTAAAACATCACTGATCGGCGGAACCAAAGTTCCCAAGAGCCACCTGCGCATTGAAACCTACGGAACCGTAGATGAACTGAACTCCCATATTGGCCTGGTCAGCGATCTGCTTACCGACCAGCATTCCAAAGATATCCTGAAAGAAATCCAGGACCGTTTATTTACCATCGGTTCTTCTCTCGCCTGCGACCCGGAGAAGGAACCGTTGATGAAAATGCCCGACCTCAAAGAGTCCGACATTGTTCTGCTCGAAAAAGAAATCGATGCCATGAATGAAGTGTTGCCGCCCATGAAATTTTTTGTGTTACCCGGCGGACATGTAGCCATCTCTACCACCCATGTAACCCGCTGTGTATGCCGCCGTGCAGAAAGATTATGTGTGAACATGCAGGAACATGAACTCTTCGTAGACCCTCTCGTGATCAAATACCTGAACCGCTTAAGTGATTATTTGTTTGTACTATCCCGATACGCGGGCCATTTATTACAGGTGGCAGAAATTCCCTGGAAACCGCGGGTTTCTTAATTTGAAAATTTGAAAATGTGTTAATTTGAAAATGGAGTTAAGAGGGTAATGATTACACCATTTTCAAATTTTCAAATTGCCACATTCTCAAATTATCTTCCCGTCTTTCATATGCAACACCCTGTCGCTCATTCCCGCCAGTTCTTCGTTATGGGTAACGATCAGGAAGGTCTGTTTAAAATCATTGCGCAGCTGTACAAATAATTCGTGGAGTTCTTTGGCGTGAACGCTGTCCAGGTTACCGGTAGGTTCATCGGCAAAAACAATCGATGGGTTATTAATAAGGGCCCGGGCCACAGCTACCCGCTGTTGCTCGCCCCCGGAAAGTTCCTGGGGTTTGTTCTCCATGCGGTTGGCCAGCCCTAAAGTTGTTAACAATTCTGCGGCCCTGTCGGCCACTTCCTTTTTTTTCCGGCCCGCGATCCAGGCGGGGATCGACACATTCTCCAAAGCCGAAAATTCAGGCAACAGGTGGTGAAACTGAAAAACAAAGCCGATATGCCTGTTCCGGAACGCGGCCAGTTTTTTGCCCTCCAGCTGGTCAACCTGCTGTCCATCCAGCCAGATATGGCCTTCATCAGCCTTGTCAAGGGTGCCCAGTATATGTAAAAGGGTGCTTTTTCCGGCGCCGGACGAACCCACAATACTTACGATTTCCCCGGTTTGCACGGTGATATCCACGCCTTTGAGTACCTGTAAACTGCCGTATTTCTTGGTAATATGTTCTGCTTTCAGCATCCGGAAAGGTCCTGTTTTGGTTACAAACCTACAACAGGGGGCGGGTTAAAGGCCAATTTTTGAACATTTCTTTGCACAGACTGCAAAACTCCCATTTGGTGGTTTCGTTTATACGGCTACATTTGCAAAAAATTAAAAGGTAAAATATGTTCTGGACATTAGAATTGGCAAGTTACCTGGAAGAGGCCCCCTGGCCCGCAACAAAAGACGAACTGATCGATTATTCTATCCGTAGCGGTGCACCGCTGGAAGTGGTAGAGAACCTGCAGGAGCTGGACGATGAAGGGGAAGTGTACGAGAGCATCGAAGATATCTGGCCTGATTATCCGAGCCAGGAAGACTTCATGTTCAACGAAGACGAATATTAATCCTTACCATCCTTCTGGGAGTCTGGTAACCGGTATATGTAACAAAGCCATCATGCTTTATAGCGTGATGGCTTTTTTGTGGGCCGGCTGCAGAATACCCATTGAACACCTGTTGTGTCACTCACTTGTGCATAAGTAAGTATGGCAGCTTTATTGTTTTTTGAAACTGTATTTGAAATAGAGCAATACCAACGTTAATACAAGCACTACCGTATTGGCCACAATTACCGGTCCGCTGTGAATGGCAAAACCGTAGGTAAGCCAAACGATGGTACTGGTTACTACAATCAAAATCATCCAGATACTCAGATCACCCACACTTCTCGACTGCCAGGATTTATATACCTGCGGAATAAACGTGATCGAAGTCAGGAACGACCCGAAATACCCTATGTATTCTACAAGGTTGGCCGGTATCTCTAATAATGGAGCCATGTGATTGGTATTTAATGATTGCTGTGCTGAAAAAATTATTCCCCGATCCCCAGTTTCTGCATCACTTCATTACTCACACCGGTAGTAGAATAACCGCCATCATGAAACAGGTTCTGCATGGTAACCATCCTTGTCAGGTCTGAGAACAGGGTAATACAATAGTTGGCACAATCTTCTGCGGTAGCATTGCCCAAAGGCGCAATGGCATTGGCATAATCATAGAAATCGCCAAACCCTTTGATACCGGTACCGGCAGTGGTTTTGGTGGGCGACTGAGATACGGTATTGATCCGCACTTTTTTCTCCAGACCGTAGTGATATCCAAAACTACGCGCAATCGATTCCAGCATGGCTTTGATATCGGCCATATCGGTATAAAAAGGGAAAGTACGCTGTGCGGCCATATAAGTTAAAGCCACTACGCTGCCCCATTCGCTGATGGCGTCTAATTTTTTGGCAACGGCCAGCATTTTGTGAAAGGACATAGCAGATACATCAATGCCCTTCATAAAGAAATCGTAGTTGGATTCTGTATACGGAATATTCTTGCGGATGTTTACGCTCATACCGATGGAGTGCAGTACAAAATCTATTTTACCGCCCAGGATCTCCTGCGATTGGGTAAACAGGGTTGTTAACTCGTCCACACTGGTAGCATCGGCCGGAATGATCTGCGAACCGGTTTTTTCGGCCAGTTTCTTGATCTCGCCCATACGCATGGCAATGGGGGCATTGGTTAATACGAATGTGGCACCTTCCTCATGTGCTTTCTCTGCTACCTTCCAGGCAATCGAATTCTCATCCAGTGCACCGGTTATAATGCCGCGTTTTCCTTTTAATAAGTTGTAGGCCATAGTGTTCGTTAGTTTAGAATGAATACTGTTGGTAAAAGTATAGAAAAGTTAGGAGTTAGGAGTTAGGAGTCTGGAGTTACAAAAAATCACTCCCAACTCCAGACTCCTAACTCAATTCATCATCTCCCTCGCATTCTCCATCGCAGCGGCAGTGGGCTTTTCTCCGCTCAGCATACGGGCAATGGCGGTGATGCGTTCGTCGGGGTTCAGGAGGCGGATATTCGTTTTTACCGCATCGTTTTTGATCTCCTTGTATACAAAAAAATGGGCGTTGGCTTTACCGGCTATCTGGGGCTGGTGGGTAATACAGATGATCTGCCGGTTGCTGGCCAACCCTTTCATGATCAGTCCTACCTGTTTGGCCGCTTCACCTGAAATGCCGGTATCTATCTCGTCAAAGATCATAGTGGGCAGATCGATGGATTGAGCCACCAGCGATTTGATGCATAACATCAATCGGCTTAGCTCACCACCACTGGCTACTTTGCGGATGGGTTCAAAACGGTTGCTCTTATTGGCGTCGAATAAAAAATCAATATGGTCTTTACCCGAAAGCGTTAGTGTATTGTCTTTCAGTTCCACTTTTAAACGGGCATTGGGCATACCTACCTGCGCCAGTAAGTTATTTACTTTTTCTTCCAGCGGTTGGGCCTGTTTGTGGCGGGCTTTGGAGAGTTGTGTTGCCAGTGTTTGTGCTTCGGTAAATAAGCGGTTGGTTTCTTTTTCCTTGCCGGCAATGGTATCGTCCATATCCAGAACGGCCCGAAGTTTATTTTCCAGTTCCTGCTGCAGTTCTAGTAACTGGGCCGTAGTTTGTACGCCGTGTTTTTTGATCAGCTTATAGCCATCCATCAACCGCTGGTTAATCCATTCAATTCTTTTCTCGTCGTAATGCACCGTATCGTTGAACCGGTCTACTTCATCCGCAATATCCTGCAGTTCTATCTGTGTACTCTGTAAGCGTTCTATCACAGCCGAAAGATCCGGATGGAAAGAAGCATAACCATGTAACTGGTTCAGTAGTTGTTTTAATAACTGAACCACCGGTTGCTCACTTTCTTTCAGGTCATAACAAACTTTGGTAAGTGTGGTTTTAATACCTTCTGCATTACTCAGCAGTTTCAGTTCGTTGTCCAGTTCTTCGAGCTCGTTTTCTTTTAGTCCGAGTTCATTCAGTTCATCAAACAGGAACTGGTTATAATCCAGCTCTTTGGTAAAAGCAGCTTTCTGTTGTTGTAATGCTTCCAGTTCTTTGCCAGCTGTCTGCCATTGCCGGAAAATGGTCTGATAAGCAGCTAAGCGGCTTTCATTATTCGCCAGCGCATCCATTACTTCGCGCTGAAAATCGGCATCGCCCAGTTCCAGTGTATCAAACTGCTGGTGAAGATCTACCAGTAAAGAAGCCAGTGCTTTTAACTGCTGCAACGTAGCAGGAGTATCATTAATAAAGGCCCTCGATTTACCGTTGGCCGTAATTTCTCTGCGTAATACCAGTTCTTCTTCTATATCCAGGTCGTTCTCCTTCAAAAAATCAAGTACCGCCTGTTTATGGTCTACGGTAAAACTTCCTTCAATAAAACATTTTTTCTGTGTATTCACCAGCACCGAGCTGTCGGCTCTCTCGCCCAGTATCAGACTGAGCGCACCCATCAGGATACTTTTACCCGCACCGGTTTCGCCGGTAATGATATTCAGCTGCGATGAAAAATCGATCCCGATCTCATCAATGATGGCGTAGTTCTGTATGAAGAGTTTGCGTAGCATAGATTTTCGTGAGCGTGAATCGTGAGTCGTCAGTGGTGAGTGGTGAGTAGCGCCTTCACTCACGTCTCGCGATTCACGACTCACACTCCTCACGCAATTTATACAAGACATTCCTGTTATACAAATACATGTAAGAAATACCTGCTCTTCCCCGTTTATTCACCCTTACACCGGGCGATGCCGGACTTGGCTCTTTGGTCAAGCGAATCTTTGTATTCATGGTCATCCATGTCGAGGCATTTCTGGTAATAAGTAATGGCGAGGGCTTTCTGTCCTCTTTTTTCATAGAGCTGACCAATCTGCAAAGCGGCGCGGGCGGCATAATACTCCGGCCGGTGCTCACCCAGCCGGATGGCGATCAGGTAATTGCGAATGGCATCGTCTTCGCGGTTCAGGTCATCGTAGATTCGCGCTACCCGGTAGGCAAATTCCAGTTTCTCTTCTTCTGCGGCAAAATCATCTTCTGTTTTGCCCTGCAGCAGAGCGGCGGCATCAATGGCATAACCGCCATCGCTTAAGAGGCGGGCTTTGAGTAAGAGTTTATTGGGCCATTTGCCCGACTTCGCATCTTTCAGTGCCTGTTTATCGGCATCGGCATCGGTAGCTCCTTTTTTCAGGATGTTTTTTCTCACTTCCTCCGCTTTAGCCTGGTTGCCCTGCAGGTAATAACACCAGCTCAGTTTCTGGTAAGCATCGCGCACATAAAACTTTCCTTTAAAATGGGCGAGAAAACTTTCCAGGTAACGGGCCGCTTCCTGGGTTTCCAGGTGGTATATTTTGGTGAAGCCCAGCTCAAAATCCCAGATACCGGTTTTCAGGTATTCATCAGATTTATTACGGGCAAGGATCACATTTTTGGCATACTCCGATTGTTTGTTATTGATACCCAGATTGGCCGCCATATAGGCATGCAGGTGATTGTTTACGAGGTCCAGTTTGCGCTGCTGGGTAAAGACCAGCGCTTCTTCTTTTTTATTCTCGATATAGAACATCAGGTAGGGATACATGAAAGCTGCTTCATTAAAAAAAGCTTTGGCCCAGGGATCGTTGCTGTTGATGAAGTTTCGTACGATCTTCATACCCTCTGTTAAAGAACCCCGCATCCCAAACAGGCTGGCGATCCATTTATATCCTTTGGGTATGGTTCCCACTACCGCTTGCAGCGATCCATATATCAGATCATTCGGTGCAAAACCCGGGAATTGCTTCCGGTTCTCTTTGATGAGCTGATAAGCTTTACGGAAATCCCAGCCCGCATCCCACAGTTTCCCGAATTTAATGGCGACGCCGGCTTTGTGCACTTTTACCAGGCTGAGACTGTACAGATAAAAAGGGGAGCTTTTGGGGCCTTCCTGCAGCAGACTGATTCTTTCTGCAAAACGCGGATAACGTTGCTGAAATTCTTTGGGATCCTCGTTCAGAAACAGCGTATAAAAATCTGCATAGCTTTCCAGTAACAGCGGTATCAGGTTATTCGGATTCTGCTGCCTGGCTTTCTCGGCCAGCGCCAGTCCGCTATTGATCTTCAGTTTAGTGATCTCCTGGTAAGCCTGCAAACAGGTGGCATTAAAGTCATACACTTTCTGCGCATGACCCCATATAGTGCAGGAGGCTAAAATAGAAACTAACAATAACCGTCGGATCATACACCGAAAATACAGTATCTCTGATTACGCTGATGGATTGTATGATGAATATGATTGTAATCACTGGATTAACAGAATGGGTGACAATTGATATAGGTAGTTTCCTTAAAGAAAAGTTGCACGTTCGGTATTATGCAAAAAAAAGAAAGGGTGCCGAAGGCACCCTTTCTTAATCATATCAATCATACAAAAATCAGCGTCATCCGCGATCCTATTTGGCTTCTACACTGTCGTTCAGATCAGCATCTACCAGGATCCGTCCGCAGTTCTCACAAACAATGATCTTTTTGTGCAAACGGATTTCACTCTGGCGTTGTGGAGGAATGGAGTTAAAGCAACCACCACAGGCATCACGCTCTACCGGTACAACGGCCAGGCCATTGCGGTAACTTTTGCGGATCCGGTCGTAGCTGTACAGCAAACGATCGTCGATATGCCCACGGGCATCAGCGCTCTGTTTGTTGAAATGGGTCTCTTCTTTTTCAGTATCAGCGATAATTTTCTGTAACTCACCTTTTTTGTGGTTCAGCACACCTTCTTTCACCGCTACCTGTTTTTTGGCAACTTCGAGGTTCTTGATCTTCTCGGTCAGTTCTTCGTTGGCATCGCGGATATGCTTCTCAGCCAGTTTAATCTCGAGCTGCTGCATTTCGATCTCTTTGTTGATCGCTTCAAACTCACGGTTGTTCTTTACATTCTCACTCTGCTTCTCGTATTTAGCGATCAGGGCTTCACTTTCTTTGATGACAGCTTTTTTGCCTTCAATAAATTCGGTGATCCCGTTGATCTCTTCTTCGATACGGGTCTGGCGGGCGGTTAAACCCTGGATCTCATCTTCCAGGTCACTTACTTCCATCGGAAGTTCACCTTTCAGGATCTGGATCTCATCCAGTTTGCTGTCAATCTTCTGTAATCGTAACAGGGTTACCAGCTTTTCTTCAACAGAGAAATCTTTAACTGCGGCCATAACTAGTTTGTTGTTTGTATTTGTTGTTTGGAGTTTTTTATCCCGGCAGCAGGCTTTTGGGCATCGCCGGTTGTGTCACTCACTTCAGGGTTCAGAACCTTCCTCAGCCCAGAAAGTAGTGAACCGGGTTGGTTTTTACTCCTGATTTGAGGACGGCAAAGGTAGGGAATTTCGCCTGTAAAAGCTCAATCAAAAGGTCGGTGGTAAATTGTTCACTTTCCCAATGACCAATATCGGCCAGCAGCAACCGGTCGTTGGCATCAAAAAACTCATGGTATTTGATATCCGAAGTAACATATACATCGGCCCCGGCTGCCAGGGCTTTTCCGGTCAAAAAGCTCCCCGAACCGCCACAAATCGCCACTTTTTTGATCTTTTTGCCCAATAATGGACTGTGTTTTACCATTTTCAGCTCAAAAGAGGTTTGTAACATGTGCAGAAAACCGGTTTCATCCAGTGCCTCGGGCAATTCACCCAGCAATCCACTTCCAACTAATTGATTATCATTTACTAATGATACAATATCGTAGGCCACTTCCTCATAAGGGTGGGCTTCCCAGAGGGCTTTTACTACGGCCGACTGCCGGTAGGCCGGCAGGATCACTTCTATTTTCAGTTCTTTTTCTTCGTGTCTGCTTCCGGGAGTACCCACAAAAGGGGTGGTTTTCTCCGATCCTTTAAAAGTGCCGGTTCCTTCCGCATTAAAGCTCACCTCACTGTATTCGCCGATATGGCCCGCCCCGGCGGCAAAAAGGGCTTCCCTTACCTGATTGGCCTGGACATGGGGTACAAACGTGTAAAGCTTCAGCAGTTGGCCGGATTTTGGGGCCAGGATGGTTCTGTTTACCAATCCCAGCCGGTTGGCGATCTGGTCGTTTACCCCGTCCAGCACATTATCCAGATTGGTATGAATGGCATAAATGGCGATCTCATTTCTGATGGCCGCAATCACCGTACGTTCTACATAATTTTTACCGTTCAGCTTTTTCAGTCCCCCGAAAATGATCGGGTGGTGGGCCACTACCAGGTTGCAGCCCCTTGCTTTGGCTTCCAGTATCACCGCTTCTGTAGCATCCAGGGTGCAAAGAACGCCCGTGCATTCCCAGGCCGGGTTGCCGGTAAGCAGGCCGGCATTATCATAGCTTTCCTGCAGGGAAAGGGGGGCTTTCTGTTCGAGTTCGCGAATGATATCCTGAAGCTGCATAGCGGTTGGTTAAAGCGATAAGGGAAAATAAGGGGGTTAAAAATAATGCAAAAGCTTAAACACGAATCGGTAAACTTATTTTGAAGCCTATCTTTGAGACCATGATAGCCGGGAACTTTCTTTTTTATAATGGGAAAATCAGTAAAACAGGTAAACCCCTGATCTCGCCCGATAACCGTTCGTTCCGGTATGGGGATGGTTTTTTTGAGACCCTGAAGATGGTGAACGGAAAGATCATTCTGGACGACTATCATTTCGAAAGATTGTTCTCTTCCCTGGAATTATTGCAGTTTCAGCAACCCACTTATTTTACCCCCGATTACCTGCGCGATTATATCAGGCTACTTGCAAAGAAAAATTACCATCATAAACAGGCAAGGGTGCGCATCACCATTTTCAGGGGCGAGGGGGGATTGTATGATGTGGATAATCATTTTCCACATCACCTCGTACAGACCTGGCAACTGAATCCGGCAAACAATGAGTTGAACGAAAATGGATTGGTAACCGATATTTACCGCGATGCCAAAAAAAGCTGCGATCTTTTCTCACCAGTAAAAAGCAATAATTACCTCGGTTATGCCATGGGCGCTATGTGGGCCAAAAAACAGAAACTGAATGATGTGATTCTGCTGAATCCCTTTGGCAGGGTGGCAGATGCTACTATTGCCAATGTGTTTGTGGTACAAGATGGCAAAGTAAAAACACCCGCCTTATCAGAAGGTCCTGTGAACGGTGTTATGCGCCGTTACCTGCTGGAAAAAATGCGCAACGAAAATATTCCCGTGGAAGAAGGGCAACTGACCCTGGAAGAAATGGAACAGGCTTCAGAACTCTTCCTTACCAACTCCGTATATGGCATCCGCTGGGTAAAACAGTTAGGCCAGAGTGGGTATACACATCAATTAGCTTCTCTCTTACACAAGAAATTTGTGGCTCCGTTGCTGGGGGTGGTTGGTGTATTGGTTTATTTGTTTACCGGAATAGCGGTCAATACAGATTAAAAGCCATGCTCCAAACCAGCTGCTACCAATAAACGGGTAAACCAATAAACCTTTCCCGTAAACAGTTGTTCTTGTTTTCATGAAGACTTCTGTTACCATCATGTGGTTCCGCCGCGACCTGCGGTTAGCCGATAATGCAGCACTTTATCATGCCCTTACAGCAGGAAAACCCGTTGTTCCGATTTTTATTTTCGACAGAAAGATTCTTGACCAACTGGATGATAAAGCGGATAAACGAGTGGCGTTTATTCATGCGGCACTGGGTGAGATGCAGGTGGCACTGGAGAAACTGGGTAGCAGTCTGGAAGTGTACTATGGATATCCCGAACAGGTATACCAGCAACTGCTGGAGAAATATGTGATCGCTGATGTGTTCACCAATCACGATTATGAGCCATATGCACAGGAACGGGATGCACAGATCGGAGCCTTGTTACAAACGAAAAATGCCGGATTTCATACCTGTAAAGATCAGGTCATTTTCGAGAAGAGTGAAGTGACAAAGGATGATGGGAAACCTTATACCATTTTTACCCCTTATTCCAATAAATGGAAAGCTAAACTGACGGATGCTGATCTGGGTTCTTTTCCAACTGAGAAACACTTTACTAATTTTTACCGGCAGTCACCACTACAGATTCCCTCACTGACAAGTATGGGTTTTGAAGAAATGGCTCCCAGGTTCCCCGCTAAAGAACTGGCGGATGAAGTGATCAAACACTATGCAGAACGGAGGAACTTTCCTTCGCTGGAGAACGGCACTTCTAAATTGGGCGTACATCTCCGTTTTGGTACCATCAGTATCCGTGCATTGGCCCGACGTGCCAAAACATTGAATGAGACCTACCTGAATGAACTGATCTGGCGCGATTTTTATCACATGATTCTCTGGCATTTTCCGCAGGTAGGTAAGGGCAAAAGTTTTAAACCCGCTTATGATAAAATTGAGTGGCGCAATAATGAAGCGGAGTTCCGGTTATGGTGCGAAGGAAAAACAGGTTATCCCATTGTAGATGCGGGCATGCGGGAACTGAATGCCACCGGTTATATGCATAACCGGGTGCGCATGATTGTGGCTTCTTTTTTAGTGAAACACCTGCTGATCGACTGGCGCTGGGGCGAAGCTTATTTTGCGCAGAAGCTGCTCGACTTTGACCTGGCAGCCAACAATGGTGGCTGGCAATGGGCCAGCAGCAGTGGTTGTGATGCGGCTCCGTATTTCAGGGTGTTCAACCCAACGCTGCAGACAGAGAAATTTGATAAGGAATTGAAGTATATCACAAAATGGGTGCCTGAGTTTCAGGAGTTCAATTATCCTAAACCCATTGTACAGCATGAGATGGCGCGTAAGCGGGTGCTGGAAGTATATGCAAAAGCATTAAATCCGTAATAAGCGTTGCTGTATCAGGAAACAAAGAGGGAGGAACTGTTAATAGTGGAAGAACCATGCAGTTGTTGATACACCTGTAGCATAGTGTTCACGGCAGATTTTCCTTCTTCTCCCAAATTTAGTGAGTACGAATTTACATACAGGTCTATATGCTGACGCATTACCTGCTCGTTCATTTCCTGTGAGTGCTGGCGAACATAATCGGGCAGTTCCGGGTAATGATCGAACGCATAAGCAAGACTTTTGTGTATAAGTCTGTCTACTTTATGTTGCAACTCTCTGTCGAAATTTTTCCGGATGATAATGCCACCTAATGGTATCGGTACTTTCACCGTTTCTTCCCAATACTCGCCCAGATCGCGGATCTTGCTGAGGCCCTTGAGCTGGTACGTAAAACGGTTTTCATGAATGATGACACCCGCATCTGCCCGGCCACTTAACACGGCTTCTTCAATTTCGTGAAATACCATAAACTGTTTGTGCTTCGCTTCCGGATACGCCAGCGAGAACAACATATGCGCCGTTGTATTTTCTCCCGGAATTGCGATGAGCATATCTTTCACTTCTTTTTCAGGTGTTCCTTTAGTGATCAGTAATGGGCCTACTCCTTTACCCAATGCACCTCCGCTATTCAATACTTTGTATGTGTCCAGCACCATTGGTAATACGCCGTAACTGATTTTCGAAATATCCAGTTTACCTGCTTTGGCCCATTCGTTCAGGGTTTGTACATCTTCCAGTACTACCTCAAACGAAAGTCCTTCCGTATCAATTTTATGATTCACCAATGCATCAAAAATGAAGGTATCGTTAGGGCAGGGGGAGAAGGCGAGGGTCATTGGAATGAGTGAATGAGTGGATGAGTGGATGAGTGAATGAATGATAGAATGGTTATTTGAGTTTGTAGAGTTTGTCGATGTATTTGATGAGGGTTTGGTTGAGGTTTTCGATGGCGGGTTGGAGCAGCCAGTTGGATTTATCCCGCTCGCCGATATAGTTGGAGAGGGCCCTGATCTGGATAAAAGGGATCTGGGCTTCGCGGCATACATAGTGCAGTGCGGCGCCTTCCATGCTTTCGGTGGTGGGATTGTATTTTTTGTATAACTGCCGGATCCTCTCGGGTTCGGTAGTGATCTCGTTAACGGTGATGCCACTCACTTCCTGTAGTTTCAGGAGATTATACGTGTTGAGCCAGGGGTTGGGCAGTTTTCTTTTTTCGTAGGGATGGTAATTGCTTTTTTCGAGTTTCAGGTCAAACAGATCCTTCCATTTGCCCTCTTCCTGCACACCCATATCGCCCACCAGTTCATCGGCGATCACCACCACGTTTCCCAGGGGTTGTTTTGTATCAAAACAACCGGCAATACCGGCCTGAATGATCAGGTCGGGCTTGTCTTCATACACCATGCGGGTAATCGAAACAGCCGAAGCCAGCATGCCTACGCCGCTCTGGTGAAACTGCACTTTTAAACGTTGACTTTCACCGGAATACAGTGGGTCCAGTTCCAGGAAGGAAGGCATCCATTCGGCAACAGTGGCGGCGGTGATGATGACTCGCATAGGACAAAGGTGGGGAAAAACCGTGAATCGTGAGTAGTGAGTAGTGAGTAGTGAGTTTGGTTGGGGGGCTTGGGGTTTTACTACCTACAGACTACTCACCACTCACGATTTCCTCCTATTCCTTACCTTTGCCGAAATTTTTGAGGCGGATGGTGTATTTAACAAGACAGGAGCATTTTAACGCAGCGCATAAACTGTTTAATCCCAGGTGGAGCAAGGAACAGAATGAAGCTGTTTTCGGCGTTTGTGCCAATGAGAACTGGCATGGACATAATTATGACCTTTTTGTGACGATCAAGGGTAATCCAGATCCGGATACCGGCTTTTTATATGATGTGAAGCAACTGAGTAAGCTGATCAAACAATATGTGGTGGATAAACTGGACCACAAGAACCTGAACATGGACGTGGATTTTATGAAAGATACCATGTGCAGTACGGAAAACCTGGCCATTGCCATCTGGCAGCAGCTGGCCCCCCATTTACCCGCAGAAGTGAAGCTGCACTGCATCAAACTCTATGAGACCCAGCGTATTTACGTGGAATATTTCGGTGAATAACCTTTTTTCTGGATTGAGTAAACAAAAGAAAGGGTGTACGGGTTATTAGTAACCTGTGTACCTTAGTGCAGACTATCGGAATAGATATTCAAGCTCAGTCATTGATTTCCTGGCTCCTGTATGACCGGCCACTTGATCAGCACACTTCTGAAACAGTGCCGGCAGTTAATGACAGAACCACTTGAACATTGTTTCAAATAAAGTTCAGCCGTGTTGGATAGTACAAGTGTGCGACGCAACAGGTGTTGGGTTCTGTACAGAAGCTGGTACCATGAATTGTAATCTTATGGCAAACAAAGTAGCGGTTTTCCGGAAAGAGCATTTTAATGCGGCTCACAGGCTGTTTAATTCTTCGTGGACGAACGAGGAGAATGACCGGGTGTTTGGGCTGTGTAATAACCCCAACTACCATGGGCATAATTACGACCTGGTGGTGAAAGTAACCGGCGAACCCGATCCGCAAACAGGGTATGTGATAGACCTGAAACTGCTCAGCGATATTGTGAAAGAGGAAGTGATGAGTCGTTTTGACCACAAGAACCTGAATCTGGATACGGCGGAGTTCGCCAACCTGAACCCTACGGCTGAAAATATAGCTGTAGTGATCTACCAGCTGCTGCGCCCAAGAATTGATGCGAAACTGGAACTGCAGATCCGCCTGTATGAAACCGAAAGAAATTTTGTAGAGTATCCTGCATAAATCATCATAGAAAAAACACTGATATGGCTTACACCAAGATCGAGAAGTACGATGAAGAAGTAACTTCAGGACTGATCAAAAATTACCACGAAGCACTGGGTTTGCTGGGCGAAGATCCGGACAGGGAGGGACTGGTAAAAACCCCCGAACGCGTAGCCAAAGCCATGCAGTTTTTAACACAAGGCTACCAGCAGGATCCGATAGCTATCATTAATTCGGCCAAGTTCAAGGAGTCGGTGAGCGAGATGGTGATCGTAAAAGATATTGAGCTTTACTCCATGTGCGAACACCACATGCTGCCTTTTTTCGGGAAAGCGCATATTGCCTATATCCCCAATGGATGGATCACCGGCCTGAGTAAACTGGCCCGTGTGGTAGATGTGTATTCGCGCAGGCTGCAGGTGCAGGAGCGGTTGACAACCCAGATCCTCGAAGCCATCAAAGAATCGCTGAATCCGGTAGGTGTGGCGGTGGTGATTGAAGCCAAACATCTGTGTATGATGATGCGTGGGGTGGGCAAACAGAATTCTGTAACAACCACTTCTGCTTTTGACGGTGAATTTTTGAAGAATACTACGCGTAGCGAGTTTCTGAAGTTGATTAATAAGAAGCTGGATTAGGGGGATTGGTTTTACTTGTTTATTGGTTTATTCGTTTACTGGTTTATTTGTACGGAGGGTGAAATATTTACTCGGAATGCGTACAAATACGATATAAGTAACTATTTGTTATGTATAAATTAGGATTTATGTAAGCGTAAATCCTTTTTTATGCCCTATATTCTGGAAGAACTGGAAGTATATCTGCTTTCTGAAAAATTGGCAGAGGAAATTTGGCAAATAGTGATTGCTTGGCCAGCTTTCAAAAAATTTGGTATCGGGAAACAGCTGACCTCTTCTGTTGATTCAATTTCTGCTAATATTGCAGAGGGGTATGGACGGTTTTTTGTGAAAGAAAATATCCATTTTTGCTTTTATGCTCGTGGATCACTCCTTGAGGCTAAAAGCTGGATCAGGAAATCTTATCAGCGAGGATTGATCAATGAAACAACTTATGGATTATTGATAGCGGAAATGGAGCTGATACACCGAAAGCTGAATGGATATATTAAGGTTTTGAAAAACAATATTCATCACTAGTTTTGGAAGTCTAAAGAATGTAGATAGGTGATGCGATTAGGTAAACGGTTAATTAGGTAAAAAGGAATATCATGAAACGAATAAACCAGTAAACGAATAAACCAGTAAACGAATAAACCAGTAAACGAATAAACAAGTAAACCAATAAACGAATAGACCAATAAACCAAACACACATGAAACACGCTTATATATTCCCCGGTCAGGGTTCGCAGTTCAGTGGAATGGGTAAAAACCTGTATGAT
The DNA here is from genome assembly GCF_058806635.1 of Sediminibacterium sp. GW821-FHT12F12. Lineage (NCBI taxonomy): Bacteria > Pseudomonadati > Bacteroidota > Chitinophagia > Chitinophagales > Chitinophagaceae > Sediminibacterium > Sediminibacterium sp. GW821-FHT12F12. Next base: position 43,756 of record NZ_JBXAPW010000009.1, on the reverse strand, counting down.
ATCAATCCGCTTGCGAAGGAACTGTTTGAAAGAGCCAATGAGATCCTCGGGTTCCGCATCAGTGACGTGATGTTTACCGGATCGGATGAAGAACTGAAACAGACCAATATTACCCAGCCTGCAGTATTTCTTCACTCTGTGATCGCTTTTAAAACGCTGGATAATGTGAAACCTGATATGGTAGCCGGTCACTCCCTGGGTGAGTTCTCTGCCCTGGTGGCTAATGGGGTGCTGCAGTTCGAAGATGCACTGAAACTGGTAAGCATCCGTGCCAAAGCCATGCAGAAAGCCTGCGAAGTAAAACCTTCTACCATGGCAGCTGTGCTGGCACTGGCAGATGAAAAAGTGGAAGAGATCTGTGCCGAAGTAAGTAAAGAAACCGGTGAAGTAGTAGTAGCGGCCAATTATAATTGTCCAGGCCAGCTGGTAATCAGTGGCTCGGTAAAAGGCATCGAGATCGCCTGCGAAAGAATGAAAGCTGCTGGCGCCAAAAGGGCATTGGTATTGCCGGTAGGAGGTGCTTTTCACTCTCCGTTAATGGCGCCGGCCAAAGAAGAACTGGCTGCAGCTATTGAGTCCACTACCTTCCACCCGGCTACTTGCCCTGTTTACCAGAATGTGGTTGCCAAAGCCGTAACAGATCCTTCATCAATCAAACAAAACCTCATCGATCAATTAACCGGTGCTGTTCGCTGGACACAAAGCGTACAAGCCATGGTAGCAGATGGGGCCACGCATTTTACCGAATCCGGCCCCGGAAAAGTACTGCAGGGTTTGGTGCAGAAAGTTTATAAAGAAGCAGTAGTAGCAGGAGTGAATTGAAGTAATTAAAAATTAGCAATTAAAAATTGGTTTAGTACATTTTAATTTTTAATTGCTAGTTTTTAATTCGTTACGCTGGTTGCTAAAAATCGAGGATACCATTCACCCATTCCGGATCGAGGGTGGCGTTGTATTTTTTGTAGAAGTTGATGGCGGGTTCGTTCCATTCCAGTACCTGCCAAACCATTCTTTTAAATCCTTTGTCCTTTGCTTCCTGAATAATGCGGTCGAACAATAATTTACCTGCTCCTTTACCCCGTAATTTTTCGGTAACCAGAAAATCTTCCAGGTACAGACATTGTCCTTTCCAGGTGCTGTAGCGGATATAATACAAGGCAAAGCCTTCCACCTTTCCGTTGATCTCGGCCACGAATGCCCACCACACCGGATTAGTGCCAAAGCCACTTTCTTCAAAATGCGCCAGTGTTACCGTTACTTCCTGCGGTGCTTTTTCGTAATCTGCCAGCTCCTGAATCAATTCCAGTAAACGAACGCAGTCTTTTCTCTCCGCCCTTCGAATCAATATTTCCATATTTCTATTTTATACTTCCTAAAAAACATTCGCTCAATCACTCATCCACTCATTCTCTCATTGTTTCCCCCCTCCCTTCACAAACCGCCCCGGTCTGGCACCCGTATGTTCTCCTTCTTTCAACACCTGCACACCATTTACCCATACATGCTGCATGCCTTCGGCATACTGGTGTGGGTTTTCATAAGTGGCTTTGTCTTTTACTTTGGCGGGATCAAAAATAAGGATGTCGGCATAGTTACCCACTTTCAATTCTCCTCTTTTTTGAATATGCAGGTTAGTGGCAGCTACTTTAGCCAGTTTGTGGATGGCCAGTTCCAGTGGCAATAGTTTTTCCTCTCTAACATACTGACCAATTACCCGGGCAAAATTGCCGTAGGCGCGGGGATGAGAACTCTGTTTGATGAACTTACCTTCGGTAGCCATAGAAGCCGCATCGGATCCAAAGCTGACCCAGGGAAGTACTACCTGTTTTTTAACATTTTCTTCGCTCATTAAAAAGTAAGCAACTTCTACGCGGCTGCTATCCTGGATGATGAGGTCAATGGCGGCATCTTCGGGCGTGGTATTTCTGAGCCTGGCTACTTCTGCCAATGATTTTCCTGCGTATTTAAAAAGAGAATCTCTGCGAAAACCCAGCAGTAATACTTTGTCAGCAGAACCTGCGCCATAATAAAGGTTTTCCCAGTCGGGCGCATTGGTCTTCATGGCTTTTTTCATAGCTTCCCTTGTTCGGGGATCCTGCAGGCGTTGCCAGAGTTTGCCGAATCCGCCATCCTGTAAAGAAGGGGGAAAGGCGGCTGTCATGCCGGTGGCACCAGCGGTGTATGTGTACATATTGGCCGCGATATCAATACCTTCTTTCCGCGCCCTTTCTACCCGCCTGATCACGCTGTCCATTTTGCCCCAGTTACTGATGCCGGCAGCTTTCAGGTGATAGATCTCTCCATGCACACCTGCTTCTTTGGCGATGGTGATCAGTTCTTCTACTGCTTCCGTAAGTTTATTTCCTTCGCTGCGCATATGTGAAATATAGCCACCGCCATAAGGCGCAGCCGCTTTGCAGAGCTCGATCAGTTCCTGTGTTTTGGCAAAAAAAGCCGGTGGATAAATGAGCGAAGTGCCCACGCCCAATGCTCCGTCTTCCATAGCTTGTTTTACGAGGTCTTTCATACGCTCCATTTCTGCAGGTGTAGGATCGCGGTTGTCTTCGCCGATCACATTAGTACGGATGGTTGTGGCGCCTACAAATGAAGCAATATTGGTACTGATCCCTTTTTTCTCCATCCACTGCATGTATTCGCCCAAGGTGTTCCAGGCTACTTCATATTTGATGAGCGACTGGTCTTTCTGCATATCCGACTTCATCTTTGCATTCAGCGGACCCATACTCTCGCCCTCTCCAAATACTTCGAGTGTTACCCCCTGTCTGATATCTCCCTGCGATCTGCCATCTTCAATCAGCGAAACCGGTGCCCAGCTCAGCATATTGATGAAGCCGGGGCTAACCGCCATTCCTTTGGCATCCACTTCGTTGTTGGCAGCTTCCTTCGATAGGTCGCCAATGAAGGCGATCGTATCATTTTTGATACCGATATCAGCTGTAAAAGGAGCCGCACCATTACCGTCGTACACCAGGCCGTTACGGATGATCGTATCAAATTTCTTACTACCGCAGGAAGTGAACAGGGCAGTAAGGATCAGCAGGCAGATAAGTTTACGCATGATAGCAGATTATATAGGTCAATTTTTTATTTTCTCTTTGCTTTGAAATTTCCATTGGGCTGGATGAAAGTGGCTTCTGTTGATTCGCCTTTTTCATTTACTTCAAACTGCAAGTAAAATCCGTTGGCTACTTTTAAGGCGAATTTGTGTTTGTCAACAGGTACCAGTTCGTAATCAGGTTGACCGGGCACCAATACATACAACGTTTTATTGTCTTTAATATATACTTTCACCGTAGCAGCCCCCAAACTATATTCTCCCACATATTTTTCCAGTTCTTCTTTGGTAATGGCTTTGGGTTTGGGTGTTTTTAGGAATTTGAAAGGCTCCAGTCCAGCTTCGAATTGTTGTGTAACCATGGAGATCTCTCCTGCTTCGTTCATGTGAAACTGGAAGCGGGCCGGGCTTCTTTCGGTAGTATCCATTGGTTCTCCGGCTGTTTTTTCAAAGGGTTCAAATATATCGTAGTGATATTGACGCAGCCATAACAGGTCTTTACCTACTTTGGCAAACAGTGAGTCATTGATCAGTGACACTTCAAAACTGCCATATCCCGCATGTTGGTAGATGCCTTCATAATCTTTCAAAGGATGGGAAAGTGCCGTATTGGTTTTCTGGCTACTGCTTTTTGTTTTTTCTGCTTCTTTGGCGGTTGCTTTGGCTTTTTCAGAGGCACGTTTCAGATCTGTGTTCCAGTCAAAATAAGGCAGGTTCAATAACCGGTCTGAGATCAGATTTCGTACCACTGAAGGAACCGCAGATCCATTCTGGTTGGTCAGTACCACAATACCAATGCTATCGGTTGGATAAAAACTGGTACTGGCAGAGAATCCATCAATATTTCCACCATGTTCCACACGGAAATGACTTTTGTAAGAAGATACCATCCAGCCAAAACCATAACCTGAGAGATGTATATCTGGTTTTTCTTTGCTCGGTAAACCTGCATTCATCACCATTTGTGCACTCATGGCTTCGGTGGTGTAAGCAGTCGGCAAAATTTCTTTGCCATTAAATTTTCCGCCGTTGATCCAGGTGCTTACCCAGTTAGCCATTTCTGTAACACTGCTGTTGATGCTGCCGGCAGGTCCCATGGCATCAATATTATAATAGTCCATTTTTTTGATGATACTGTCTTTTTTCAGACCATACCCGATAGCAGCGTCATCGCTTTTTTCCATGTCTTTAACTGAGAAAACAGAGCGGTTCATGCCCAATGGTTTGAAAAGATTGTCGCGAACGGCATTTTCCCAGCTTTTGCTCATCAGTTTTTCGGCCAGCATACCTTGCAGCAGGAACATGAAATTGTTATACTGCCATTTTTCGCGTACATGATACGTGGGCTCCATAAAACGGATCCGCTTCATCAGACTATCGCGCGAAGTAGTTGGGAATGCGTACCAGGAAAAATCATGCCTCGGTAAACCGGTACGGTGGCTCATCATATCCCGTACGGTAACGAAGTTGTTCATTTCGTCATTGTAAAACCTCAGATCGGTTAAATAATTCCGGACGGGTTGGTCGTACTGCAGTTTGCCCTCTTTCTGCAGCAGCCCCAGTAAGGAAGCCGTGAATGCTTTTGTACAACTTCCGATGGCAAACAAAGTATTAGGGGTAACAGGTAGTTTTTTCTCAACATCGCGATAGCCAAATCCTTTGGCGTAAATCACTTTGTTTTTCTCTACAACGGCTACGGCAAAACCTGCTGCGTGCCAGTCTTTGAGTACCCGCTCAAATGCCGTATCCAATCCGGCAAAACGGTCAAGTACGACTGCGGTTTTATTTTTCTTCTGTGCAGTGGAGGAAAATGCGAGGGTCATCAGGCAGAGTACCTGTACAATTTTTTTCATGTGGTTAGTTTTGGTATGAAAAAGCCCGATAAATGTAAACACTTACCGGGCTAAATGCAATTAAGTTCTTTAAATGCTTATACTTTTTGCAGGGCTTGATCCATATCAGCCAGGATATCGGCAATATTCTCGATTCCCACACTTAAACGGATCAGTCCATCCGTGATACCATATTGGGCACGTTCTTCTTTTTTCAGTCCGGCATGACTCATCGTAGCCGGGTGCGATAATAAAGTGTCCACTGTGCCGAGTGATACGGCTCTCACGCACATCTGTAACCTGTCTATGAACCGGCGCCCGGCATCCAGCCCCCCTTTTACTTCAAAGCTCATCAAAGCACCGGGATGCCGCATTTGTTTCTGGGTAAGAGCATAGTCGGAGTGAGAAGTAAGACCATTGTAATTCACATGTGCTATAGCCGGGTGTTTAGCGAGAAATTCAGCTACTTGCATCGCATTGGCACAATGGCGTTCCATGCGCAGTTCGAGTGTTTTCATGCCCTGTGTTAAGAGAAAAGCATCGAAGGGATTGCTGTTGCCACCCAACAGGGCATGCCATTTCCATACCTTGGTGCGCATATATTCCAGATCCTTTCCTAATAATACACCACCAATGGCGGTGCCGTGTCCGTTGAGAAATTTAGTGGTGGAGTGAAACACAAAATCAACCCCATACCGGAAGGGTTGCTGCAGGTAAGGCGTGGCAAAAGTATTATCTACTGAAACCAGTTTGTTGTATTGTTTGGCGAGTTGGGTAACCGCTGCAATATCCACGCACTGGATAGTGGGATTGGCCGGCGTTTCAATATGTACCAGTTTAATTTTCGGGTCATTCTTCAAAGCATCTTCTACCAGTGCCAGGTTACGCATATCAATGATGGTGGCCTTTACACCAGTATCGGCCATTAATTTGTTCAGCAGTTCATGGGTGCCTCCGTATAAAGAGAAATGGGAGAGCACTGTATCGCCGGCCTGCAGGGTACTGAGAAACAGGGTACTCATGGCGGCTTGTCCGCTGGCATGTAATAAGGCTTTCACTTCCAAAGGGTTACCATTGGCATCTCTCAGGCCAAAGGTTTCCAGAGCTGCAATGGTTTCTTCTGCAACCGTAAAAGTAGGGTTGCCCCAGCGACTGTATATCCTTGTTTTATCGGCACCGGCAAAACGATCGCTGCCCTGCTGTGCAGAATCAAACGTAAAAGTAGAAGTGGCATAGATGGGGGTGAGATGCGCATAGTCGGCATTCTCCTGCCCAGACGAGTGCATTGCCACAGAACTGATACCGGTAAAGGGAATTTTTTTATTCATTATATTTAGATTGACAAAGTCAGGGTTATCATTCTGGCAAAACAGCCAGCCACTTCAAAAGTAGGATTTAACATGAAGCAAATATTAACCTCTTTTGCCCGTTACGAAAGATGGGCCAATGAACAGCTGCTGGATGTTATCTGTACGCTTACAGAAGAACAGCAGCAACAGGAAATACAAAGCAGTTTCCCTTCTATTCAGAAAACCTGTATGCATGTGTGGGATGCATCCAGCATCTGGTGGCAGCGTTTGCAGCGGCACGAACAGATCATGGTGCCCAGCCTCAGTTTTCATCCTTCCATGAAAGATATTGAGAACGGGATCTTACACCAGAATGATCAATGGATAGAGTGGATGGAAGCGTGTACCGATGCGGATCTGGAAGCCTTTCTCCCTTATAAAACGATGAAAGGCGAACATCATCAGCAACCGGTGAAGGATATCATGCTGCACCTGAATAACCATGGAACCTATCATCGCGGACAGTTGGTAACCATGCTGCGGCAGGTAGGGGCAGTAGCAATACCGCAGACGGATTATATCCTGTATGCCCGACGTTAGTCTAAAGAATACAGGATATAAAAAATACCCGCCTCAAGAAGGCGGGTATTTTTATTCGATACAATAGAAGTTTAGTAGGCCCATTTAACCCAGGTAGCCCCCCAGGTAAAACCACCACCGAAAGCGGCGAGTACCAGGTTGTCGCCTTTTTTGAGGCGGCTCTCCCATTCCCACAAACAAAGGGGGATGGTGGCAGCGGTGGTATTGCCGTATTTCTGGATATTGATCATTACTTTCTCTTTCGATAATCCCATCCGGTTGGCGGTGGCATCAATGATGCGGAGGTTGGCCTGGTGGGGTACCAGCCAGGCAATATCATCGCCGGTTAGATGGTTACGTTCGAGAAGTTCGGCGCTTACATCGGCCATGCCTTTTACGGCAAATTTGAATACGGGTTGTCCATCCTGGTAAGCATAGTGTTCTTTAGCCAGCACAGTTTCAACAGTGGCGGGTTTTACCGAACCACCGGCTTTCATGTGCAGGTACTGGCGGCCGCTGCCATCGGTACGTAAAATACTGTCGAGGATCCCGTTTTCGTCTGTAGATGGTTCCAGCAACACTGCCCCGGCACCATCGCCAAAAATGATACAGGTGGCACGGTCGGTGTAATCTACAATGGCGCTCATTTTATCCACTCCCACTACCACTACTTTTTTATAACGGCCACTTTCAATATACATGGCGCCGGTGGTTAGGGCAAAGAGGAAACCACTACAGGCGGCGCTCATATCATATCCCCAGGCATTGGAGGCACCAATTTTATCGCAGATGATATTGGCCGTGGCGGGAAAAACCATATCCGGGGTAACGGTGGCGCAGATCAAACAGTCGATATCGGTAGCGGCGAGGCCTTTTTTACGTAACAGTTCCTGCACGGCCGGTACAGCCATATCGCTGCTGCCCAGGCCCGGCTCTTTTAAAATTCTTCTTTCTTCAATGCCGGTGCGGGTACGGATCCATTCATCGTTGGTATCTACCATTTTTTCAAGGTCGAAATTGGTGAGTTTAGTGTCTGGTACATAACCGCCTACGCCGGTAATAGCTGCTCTGATTGTAGTCATATATTTTGCTAAGATTGGCGCAAATATCTATAAGATTTTCATATTATCTCGTTCTGCGGCAGGAGAATACGCTTTCCGACTTTGAAATTCAGCAGATTCTAACAGTTGTTAGCGAAATACAGCTTCTCCGGATCCGGTGGCTTTTTGGATTGGGATGGGGGTAGAAATTGCCCGTTTTGGGTAATAAAGTTAGCTGGCAGAACCTTTTTTAACATATTTTTGAAAAAGCTATGATCGCTTTTGTTCGAGGACATTTTGCCGTTAAAACCCCTGCCCGGGTAGTGGTTGATGTAAATGGGGTAGGATATGAGTTACAGGTTAGCCTGAACACATATGCTGCCGTCAGTAACAAAGAAAGCGGTCAGCTCTTTACTTACCTGCATATTACCGAGAATGCACAAACCCTGTTCGGATTTGCCGAATGGGCCGAGAAAGAAATGTTCCTGCACCTGATCAGTGTATCAGGGGTAGGTGCATCCACTGCCCGGATGATGCTTTCCGGCATGCGGCCCGATGAAATTGCCCGTGCCATTGTGCAAGGCAACACCCGGCAGCTCGAAGGGATCAAAGGTATCGGTAAGAAATCGGCCGAAAGACTGATCGTTGAATTGCGGGATAAGTTGGGCAAACTGTCACTGGATCCTGCGGTTCCGGTGTCTGCTTTCCAATCGGTGGATGCGGATGCGGTAAACGCGCTGGTGGCACTGGGAATCGGTAAAGCCGTAGCAGAGCAGGCAGTGAAAAAAACAATGACAACACAAACACAAGATTCTTCATTGGAAGATATCATTAAACAAGCACTTAAAAACCTATAGTCTATCGCCTCCATTTCTACCTAACCAGTTAATTGAATCTATCGTTTCTACCTGTACTTAACCAAGCGTAACTGTTTGAAGGCTATTCGTCATTTACTGATCCCTTTGTTCCTGCTGTCTGCTGGTGTTAACCTGTATTCCCAGCAGAAAGATTCTGTGCACTATCCTATCAGCGACAGAAGGGGCGATCCATTGTCGAACCAGAGCAAGAACCCTTTTGATATCCGCGATAATTCCCTGATCAAAAGGGAGATCGAATACGATCCCAAAACCAAACAGTATTATGTGATCGAAAAGATCGGGAGCAAGTATTACCGTACCCCTACTGTTTTAACGTATGATGAGTTCTGGCGTATCCAGTCGCGCAAAGCGGAAGAAGATTATTTCAAAAAACGGGCAGCAGCTTTAACCACCCTCAATCTGAAATCGCCAAGGCCCAAAATGCGGATCTATGACAAACTGTTCGACCGTATTTTCGGAACTTCGGCCAATGGGTTGAAAGTGGATATCCGGCCAACCGGTGAAGTGAATATCATGGCTGGTTACCAGGGACAGAACATCAAAAACCCCACTTTACCCGAACGGGCGAGAAAGAATGGTGGTTTTGATTTTGACATGAACGCCAAGCTGAATGTAAATGCCAATATAGGCGACAAGCTGAAGTTCCCTATCAATTACAGCACTATCTCTAATTTCGGTTTTGATAACCAGCTGAAACTGGATTATAAAGGAATGGATGATGAGATCATCAAAAGCCTCGAAGCGGGTAATATTTCTTTTCAATCAAGAAGCACCCTGATGCCGAGTGCGCAGAATCTGTTCGGAGTAAAAACACAGTTGCAGTTTGGTAAGTTGTTTGTAACAGGTGCCATCGCTAACCAACGGTCTACCCGGCAGTCGGTAGGATTGCAGGGCGGTGCAGCTACTACCAATTTCAATAAAAAGCTGGATGATTATGAGGAGAACCGACACTTTCTCTTAGGACAATATTTCCGGGATAATTATAACAAAACCATGGCCAAGCTGCCAGTGGTGAACTCGCAGGTGCAGATCCAGAAAATGGAAGTATGGATTACCAACCGTACCGGCGCCACTACAGATGCCAGGGATATTGTGGGTTTGATGGATTTGGCTGAGGCCAAACCCTACAACCCCAATATACGATCCCTTACCACCAATCCCTTACTTGCCAACGGCGCCAATGATCTCTATGCATCGCTGGTATCCAATCCTTCTGCGAGAAATCCCGCCGCAGTAAATTCATTGTTATTGTCGAAGGGATTGCGGCCGGTAGATGATTTTGAAAAAACTTTTGCACGTAAACTGAATCCATCTGAATATTATTTTAATCCGCAGGCGGGATTTGTGTCCATCAATGTACAGTTACAGTCTGATGAAGTGTTGGCAGTAGCCTACCAATACACGTATAACGGACGCGTATACCAGGTGGGTGAGTTGTCGCAGGATGTGGCGCTGGATTCTACCAGGGGGGTACAGAAAGTATTGTTCCTGAAATTATTGAAAGCCACATCGCAGCGGGTGGAATTGCCTACCTGGGGATGGATGATGAAAAACGTGTATTCATTGGATCTGTTTGGAGGTATTCAGCAGGATGGATTTCAACTGAACGTGTTGTATGAAGAACCCAGTGGCGGTTTAAAAAGATATTTACCTGAAAGCGCTCCGGCAGTAGATGGAAAATCATTGTTACGGATATTGAATCTGGATAGGCTGAATAACCGGAACGATCCGCAGCCGGATGGGGTATTTGATTACATAGATGGTTTTACCATTTTGCCGCAGATGGGGCGGGTGATTTTTCCGGTACTGGAACCCTTTGGCCGCGACCTGGATTCGCTGGCTTTTGCGGGGCAGCCCACTGCCATGAAAAGGAAGTACGTATACTACCAGTTATACGATTCTATTAAAGCCATTGCACAAACCTATGCCAACCTGAATCGTTTTGTTATGCAGGGGCAGGTAAAAGGAAGTGCCGGTGGTTCAGAGATTAACCTGAACGCATTTAATATTCCACAGGGATCGGTAACGGTAACGGCCGGTGGACAGGTGCTGCGCGAAGGACTGGATTATACGATCGATTATAACCTGGGTGTAGTGAAGATCCTGAATGCTGGAATCCTCAGTTCAAATATTCCTGTGAAAGTTTCCTTCGAAAACAATGCCGGATTCGGTATACAGCAGCGCAATTTTACAGGTCTGCGACTGGATTATGTGGCCAATAAAAAACTGACACTGGGTACCACTTTTATGCGTTTGTCTGAAAGACCCTTCTTCACCAAAATGGGGTATGGAGATGATCCCATCAGTAACAGCATGTATGGCTTTGATGTAAGCTATCGTTCAGAATTGCCGGGTCTTACCAGAATGCTGGATAAACTTCCTTTTTATTCTACCAAAGCTAAATCCAGTATCACCGCTTATGGTGAAGCAGCGATTTTGAAACCGGGTCACCCATCACAAATCGGTAAGGGAGATAACGGGTTGATCTTTGTGGATGATTTTGAAGGTACACGCACCAGTATTGATCTGCGTTTTCCATTGGTTGCCTGGGCGCTGGCATCAACCCCACAGGGCAATCCTAAATTTCCGGAAGCTACTTTAAATGATACGCTGGATTACAATTACAACCGTGCTAAACTGGCCTGGTATAATATTGAACCCAACCTGCAGGACAGGAACAGTCCCAATAATCCCCTGCGCCGCGATCTTACTGAATTGAGTGATCCGCGCGTAAGACAGGTATTTACCAACGAACTGTTTCCACAGCGTACCACCAATATTACCGATGTGCAGGCATCTACTTTTGATCTTGCTTATTATCCTACAGAAAAAGGTCCCTATAATTTCGAAACGCGTAGAACAGAACTGGATGCGAACGGTAAATTATTACGCCCCGCCAACCGTTGGGGAGGTTTGATGCGCTCGATAGATCAGACAGATTTTGAAACAGGTAATATTGAGTATATCGAATTCTGGGTACAGAATCCATTTATCAAAACCCCCACCAGCAAAGGAGGAAAATTATTCCTGAACCTGGGTAATGTAAGTGAAGATATTTTAAAGGATGGGAAGCGTTTTTACGAGAATGGAATGAATACGCCCAATATTCCTTCGGCGGTAGATAGTACCAATACATGGGGTAAAACACCCGTGAATCCGATACAGATCACGCAGGCATTCAGTAATGATCCTAATGATCGGCCTTACCAGGATGTAGGACTGGATGGATTGGATGATGATGCAGAAAGAAGAAAGAAGGGATATGTGCTGAATAAGATTGCGGCTAATTTCGGAACCGCTTCTCCTGTTTACCAGAAAGCATTGGCGGATCCGGCGGGTGATAACTATAAGTGGTATCGGGATCCGAGTTTTGATCCATTGGGTACGGGTATCCTGGGCAGGTATAAAAATTTTAATAATCCACAAGGCAATTCACCGATTGCAACCACTGGCGGACAGTTCACTTCCGCTGCTACCCTGTATCCCGACAATGAAGACCTTAACAGAGATAATACACTGAATGAAACAGAATCGTATTACGAATATGAGATTGAGCTGAAGCCGGGTATGGCTGTGGGTGTTACTCCTTTTGTTACGGACAAGAGAACGGTGAATGTAAATTCTCCGGATGGTGTGCGCCGAACCGAAGACTGGTTCCTGTTCCGTATTCCGATTAAAGGGTATGCGAGAAAGATCGGTAGTATTCCGGATTTTAAATCGATCCGTTTTGCGAGATTATATCTGACAGATTTTGAAGATTCTGTAGTACTTCGTCTGGCACGTCTGGACCTGGTGCGTAACCAGTGGCGCCAGTTCATTTATAATATTGATACTACGGGATCATATACGCCTATCAACAATGCGGCAGGTACGGTATTAAACACATTAGCTGTAAACCTCGAAGAAAACAGCAGCAGGCAACCGGTTAACTACCTGATGCCTCCCGGTGTAGAAAGGGTGCAACTGCTGAGTAACAATGGTGTGAACCTGCAGCAGAATGAACAGGCGATGAGTTTGAAGATCAGTAACCTGCAGAGTGGAGATGCACGTGGTGTATTTAAAACCATGAACCTCGATATACGGCAGTATGGTAAACTGTCGATGTATGTACATGCAGAATCAGTACCAGGTCAACGGCCGGTGAGGGATAATGAACTGAATGCGATTATCCGCATCGGACAGGATTTCCTGAATAACTATTATGAGATCAAGATCCCGCTGAAGGTTACCCCTCCGGGCAATTATCCGCGCGGACAGGAAGAAAAGGTTTGGCCGGCGGAGAATAATCTTGATTTCAGTTTACGTTCGTTGATCGATCTGAAATTAATGCGGAACAATGCAGGGGCAACGGTTACCAAAATATTCAGGCAAACCATCGATAATAAAACCATTTCCATTTTAGGAAATCCTAACCTGGGAGAAGTAAGAGGTATTTTGTTTGCGATCGAAAACCCATTGAAACAGGATGGGGCCATTATTACAACAGAAGTATGGGCCAATGAGCTCCGTTTGTCGCAGCTGGATGAAAATGGCGGATGGGCCGCATTGGGAAGGGTAGACCTTACTCTTGCTGATCTCGGTACGTTAACTGTTTCGGCCAATACCCATACACAGGGTTTCGGTACCATTGAACAGCGTGTAAACGAGCGCGCCAAAGAAAACCTGGTACAGTTTGATGCAGCGGCCAACATTGATGCCGGTAAACTGATTCCTAAACAGGCGAGAATCTCTGTGCCTGTATATGCCAGCATTAACCGAACCATTCTTACTCCACAGTTTGATCCGTATGATCTGGATGTTCGCTATAAAGAAAAACTGAACTCCTCTTCCAAAGAAAAAAGAGATTCGATCAAAAACGTGGCATTGGACCAGACCACTATCAAAACCATCAATTTTACCAATGTGCGTTTCCTGCCGGGTAATGCCAAACCGGGGCTGTTGAATATCAGTAATCTTGATTTCAGTTATTCTTATTCGCAGATCACACAAAGCAGTCCGGTGATACTCCAGAATTCTGTAACAAAACAGCGGGGGGGGGTGGGATATACATTCGTTGGGTCATCTAATTATATAGAACCTTTTAAAAAAATCATCCGTACACAAACGCCCTGGTTAGCACTGTTCCGTGATTTCAATTTTAATCTCCGCCCTTCTTTCCTGAGTTTCAGGGCCGACATTAACCGGCAGTTTGGAGAATTTATTCCGCGTATTGTGAACACCATCGATAGCAAAGTGGAGAGGGTAGATACTACTTACGACAAGTATTTTACTTTTGACCGTTATTATGGCATGCGCTGGGATCTTTCCCGTTCGCTGAATTTCGATTTTAATGCTACCAATAATGCACGGATTGATGAACCGTATGGCAGACTGGATACCAAAGCCAAGAAAGATACGGTTCGCGAGAATTTCTTTAAAGGGGGAAGGAATACGCTATACCAGCAGAAAGCCACGTTGGGCTATACATTACCACTGAATAAGTTGCCGCTCACAGATTGGATCACGGCCCGTTATACCTACGCAACTTCTTATAACTGGATTGGTGCCAGCCGGCTGGCGATGAATCTCGGTAACACCATCGAGAACTCGCAGGAGAACACATTGAATGCCCAATTCAATTTTGCGAGCCTGTATAATAAATCCAAGTGGCTGCGGGCACTCGATAATATTCCGGCACCTAAACCCAAACCCGATCCTAAACGACCGGCCGTGGTAAAAGATGTTAATCAGAAAAATGCACTGGGTACGGATATCCCTACCAAAGCTGAAGTGGTAAAAGGACTCAAAGGAAAAAAACGCAGAGAAGCCCTGAAAAAATGGCGTGCCATGAAAAGGGATGCCCGGATAGCAGAAAGGTTATTGAAAGCTAATGAACCAACAGAATTAAACGGCTTCACCCGTTCTATCGGTAAGTTTATTACGATGGTTCGAAATGTGAATGTTCAATACTCGGAAAATTATCGGAGCCGTTTGCCTGGTTATATGGACAGCTCTAAGTACTTAGGACAGAACTGGAGCAGTATGGCGCCTGGACTGGATTATGTATTTGGTAAACAGCCTGATGCTAATTGGCTTGATAAAAAAGGATCACAGGGGTTGATTACAAGAGACAGTACTTTCAACTTCCTTTTCCGTCAGAACTTTGAACAACGTTTCAGCATAACCGCGCAACTGGAACCGATCAGGGAATTTGTGATCGATATTAACCTGGATAAATCTTTTACCAAAGAGTATTCAGAATTATATAAAGATACCACCGGCAGCGCGGGACTCAGTCACCTGAATCCTTTGGCCAGCGGCGGATTTAATGTTTCTTATATTTCATTTGGTACTTTGTTTGGTCAGCAGAACCCGAACGAGATTTCTACTACTTTCCGGACCTTCGAAGCCAACCGACTGATTGTAAGTAAACGAGTGGCGGAGCAGAATCCTTACTGGCAGGCATTACCGGCAGGACAGAAATTTACGGCCGATGGATATGCCAAAGGATATGGAAGGTATGCACAGGATGTACTGGTGCCGGCTTTTCTGGCAGCGTATACCAAAAAGGATCCGAATAGTATTGCTTTGATCAAACAATCCAATACTAAGATCAGCTCTAATCCATTCAGCGGTATTTTGCCAAAGCCAAACTGGAAAATGACTTATACGGG
Source organism: Sediminibacterium sp. GW821-FHT12F12 (assembly GCF_058806635.1). NCBI lineage: Bacteria > Pseudomonadati > Bacteroidota > Chitinophagia > Chitinophagales > Chitinophagaceae > Sediminibacterium > Sediminibacterium sp. GW821-FHT12F12. The sequence goes on along the minus strand of NZ_JBXAPW010000009.1, from coordinate 28,409 downwards.
GTTGAGTAAATATCCGGCGCTGGCTTCTGTATTCAGCAATATTGTGATCACACACGGTTATAATGGTAACCTGAGCATGAACAGCTTTAACAGTGCGCTATTGTATCAGGATCCATTCAGGTTCAGCGCCCCCGGATTTATTGATACGGTTAGCGGCAATTTTATTCCTTTCTTCCTTGTTCCGAATATAACCATCAAAGAAGGTTTTGAACCGTTGATCGGAATTGATGTAACCACGATTAACCAGTTAAATGTAAAATTCGAATATCGTAAGAGCAGACAATTAAGTCTGAGCCTGATCGATTATCAGTTAAGTGAAAGCCGTAGTACAGAGTGGGTATTTGGTGCCGGACTGCGTCAGAAAGGAGTGAAGTTACCTTTCAGGTTGCCGGGTTCAAAAGGCAAAACATTACAGAATGATCTGAATATCCGTCTCGATCTTTCTATGCGGGATGTAGCAACGAGTAACAGTCGCCTTGACCAGGCCAATGCCTACGGTACCGGCGGACAAAAAGAGATCTCTATTCAACCTTCTGTCGATTATGTATTGAATAACCGGATCAATATCAAGTTCTTCTTTGATCAGCGGAAAGTGATACCGTATATTTCCACATCCGCCCCGATTACAAATACCAAAGCGGGTATTAATGTGCGGATCTCGCTGGCGCAGTAAAATAAAAGAGCTTTATTTAGGTGGGTACATAATGGATTCGTTGCCACAAAAAGAAATCTCCCGATAGTTTGTTAAGTACAAACCGTCGAGAGATTTTTTTATAGCGTTTCGCTATTAACGAAACCAACAGCGAATGTTTAGTTTTTTCTGAATGCCCATTTGAACATTTCTTTCCAGCTTACTTTTTTGCCATACATCAGGATACCGGTACGGTAGATCTTGGCACTGAGCCAGGTAGTAAGCAGAAATCCACCTATCAGCGACAGCATACTCAGACCCAATTGCCAGTAAGGAACGGTTCCGGGGATACCATAAGCGATCCTTGCCATCATTACCATGGGCGAACTGAAAGGGATGATACTGGCCCAAACCGCCATCGGTGTGCTGGGATCCTGTACGGCATTGGTCATGATAATAAAAGAGAAAATGATGGGCATGGTGATGGGAAGCATCAGACTTTGTGCATCCTGCGGATCCTCATTCACCACACTGCCTACCGCTGCAAACAAAGCCGCGTAGAACAGGTAGCCGCCTAAGAAATAAAAGATAAAACAAAGGATAATTACGGGCCAGTTGGCAGTGCTGAATGTGTGTTGCATTTTATAGATCTGCTGTGCAGCATCACCTGCCTGCGCCATACCACCTCCCGGCATTTGGCCGTTGGCCTGTTGGAGGGTTTTTACCTGTTCCATCACATCATGCGGAACAAAGGCCTGAGCTGCAGTAGTGAGCCCAATTATGAGTATGATCCACATGAGAAATTGGGTTAGTCCAACAGCGCCGATGCCGATGATCTTTCCCGCCATCAGCTGAAAGGGTTTTACGCTGCTGACCATCACTTCTGCAATACGGTTGGTTTTTTCTTCCATTACACCGCGCATTACCATGGCGCCATAAATGAACATAGTGATATAGATGAGCATACCGCTACCAAAGCCAATACCGTACGATAAACCCGCGCTGCTTTCTTTAACACCTTCTCCGTTCTCTTCCACCGCTTTCAGTTCGGCATATTGCGATTGCATATGGATGGAATCCAGTTGTGCCTTATCGATACCTGCCGTTTGCAGCATATTATCTTCAATAGCGGCATTGATACGTTCTGAAATAGCACTCTCGGTGGTGATGCTGATCCGTTTTTTTGAGCGGATAAGGTAGTTCATTTTGCCACCGGTAGCATCCAATTTGGGGATCAGAATGATATCTGAATATCCTTTCTGCAGGTAGTTACTGGTATCCACATCGGCAGGAAACTCGAAAGCCAGTGCTTTGGTACTTTTGATATTGCCTTTGAAAAAACCGTTCTGGTCTATGACAGCAATCTTTCGTTCATCTTTCCCCTTGATCGAAAGAAAAGTGGTTCCGGCAATCAATGCCACAATCAGCAGGGGCATTAAAATAGTGGTGAGTACAAAACGTTTATTTTTTACCCGCGTGAGGTATTCTCTTTGTATGATGAGTAATGTCTTATTCATAAATGCAGTTTGTAGGATGGTTGGGTGAAAAGAAATTTATGGATTTACCGGTTGAAAAGCCCTGCTGGTAGCGCGGGTGCCTTCTACCAGGTTAATAAAGATCTCGTTCAGCGAAGGGAGTACTTCATGGAAGGCTTCAATAGTCAGGTTCTGTTGCAGTAAATGCTGTAATACATCATTACTCCGGTAGCCCTCTTTGATCTTTACGGTTAAGCGATTTGCTTTCTGATCGGCAATTTCAAAGGAAGCGGCAGTAAGACTGGCCGGTACTTCTCCGAGCTGGATCGCAAATTTATTTTCCTTGAATTGTTGTTTTATATTGGCCACGGTACCGTCGAGGATCTTTTTACCGAGGTTCACCAACACAATATGATCACAGATTTCTTCTACCTGCTCCATACGGTGGGTACTGAAAATGATGGTGCTGCCTCTCTGTGCCAGTCCATAGATCTCATCTTTGATCAGGTTGGCATTTACCGGATCCAGTCCACTGAAAGGCTCATCCAGGATAATGAGTTTGGGTTCGTGTAAAACAGTGGTAACAAACTGCAGTTTCTGGCTCATACCTTTACTCAGGTCCTCTACTTTTTTGTTCCACCAGGTTTCCATTTCCAGGCGTTTGAACCAGAATTTGATCTTGGTCATGGCTTCGCTTCTGCTCAAGCCTTTCAGTTGTGCCAGATAAAGTGCCTGCTCGCCAATCTTCATCTTTTTGTACAATCCCCGCTCTTCGGGCATATAACCTATTTTGATGATATCATTTTCCGGATCAAATGTTTTGCCATCAAAACGGATATCGCCGCTATCCGGGTAAAAAATGCCTGTGATCATTCTCAACAGGGTGGTTTTACCGGCACCATTGGGTCCGAGCAGGCCAAAAATGCTTCCTTTTTCGATAGAAAAACTGATATCATCTACCGCTTTCTGGGTAGCATAATACTTCTTCAGGTTACTGAGTTCAAGGATCTTGTTCATAAGGGTTGGGTTGTACTCAAATGTAGGGTATATTTTTCTGCTTGGTTAGTAGCCGGTTTTACCTAATTATTACAGCTGGCTCCGGAAAAACGATACATTTGCCGTCATTTAAATAATGGATAAGCTATGTTGAAGAAGTTTGCTCTTACTGTACTGATTACTAGTGTATTGATTATTTCTACCGGCTGGGGATTTCTGGTTCATAAAACGGTTCATCAGTTAGCCGTGTATGAGTTGCCGGAAACCATGCTGCCTTTTTTCTACCAGCAGATGGACTACCTGGTAACTCATGCCCCACGGCCGGATATGCGCCGGAATGAAGACAGTACAGAAGCGACCAAACACTTTATAGATTTAGAGATGTTTGGAGAAAGGGCTGCTAATAAAATGCCTTTAGATTGGAACCGCGCCATTCAAAAATATACAGCCGACAGTCTGCTTAAATATGGTTATGTACCTTATCATATTATATATATGAAAGGAAAGCTGACAGAAGCATTCCGGCAGGGAAACAAAGACAGTATCCTGTTTTATGCGGCTGATCTGGGGCATTATATCGGGGATGCCCATGTGCCTTTGCATACCACCGTTAATTATGATGGTCAGTTAACTGATCAGAAAGGGTTACATAGTTTGTGGGAATCGATGATCCCGGAACTTGAGATCGGTAACTATTCTTTGTATTCCACACACAAAGCTACTTATCTGAAAAAACCGGCCGAAACGATTTGGCAGGCAGTTCGGAAGGCAGCGGGTATGGTGCCGGATATGTTATTGAAGGAAAAAGAAGTGAGTAAAGGATTTACGGAGGAACAGAAGTTCCGGGTGCAGATCCGACGGGGCAAAGAAACCAAGAGTTATACAACTGCTTTTGCCAGGGCCTATGCAGCAGCCTTGGGAACTACCATTAATGAGCAGTTACGCAGTTCGGCAGACCTGATCGCCGATTTCTGGTATACCAGTTGGGTAGATGCCGGTAAACCCGATCTTTCCCGAATCAATACGGGATGGTCTGCAGCTTTACGACAGCAAGTGGAGGCAGAATTAAAGGCCTTCCACGAAAATAAACTGTTGGAAAACAAACTGTTACTTTCCAAAAAATCAGAAACGAGGACAGGCGAATAAGCAGGTAGAATTACTTACTAAAATAGGGTGTAAAAACGGTTGTCTGGCGGTAACCGTTTTTTTATTTTGAGGAGCTTTTAGTTCCGGCTTGGAGAAAATTGTAATGATCCTATGAAATTTTATATCAATAATCTGGCAGAGTTGTTTAGTCTGGTGGTGGCCATCATCTATTATCCTTACCTGAAGAACTCGGTGATGAAATGGGTTCTACCTTTTTTGGCGTTTGTCACGATAAGTGAAATGTATGCGCAAAATATTGGGTATGCTTTAGGTAACTCTAATATATCTAATATAAAAATATATGGATCTATTGCAATAGTAGAGTCGGTGTTTTATGGATATTTTTTTTATACAATAACTCTGAAGGAGATTTCAAGAAAGATAATTTTTGTCATATCTATATTTAATATTTTAATTAGCATATTTTTTTTCTTTCTGTTATCGGACAATCCTTCATATATGTATACAAACTTGATATTTCTATCAATCTTCTTTTCTCTTATATCATTAACGTATATCTACTCGAAATTTGTTAGTGATGAAGCTGCCAATTTGTTAGGTGAACCTGGTTTCTGGGTGGCATTTGGAGTGGCTTTATTTTTTTCAGGTGTGAGTGTTGTTTTTAGTCTGCATGACTTTAGCGTACGGCATAATCTTACTCTTTTGGGATTTAAGTTATACCATATAGTTCCTCAATCACTATGTGTATTATTATACCTCAGTATCTCAACTGCCATCATTCTATGCAAAAAGAAAGCCAGGATTTCGTTATAGCCATCATAAGTGGTACCTTGTTTATACTGCTGTTTGGTTGCATTGCCTTTCTGGTAGTGGTCAATTATGTACGTAGCAAGCGTAAATTACTGCAGGAGAAAATCGAGCGGGAAGCAGCCTTCCAGAAAGAACTGATGCATGCCCAAATGGAAATGCAGGAACATACCTTTCGATCCATTGCCCAGGAGATCCATGATAATATCGGGCAAATCCTGGGATTGATCAAGCTGAATGTGAATCTGCTGGGTTTTGAAATGCAAGGAAATGAAATTGTTGCCACACTCAGCGAACAGACTAAAAAAGCAATTGCAGAGTTGCGCGATCTGGGTACCACCTATCATACCGATAAACTAGCCGAACAGGGACTAATCGTTGCGGCTAAAAACCAACTGAACCAATTGCAGAAAACCGGTTTTTTTGAAACATCCTTCCAGTCGGAATTTGAAAAGTTGAATATTGAAAAGAATGAAATGATTTTTTTATACCGTATGTTACAAGAAGCATTGAATAATATTGTAAAACATGCCGGCGCCAACAAGATCTGGCTCTCTATCTATTCGCAGGGTGAAGAAGTATATATTACCTTGCGGGATAACGGCAGAGGCTTCAATCCTACCGATCAGACTTTTAAACCTGGTATCGGTTTAAACAGTATGCAGGAAAGAGCAGCCATGATAAATGTGCGGGCAGAAGTAAAAAGCATTCCGGGTGAAGGAACGACTGTCAATTTTATTTTTAAGCAAAAAAATCTATGATCCGGATAGCACTTGTTGATGATCATGTGGTACTCAGGAACAGCCTGGGTATCATGCTGGAAAAAATACCCGGCTATGAAATTGTGTTCGAGGCTGATAACGGGTTGCATCTAATCAAACAGTTAAAGGAAAAACCCGTACCCGATATCATTCTGCTCGATATCACCATGCCTGGCATGGATGGTGGCGAAACCGCCCGTTGGTTGAAACAGGAATATCCAGATATCAAGATACTCGTAGTAACCATGCTCAAAAGTGATCCTGCTATCATTCAGCTCATTAAAAAAGGAGCCAGGGGGTACCTGCTTAAAGACTGCGAACCATCCGAACTGATCACTGCCATCAATGCTGTTTACGAAACGGGCTATTACTATAATGAACTGTTTACGCCGGGTATCAAAGCCCAGAGCCTTTTACACAATCACACATCGCTCAGTACGAGAGAGATCACTTTTTTGCGATGGGCCTGTACCGACCTGACACATAAGGAGATAGCAGCAGAAATGCAGGTAAGTCCCAGAACCATAGATGGTTACAGAGATTCACTGTTCAGGAAGCTGAATGTAACTTCCAGGGTGGGTATTGTTGTGTTTGCCCTCAAAAACGGATTTATTCAGTTATAAAGTAATTCCGGTTCAAAAAAAACGGGATTTTTCCCGTATGCCACTTCGAATTCACTACTTAGTTTTACAGCATAAAGAGAAGTATACAGGCAGGATACCCATTTTGCCCGTTAAGCAGAAGTAGCGGCCCAATACCGGGGGGAATTTGGAACCGCTATTTCTGCCTCTTTCATTAGTTTGGATAATCAATTCTTCAGTTCGGCAAGTAACTGTTCAATTGTTTTTGGAAAGGAGAGGTTTTACCTCTCTTTTTGTATAATTACCTGTGCCACTCTTTCTCCATCCATGGCCGCACTGATAATGCCACCGGCATAACCGGCACCTTCCCCGCAGGGATATAGGTTTAATACCTGGGGATGAGACAGACCCACCGCATCACGCGGTATGCGAACCGGAGAAGAAGTCCGGCTTTCTGTAGCTACTACAATGGCTTCATTGGTCAGATACCCCCGCATCTTTTTACCAAAAGCCTGGAATCCTTTTTGCAGACTTTGGTAAATAAAACCCGGGAGTACCGTTCTCAGATCTGCGGATACGACCCCGGGCAAATAACTGCAGTTGGGCAGGCTGGCCGATGTTTTCTTGTTACAGAAATCCTCCATTCTTTGCGCGGGTGCCTGCAATTTTCCACCACCAGCCTTAAAAGCAGCTCTTTCTATTTCCTGCTGAAAATATAAAAGAGCCAGCGGATCTTTTTCCGTTACCTTATCTTTTCGGTTTGGATGGTTCAGGTAAGCCAGTGCATCCGCCATTTCTAGCTGTACCACCATGCCACTATTGGCAAAAGGATTGTTTCTTTTACTGGGACTCCAGCCATTTACCACCAATTCATCCGGACTGGTGGCTGCCGGCGCAATGATACCACCAGGACACATACAGAAACTGAACACCCCTCTTTCGTTCACCTGTTCTACCAGTCCGTAGGAAGCTGGTGGCAGATGTTCATCCCTGACTGTGCAATGGTATTGAATAGTATCGATCAATGTTTGCGGATGTTCAATCCGAACACCCAGTGCAAAGGGTTTGGGTTCTATCAGCAAACCTTTGTGATGTAACAGCTGGAAAATATCTCTGGCAGAGTGGCCGGTAGCCAGTATCGCCGCGTCGCCGTTGATCGTTTCTCCATCAGCTGTGCGTACAGCTTTTAGTGTATTATCTGTGATGATGAGATCCGTTACTTTCTTCTCAAACAGGAAAATACCTCCGCATTCCCTGATCTGCTCGCGGATCGCGGTAATGATATGGGGTAATTTATTGGTGCCTATATGCGGATGTGCTTCATATAGAATCCGCTCATCTGCACCGAAACGCCAGAAAAGATGAAGGATACGGTTAATATCACCCCTTTTGCTGCTTCTCGTATACAGTTTTCCATCGCTGTAAGTGCCGGCGCCTCCTTCACCAAAACAATAATTGCTTTCGGGATTCACCACCCCTTCTTTGTTGAGCGCAGCGAGATCGCGCCTGCGGGCTTTTACATCTTTGCCTCGCTCCAGCACAATGGGTTGTATGCCGGCTTCTATCAGCTGCAAGGCAGCAAAGAGACCTGCCGGTCCGGCACCAATGATAATAACTTTGGTTTTGGCCTTGCTAACATCGGGAAAATGAATGGGTAAACTATTCCGCTGTTCAAAAGGTTCGTTTACAAAGGATCTGACCGTTAGGTTGATCCATACCTGGCTGCGACTGCGGGCATCAATGGATTGTTTGCTTTTGTAAAAGCCGGTAACCTGTTCTTGAGGTAAACCCAATGACTGGGCTATGTACTGCCGGATAGTTGTATCATCGGCAGCTTCGGCCGGCTTGAGTTTGAGGGTGATATCTTTTTGCATACTGTTAGGTGTTTATCCTAAAAAGCAGGGAACTTTTGGAAAGTTTTAAAACTTCCCAAAAGTTGTTTAAAATGGTAAATCGTCAATATTATCCGATGGCGGTGGCATGTCATTGTAATTCACCGAATCATTACTGCCACTGGTTTGGCTCAGTTTCATGGTTTCCATACGCCAGGCATCCAGATTGGTGATATAATTCTCTCTGCCATCTTTTACCCATTTGGTTCCTTTGATGTTAAACTGCACTTTTACCTCATCGCCCAGATTGAACCTATCGGGCATAGAAGTTCTATCCTGCACACATTGGAACTTTACATAATTGGTAATTACACGCCCACCAATATCTTCTGATTTCTCAATCACAAATTCGCGTGTTTTGAACGTTTCCTTGCGCTGTACGATCTCAAATACAGCTACCAGTTTTCCAACAATTTCGTAAGACATGTCTGATTATTTAAAGTGTCCAAAAGTAGGATTAAAATCTGCTTTCGTTTCAAAAAAAACGCTTTCATGGCTGCATTAATATTGTACCTTTCGGAGAATAAGCCCGTTTACCCATGCGCAGGATTTTTGCTTTTATTTCCTTCCTCTTTTTTGGTATCAGTTCCTGCACCAGTATTCAGCCTGTTACCTCACTTTCTTTTAGCGATTACCGGATAGCCAAAGAAGCCAGAACAGATACGGCGTTAGCCGGTATGTTGGCTCCCTACAGAACAAACATGGATATTACCATGAACAAAGTGATCGGTTTCTCCAATACTCAAATGAATGTCAGGCAGCCGGAAAGTGGTCTGGGCAATTTTATGGCAGATGGAATCCGCGTAATGGCTGAAAAGAAATACGGGAAAAAGGTAGATGCAGGGTTTATTAACCAGGGAGGCATCCGGTCCTATATCCCCAAGGGAAATATTACTGTTGGAAAGATCTTTGAACTGATGCCTTTTGATAACCTTGTGGTTCTGCAAGAAGTGAAGGGTTCGGTGATGCAGCAGTTCTTTGATAAAATGGCTGCCGATGGTGGCTGGCCGGTATCCGCAGGCGTAAAAATGGAGATCAGGGATAAAAAAGCGATCAATGTCAGTATCAACGGCAAACCACTCGACCCGGCAGCAGTTTACCTGATAGCTAATTCTGATTATGTGGCCAATGGAGGGAGTGATTGTGAGATGTTGCGCCGGATTCCCCAGCAGAACAAAGGTTATCTTTTACGGGATGCGCTGATCGAATTTGTATCAGACCTTACCCGCCAGGGGAAACCACTGGATTATTCCATCGAAAAAAGGGTTGTCAATGTCAATTAACAGGAGAAAATTTTTAGAACAGGCCGCCATCACGGGTGGTGCGCTGGCAATTTCGCCGTTATTAGCCAAGGCGGAACCTCCGGTGGTAAAACGAATTACCATTTTACATACGAATGATGTGCATAGCCGGTTAGATCCCTTTCCGATGGATGGCAGCCGTAACCAGGGACTGGGTGGTGTAGCTGCCCGGGCAGCCCTGATACAGGAGATCCGCGACGAAGGAGGAGAAGTGCTGTTGCTGGATGCAGGTGATATCTTTCAGGGAACCCCTTACTTTAATATGTATAAGGGAGAGCCGGAAATGAAAGCCATGCAGAAAATGGGTTACGATGCAGCTACGATGGGTAACCATGATTTTGATGCAGGACTGGAAAATTTTGCCACCCAATTACGCCATGTACAATTCCCGATAATCATTTGTAACTACGATTTTTCGGGAACGGTAATGGAATCAAAGTTCCAACCTTATAAAATTTTCCAGAAAGGCGATCTGAAGATCGGTGTGTTGGGTGTGGGAATAGAACTGAAAGGGCTGGTGCCTGAGACCCTCTATGAAAAAACGGTGTACCTGCATCCCATAGAATCTGCCAACCGAACAGCGGATCTGTTACGTAAACAAGGCTGTGATATGGTGATCTGCCTCTCACACCTCGGCGATAAATACGATGATGATAAGGTCAGTGATGAGATATTGGCCAAAGAATCCTTTGATATAGACCTGATTATCGGGGGCCATACCCACCGTTTCTTCACAGAACCCCGTAAATACCGGAACCGGAGAGGGGGAGATACCGTGGTAAACCAGGTAGGTTGGGCGGGGATTCAGCTGGGGCGGCTGGACTACAGTTTTTCAGGCTACAAAAAGAAAAATCTGTCTAATGCCCATACTGTAGTTATAGGGAAAAAAACAAGGGAATAAAAAATTTTTTTTTCAACATAAAGTCTACATATTCGCAGCCCCAATTTATTTTTTTACTTATCCACATGTGGAAAAAAATAGATAACTTGAAGGCTTGGGATAAGTAATAAAGCAGAATAGTATAACTCATTATAAATTCTTTCTTTTTGTATGGCTAAGAACGCTGAATCAGTCTGGAGCAATTGTTTAAAGATCATCAAAGACATTGTAGAATGGCAACATTTTAAAACATGGTTTGAACCGATAACACCTGTTGAGTTAAAAGCAAATGTTTTAATGATACAGGTTCCCAGTCAGTTCTTTTATGAATACCTCGAAGAGCATTATGTGAACCTGCTGGCAAAAACATTAAAAAGGGAACTTGGAAAAGAAGCGAGGTTGGAATACAGGATCATGGTTGACAGCGGTAATACCAATGGACGCAATGGCTCTATGGATGTACCTGCCAGCAACATGAAAACATACAATAACAACGAGATGAATTTCCCGTTGGTGATCGATAATCCTGTTAAGAATCCCTTTGTGATTCCGGGCCTGAAAAAAATGCAGATCGATCCGCAGCTGAACCATATGTATGTGTTCGATTCTTTCATCGAAGGCGACTGTAACCGTGTAGCCCGCCGAGCCGGTAAAACGGTGGCAGAAAAACCCGGTGCCAATTCCTTTAATCCATTGGTGATTTATGGCGGTGTAGGTCTGGGTAAGACCCACCTGGCCCAGTCTATCGGTAATGAGGTGAAAAGACTGCATCCCGGCAAAGTAGTGCTGTATGTAAGCAGTGAGAAATTTATTAACCAGTTTCAGGATCATAGCCGTAATAACGCGATCAACGACTTTATTCATTTCTACCAGCTGATAGATGTACTGATCATTGATGATGTGCAGTTCTTCAGTCGCGCAGAAAAAAGCCAGGATGCGTTTTTTGCCATCTTCAACCATTTACACCAGAGCGGCAAGCAATTGGTATTAACGTCAGACAAACCACCGAAAGACCTGGATGGCATGCAGGAAAGGCTGCTGAGCCGTTTCCGCTGGGGATTGAGTGCCGATCTGCAGATCCCCGATTACGAGACCCGTATTGAGATTCTGGAAAAGAAGATGAAAAACGATGGTCTTGACATGCCCAAAGAAGTAGTAAAGTATGTAGCCTATAATATCAATACCAATGTTCGTGAACTGGAAGGGGCATTGATCTCATTGCTGGCCCAGTCCTCCCTTAATAAAAAAGACATTGATGTAGAACTGGCTAAAAAAGTGCTCCGCAATTTTGTTAAGACCAGCAGCAAAGAGATCACTATCGATGCGATCCAGAAAATGGTATGTGAGTATTTTGATGTGTCTTACGACAAATTATTGCAGAAAACCCGCAAACGTGAGATCGTGCAGGCGAGACAGATCACGATGTACCTGGCCAAAGCTTTTACCAAAAACTCCCTCAAAACCATCGGAGAGCATTTTGGTGGCCGCGATCATACCACGGTGATCCACTCCTGCCAGACCGTAAAAGACCTGATGGACACAGATTCTATCTTCCGCGAAAACGTGATGGAACTGACCCAGAAAGTGCAGCTGGCGGCTATGTAAGCATATTTATACAACGCATTATAAAAACATCCCGGGCGTAACCACGTTCGGGATGTTTATTTTTCAGGTTTTTGGGATACATTTTTGGCAGTTAACTATTGGCAACCTATTTTTGCAACCCTCTCTGAAAAGAGAAGGACGGTGAGGTGGGAGAGTGGCTCAATCCAGTAGTTTGCTAAACTGCCGTACGGGTTAAACTGTACCGAGGGTTCGAATCCCTCCCTCACCGCTCTCATTCGCCAAAGCTTCAGCGAAGGCGGATTGGGTACCGGAAGTAAGAGATCCACCTATGCTGACGCTCGGGCGGATGAATCGGGAAGTAGCGCAGGCCGGTAGCGCACCTGGTTTGGGACCAGGGGGTCGCAGGTTCGAATCCTGTCTTCCCGACCAAAGAGAAGATCAATCGAAAGATTGGTCTTTTTTTATTTCCTGAAGTCAGTGATTCGTGCATGTACTGGAACCCTTATCCAGCGCGTGTTTCAGCCAATTCGTCTTGTTTTTTCCTTGCGACAAATTGGCTTTCTCCTCTTACAAAATGTTAATATCAACTTGATTTTTCTGCATAAGAATGGCAGAAAATATCAAAAAATATCAGGCTTGATTTGAGTAAATCCTTGAGCCGTTTCAGGCACACAACTTGAACTCAAGGATTTTTCGATAACAGATTGGTTTGCAACTAATTAAGGAAATTTTATTTGACTTGATTAGGCGTAATCCGACTTGGATTCGAACCTGCGGGACACGTAGAAAATGTGCAGAAAGCATCAAATCATTTCAAAACGAAACTCAAAAAAGCCTGTCATGACAACGACACACACTTTTGCGGTTGATATTATCATCCGCCGCAACAAATCTGACAAAGAAAAAGCGCTGATCTATGCCCGGATCACAGTGGATGGAGAAGCCAAAGAAATTTCATTAAAAGAAAGTATTGCCGTTTCAGAATGGGACAGCAAAACAGAAACCGTTACCGGTAAAACTCTCCGAGTAAAATCAATTAATAATGCGATTGCTGAAACCAGGGATGGCATCAAGCATAAATACCGGTGGATGCGAGCGGAAGAAATTGACATCACAGCAGAATCTGTTAAACAATATTACCTGGGAGAAGCCATTCCACAGAAAGGCAAACAATTATTCGACCTCCTGGATTACTTCTCGAAAATCTTTGAAGACAAATTAAAACACGGCGGGTTCAAAAACTATAAGACAACCGTCGCATATATCAAAGCGTTTGCTAACCAGCAATTCGATAATCAAACCGTTTACTTAAAACAGGTTGATATGCAATTTGCAACGGATCTTGAATTTTACATCCGCAACCAGCCTTTAAAGGAATTTGATCCCTGCCTCGGCAATGGTGTTGCCAAACATATCCAGCGTTTCAAAAGAATTATGAATTGGGCTGCAGAAATCAAATGGGTCAAGATCAATGAAATTGATCATTATAAATGCCCGGTCAAAAAAACGCACCGTAAAAAACTCACCATGCAGGAAGTGCTGCAACTGGAAAGCAAACATTTCCAGGACGAGAACTTAAACTATGTGCGTGATCTTTTTATTTTCTCCTGCTATACCAGCTTCGCTTACATCGATGTAATGACTTTGACAGAGGAAGATTTTGAATTTACCGTGGACGACAAAATATGGTGCCTGAAATACCGTGTAAAGTCAGACGAATTGCAACGGGTTTTAATGCTGAAAACGGCTACCCGGATTCTGAATAAATACCGTAACAAGGAAACCTTCCAGGAAAGGAATACCATCTTCCCGTTCCTTTCCAATCAATATGTGAACCGTTGCCTGCATGTCATTCAGAACGCCTGCGAGATCACGACACCTATGACTTTCCATGTGGCGCGGCACACATTTGCCAAAACAGTCGCATTGAAAAACGGCGTTCCGATGGAAACTATACAGAAGATTATGGGCCACACAAAGATTACGACTACACAGATTTATGCGGATGTAGATGAAGAAAAGATCATAGACGACTTCGGCAGACTCGAAGAAAGGCTCGATCAAAAACGCGACCAATTCCGCGCGAAACAACTACGTGCGGTTTAGGTCATTCATTATTTCAAAAACTTCAACAATGGAAAACAGTTATATCAATTTTATAAAGGACATCAAACAACAAATCATCCAAAGCCGCTACAATGCGGCTAAATTGGTAAACAGGGAACAACTGCTTCTATATTTCAATGCCGGCAAATCATTATCGGAAAAGGTTAAATCGGAAAACTGGGGTGAAAATGTATTACAGAAACTGGCGGACGATCTCCAGAAGCAATTGCCAGGATTGAAAGGGTTTTCTTATGGAAGCATGCGAAAAATGCGGCTGTTTTATGAGATTTACCATGACTTGCCAATTTGCTCCCCAGTGGGGAACAAATTAAAGGGAGAAAGAAATTCCCTAATTGGGCCGTCAGTGGCGGCCCAATTACAAGAAAGTAATAATCAAGACTTTGAATTGTTTTTTGCTATAAGTTTTACACACCACTATGTTATCATTACAGCAGCAAAATCCAGTGAAGAACGCTGGTTTTATATACAAAATGCAGCAACTAACGGATGGTCAAAACGGGATCTTGAACATCATATAGCAGCCAGTTTATTTCAACAGCGCGGACAATTACCCAACAATTTCAACCAATCTTTAGAGGGCAATTCCAAATTGAACGCGCTCGATGTTTTCCAGGATAATTACCTGTTTGATTTTATCCAGATGGAAGAATCAGATACCGAGCGGGTATTTGAAGGCAAACTGGTTTCGCAGATCCGTGATACGATCATGGCACTGGGAAAAGGTTTTTGTTTTATTGGTAATCAGTACAGGCTGGAACTGGCTGGTGAAGAATTTTTTATTGACCTGTTGTTTTTCAATCGTGTCTTAAACGCACTGGTTGTATTTGAACTCAAGACAGGAAGATTCAGACCCGAACATGCAGGGCAGATGAATTTCTATCTAAATGTACTGGATGAAAAAGAAAAGAAGCCACACGAAAATCCAAGTATCGGCGTGATACTTTGCAAAGAAAAAAACAATACGGTAGTTGAATATGCTTTCAGGAACGTAGAAAAAGGAATGGGTGCAGCAACGTTCAGTACCTCGAAGAAAATGCCTGACCAATTAAAGGGAATATTGCCCGATCAAAACACGTTATCTAATTTGTTATAAGACTATTATTTCGACAAGCCCCAAATAAGGAGTCCTGCGATGATAAAACCTGCAGCAGTTTGATTCGATTGACGTTTACGGGATCGTTCGAACTGCTGTCTAATGTTCATTTGATGCCTGCGTTGCTCCACCAACTCCTTCGAAATGAATTGAGGTGAAGCAATACCTAATGGAATCTGTAAATCTCCCTCAATATTCACCAGCTCTGGAATTTGTTTGAGCCTTTCCGACTGTAAAATTCTTTTTGCATCATTCAAAGCTGCGCCAGGAAAAATGGCGTGGTAGCCACTGTCTATATTGACGTTGTAAATGCTTTTCAATAGTGCAAGTGTAAATTCACCACCATGTCCGTCACGGTTATCAATCGCAACTTGTCCCGGAGAAGCTGCATACATTTTCATTTTACCCGGAGGCGAGTTCAGGATGTAACGATCAAACATTTCACGCGCAGCTGAGTAACCATCCGCATGTTTCCACCGCTCCATTTCTTTCGGGAAGCCACTGATGGTATGGTAATATTTACGACAGGAATCCAGCAATAAAAATTGTCTTGGACCTGCTGCATTAAAGAGGTAATCATCTTGCAAATCATTTCCGTCCAAACAAATGAAATTGTTACCGTAAATATCCTGGTTGCCATGCCCTGAAAAATAAACGAATTGATAATCTGCGTAACTACTATGAATTGCATTCAGGACTTCATCCATTGTTGGATCCGCCAACACAATTATTTCTGGCTCGCGCCATGCACCACCACGGGGAGAAAGCAGGAACTGGTAGTAGTTCTCAATATCATTTTCAACCCCATGCAGCCTGTCCTCACCACGACCGGGCGAGCCGATCAATACTGCTTTACGTGTCGGTGGTATGTACAATGGCTGATTCACTGAATTCAATTTACAAATTATCCATCAACTATGCGTATTCCGTTTAACCAACCCGGAGCAGACAACCGCACTTTCAACAGGCTGCACCGCCAACGTCCCTTTATACGATCCTGCCCCCTTGTTTTTTCCTTGGCAACCACCCGTAAAAACCCCCTAGGGTGTTTGACAAGGAAAAATACATCCTCCAGCGATCTATTGCATCATTCTTTGTGCATCTCTTTCCGCTATCAATCGGTCCACTTCATTTTCCACCAGGTTCTTGATGTCTAGCTTGATCTGGAAATAATTATCGAGCACATCTTGGTTAGACAAATCATACACTTTTGGAATAGGCTTAAACTCTTTCATCTCTGCATTGATCAAATCGGTATCCTGAACAAATTCTGCATGAAACATTTTCAGTTTTATTTTTTCATTCGGGTCATCTGCCACCATACCTACAAATTCGCCTGAGGAAAGTGCTGCAATTTTTGAAGCAGGCATGGCATGTTCTAACTGCCACGATTTACTTGTCGAAGTGTCAGTGCGATTGATGGACATACTTTCCTTTTGCTGTACGATCTTTCCGAAACGTTCCGATAACATTTTGGCGGTATCACCCGTCACTTGCCCACTAATGATGTTCCCGCAGATATTGGTGATCACATCTGCCTGTTCCTTCCCGTAATCTTTGCGAAGCTGGCTGAAGTCCTGCATGGCCAGTGTTGTTGCTACCTTATTGCTTCGCGCTGTTGCAATGAGTCCATCCATATTGTTAAAGAAGATAGTTGGAAACTCGTCAAAGACCAGCGAGCATTTCTGTTTTCCTTTTTTGTTTACGATCTTAATCAACCTTGAAATATACAGCGACAATACTGCGCCATAGGTCGAAAGTTTTTCAGGATTGTTTCCGACACAAATTACTTTCGGCTTGAAAGGGTCATTTATGTCGAGCGTAAAATCATTGCCTGATAGAACCCAGTACATCTGAGGTGATGCAAGACGCGCCATTCCAATTTTGGCACTTGCGATCTGGCCTTCGAGTTGTTCCATCGCATCGTTCTGGAAGGCGGTAATAAAAGGGTTCACCAGCACTTCAATTTCGGGAATGGTATTGAGCACAGGAAAGAGATCATCGTACTGCGCCTGCATGAGTTCGATCACGTGAGGCAGCGTACAATACCTGCCATCTTCAAATTTGCGCAGGAACCAGATCACAGCCGTAACAAAATTGATAGGTGATTCTACAAAGAAGTCTCCCTGCTTTTTGATCCATTCACGATTCAGTCCCAAGAGTATCGTTCGTGCGGATTCTGTTGCATCGGTAATGTCGTACATGGATTCGGGGTCAAGCGGGTTGCAGCGGTGTGAGCAAAGCAGGTTATCGAAATTGATGGCATAAAAAGTTGGTGGGTTTACATACGCCGATTGGTTTTGCTGCAACCAGTTGTAAGCAGCCCTGGAAAGATCATCGTACTTAAAATCATAAATGAACATACCGAATCCTTTTTGGATCTGTTGTTTGATCAGTGGCAGGATCACGAACCAGCTCTTACCTGCACCCGGACTTCCTGTAACGAGCAGGCCGCGAAAAGGGTTAATGATGTTAACGCGACTTTTGCGTACTGCATGTTGCAAACGGTAGCTTCCTGAAAAGTTGATCGAGAATTCATTGGTCAGCAATCGTTCTTCCTGCGGGAAGGTTTCGTTGATCTCGTTGAATACATCTTTTTTTAACTGTTGCTGAATCAGCCGGGATGCGCGTGTTCCACCTGCCATAAAAAGAAAATAGCCCAGAGTAGTGGTGAGCATGTATGCACAACCGATGGTTGTTTTTTGCCCATTGATTTTTAAAATGAAACTGCTTAAGAAATAAATCAGCAGCCCGGAAGCTATCAATGCCAAGAGTATTTTAATGTTACTGTCTTCATCTTTCTTTCCCTGCGCACCTAATAAAGAAACAATGAGTAAAATCAGCGAGATGATCTTTGCATTTTGAAGGTCAGCAAACAATCCTGTCCGTGCAACGCCGAGCAGCAGGTTATCAGAAAATTCTGAATAGAGACCCCAGTGCACGAATGCACCATAACAGAAGTAATAAAAATTCAGCAGCAATACAGCAATGCTGAGCCACCTGGTCATGTCCAATATCTTGCGTAAGTCCTGTTCGTTTTCTCCAGTTGACATAATGATTGATTTTTAGGTTATAGTTTTCGTTTCTTTTTCTTTCGTTTGTTCAATAGTTCTTTCGGCGTGTTAGTGAGTTCGTTTTCGGGTAAGAGCATTTGTTCCAGTAAAGAAGGATGGTTTGATAAATGCTGTTCGTTCGCTACGATGTGCAGATCCTTTGAGTGTTCGGATAACTGTTTGTACAATCCTGCAATGCTGTACGATTTTCCGATTTCGGAGCCATTGAATACGCTACGGTTGCGATGGTCGACAAAAGTGATACCGTAGATACGGCCCTCTGCGTTTTGACGAAGTACCGTGGTAATGTTTTCTCGTTCGAGTGCAGCGATCAAGGCATTGAGTGTGGGTGGATGCGTGTTCAGTATTTTGTCGAGTGTCACCTGCAACGATAAACGCGGTAGTTCGCGATCCGATTTGTTTTCTTCGAATCGTTTTTCCAGGTGGCTAAGTGTTGGTTTCCCGGCGATGGTGCTCGCTTTGATGGGAACCCCGGCGGGCGCTCCGTCCCGGTCGAGCAGGCGGAACAACAGGCCGCCTTTGCGATAAGTAAAACTGTCCTTGTTGCCGCGGTCGGCCACCACACCGAAACCTTTCAGCACGGCATTGAGTTCGGCAAGCGATGTATAATTGTAAACGTTCACTACCTGCTTCAGTACATTTGAGATCGTGCGCTTGGTGTCGTTCTTTCCATACACTGCTTTCATCAATGGAGTGTGAGAAACTTCATTCAGTATTTTTTTATTTTCTGCGCGCACGAGATTGTATTTTTCTTCGATCGCTTTGCGGGCAGGTTCGGAACGATCGCGGGCGATGTTGTGCGTGTCAATTCGAGAACCGTCTTCGTGGATCAGCGTGGCAAGAATATGGACGTGCGGGTGACCTGCATCATCGTGCCTGTAAACGAGATAAGGCTGATTTGCAAAACCCATGCGCTGCATATAGTCGTTTGCGATCTCTGTCAAACGTTCATTGGAGAGTGTTTCCGAGGGATCAAAATTCAGCGAGACGTGCAGTGTTTTGGTAGTTGCCCTGTTGTTGAGATCGTTTCGCTCCTGCAGCCAATAAAGTTTATCATAAAAATTTAATTGGTTGACAGCGCGTGGAAAATGGTTTTCTGCAATACATATCGCCAGGCCACGTTTCACTTTGTGTTCGTTGTAATTGAGCGTTTCCTGCATACTCGCAGGTGTGGTGATGCGTGCGACCATCAGGCGTTGTTTTTTGGAATCGTTGTGCAGATGATCTCGGCAGTTAGTGTGATCTGTTTGCGTGTGCCTTCGTATTCATTGATCCAACTGCGGAACTCCGGGATCATTTTTAAGGTGTGCAGTTTTCGTACGGCCTGGTTAAAATTCTGACCGACGGCATTGAGTTCTTTGCGCAGGCGGATGATCTCGTTGGTGAGAGCATCCTGCGATGCATCACGCGTGAGAATTTTTACGGGTTGATCGAAAGCAATTTTGCGGATGTAGTCGCTGTTGTTTCGCTCTGTTGTTTTTTTGCGGTTTGTTTCGAGTTTATCGAATTCTTCCTGGTTCATGCGCACGTTGACCCATCGGTCGCGCACTTTTCTCGTCTTATCCATCTTCACATATTTTATTTTTCTTCAAGCACGAACGAGTTCCGAGTGAGTGCCGATGAACCCAAACGTGTAACGTTTGTACATCTTGCAGCCGGCGCCAAGACGGCTGAGATGAACGAGGTTCAGGCAGCTTTTTTAAAGCTCACTGGAATTGATACTATAAAATTATTGAAGATAAAAAGATGTGGAGCAAGCTGCCTGAATTTCGGGCAGGTGGGATAAAAATTAACGCGGATTGGAGATAAGTCTAAGCGGAGAAAATTGCTAAAATGAGAGCACATAACCATCCTGGCAATCGGCTGCTTCGGCAGCTGCTTCAAGGTAGGTGTCAAATGATTTCAGATCACCGTTTTCGTCCAGAACAAAAGCAGGTTCGTGGAACCTTTTAATGACATAAAACGGACCATCATCGGGCGGATCATTTGGATCGATTTCCATGAGCATGAATACGAGATTTTTCATGGCTTTATTTTATGGTTATACAATTGGTATAGGATTGGTTGAAAAGGTTTTCAGGTTCAGGAAAAAGCCTCGGTAAGATGCCATTCCTTCGCGGAACAAAGACCACAATAAAGATCCGCCGATGGAAGCCAGGCTGCTATTGATAAAAAGGTCCTGCCTGTTTAATGCTTCCGCCAGCGAACAACTGGGTTCATTGCTGTCGTCTGCTTCGATGAGTAAATCCCGGTATTCATCCGTAATAAATGGCAGGTTGCAAACCGTTTTGAACTTCCTGGATTTTGGCTGTTCAATTTTTGAAACGCTGGCGAGAACAACCTGACCAGTGAACCGGCTGTTCCCAAAATCCATCCAGTACAAAGAGCGATCTCGATGGTTGTAATTTTTGCATTTGGAAAGCATTGCAGCGATCTCAAAACGCGCCTTTGCTGTATCGACGCAGGTAATGATAATGTTACCCCAATTATGGTGATCGTTCGCTGAAACTTTGTGCTGGAAAGCTTTCCAGTTTGTACCATAAAAACGGTTGATCCTGTTGATCAGCGCAACGGCCTTCGGCAAGCCGACTTCCGACTGCGCAAAATTCTGCCTGCCCCGGTTCGCGTTGGTAATGATATCATCGTCGTAGACCTTTACAAAAAGGCCAGGATGGCCCAGTTCATTGAGCGAATAATTGATCCGGCCCAATTCGGTCAATACTTTGCTTCCCGTTCCGCCTACACCTATCAGCGTTACTGATACCGGATTGGTTGGTGCGAGCAGGTATTTAGCCGTAAAATGGACTGAGTGTTTATTGGTTTTCATTGATGGTATTTTTTACGGTTTCGTTAAATGGAAGAAGTTCATTGACAGGAAAGATTGCTCCGGGTTTGCTAAGCGTATGGTAGAGTTGAATGATATTGCCTTTGACGGGTGAAACCTCGCCGATCAGGTGCGAGAAGTGACTGTTGAAAAAATAGTTTTCCCAAGTATTAATCAGCGACTGTAAATTATCTACCTCTTCTAAGGCAATGTCTACTGTTCCCATGCATACCTGACCTGTTTCATGAATATTGAAAAAAGGAGCTTTGAAAAGATGTGTTTTATCAGTCGGACGTTTATTTGATTTCAACGCAAAGACATACAGGTGATCCTTTGTTGCTTTCCAAAGTAGTGCGGGCAAATGATAGGCCTGGGAAGCAATCCCAAGTGACTTACGGAAAAGCAGTTCACGTTTACCCGACTGCGTGTACCATACTACCATGCCGTCTCCTTTTGAACGTACATAAAGTATATTAGCTGGCAGGACTCCCAGTGGTTCGAAACAATGAGTTTGTTTTTCGAGACCGGAGGAAAGTATCTTGCCCAGTTTCTGGCTTTCCCGAAGGCTCAATGGATGTGCATTAATCATCCTGTTCTCAGGTGAAAAATCATAGGCTTCGACGAAGCTTTCTTTATTTCGCCCTGACGACTGGTAGATGACGATTGATTTAAAAGGAAGATATTCCTTTGTAAAACGCGTTGAAATATTTTTCATGTCAATTGATTTAAGATTTCTGCGAGAGAACCGATCGCATCCTGTAATGCTTCTTCAAATGAAAAATCATGTATTTGTTTTTCCTGCTCCGTGTCAAATAATTGCAACGCCATTGGTTGATCCAATGCTTCGCGCTCCTGAAGGTCCGAGTTCACATATTCTGTATACTGGTCGATCAGGATGCCTTCAGTGGACCAGCAGAAAGTAAAATACTGGTACAGGTAACCCATTTCTTCGATCTCTGAGTGTAGAAATTTTCCGCTGCTATTATCTGTAAATGAACGGTCAGGATATTTCGTGTACAAATCAAACAGCGTTTGAGCAGAGCTGAGAAGTCGTCTATCAAATTCATTGACCGGTTCAAAGGATAGAATGCGCTGCGAAAACTGATCAAGATGAATCGGTTTTTCAACCTCCCGGTTAAGGATTTTTAAACAACGTTTCATGTAGGCATAGAGCAGGTAATATCCCTTGTATTCTTCCTCTTCCATGAATGATTCTTCATTCTCGATCCACTCCTGGTTGGTTTCATAGCAACCAAAAACATAACTCCCCTGATCACACAGTTCCATGCCTGTTTTTTGGTACAGGTAAGCGTAACACGATAACAGCAATCTGAAAGACTGAAAATTCCTGGCATGATGTAAGCGGCCGAGTGCGTCCATCGGCATCATCAGTAGTGTTAAGTTCGTGTCGTATTCACGGGCAGTGGCGAGGCATACTGATCCATCAATTTTGGAAACGATCACCAATTCAAGTAAGCGGTCTTTTTTTGCCAGTCGTTGTTTGGCATGTTCAAAAGAATTGGCGATGTTAGAAGGATATGGCAGATTCAGGAATCGTCTTGGCCTGAAGTGATAAAGTTTTGACAAATGATCGAGGCTCGCATAGTAAGACGTTTCGATTGCAGCAATTGTCACTTTGTTGTTTAGTGCAAGGTGTGTTACCGGAGTAAACTCCTGTTTTAAAAAAGCATAGGAAGCATCGATGGCGGCAGGCTTTGCTGTTTTGTTTTTCTTATGGTTGCGGCGTCGCCTAAGTAATCCAGTCTTTCTGCCCAGTCTGCGATCTGTCTGTATTGTTTCCATAGCTCTTTTTGTTTTTCCTTAATCAATGTTCTTTGTTTTCGTTTTTTCATCTTTATCCTTTTGTGCCAAGCGTGGTTACAAATTTGTATTCTATACGATCATTGGCGATTTCAGGCCCTTCAATTTTAGCAGTAGTGAGAATGGGATATGCTCCGGAGAAAAAGTTTAAAACCGATTCCGGTGTAAAATTTGGTTCGGGATCCGGCAATTCAACTTCGTTACCTTTGTTATCAAACCTGAATATTCGTGGCAGTTGTGTTGCTAATAACATAACGTTTCATTTTAAAATTTTAATGATTAGTTGTTGTCCTCTTCTTCTTCTTCTTCTTCTTCATTCTCACCGGCATCCTCCTCATCCTGATCCTCTTTGTCATTGTCTTCATCGCTGTCCTCATTGTTTTCTTCCTGGCTTGCGTCATGTTCCGGATTTACCTCCTCGTCAGCGCCAAAGAGGGAAAGTGACCCGTGTTTTCCTTTCAGCTCCTGCGTCTTTTTGGCGATTTCAGCAGCGTATTCAGGATACTCTTTTTCTTTTGGTAACTGTGCGATAGCCTGACCATATTTTTGTTGTTTTTCCAGTTCAGTCACTTTCTTCATCTGTTCATCAAATTTTCTACGTTTGCCACTTGAACCAGTCGAGGTGACGTTATTCCTTGTTTCATTATCCTTCTTCGTTTTGTCCAGTGCTTTTTCGTGGGCGGACAGGTTGCAAAGGAGTGTGTTCTGTTTTTGCACAGGTTGCCCAATAGAATCGAAAAATCCCTTGTCCAGATCATCGGTAAAACCAGCGAGTACAAGGGCTGGTATCTGCTTAACAGACTTGTCTTTGATATCATCATGTACAAGTAAGACAGAGACAAGCATTTTATTATCCGGTTGACGTTGAATGTTCAGGCGAAAATTACCGTCAAGGTTCAGTGATGCGAGTGTAGAAAAGAAATTGGTTTGCATACAACGAGGTTTATTGGTTTATAATTTGTTGGTCAGTTGGAGGAGTCAGTAATTGCTTTGCGATATAGATGGCATTGTTGGTGATGTGGCGCTGCCATGCGCCTTGTGAAGGCGACCAACGGAAGCCATTTGATTTGAGTTTTTTTCGCATCTCTTCTGCGGGAATTGCATCGAATAATATCTGCACCCGGTTGGCCTCCACATTAATGACGATACGGGCATCTCCGATGCGGATATCTTTGGTTTCAAGCGCCTGAAGTTTTTCGAGGTGCGTAATGCGATCCTTTACCCGCCTGATCTCTGCTGAATTGTTCGAAAATTTGTAGTGCGCGAAACCGAAATCGTTCGGCTGGTGCAATTCCTCCCACATGGTTTCAGTACCCATATCAAGTGCCAGAAATGCTGCTTTATCTTTTTTACGAAGGCACTGGTTGGCAGCTTTCATGAACAATTGATTTTTTTCAAGACTTGCCAGCTTTTCTTTCAATTTTTTAATCGCGTCGGGATCATCGGACGAGATCGCATCATTGGACTCAATGGTTTCCGCTTTTTCCTGGTAATACTTTGCTTTGTCTTCCGCCTCAAATGCTTTACCGAACGTGTTGTGAATTTTGCTCCGGTAATTGCGATCTGAACTTTCGCTGTGATGGCCTACCATAATCGGTTGTCCAAATGGAATCATGGATGCCATTTGTTTTGCTTTATCGAAAAGTTCGCCTGATAACTTTTCATTTTTATCCGCCTGTTTTTTTGCGTTTTCTATACGTTTGCGTTTTCTTTCTTCATAGTCGTGTTTCATCGTTATTCTTTTTAGAATTGAACAATTGGTTAATTGAGTTTTGCCAACTCCTGTAGCTTTTCGAGAATGTCAATCCAATAGGATTTCTGAACCTCTTCGAAATCACGGAACCTTTCGTCCGTTTCGAAATAGCCGACAAATACATTTGCCTGATCGATGGCTGCGTGCAGGTTCGTAATCGTTATTTTTTTACCGTTGCTATCTATGATGTGCATAAAAAGATATTTAAGGACGGCGATGTTGATCGCCGCCCTTGTGATCAATTGAGGATTAGTTCACCTTTAGCGAAACTGTTGCAGAGATCGAATGCCACCTGTCCGCGTTGCTGCGCCAAGCCTCCGTACAATACTGATTTCATTTTGGCGGTATCGTCCTTGTATTTGCGGACATTCTGGAAATAACCGGTGATGCCGTTGTAGGCCCCAAAGAGTGTTCCGCGCGTGGTTTCCAGTTGTTGTGTGTCATTGACCATCGCGTATGTAAAAGCGCTGTCACACATATTCTGGTAATAGGTGGAACACTCATCGTTTTTACCAGCCTGCAATGCAGCGAGTGCTTCTTTATTTGGTACAAGTGTTTGCTGTATCAAACTTTTTATCTGTTTATCTGATACCGTCACTTTAGTCCATTGGTTGAAGATCTCTTCCATTTCCGCAGACAACCTGTTGCTGATGCCCATCAGTTTATGCGCCTGTTCCAAGCGCTCTTTGGCATTAGCTGTATGCCTGATCTTGATCGCACCGGTATTATTGCGCAATGCGGCATTGAGCGTATTATTACAACAAATGCGGATCGGTGTAAATGCTGCCATGATGCTACCGAAGCCATCGTGAGATGTTGTGAGAAATAAATATTTCTCCAGGCAATCATCGTTTCCAACGCGGATATAGCCGGGCAGTTTTGCCGTAATAAAAATGCGCTCTCCTTTACCCAGCGCTCCAGCAGTTTCATACATGATACCTTCACCATCGACGATCGAATCGAAGAAGGAGAATGCGTCTACATTCTGCACGATTTCATAATCCTTGCCGACTACACCGAGGACTGTTTCGTTATCCGTGCGGATCGTTGCGAAATAATCCGGAACCTGTATTTCAGGAATTTTGATACCGGTTTCATCGTCAGCGTTCTGGTTCTCATTATCGTAAGTGAAAATCGCCCGCTTCTCTACTGTGTAATCAAGCCCGGCAAATTGCAGCGCTTCCCTGCTGCTCGGATACTGATCTACGATTGTTCCCAGTCCGTGCCATGCTTTTTCCTTTACGGAGAAGAAACTGTGTTTGCCGGTGGCATCGTTGAAATGGAGTTGATGTGCCATAGTCGTAATTTTTTAAATGAATAATGTTGTGTAAGCAAATCAGAACGGCAGGTCTTCTACCGGTTCGGTAATCTCTGCGGCAGTAGCTGTAGATGCGGCTTCCATTTTTTTCGAGTGAACGAGTTTGATTTCGCTGGCGTGGCAGTTGATGCTTGCCTTTGCATTTCCTTGCAAATCATTGTAGGCATTGGCGTACACGCGACCGGAAACCGTTACGATGGCTCCTTTGCGTAAGATCTTTGTGATGCCTGTTCCCATCCACCATGCTACGTTGATGTAGGTAACAAACTCTTTTGTTTCCGTTGATCCTTTCGGGCGGTAGCGATCATTGATGGCTACTGAAAAGTTGACAACTTCTTTGTCTCCTTTTACTGTGTTTACTTTTGCGTCTGCAGTGATCCTTCCTGTGAATTCCATAACATTTGTTTTTTTTGTTTAATAATTTGCAATCGGGGTTTTCTTATCAATCCCCGCGCACAGTGAAACAGCGGGGGTTGATAAGAAACCGCCGATTCACCAGCCGTTTTTGCTGTGGAAAGAATTGACGCCTGTATAAGCGCCCGTTTGGATATTGTGAAAATGTTTTTGTGTGCTCGATGATGTTGCTCATTCAAATATTTTATAGTGAATGATGGGCGCGAGGGGGCTTATCAATCCCCTCGCGCAAGTGAAACGGAGGGGTTGATAAGCATCCGGCTGTGATCGTATTTAATGGGTAGCCGGTAACAGGGAATAGGAAGTACAAGAGTGCGACGCAACGAAGACTGATGGATGTACAGTGGCCGGTAACAACCCACTCATTACAAACCGCCTGTAGTCCGTATCATCGAGAGAGGAAGTATTCTGTAACAAGCTGCTGCAGGGTTTGTGCTGCCAAGTGTTTTGTTCGCGAAGAACCGTTCGGTATTTGCGCTGCTGTGTCTTCGAAAGTTGAATGTCCGCATCGCTCATATAACGGTAGGTCCAGTCGTATTGAAATTCATTGATAAAGCAGGAGGTTATGCGGATCTTACGTTTCTTGTGATCGTCGATGAAACCTAAAGGTTTTAGTTCTATCAATTCGGCTTTGCCGGTCTGCCAATTGCGGTTAAAAAAATCAGGGCGATAACAAAGCAGGTCCTCTTTCATGCCGGGTGTTAGCTTATCAAGATTGTAATACATTTCAAAACCGTTCCGCAGCCAGGCATGTGTTTCTTCGATCATCAATACAAAGCGGAACTCCAGCAATGAGTCGAGGATATTTCCGTTGTAAAAAACGGTTTGGGATTTATATTGGTAGTGGTTGAACATGGTGTTAAAAATTTATAGTAAACGCATCTGTTTCCATTTTGGGTTCTGCGGACGCCGGCCACTGATGATGAGATCGGTTAATAAATTATCCGGAAAAGCATGACCTATGCGGCGGCAGTATTCATTGAACCATTGCGTTACTTCTGCAACGGTATTTAAGGAAGCTGCGCATTCGAAGTCATGTAGTTGCTGTTCGTCCAGAATGATCTCATCATCGAAAACAATTTTGTATTTCCAGTCGAGGTTTTTACGGGCGATGTAATTCTCTGCAACCGCTTTTCGTAAGTCGAGCTGCGGATGGTTTTGAAAAACACGCGGTTTGATCTCGATCAAATGCGCTTCGAAAGTCTGCTTGTTGCGCACCAGGAAATCGGGCGTATACCGCAGGTGGCATCTTCGGATTTTGTCAAGGGTGATTTTTGTTCCGGGATGATAATAAATGGACACGGGTGAGCGGAGGAAATAGTAATCCTCCATAATGCTCATGGCGTATTTGAGTTCGGTGAGGGAATCAAACCTGCATCCCCAACCGGACAGTTTTTTCACGCCCCGGTATGGCATAATATTTCGCTTGGCTGGCATGGCTTTCAAGGTTTTATCGTGGAGGAATCAACGGTCGAGGTTCAGGAGTTCAGAGGCTCGCACTTCGGTGATGGATTTGATCTCGCCCGCTTTGTTTTTAAAGCTGCGGTGGCGGATCTCGCCTTTGACAAGGACATGGCTTCCACGGATGAAATTGCCCGGAACTTTTTCCGCCAGGAAATCCCAGGCAAGAATTTGGTGCCAGGTAACTTTTTTTATGATGCTACCGTCCTTACGGCGGCGGAAGTAGTCGGTGGCTATGGTAAAACGCGCCAGTTTGGAGCCGTTTACAGCGGTGCGCAGGACCGGATCCTGTCCGAGGTAGCCGATTAACTGAACTGAGTTTTGTGTTTTCATGGTGCTTTGCGATTTTGTACCACAAAGCTGAAAAGGATGGACGGGGTAACCTGTTTAATACGGTTTTAAAACGGTCTGAAACCGTTTTGATACGGTTTTGGAGATTTATTAAATTTGAACGTGTTGTGCTATTGAAAACTCAGAGCATGTTTGATCTGAGCCAGTTTTCTTCCATTTAAATAATTTATCCAGTG